>CAYVRP010000010.1:0-105221 GCA_964454025.1 uncultured Polyangiaceae bacterium | reverse complement strand
CGTTCACCCGACGGCGTTCACCCGACGGCGTTCACCCGACGGCGTTCACCCGACGGCGTTCACCCGACGACGTTCACCCGACGGCGTTCACCCGACGACGATGCCGGGCGGCGGGAAGCCGGCGCAGAGGTCGCGGACCTCGCCGGCGATCCGCGCCTGAATGGCCGCGTCATCGGGGCTCGCCACCACTTGCTCGATCCACCCGGCGAGCCGCACCATCTCGTCCCTGCCCATGCCGCGTGAGGTGATGGCGGCGGTGCCGATTCGGATCCCGGAGGGATCGAAGGGCTTGCGCGGGTCGAACGGGATGGCGTTGCAGTTGCAGACGATCCCGGCCGCGTCGAGCGCCTTGGCGGCGGTACGGCCGCTCACGCCCTTGCGGGTCAGGTCGACGAGGAGCAGGTGGTTGTCCGTGCCACCGGTGACGAGATCGAAACCCCGCGCCAGGAGGGCCTCGGCCAGCGCTCGTGCGTTGGCGACGATGGAACGGGCGTAGGTCTTGAACTCGGGCTGGCTCGCCTCGCGGGCCGCGACGGCGATCGCGGCGGTCGTGTGGTTGTGGGGCCCTCCCTGCAGGCCCGGGAAGACCGCGCGGTCGATGTCCTTGGCCAGCGCCTCGTCGCACATCACCATGCCACCGCGCGGGCCGCGCAGGGTCTTGTGGGTCGTGGTGGTGATCACCTGCGCGATCTTCACCGGGCTCGGGTGCTCGCCCGCCGCCACCAGCCCCGAGATGTGCGCGATGTCGGCGCAGAGGATGGCGCCCACCTCGTCCGCGATCTCGCGGAAGGCGGCGAAGTCCACGATCCTGGGATACGCGGAGAGCCCACACCAGATGAGCTTGGGGCGGTGCTCCCGCGCAGTGGCGCGCACCTGGTCGAAGTCGATGCGGTGGTCGGCCCGGCGCAGCCCGTAGGGGTGGCTCTGGAAGTACCGCCCGGTGATGCTGACGTTCCAGCCGTGGGTGAGGTGGCCACCGAAGGGCAACCCCATCCCCATGATCGGGTCCCCGGGCTGGCAGAACGCGAGGTAGACGGCGAGGTTCGCGGGGCTGCCGCTATACGGCTGCACGTTGACATGGTCGACACCGAACAGCGCCTTCACGCGCTCGCACGCGAGCGCCTCGACCTGGTCGATGATCTGCTGGCCCTCGTAGTAGCGCTTGCCCGCGTAACCCTCCGAGTACTTGTTCGTCAGCACGGAGCCGGACGCCTCGAGCACGGCCCGGGAGACGTAGTTCTCGCTGGCGATGAGCCGTATCTTGTCGGTTTCGCGCCGCTCCTCCTGCTTGATCAGGGCGTAGATCTCGGGGTCTGAGCTGCTGAGCGGCGGGTCGTGGACCGGTGGCATGAGCGGAGCGTATCCGCCCACCGGCGAGCGCACCAGACGCCGCGGCGCGGCCGAAGCTACGGTTATTGCGCGCCGAATTGAGCCCACACACCGCCTGGGCCGGCCAGCAGTCCGCCGCTCGCGCCGTCCCTCGACGAGGGGCCGCCGGCGGATACACTCCGCGAAGTCCATGTCCTTCGAGGTCCACGACGCTTCCGCTCCCGCATCGTCCGGCTCCCCCGCGGAGCCCGCGGACGAGGACGCCGACCCATCTGCGCTGCCGCCGGCCGAGCCAGCGACCCGCGTCTCTTCGGTGGCGGCGATCCACGGGCTCCGGCCTGCCGGCGACGAAGCGCCCCCGCCCGGTGGCGTCTCCCTCGAGCGGACCCTCCGCGACCGACCGCCCCGACCCCTGAGCGTCCCGCCACCGCCGCCGCCGCCGAGCCCGGACGACGCGAAAGCTGACGTCAAGGAGGTCCTGCCCGGTCACGTCATCGGCGACCGCTACGAGGTGCTCGAGGTCATCGGCGAGGGCGGCATGGGCATCGTCTATCGATGCCACGACCTGGCCACCGGCACCCACGTCGCGCTCAAGCGCGTCATCGTGCCCGACCGCAGCCTCGCCCCCGAGTACCTGATGTGGTTCTACAAGGAGGCCCGCGCGCTCGCGGCTCTGAACCATCCCAGCATCGTGGGCGCCCGCGACTACGGCCAGCTCCAGGACGGGATGCCGTTCCTCGTCATGGACCTGGCGACCGGCGTCTCGCTCCACGACCTCACCCACGCGCGCCTCCCGTTCCCGCTCATCTGGTCGCTGGTGGACCAGATCCTCGGGGCCCTGGCGCACGCGCACGCCCGCGGGATCGTCCATGGCGATCTGAAACCCTCGAACATCCTGGTCCAGGAGATCGAGGGGCACCCGCCGGGGGTCAACATCCTCGACTTCGGCCTGGCGTGGTTGAAGCAGGACTTCCACGACGAGCGCCTGGACGGGGCCAAGTCGGTCGCCATCACGCCGCACGCGGGGGCCGGAACGCCCGGCTACATGGCGCCCGAGCAGATCCAGCACGAGATGCACCACGTCTGCGGCGCCACCGATCTCTACGCGCTGGGCTGCGTGCTCTACAAGCTCCTCTCCGGCTCGGCCCCGTTCGTCGGCGAGGCGAAGGAGCTCTTGCGGATGCACGCCTACGAGGCGCCGCCCCCGCTCGAGCCGGCGACGGCGATCCCGGACGGCGTGGACGCCTTCGTCATGCGCCTGCTCGCCAAGCGCCCCTGGGAGCGCTGGGAGTTCGCCGCGGACGCCCGCGCCGCCTGGGCGACCTGGCGCCCCGGCGCCGACGTCTCGCCGGACGTCTACCGCCTCCCGTCGCCCCCGGACCGCAAGCTCGGTCCAGTGGCCCCCGCGGAGGCGGAGGTCGCCCCGGCCGCGCCCGTGGAGCGGCGGAGCCACGCCGCCGGGCTCCTGCGCATGCGGCCGCCGCCCTTCGTGGGGCGGGAGGACGTCCGCCAGCGCCTGCGTGAGATGTGCGACGAGGTGATCGACGGCGATGGCGCCCCCCACCGGCTGGTGATCCTGCTCGGCCCCGCCGGCGTGGGCAAGAGCCGGACGGCGGAGTGGCTCTGCGAGGTGGTCCACGAGGAGGGCACGATGGTGCCGCTCCGCGCCCGCTACCGGAAGGTGCCGTCGTCGCTCGACGGGATGATGGGCGCGGTCAACTACTACCTCAACTTCGAGCGCGCCGACCGTGACACGATCGAACGCTCGCTGATGAGTCGGTGGGGCATCAAGCCCTCCGACAAGAAGGGCTGCACCTGGGTCGCGGGCGTCGCCGAGTGGCTGCGTCCGACGCAGAACAGCGCCGAGGCGCCGGTGGGTCCGAGCGGCATCCGGTTCACGCTCGACACGCTGGAGACGCGGCGCCTCGTGATCCGCTACGCCCTGAAGCGGATCGCGCGCGATCGGCCCCTGCTCTTCTGGCTCGACGACCTGCACTACGCCCCGGCGCACACGATCGAGGGGCTCACCCGCCTCCTCGCGGAGGAGCCGAACCTCCGCATCGTGATGGTGGCGACCGTTCGCTCGGAGGACGTGAACATCGATCCGGACGCCACCGAGCGGCTGAGACAGCTCCGGGAGGCCCTGGACGGGGAGGTCATCTCCATCAAGGCCCTGGACTCCGACACGACGGCCGCGCTGGTACGGGCGTCGCTCCCGCTCGACGGCGACGCGACCTCCGAGGCGGTCCGGCGCGCGCGCGGCAACCCGCTGTTCGCCCTGCAGCAGCTCCACGCCTGGGCGCTGGCCGGCAACCTCGAGTTCGTCGACGGCGTCTACCGCGTTCCGCCCTCGGTGCTCGCCGTACGTCCGCAGACGACCGCCGACCTCTGGGACAGCCGGGTGGAGGCCGTCCGCGCCGAGCACCGTCTGGCCGCGTATGCGGTCGCGGCGCTGGGATCGGACGTGCGCCGCAGCGTCCTGGTCCCGCTGCTGCGCGCGGTCGGCCTGCAGCCCCAGGAGGCGATCGTCAGCCTGCAGAACGCGGAGATCATCCTGCCCCGCGGCCCCGGGCGTTACACCTTCCCGCACGCCCTGCTGCAGGAGCACCTGCTCGGCCGGCTCCGGGAGCGACCGGACGCCAAACGGGTGTTCGCCGCCGCAGCCGAGGCGCTCACCGGTCACCCCCTCGCCAACACGCGACGCCTCATCCGCCTCCGCGTCACCAACCTCCTCGCCGCGGGCCAGCCCGACGACGCCGCGGAGCTCCTCTTCCAGTTCCTCCAACAGGCGTGGAACGGCGCCCGGGAGCCGATCGCGACGCTGGCCGACCTCGAGTTCTTGCGCGGCCACCTGACGGGCCGCTCCCTGGCGCTGCGCCACCGCTGGCAGGCGGAGGCGCTGCGGCACGTCGGCCGGAGCGACGACGCGCTGGCCCACGTCGAGATCGCGCGCAAGATCTTCCTCGAGGTCGGCGACGAGGAGAGCTACGCGCACACGCTGCGGCAGCTCGGACAGCTCGCCAGCGAGCGCGGCAGCAGCGCCGAGGGGCTGACGCTGGTGCGCCAGGGACTCGAGATCTTCGCGCGGATGGACCACACGCTGGGGATGGCCCAGTGCGAGGCGACCGCGGGCGAGATCGAGTACCTGCTCGGCAACTACGAGTCGGCGCGCGGGTGCGCGCAGCGTGCGGAGCGCCACTTCGCCAAGCTGTGCCAGCCGCTCGGGCGCGGCCAGTGCCTGCTGCTGCTAAGCTGGCTGGATCACTCCGAGGGCGCGACGGAGCGGTCCCGGCGCCTCACCCTGGAGGCGCGGAGCGAGTTCGAGCGCGCCGGGTATCGCCTCGGGATCGCGCAGGCGAACACCTCGCTCGCGCACGTCGAGCACCGCCTGATGAACTACCACAGCGCCGAGCGCGGGGCGCAGGAGGCGCTCGCCGCCTTCGAGACGCTCCGCACCCCCCGGGGCCAGGCGGCGTGCGAGCGGCTCCTGGCGATGATCGCCCTCGACACCGACGACGTGGACCTCGCCGAGCTCCACGCCGAGCGCGCGCTGGCGATCTACAGCGAGATGGACGACCCCTGGGGCGTCCTGGAGTCGAAGCTCATCATCTGCCAGGTGCTCCTGGCCCACTTCGACACGGAGCGCGCGGGGGCGCTGCTCGAGGAGTGCGCGGCCTTCCGGCTCCAGGAGGCCGAGCCGCGGCAGCACCTGCGCCTGACCCGCGCCTGGTGGGCGGTGCTGGTGGGGGACGGCGATCGGGCGTTCGAGGAGCTCGAAGCCGCGGCCGAGGTCTTCGGGCAGCGCTCGCGCGCCGGCGACCATACGCCGCACCTTCTCTCCCGCCTCTCCCGCCTCGAGTGGCCCGAGCACGCCCGGGAGCGCATCGCGGCCTGGATGGCCCTGCTGAACGATCGCGCGCGCCGCTCACAGGAGTAGTCCCGCGTGGCCGATCCGGTTTCCGAAGCCCTCTTCGCCCGCGCCGAGGCGGTGATGCCCGGAGGCGTGAACAGCCCCGTGCGAGCGTTCCGGGCCGTCGGCGGCCGGCCCGTCTTCATCGCGCGCGGGCGCGGCGCGCGGCTCTTCGGCGCGGACGGCGCGGAGTACGTCGACTACGTCGGGTCCTGGGGTCCCGCCATCCTGGGGCACGCACACCCGGAGGTGGTGGCCGCGGTTCAGGACGCCGCGGCGGCGGGGCTGTCCTTCGGGGCGCCCACCGCGCTCGAGGTCGAGCTCGCCGAGCTGCTGCGGGATCGCTTCCCGTCGCTCGAGCTGGTCCGGTGCGTGTCGAGCGGCACGGAGGCCACCATGAGCGCGCTCCGCGTCGCGCGCGGCTTCACCGGGCGCGACGTGATCGTCAAGTTCGACGGCGCTTACCACGGGCACGCCGACGCGCTGCTGGTGCAAGCCGGGAGCGGCGCCGCGACCTTCGGCGTGCCCGACTCGGCGGGGGTCCCGCCGGGGATGGTGGCGACGACGATCACCACGCCCTACAACGACGTCGATGCCCTCCGCGCCCTGTTCGCCCGCGAGGGAGCGCGCATCGCCGCGGTGATCGTGGAGCCGGTCGCCGGAAACATGGGCGTGGTGCCCCCGGAGCCCGGCTTCCTGCCGGCGCTGCTCGAGCTCTGTCGCGCGCACGGGGCGCTCTCGATCTTCGACGAGGTGATGACGGGGTGCCGGGTGGCGCCGGGTGGCGCCCAGGGTCGCTTCGGTTTCGTGCCCGACCTCACGTGCCTGGGCAAGGTCATCGGGGGCGGCATGCCGCTCGCGGCCTACGGCGGCCGCCGTGACGCGATGAGGCGCGTGGCGCCGCTCGGTCCCGTCTATCAGGCGGGAACGCTCAGCGGGAACCCCGTCGCCGTGAGCGCCGGGCTCGCGACGCTGCGGGCCCTCGACGCGGCCGCCTACGCGACGCTGGAGGCGCGCGGCGCCGCGCTCCAGGCGGGGCTCGAGCGGGCGCGGCGCGACCGGGGCGTCGCCGGAGTGGTGCAGCGGGTCGGGTCGATGCTCACCCTCTTCTTCACCCCGGGTCCCGTCCGCTCCTGGCGGGACGCCGCCGGGGCCGACCGCGCGCGGTTCGCCCGGTTCCACGCGGGGCTGCTCGAGCGTGGCGTCTACTGGCCGCCATCGCAGTTCGAGGCGGCGTTCCTCAGCGTGGCCCACACGAGCGATGACGTCGAACGGACCGTCGCGGCAGCACGGGACGCCCTCGGGAATTGACCGAGGGCCGGCGATCCGCTGGCGCGGAGCGCGCTGACACTTTGGCGCGCCGAAGGCACCTTGGTCGACGAGGTGGCGCGACCGCGTCAAGGTCACGACGAACCCGCCGACTTCTGCGCGGGATCACCCGCCCACGAGGCTGGCCCGCTGCTTGCAATGACCTCGGTCGTCATCCCTCGATGGCCCCGACAATCCAGCAAGGAGGTGAAGCGAAGCCACAGCCCCTGAAACGGACCGAGCCAGACGCGAGTTCCTGCCGCCCGGCAGCCCCCGGGCGTGCCGTCCTTCTCCTGACGCTCGCGCGGCTCCTCGAGCCTTCCTCTGCCCGAGGCCTCCGCGCCGCGCCAGACCCCCTCCCCTCCCCGTCCCCGACTCGCGTCGCCGGTCGAACGGGGCGCACCCCGACGGGTGCGCCCCGTTTCTCTTTTCTGGTGAAGTAGGTCGCACAGGGACGACGAACGGGTCGAGCCCGGCGGCGGGATCGGGTGCGGGTCGAGGGCGAGCGTCGTGACTCGCCCGCGCCGAGCGAGCTTTACGCCAGATTCGGAGAATTCGCCCTGGGGCAGGCCCCGCCCTTCACGGGGATGCGCAGGTCGGCGCGGCAGGCAGGCGGCGCCAGGCTCGGCCGAAGACCGGGAAGTCGTGCGCGGCGGGAGCGTGCCGCACAGAGCCGCGTCCCTCACCCCCTCGCGCGCGCGGTCGCGGTGGAGCCCGTCCCGGTTGCAGCGAGGCCGCCGCAGGGGTAGGAAATCACGTCAAGGGGTCATCTGGGTACAGGAGAGGCACTTACCATGCGGTTGATGCGAAGCTTCTTGGTCGCGATGGCGTTGATCGGCACCGTGGCAGCCTCGGGCTGCAAGGGAGACGACGAAGACAACGAGGGCAATGGCGGCACCGGCTCGGGAGGAACGCTGGGAAGTGGCGGGAGCGTCTCCGCGCTCTGCCCGGCGTCGCTGCCGGTGAACGGACAGACCTGCAACACGGCCATCACGCAGAGCTGCAGCTACCTGAACGGCGCGACGACCTGCACCTGCAACGGCGGCGTCTGGCGCTGCGTCGCCCAGACTGGCTCCGGCGGCAGCAACCCCGGAACCGGCGGGGGCTTCACCTTCGGCGGCACCCCTGGCTCGGGTGGAGCAGGCCAGGGCGGCGAGGACGCCAACGGCGGCGATGACGCCGGCGGTGGCGAGACGGGAAATGGCGGTGAGTCCACGGACGGCGGCAGCACCGGCGAAGGCGGCCTGAGCGAGGGCGGCGCCCTGCCGGGCGGCACCGGGCCCAGCGCCGGGGCTGGCGGCGTCGCTCCCATCGCGGGCGCCCCCACCGAGGGCGGCTCCACCGGGACGGCCGGGGCGGCCGGTTCGGTGCAGTCCGCGGGTGCGGGCGGTGCCATCGCCGGCGCGGCCGGCGCCTTGAGCGGGGGTGGAGCGCCCGCCGCGGGAGCCCCCGGCACGGCGGGCGCCGCAGGAGCCGTGAGCGCGGCCGGTGGCCCCGGCGCTGCCGGCATGGCGGGCCAGGCGGGCACCGGGAGCTGAGCGCGGCTCGAACCAGCGGCGAGGGCACGGCCCTCGCCGCGCCCGACCGAAGACCCGCGCCGGCGTGCCTCGGCACCGGGTCAGGGAGTCGAGGAGGGCACCAGGCGCGGCGGCGCCCGCGGCGGTGGGAGGCTGCGGGCGCGCTCGATGAGCAGCGGCCCGCCAGGCGCTCGCGAGATCCGGCGGAACGGCACCCGCTCCGCGGGGCAGCCCCGCGTCGCGCACGTCGACGCGAGCCGTCGTCGCCTCCCACGCGCAGGGCACCGGCGCACGGCCCAGATGAGACACCCGGGGTGGCGCACCTCGGCCTGTCAGCTCGTACGCGCAGCGCGCCCGCGCGCAGAGCACGCACCCGCCGCGGTCGCCGGTGCACCCCGGGGCGCCCGGCGACCTGCCGAGGGCGATCCTCTGGCGCTCCTACCCCGGCTCAGTCGAGCGGGGGCCGCGGCACGCAGCCGAACCGCGCCTCGATGCGACCGGCCCCGAGGTTCGCGCAGGAGCAGGGGCACATGATGACCGTCGTGGGGGTGACCGGGTTGTCGTAGTACCAGCCGCCGTTGTCGCAGTTGGAGGCGGAGCCTGCCGCCGGGATCTCCTCCGGATCACCCACGAACGGCGTGTAGACGATCTGGACCTTCGTGTAGTCCACGTCGAGGTCCGGCGGCGGCATCGGGACCTCGTAGGAGCAGGGGATGAAGGAGTTGGTGATGTTGAGCATCGCCTTGGCGAAGGCGTCGATCGCCTCCTCGTACTCCATCATCACGGCCTCGGAGGTCCCGCCATAGCGGGCGTAGTTGTCGAGGTTCAGCTCCGAGGAGGCCCCGACGCCGATGGCATAGGTCCGGATGGAGGGCTGGGATTGGTAGCCCTCGGCGACGATGGCCGCGAGATCGGACGGATCCTGCTCATCGCAGATCGTGGGGTAGCCGTCGCCCACGAGTACGAGCACGGTCGTTCGGTCAGGGTGGGCTTCCTGCCAGGCCTTGGCGATCCGCATCGCGCCCTCGACCGCGGGGACGAGCGGGGTCATGCCCGCCGGCTGGATCGCCTCCATCGCGGCGACGATCTCCGGACCCGTCTCGCGGATCGGCCCCATTTCCACGGTGGGGATGGCGTAGTCGTCGGGATTGCACTCGATGCTCGGATCCGCGGTCCCGAACGCGTTCTCGAACACGATCCCCGCGTTCAGGCCGCTGCCGAGGACCTCGGGGGACTCGGTGAACTGGCGCACCGCCTCCGTCATCACCTCCCAGCGCGACATGCTGGTCCCTTCGACGAGGTAGCTCTGCGAGATGGTCCGATCCATCAGGATGAACATGTCGACCGGGGAGCCCTCGACCTCGAAGGCCACGCCGGTGCAGTCCGGCTGATCCGGGTCGACCGGGGGCGAGCCGCCGGTGGGATCCGACGCCGGCTCCTCCTCGCCGCCCGCCCCGCCCTGGCCGCTGCCGGCGACGCCCGCGGCGCCGGCGTCGCCCGCGTCGTCCCCCCCGGCGCCCCCGGTGGGGTCCGGGAGGGGGTTCTCGTAGGTATCCATGGGCAGGCCGCGGCAGGGGGCCACGTTCGGACGGGTGCTGCCGCCGCCGGTGGTGCTGCTGCCGCCCCCGCCGGTGTCGTCGTCGCCACCGGAAGCCGACGAGCTGTCGCCGCTGCCCCCCGAGCCCTCGGTGGCCGAGCCGCCCCCGCCGGTGACGCCGAAGCCCCCGGTCGGGCCGGTCGCGGCGTTTCCCTGACCGCCGCCGCTCGAATCGCCGTCGTCCTCCTCCGCGCAGGTGATCGCGGCAAGTCCCAAGGCGACGGTGAGAGCCCCGTGGAAGAAGGTGCGGGTTGGCTTGTTGAACGTCATCATGGCGGGATCCTCTCACGGTTGTGGTTGAGGCTGGCAGCGCCGCGGGGACGGACTGGACGCGGTCCCCCACGGATAGGGCTGGAGCGCCGGGGTGTCGTTCGGCGCGACGGACAGCTTCGCGGTGGCGTGGACCGCTGCTCGGAAGGCGACGGGAGAACGCGGCGGGCCGAACCACGGGCGAAGCGGCGGCCCCGCGGCGGCGAGCAACAGCTCGCCCCGACATACCGCTGGATGCTCGCCGCCATGCGCCCGTCGCCTCCGACCCACCGATCCCGGTTCCTGCTGCTCCCGGTTCCCGTCGTTCTTGGACCCTGCCCCGGACCCGATGGTGCAACGCCGCGGGCCCGGCGGGGACTCTTGCCCGATCAGCGGATGACCGGGCAGCCGAGGATCACGTCCACCCGCTGCGCACCGTTTTCGCGGATGGAATCGCAGATGTCACCGCGCAGCGTGATGACCGGCGGGTCCAGCTGCAGATCCCAGCCCGAGTCCTCTTCCTGCGTGACGGGGACGCAGTCCACGGCGACGTTGACCAGATCGGCGTCCGGCGGGGCCTCGTCCAGCTCGATCTCGCAGTCGCGCACGAGCTGGGTGCTGATGGCCTGGAAGGTCGCGGTGAGGCCCTCCACGCCCGACTCGGCGGAGACGGCGTAGTACTCGGTGTCGCCCCCGAGGTTGCGCTCGCCGGCCACGGCGAAGTCGTCGAGGTACTCCGAGTATACCTCCGTGCCGGGGATGCCCACGACGAAGGTGGGGATGTTGTGCATCGCGAGCTGGGAGATCTCCTCGAGGACGTCCGCGTCGTCGAGGCAGCGATCGCCGAGGGGCGCCCCCGTGCTCGTCTCGCAGCAGTTGCCGCCCGAGTCGCACTTGCCGTCGAGGTTGACCGTGCACTCGTCCGCCTCGCAGCGCAGGATGGGATTGCAGTTGGGGCCGCCGTCGGTGGCGAGCAGCACGTACTTCTCGCCCTCGAGGTCCGCCCCGGCGCCGTTCACGAAGTAGTCGTAGGCGCGCCGGAGCGCCTCGGCCGTGGGGGTCCCGCCGCCGGGGGCCGTGCCCTGCAGCGCGCCGATGATGGAGTCGACCGCCTCGGTCGCGGGCGCGACCTCGACATTGACCGCGTCCTCGCCCTCCGGCACCTGGCAGGTCACGTCCCCGCCGGGGTTGTAGGGGTAGAGGATGAGGCCGAGGTTCATGTCGTCGGCGACGCGATCCAAGGCGTCGCTGAGCGCCGTCTGGAGGGCTTCCCATTTCGACACGTCGCCGATGGGGTCGGTCATGCTGCCGGACTTGTCCACCACCAGGAGGACGTTCGGCGTCCGGTAGTCGGCCGACACGGCGGTGGCGCCGCATTGCTGGAGCTCAGTCGGGAAGTCGCAGACGTCCTCCACCGGAGGCGGCTCCTCGTCGCCGCCGACGCCGCCGGTGGCGCCGGAGTCCGCCCCGCCGTTCCCCACCGTGCCGGTGCCGCCGGTTTCCCCGAGGACGCTGCCGCCGGTCGCCGCGGTGCCGTCTCCGCCGTTGCCGTCGCCGTCCTCCTCCTCCGTGCAGCTCACAGCCGCCCCGAGGATGAGCCCAGAGATGATCACGGTGCCCAGAACTGAACCTAGCCGCATGGTGTCCCTACTTCCTCGCTTAGCGTCGTGACGGGGAGAGGGCCGACCCTCGCTCCCGGCGCGACGACGCAGGGGATCTCATACCCCCCGTCGCGGCATCGCCGCCAGAGCAGGCGAAGATCCGCGTCCACGTCGCGGCCCCGGTCGATTCCCCTATCGCCATAATACTGCAGCCTAATCCCAACGAACACCGTGTCTCGGCGTTCGTGTCGTACGAGGGTAGCTCAGATCGCAGTCCCGGAAAAGGCTCGTCTCGACCGGCGAGGCGCACGCACGGCGCGCGCGCGCAGCGCCACGCGTGGGCGGCGGTCACCCCGCGCGTCGCAGGCGAGCGAGATCACTTCGGGTTGGGCTGCGCGCGCCGCCTCGCCCGCGCCAGCACCGCGAGCCTCGCCTTCGGATCAGAGGCATCCTCCCCTCCGGGACGAGCTCGCGCTGGGCTCGTTCGCCGAGCCGCGAGCCTGGTGCCCTGGAACCCCGCCCGATGAGCGGGTCCTGGGCGCGCAGGGGCGATGCCAGGCGACCCTCAGCCAGCGAGCGCGGCGGCGAGCCAGTCGCTCACGTGATCGAGAGCGATGCGCTCCTGCCGCTGCGTGTCGCGGTGGCGCACCGTCACCGCTTGATCGGCGGCCGTCTCGCCGTCCACCGTGAAGCAGAAGGGACAGCCCGACTCGTCCATGCGGGCGTAGCGCTTCCCGATGCTCTGCTTGGCGTCGTACTCGATGAAGCCGAAGCGGCGGGAGAGCTCCCGGCAGAGGCGCTCGGCGATCTCGGGCATCCCGTCCTTGTTCACCAGCGGGTACACCGCCGCCTTGAGCGGGGCGACGCGCGGGGCAAACTTCATGTAGACCTTGCTCGGCCGCGTGGGATCGGGCGTGTAGGCCTCGCACAGGATCGCGAGCACGCCGCGGTCGGCGCCCGCGGACGGCTCGATGACGTGGGGGACGACGCGCTCGTTCGTCTCCGGATCGAAGTACTCGAGCTTGACCTTGGAGTGCTCGCGGTGTTGCGTGAGATCGAAGTTCGAACGATCGGCGACGCCCTCGAGCTCGCCGTAGCCCGGAAAGGTGAAGGGGAAGCGATACTCGATGTCGCTGGTGCCGGCGCCGTTCTTGGCGTAGTGCGCGAGCTCGTCCCGGTCGTGCTCGCGGAGCTGCATGTTCTCGCTCAGAAGCCCCATGCTGCGCCACCAGGCGACGCGCAGGTCGCGCCAGTAGGCGTACCACTCGCGGGTGGCGTGCGCGTGGCAGAAGAACTCGATCTCCATCTGCTCGAACTCGCGCGAGCGGAAGGTGAAGTTGCGCGGCGTCACCTCGTTGCGGAAGGCCTTGCCCATCTGGGCGATGCCGAACGGCAGCTTCACCCGCGAGGTGTCGAGCACGTTCTTGAAGTTGACGAAGATCCCCTGCGCCGTCTCCGGTCGCAGGTAGGCCACGTCGTCCTCGCTGGCCGTGGCGCCCACGTAGGTCTTGAACATGAGGTTGAAGGCGCGGGGCTCCGTCAGCGTCCCCGGCTCCTTCGCGTCCGGACCCACGGTCGTCGCCAGGCGGTCCTTGGGGAATGCGGGGAGCGGCGTCACCGTCACGTCGGCGGGCTCGAGGTCGCGGCGGGCGAACTTGGCGAGGAGCTTCAGGGCCCTGTCGCGACCCGCGTCGTCACCCTCCACGAAGGAGTAGGCCCGATCCACGCCCGCCGTGGTCAGGATCTGGACGTGGTCGGCGCGGTAGCGGCGCTTGGACTCCCTGCAGTCCACCATCGGGTCGTTGAAGCCGCCGACGTGGCCGGAGGCGACCCAGACCCGGGGGTTCTGGATGATGCAGGAGTCGAGCCCCACCATGCTGACGTCGTTCCCGTCGGGCCCGACCGGGGGGTGCACGACCATGTCGTTCCACCACGCGTCCTTCAGGTTCTTCTTGAGCTGCGCGCCGAGCGGCCCGTAGTCCCAGAACCCGTTGATGCCGCCGTAGATCTCCGAGGCCTGGAAGATGAAGCCCCGGCGCTTGCAGAGAGCCATGATCTCGTCCATCGACTTCTTGGCGCTGAGTTCGGGCATGGGGGTCTGGTCCGTGAGGGGTGGATTGGCGTCGCTTCCGGACGGTGCCGGCCAGGGAGTCGGATCGGGACTCGTGCCGCGCGCCCGCGCCGGCGCCGGAAAGGGGTCCGGTGGAAAGGTCGTTCAAGCTCGCCGACCAACCGGCCGACACGAGCTCGGGGCAGCCCGGGCGCGGCCGGACCCCGCGAACGGAAACCAACCGCCCGGCGGCGAGCGGGGGATGCTACCCGCAGCCGGCAGGCTCGTCCACGGTTCGACGGCGCGGGAGCAGCGCGGGCGATGCCCAGGGCGGCTAGTCGGCCCTTTCCGCGCAGGTACCCTCATAAGAGATGCCGTCGCTCCTGTGCCTACCTTTCGGTCGGTCCGGTTACCGTTTCTCGCGTTGGAGTAACATTCGACCCCGAGGTGAACCCATGAGGAAGTTCTTCCAGCTTCTCTGCTCGAGCGCGCTAGTCCTGGGCATCGCCGTGGCCTGCGGCGGTGACGACGAGAACGGTGATGACGGAGGCACCACCAGCAGCGGCGGTGCGACCACGGGTGGGGCAAGGACGGGCGGGGCGAGCACCGGCGGCGCGACCACGGGCGGCTTGAGCACCGGAGGCGCGGAGGCGGGCGGCGAAGAGGCCGGTGGTGCAGCACCCGAGACGGGCGGCGCCGCCACGGGCGGCGTCATGGCCACGGGCGGCGTCGAGGCCGGCGGCGAAGAGGCCGGTGGCGCCGCCACCGGGGGCGTCGTGGCCACCGGCGGCGTCGAGGCCGGCGGTGAGGAAGCCGGCGGCGCCGCGACCGGCGGGGTCGTCGCCACCGGCGGCGTCGAGGCCGGCGGCGAAGAGGCCGGCGGCGCGGCCACGGGCGGCGTCGAGGCCGGCGGCGAAGAGGCCGGCGGCGCCGCCACCGGCGGGGTCGAGGCGGGCGGGAGCGCCGGAGCGCCGAACGCTCCGGAGTGCCCAGCGACGGCGCCGGAGGATGGGGACCCGTGCGAAGGGCCACTCGAGTGCACCTACGACGATTCGACCTGCAATTGCCCCGCCTTCGGTCCCCAAGCCGACGAGTGGAACTGCGTCGCGCCGGCGATCTGCCCCGAGACTCAGCCGGAGGACGGGGATCCCTGCGAGGAAGCGGCCCAGGAGTGCACCTACGACGCCGACACCTGCACCTGCGAGAGGACCGGTCCCGGCGGCTCCCTCGAGTGGGCCTGCACCGCTGCGGCCGTCTGCCCCGAAACCGAGCCCGCTGACGGTGACCCCTGTGAAGAGGTGGCACAGGAGTGCGCCTACGAGTCCACCGCCTGCACCTGCGAGGACCCCGCAGGTCCGGGCGGGCTCGAGTGGGCCTGCGGCACGGCGGGCGACGAGTGCCCGGCCACGGCGCCCGAGGACGGCGACGCCTGCACATTCCAAGAGATCAACCTCGAGTGCCCGTACGGCCAGCTCACCTGCACCTGCGAATTCGCTGGGGGCGGGGAGGTGGCCTGGTCGTGCGAGTGAGCGCGTGAAGGAGGGGCGCCCGCCGCTCGGCGGCGGGCCGCCCCCGGCGCTGGGTCGCAGCCTCGCGCGTCGTGTCGGCGGGCGAGCTCACGCGGTGACCTCGGGGGCTCTTCCGCGTGACGCTGGGCGGTGCTTGACTCACCGGGTGACCATTCATTGCCCCATCTGCCATCGGGAGATCCGCGATCTCCCGAACGACTTCCCGCACCGGCCCTTCTGCTCCGCGCGCTGCAAGCTCGTCGATCTCGGCAACTGGCTCGACGAGAAGTACTGCCTCTCGCGCCCGCTCGAGCCGGAGGAGCTCGAGCAAGCGCGGCTGCGGTCACACTGACGCGGCGTGACTCGCCGCGCCAGATGAGGCGGCGGGGGCGACATGGCGTGGCGGCGCCGCGCGCGCTAGCTTCGGGCCCGATGACCGGGCCCGCCGACAGTGTCCTCAGGACCGTCCTCAACGCCGGCTCCTTCCGCGTCGTCGCCGCCCGCACCACCGACACGGTAGCGGGCGCGCTCTCCGCCCAACGGGTGACGGGGGAGACGGGGCGGGCGCTCGGCGAGCTGGTCACCAGCGCGGTCCTGTTCCGGGAAACCATGGCGCCTGGTTACCGGGTGCAGGGCATCCTGCGCGGCGCGGACGGGAAGAGCACCATCGTCGCCGACTCTCCCCCGTCCGGCGATGCCCGCGGGCTGGTACAGCGCGCCCGCGGTCGCTCCGAGGTCGGCCTCGGCCCGGGCGCGCTCCTGCAGCTGATGCGCTCCCTGCCGAACGGGTCCCTCAACCAGGGCGTGGTGGAGGTCCCGCCGGGCGGCGATCTGTCCTCGGCGATGATGGCGTACATGCAGACGTCGGAGCAGGTCACCAGCCTGGTGAGCGTGACGACCGTGCTCGACGGGGAGCGGGTGGTGGGGGCCGGCGGCTTCCTCGTCCAGCGCCTGCCGGAAGCCGGCGCGGAGGCGACCCGCCGGATGCTCGACCGCTTCTCGGCGTTCGGCGCCCTCGCCAGCGAGGTCACTGCCCCCGGGTTCTCCGCTCGCTCGCTGGTCGACCGCCTGTTGGCCAAGCTGTCACACTCCGAGCTCGGGGAGCAGCCCATCCGGTACCACTGCTGGTGCAGCGAGGTCCGCGTCATGTCCGCGCTGGCCACGCTCGACCGCGGCGAGATCGAGGCGATGCTCCACGAGGGCGCCCCCGTCGAGATCAGCTGCGCCTACTGCCGCACCGAGTACCGGATCCCGACGGCCAAGCTCCGCGGCCTCCTGCGCGAGAGCTAGGCGCCGCGGCCGCCGCCCTCCACCGCGGAACCGGTTCAGCGTGGCCTCGAGCACCGGCAGCGCCCAGGGCAGGGCGCCGCACCGGATGATGACGCTCCAGAGCGGTTCGCGCTTGCGCCACCCCGCCGCGAAGGCCAGGTGCTGTAGCCGCGCTGCCGGATCACGGTGGGTCGCCGCCGCGCGCCAGATCGCGTCCCAGCCGTAGAAGCGCGCGTAGGCCCGGCAGTAGCCGCGCTCGAGCGCGGCCGGCGTCATCCGCGCCGGGCGGAAGACGGCGTGGCGCGTGTCGTACTCGTCCCAGCGGCGGTGCAGCAGGCGCCCCTCACGCTCGAGCCGCGCGAACAGGGGGGTCCCGGGGTACGGCGTCAGCACGTGGAAGGTCGCCGTCTCGATCCCCTGCGCGACGGCCCAATCGACCGTCGCGTCGATCGTGCGCTCGTCGTCGCCCTCCATGCCGAAGACGAAGGAGGCGTTGATCATCACGCCCAGGTCGTGAAGGTGCGCGATGGCGCGCTCGTACTCGGCGCGCGGGGCGTGCCGCTTGCCGTGGGCGGCGAGATCGGGCGCCGAGAGGGTCTCGAAACCGACGAAGAGGCTCCGGAGCCCCGCCTCGGCGGCGAGCTCCATGAGGCCCGGGCGCAGCGTCGAGCAGACCGTGCCCGCTGCCTGGAAGACCCGCCCCGCCCCGCGGAGCGCGGAGAGCAGCGCCCGCGCGAAGCGCTCGTCGGCGAAGAGGTGGTCGTCGAGGAAGTACAGGTGCCGCCCGGGGAGCGAGTCGATCTCCGCCAGGGCCTGATCCACGGCGCGCGTGTAGTGGCCCCGCCCCCCGCCGTAGAAGGCGCCCTTGTAGCAGAAGTCGCAGTGGTGGGGGCAGCCCCGCGACACGACCAGGGAGTTGGGGACGAGGTAGCGGCGCCGCGCGCAGAGGTCGCGCCGCGGCGGGGGGACGTCGGCGAGGGTGCGGCGAAGCCCCTGGTAGCGGCGGCGCGCTCGCCCCGCGCGCAGGTCCCGCAGGAACTCCGGGAAGGAGTGGTCGCCCGGGCCCACGAAGACCGTATCCGCGTGCCCGGCGGCCTCCTCGGGCAGCGCCGTCGGGTGGAGCCCACCGAT
This sequence comes from uncultured Polyangiaceae bacterium, assembly GCA_964454025.1. Lineage (GTDB taxonomy): Bacteria > Myxococcota_A > Polyangia > Polyangiales > Polyangiaceae > JAFGBI01. The sequence goes on along the minus strand of CAYVRP010000010.1, from coordinate 87,752 downwards.
CGCGACGTGGGCGCCCCGCCGCCGGTAGTGGTCGGCGATCGCGTAGGAGCGACGCGCCGAGGTGACGTAGCACTGGATGACGACCAGCTCGGGCGTGTCGTCGAGCGCGAGGGGCATCACGTGCTCGTCCACGAGCTCCACCGCGTCGTCAGGGGACAGGTGCGCGGCGAGGGTCATCAGCCCGAGCGGCGGGAACAGCGAGTACTTGAGCGGCCGGTAGCGCGGCGCGGTCGCCTCGGTGAGCGCGGGCAGGATGAGCTTGACTCTCAACGGGGCCTCCTCGGAGGGTGTCGCGGGACTGCGCGCGTCGATCGACGCCTGGCCCGGCGCGAGAGGTGGGAGGGGCGCGAGGAGAAACCGTGGAACGGCCGTGGAGGGCCACGCTCCCCGCGCAGCCGCCGCACCGCGCCGGCGCGCGCGGGGTCGGAAGGTGAGCGCGGGGTGCAGCGCGCGGGGGCGCGGGGGCCGCCCCCCCTTAGCGGCTTGCGCCGCCGCGGCCCGCCGGGACCGCGCGCACGCCGTCCGTCCGGGGACAGCGCGGCGCCGAGCGGGTCCCCGCCGCCGCGCCGCCACCCGCGGGGACCGCGGCGCCCTCGAGCCCGCGGACGTCCCGCGAGAGGCGGACGGCGCACCAGTCGTGCCCACACATCGCGCAGTAGTCGGTCCGCTCCTGCAGGTCCTCGTCGTGGTAGGCGCGCGCCAGATCGGGGTCGAAGGCGAGCTCGAAGTGCCGCTCCCAGTCGAGCGCGGCGCGGGCCTGCGTGAGCGCGTCGTCCCAGTCGCGGCTACCGGGGATGCCGAGCGCGACGTCGGCGGCGTGCGCGGCGATCTTGTAGGCGATGCAGCCCTGCTTGACGTCCTCGCGCCGGGGGAGGCCGAGGTGCTCCCGGGGCGTGACGTAGCAGAGCATGGCCGCCCCGTGGTACGCGGCAGCGGTCGCGCCGATCGCGCTCGTGATGTGGTCGTAGCCCGGGAACACGTCCGTCACCAGCGGTCCGAGCACGTAGAACGGCGCGCCGTGGCAGCGGCGCCGCTCGAGCTTCACGTTGTACTCGATCTGGTCGAAGGGGACGTGGCCCGGCCCCTCGATCATCACCTGGCAGCCCTTGCGCCACGCGCGCTCGGTGAGCTCGCCGAGCGTGGAGAGCTCGGCGAGCTGGGCGCGATCGGTGGCGTCGGCGAGCCCCCCGGGGCGGAGCCCGTCGCCGAGCGAGAAGGTGACGTCGTGCTGGCGCAGGATGTCGCAGATCGCGTCGAAGTGCTCGTACATCGGGTTCTCGGCGCCGCGGGCGAGCATCCAGCGGGCGAGCAGCGAGCCGCCGCGGGAGACGATCCCGATGAGCCGCGCCGCCACCAGCGGCAGGTGCGCGCGGCGTACTCCCGCGTGCACGGTGACGTAGTCCACGCCCTGCTCGGCCTGGTGGATCAGACCCGCGAGGATGGCGTCGAGGTCGAGATCCTCCAGGCGGCGGTCGAGGATCATGGAATAGATCGGGACGGTGCCGATGGGGGCCGGAGAGGCCCGGAGGATCGCCTCGCGGCAGGCGTCCACGTCCCCCCCGGTCGACAGATCCATCACCGTGTCGGCGCCCCAGCGCAGCGCCCACTGGAGCTTCTCGATCTCCGCCGCGGTGCCGGAGGCGACGGGCGAGGCCCCCATGTTGGCGTTGATCTTGGTGCGCGAAGCGCGGCCGATGGCGAGCGGATCGAGCCCGAGGGCGAGGTGACGGCGGTTGGCCGGGATCACCATCCGACCCGCGGCCACCTCGTCGCGCACCTGCTCCGGGGTGAGGTGCGGCTCGCGCTCGGCCACGCGCCGCATCTCGGGGGTGACGATCCCGAGCCGCGCGTGCTCGAGCTGCGTGACAGGGACGAAGCCGGGCGGGGCGACGGCGAACGCGCCCGCGCGCCGCCAGCCCGGCGGCAGGAAATCCCAGGCCGTGCGGTCGCGCGGCGCGGGCATGCCGGGCGTGTCCGGCGAGGCGAACGCCAGCGGGCCGCCGAGGGCGGGGGCACGCGCGAAGGAGCCCGGGTTGGGCCCGAGCGCGCGCGACGAGGGGTTCGCGGCGCCGGAGCGCGGGAGCGTTGGATCGTTCATGGTGGCGTTCCTCGTCACCCGGGCTGGCCCCGCCCGTCGCGGCGGGGGTCTGGAACGCCGGCTGGCGTCGCTTCCCTCCGCCGGTGCGAGCCGGATCAGGTTCGACGGGTGCATCTCAGCCGCCAGCCTTGGGCGGCGCCCCGAGCGACGGCCGGACGCTAGCGCAAGGCCGGACTGTCCGGTAGCGCGAGCGTTTGGCCGGCCGCCGGCTCCGGGGTATGGGGCCGGGCATGTCGCTCGTCGAGATCAGCCGGCGCCTGGCCGCGCGGGTCGACCGGCTCGCCTTCGCTGCGCCGGTGACCCACGTCTACGACCCGCTCACCTACGCGCGCGCGACCCACGAGGCGTACCTGGCGCGCTACGGCGGCGGGCGCGGGGGCGCGCTCCTCGTCGGCATGAACCCGGGTCCGTTCGGGATGGCCCAAACGGGGGTGCCCTTCGGTGACGTGACGCTGGTGCGCGACTTCCTCGGCATCGAGGGCCCGGTGGGGCGTCCCGCGGTCGAGCACCCGGCGCGGCCCATCGAGGGGTTCGCCTGCCAGCGCCCGGAGGTGAGCGGGACCCGCCTCTGGGGCTGGGCACGCGAGCGGTTCGGGACCCCCGCCCGGTTTTTCGCGCGGTTCTTCGTGATCAACTACTGCCCGCTGCTGTTTCTCGAGCCGCCCGCGAAGAACCGCACGCCGGACAAGCTCCCCCGCGCCGAGCGCGAGCCCCTCTTCGCGGCCTGTGACGACGCGCTGCGCGAGGTCGTGGACGAGCTCGCGCCCGCTGCGGTGATCGGGATCGGCGCCTTCGCCGAGGCGCGCGCGCGCGCGGCGCTCGCCGGCCGCGCCATCCGGATCGCGACCATCCTGCACCCGAGCCCGGCGAGCCCGCTCGCCAACCGCGGCTGGGCCGCCACCATCGAGCGGCAGCTCGCCGCGGCGGGGATCCCGGTGGAGCGCGACCTCAGACCCGGGCCGCCCATCACGCCGGCAGCAGGGGGCAAGAGCCGCCGGCGCAGGTGATGGTGGCCCCATTGCCCGCGGAGTGGCCGCAGTCGCTCGGCTCGTAGCCCTGCCGCCCGTGGAGCGCGCCGGGGGTAGCGAAGCCGCCCGTGCAGGTCGCGCCGCCGCCGGCGCCGCCGGAGGTGGGCACCGGCTCGCCGCAGGTGCCGCGCATGGAGCCGACGAGCCGCACGCACGGCAGGCCAGGGCAGCGGTCCGCGTCGACCGGGCAGGCTCCGCCGGACCGAACGCGCGCGGTTTCGCCGCAGGGCAGCACGCCCTCGTCGTCGGGGACGGAGGGCATCCCCTCGCAGCGGTCCGCGGAGGTGGCGCCGCTGCAGTTGTGGCGCGACCAGGAGACGGCGCGGACTTGCTCCTTCGGCATGGCCGCGCCGGTCGAGCCGAGCTACCGGCCTCACGGGCTCGAGGATTCCAGGGTGGCTGGCCCTCGTTCGGCGCCCGGTGCGCGCTCCCGATGGCCCGCGATCGGACACGCCCCGAGACCGCCCGATCCATTTCCCCGCGTCACACTACGGGGGTACCAGGAGAATCGGCGATGGCGCTGCGGTGGGTCTGGACGTGGGGGGGGCTGGCAATGCTGCTCGGGACAGCCTGGGGCTGCGGAGAGCACGAGTCGGGCCCGTCCGGGGGCGCATCCGGTGCCGGCCCCGCGGGTGGCTCGCAGACCGGCGGCACCAGCGCCGGCGGCACCAGCGCCGGCGGCGCCCCCACCGGCGGCGCCCAGTCCGGGGGAAGCGCGACCGGCGGCTCGAGCGCGGGCGGGACCTCCACCGGGGGCTCGACCGGCGGCAGCCTCGTCGGTGGGACCGGCAACGGCGGCAACCCGGTCGGCGGGACCAGCGCCGGCGGCAACGGCTCCGGCGGCGCCTCCACCGGCGGCGCTAGCACCGGAGGAACCGAAACCGGCGGCACCCCCACCGGCGGCGCCCCAGCCGGGGGGACCGAAACCGGCGGCCTCGCTGGGAGCACCCCTTCACAGGGCGGCACCCCCACCGGCGGCTCCAGCACCGGAGGGACCGAAACCGGCGGCGCCGCCGGGAGCACAGCTTCCCAGGGCGGCAGCGGCACGGGCGGGACCTCCACCGGGGGCTCGACCGGCGGCAACACCACCGTGCCTTTCATCCTCGGCGCGGACATCTCGAACACGCAGCAGTCGAGCGCCCGCTACCGCGACACCGACGGGCAGGAGAAGAGCATCTTCGATCTGTTGAAGGCCCACGGCTTCAACTTCGTCCGGCTCAAGACCTTCGTGGACCCGATGGCCCCCTACGGGTACGCCTCCAGCGCGAACGGCTGCCCCGGGCTGAGCGAGGCGTTCGGCGACAAGGCCCACGTCATCGCCTACGGAAAGCAGGTCAAGGACGCCGGCATGGGCTTCCTGCTCGACTTCCACTACAGCGACAACTGGGCCGATCCGGGCAACCAGATCATCCCCGACCCCTGGCGCGACGCCGCCGACGTCGACGCGCTCGCCGCCTTGGTCAAGGCCTACACGAAGGACGTGATCTCCTCCGCCATCGCCGCCGGCGCGCGCCCCGACATGGTGCAGATCGGCAACGAGATCACGCCGGGCATGCTCGTGCACCTCCCCGGGCCGGACACGGACTGCTGGGGCAACAACGTCGTGAACGCGCCGTTCGGCGGCAGCTCCTCCAACTCGAACTGGGACAATCTGGCCCAGCTCCTCGGCGCCGGCATCGCAGGGGTGCGCGAGGTGGATCCGGCGATCGAGATCGTCCTGCACATCGAGAACCACGCCGCGGCGGACTGGTGGGTGGGTGAGGCCGTCAAGCGCAACGTCGACTTCGACATCCTCGGCCTGTCCTGCTACGTCGCCTTCCAGGGGCAGCCGAGCGTGTGGCAGGCCACGTTCGAGGATCTCGCGCGCAACAGCGCCTACGACCACCTCGATTTCCTCATCGCCGAGTACAACCCCGAGCGGACGCAGGCCAACCTCATCATGAAGAACCTGCCCGACGGGCGCGGCCGCGGCACCTTCATCTGGGAGCCCACCAGCAGCGGAGAGTGGGGCGAGGCGATGTTCACGTGGTCGGGCGGTGTCGCCGTCGCCAACGCGGAAGACTTCGCCGAGTACGACGCGCTCCTGCCTCAGCTCGGGCTCTAGCCCTCACCCTGCCGGGTCCGGCGCCGCCAGATCGGCGTCGTAGGCGGCCTCCAGCCAGTGCTCGAGACGGCGCGCGGTGGGGAAGCGCGCGAGCATCCATCCCCAGGCCACCAGGAAGAACGGCAGGCCGAGGGCGGCGCCGAACCCGAACAGGAGCAGCAGCATCCCGAAGATCGCGATCGACTCGGCGAGCGCGAGCGGGATCACCAGCGCGGTGTTCATGACCGGGATGGCGCGCTGGCGGGCCGCGGCCGGGTCGGTGAAGCGCCGGCGGCGGCCGGGGCGATCGGCGAAGAGCGTGGCGTCGGGCGCGAGCGTGGTGATCGGGAGCCCGCGCGCGCGCAGCCTCGGTCGTACCAGCCGCTCGGGGAGGACGAACCCGACGACCAGAATGACGACCGCCCCGCGCGCGCGCGGCAGGGGGAAGAGGACCGGCACGGGCTCCTCGAACGGCGGCAGCTCGATGACCAGGGCAACGCCGAAGTAGATCAGCGTCGCCATGAACAGGGCGGCCCAGATGATGCGTTGCTGAAGCAGGTGGGACGGCGTCATCGATCAGGAGCGTACCCCGCTTTCCCGTCGAGAAGAATTCCAGGTCCGCACCGGGCCTCACACGCGACGACGCGTTGCGCTAGGATCCACGGCGTGAGCCTGGACGGGAGGAACCGAGCGGGCGCGCGTCCGGGCCGCCGACACGCCGCGGCGCTGCGCGGCGCCGCGGGGCTGGGGACCGGCCTGTCCAGCGCGGCGCTGGTCCGCGCCGGGCTCCCCGCGCCCGGAGCCGACGGGGCGAGGGCGCCGGGCGCCGCCCCCGTGGTCGTGCTGCCGCCGGTGCTCGTCACCCCGCCCCCGCACCCGCTCGACGGCGTGCCCGCGAGCGAGCTAGGGTGCCGCGGCTTGCTGACGCCGTCCAGCGTCGGCGCCGCCTCGCTCGGCGCGCCGAACCGCGGCGCCCTGTTCAATGGCGAACAGCTGGTGACGGGCGCGCTCTGGGTGGTGGAGTCACCGGAGAACGCCTGGGTGACGCCGGAGAGTGCCCGCGCGCTCCGGCAGGCGGTCGAGGTCGTGCACCAGGAGCACCCCGGCGCGCCTCTCCTGCACCTCGGGGACGCGAGCCGGAGGCACGGAGGCTACCTCCGGCCGCACCGGAGCCACCAGGCCGGGCGCGACGTCGACGTGGGGTTCTTCTACCGCGACGGTCCGGGGTGGTACCTCCCCGCCACGGCGGACAACCTCGATCGCGCGCGCACCTGGTCCCTGCTGCGCGCTCTGCTCGCGACCGGCGAGGTCGAGTACGTCTTCCTCGACCAGGGCATACAGGCGCTCCTCGTCGAGCATGCGACCGCGGCCGGCGAGGATCCGGGGTGGCTCGCCGAGATCTTCGGGGGGGCGACCCGGAGCACCGCGCTCATCCGCCACACCTGGGGTCACCGGACCCACCTGCACGTGCGCTTCCTGAGCCCGGACGCGGTGGAGACGGGGCTCCGACTCGCGCCGTACCTGTCGCTCTGGAACGGCCGCCCCACGGTGCCCCCCTGGCGCTGTCGCCCCGCCGGTTGAGCGATGTCGGACCGCGCCCCCGCGCTCGGCTGGCTCGCGCTCGGCCTGCTCGCCACCACCCTGGCGCTCGTGGCCCTGCGCCTCCAGCCGCCGCGCGCGCTCCCCGCCACTGCGCCGCCGGGGGTCTTCTCCGCCCGCCGCGCGTTCGAGGCGCTCGCGCGCCTGTCGCCCGCGGAGCTGCCGCGACCCGTCGGTAGCGACGAGCACCAGCGGTTCCGGGAGCGGCTGCGCCATGAGCTCATCACGCTCGGCATCGAGTCCGAGACGACGACACGGTACGTCTGCGGCCGCTACGGAGCCTGTGCGGAGGTGACCAACCTCCTCGCCCGCCTCCCCGGCGCGCGGCCCGAGGCACTCCTGCTCCTCGCGCACTACGACTCGGTGCCCGCGGGACCGGGCGCGGCGGACGACGGGATCGGGGTGGCCTCGGTGCTCGAGATCGCGCGGGCGCTCCGCGCGGCGCCGCCCCTGCGGCACACGCTGCTTCTGCTCTTCACCGACGGAGAGGAGCTGGGGCTGCTCGGCGCGCGCGTCTTCGCCCGGGAGGCGCCGGAGGCGCCGAGCGTCGTCGCCGCCGTCAACCTCGAGGCGCGCGGCACCTGCGGCCCGAGCCACCTGTTCCGGACCACGCTCGGCGCCGCCGCGCTCCTGCCGGCGGTGGGGTTGCCGCGACCGCTCGGCTCCAGCCTGCAGCGCGAGGTGTTCCGGCTGCTGCCGAACGACACCGATCTCAGCGAGCTCGCCGACGCGGGCATCCCGGGCTTCGATCTGGCCTTCCTCGGCGGTGTCGAGCGGTACCACACCGCAGGCGACGACCGCGCGCACCTCGACCTCCGGAGCGTGCAGCACCAGGGGGAGAACGCCCTGGCGCTGCTCCGTAGCCTGGACCGCCGCGCACCGCGGCGGGCTGATGGCGATGCGGTCTTCTTCGACCTGTTCACGGCGGTGATCGCCGGCTGGCCGGGGTCGCTCACCCGGCCCCTCGCCCTCGCCGTGCTCCTCGCGACCGCGCTCTCCCTGCTCGCGCTCGAGCGGCGGGGTCGCCTCCGCAGGACGGAGCTCGCCGCGGGCCTGCTCGCCTGGCCCGCGGTCTTGCTCGGCACGGGGGCGCTCGGGGCGGCGGCGCAGCTCGGCCTCGCCGCCGCGGGCGCCCTGCCCTTCCCCTGGGTGGCGCGACCGGCCCCCGCGCTACTCGCCGCGGCCGCCCTGGCCGGCGCGGCGACCCTCGGCGCGATCGCGCTGACCGAGTCGGCCGGGCGCGCGGCGCTCGGGGCCGGACACCTCGGCTTCAGCGCGATCGCTGGAGTGGCGGCGGCGCTATGGGCGCCAGGTCTGAGCTACGTCTTCATCGTCCCGGCCGCGGCCGGGGCGCTCGGCGCAGGGATCTGGGCCGCGCAGCCCGCGGGCCCGGCCCGCCGCGGGGCCTGGGCCGCCTGGAGCCTGCCCCTGGTCGCGACGGCCGTGCTGGTCGGGCCCGTGGCGCTCGGCCTGTACCCGGCGCTGGGGCTCGCGATCTACGCGCCGTATCCGGTGCTCGCCCTGCTGCTGCTGCTGCCCGCAGCGCCTGCGCTCACGGAGCTCCACCCCGCGCTGCGCCGCCGCGCCGCGCTCGGCGCGGCAGCCCTGGCGCTGGTGTCGCTCGCCGTTGCCGCCGCGGTCGCGCCCTGAGCCTGCCCCGCCGGCCGGAGCCCGCGGCCGGGTTGTGTAGCGCCCGTGCCCGTGGCTAGTCTCGCGCGCGCGCGCGAAGCCCGCGCCCCGAAGGAAAGCGAGCCCCCCTTGCCGAAGTTCACCTGGAGCCCCGATCCCGAAGCGTTCGGGTTCGTCCTGCCGGCGCCGTTCTGGATCGTGATGATCGCGGTCGCGATCCTCGCCGGCCTCTTCGCGTACGCCTCCTACCGCGCCGAGGACCGCGGCGGGGCCTGGTTCGGGGTCATCGCGGCCGTCGGCGCCCTGGTCGCCGCCGTCTACTGGCCCACCTGGCAGCCCTGGGTGGCGATCCGCTACTACTCTCTCATCTTCGTGCTGGTGTTCCTGGGCGGCTACTGGCTGCTCGACTGGCAGATCCGGCGCGGCGGCGGGGGCCGGGAGGAGGCTGGGGACTTCATCGTCTACGGGGTGGTCGGCGTGCTCGCCGGCGCGCGGCTGGGCCACGTCATCTTCTACGACCTCGACAAGGCCCTCGCCGACCCGATGTGGGTCTTCGCGATCTGGACCGGAGGCCTGGCGAGCCACGGGGCCACGATCGGGCTCATCCTCGCCATGTGGCTGTTCACCGCGCGGCGAGGCATCCCCTTCCTCGAGGGCGCCGACCGCTTCGCGTTCTCGGCCGCGCTCGGCGCGACCCTGGTCCGCCTCGGCAACTTCCTCAACTCCGAGATCGTCGGCGCCGAGATCAAAGACGGCTCCTGGGGCGTGCTCTTCGCCAAGACCTGCGAGCCGCGCCCGGAGACGGTGGGTTGCTGGAAGGCCTTCGGGATGCGCGCGGCGGACTATGCCGAGAAATGCCAGTCCGGCCCCGTCGACTGCTGGGGCTACGACGAGACGGTGATCTACCGCCACCCGAGCCAGCTCTACGAGGTCGCGCTGGGTGTCCTGGTGCTCGTCGCGCTCTACCTCTTCGATCGAGCCCTCGGCAAGGAGAAGCGCCCCCGCGGCGCGCTCATCTCGCTCTTCTTCGCGCTCTACTTCGTCGGGCGCTTCGTGGTCGAGTTCTTCAAGGACTACCAGACGGACTTCGAGCGAAGCTGGAACATGCTGTCGATGGGGCAGCTCCTCAGCCTGCCGGGGATCCTGCTCGGCCTGTATGGCCTGTACTGGGCCTTCAAGCACCGCGTCCCCGCCGGCTGGGCGCCGGCGCTCGCGGGCGACGCCCTCGCGACCGAGGAGGAGGAAGAGGACGACCGCCGCGCGCCGCGGCGCGAGCGCGACGTCGACGCGGAGGTCGGCGGCGGCCGCCGCCGGCGGCGCAAGAAGGGCCAGAAGGGCAAGGGTTCGCGGCACGCCGGTCGGCGCCCTGGCGACGCGACCAGCGCCCGCGAGCGGCCCGGTCCCGCGCCCGATCTGGCGGAGGAAGCCGGTGAGCCGGGAGCGTCGGCGGACGACTCGGCCGTGGACGGCGACGGCGTGCCGGCGGCCGGCGCCGAGCCCGCCGCGGCCGCCACCGGTGCGGGAACCGCCGCGCCCCGCCGCCGCAAGCGCCGCCGCCGCCCGAGCGAGCCCACGCCGCGGCAGAGCGACGACGAGGACGACGACTGACGGCGGCTCAGCCGCCGAGCACGTCGCGGATCGTGTAGCGCCCCGGCGCCTGGCCGGCGATCCAGCGCGCGGCGCGCAGGGCGCCGTGCGCGAGCACCTCGCGGCTCTGCGCGCGGTGCGAGAGCTCCAGCCGTTCGCCGGGACCGAGCAGGTAGACCGTGTGGTCGCCGACGACGTCGCCGCCGCGCACGGCCAGCACGCCCACCTCGGCGCTCCGTCGCGCGCCGACCTCGCCGTCCCGCCCGTACACCTCGCGCGCCTCGGGCCGCGCGGCGCGGACCGCCTGGGCGAGTCGCCGCGCGGTCCCGCTCGGGGCGTCGACCTTGCGCCGATGGTGGATCTCGACGATCTCCGCGTCGTACTCGGGCCCGAGGCGCCGGAGGGCCTGCTCGACCAGTTCGGCGAGCACCTGCACGCCGAAGCTCATGTTCGGCGCCCAGAGCACCGGCACCGTGGCCGCGGCCCGGTCGAGCGCCGCCTGCGCGGCCGCGTCGAGGTTCGTGGTACCGCTCACCAGGGGGACCCGGGCGCGCGCCGCGGCGGCCGCGATCCCGGCCACCGCCGCCGCGGTCGAGAAGTCGATGACCACGTCCGCGCCGAGCACCGTGGCGGCCGGGTCCGGCCCGGCGACGACGCCGAGCGGCCCGAGCCCGGCGACCTCGCCGAGATCGCGCCCCACCGCGGGGGCGTCCGCCGCGCACCCCGCCCCGACGACCTCGAGATCCCCGGCGGCCCGCGCGAGCCGCGTGATGGCGAGTCCCATGCGCCCGGTGGCGCCGAAAAGGGCGAGCTTCATGGTCGTGCTCCGCGGTTTCCGGGGCGCCGCGGCCGAGAGGAAGCGGCGCCCGCGCGCGAGGTGTTCCAGAGCTCGGCCGCGAGCGCAAGCTCGCCCTCAACCGTCGCCGCTCCGCCGCGCCGGCTTCCCCCGAGCCCGGGTCCGGGAGAGGCTCCCCTTCGCGTCGGGGGTGCGCTTCCCGTGGTTCCGACTCCGAATCGGAACCTGGAATCGGCGGGGGTCTGGTGGACGGGGGCGGGGCGACTCGCCAGACTCTCGAAAGTCGCCCCCCTCTTCCGTCGGGGCGCTTGGAGGCGCATGCGCTCAATCCGTCACGCTGCTCGCGGTTCCTGTCTTTTCGCCGTCACCCTGCTCGCGTCGAGCACGCTGGTGTCCCCTGCCCTGACCGCGGAGGGCGATCCCTGCACGGCGGACGCCGACTGCGGCGAGGGCTACGCCTGCGAGGACGGGGACAGTGCGGGAGCCCCGGGCGAGGGCGGCGCCGCCCCCGAGACGACGGGCACCTGCGTGATCGCTCGCCGCCCCTGCACCTCCGACGCGGACTGCGACGCGAACTACGAGTGTGAGATCTACGACGCCCCGTCGACCGTCGTGTGCGACGAGGAGGGGAGCTGCGAGGTGCTGCCGCCCGAAGAGAGCACGATCGGAGAGTGCGTCGGCGTGCCCCTGGAGTGCGCCACCGACGCCGATTGCCCCGAGCCCTCGTCGTGCATGAGCGGCCTCTGCACCTTCGCCTTCGCCCCTTGCACGGCGGACACCGATTGCGACGATCTCTACCTCTGCCTTGCCGACGAGAGCGAGGTCTGCACGTCGTACGATTGCTCGTCAGACGATCCGGACTGCGTACCCGAGACCGTGTGCGAGCCGGTGGAGGACGCGGGCGGCCACTGCTTCCCCGCGCCCCAGCCCTGCTCGACCGACGCCGACTGCACGGGCGAATGGACCTGCTACGACGTGCCCAACGACAACGAGCTGCCCGGCGCCTGGAAGGGCGTGGACAAGAGCTGCCTGCCGCCGGGGATCGTCGGCGCCGTCGAGGGCTGGGTCGCCCTGGAGGGCGAGGAGTACGACGACTCCGACACGGCAGGCTCCGTCCAGGAGGACCCCGAGCTCACCTGCGAGGCCGGAGCGGGGCCGGTCGCTGAGGGCGAGGACGCTGCGCCCCGCGGGGAGGGCGGCGCCAGCGGCGAGGCCGACGACGCCGACGCGGCGGAGGTCGAGGCGACCGCGAGCGCCGCGGCCGAAACCGACGACGGCGGCTGCCGGGCCGCGGGCGCGGGCGCGACGGGGACCAGCGCGCTCGCGCTGCTGCTCGCGGCCGCGGGGCTCGCCGTCGGCCGGCGGCGGCGCCGAAGCAGCCGCTGAGCGCGCGACGATCCCCGCGCGGGCAGCGCCCGTCCCGGCGCGCACCGAGCCTGGTCCCACGGTCGACCTCCCGCCCGGGTCCCGCGCCCGCGGGGCCGGGGCCGCGTCTCGCTCACACGCCGTCGAGGATGACCCCGACGATGTCCGTGTCGTAGGTCTGGGCGCTGTGATAAGTGCCCCGCATCCAGAGGAGTACCGTCCGATCGCTGTCCCAGTAGGGCACCACGGGCCGCAGGTTGTCCTGCGCGGAGTTCTGGGTGATGGGCGTCCATTCGAAGGTCCGCCCCCCGTCGCAGGTGGTCCCGCGCCAGATCTCGTGCTTGGCGAAGGTGGTGGTGTCGTCGCGCGGGTCGGTGGTCGTCGAGATGTAGATGGTGTTCGGGTTGTTCGGGTGGAGCGCGCCGAGGCCGGTATAGTCCTGCTCGGAGTCGTAGAGCTTGTGCCCCGCGCGCACCAGGTAGGTGCTGGTCCAGCGCGCCCCGTCGAACCGGGCGTACCCGAAGCGCTTGTCCGGATCGTCCGTGTTGCCGTCGGCGCGCCCCGTGAAGATGAGCGCGATCGTCCCGTCCGGGTAGCGCATCAGATCGCAGTTCCAGAGGTGGGTCAGGGTCACGCTCCCGAGCCGCGAGCCGGTGGCGAAGACCGTGGTGTAGCTCGTGATGTCCTGCGCGTTCGTGTCGAGCAGGTTGCCGTCGATCTCGGTGCCGGCGGAGTCGTAGACCTTCTCGCCCTGGACGTACCCGTGGTAGAGGCTGTTGTCGAAATCGCGGGGGTGCGCCTCGGTGCCGACGAAGTCGATGCGGTCGGTGTCGTTGCCCCAGTACTTGTAATATCCGGCGACGTAGCCGACGGCCTGGGTAGCGGTCAGACGCCCGGCGTAGGTGAAGCGCGAACCGTCGGGGGTGACGATCAGGTTGGGGCTGGTGGCGACGGAGCGGACGAAGTCGTAGATCTGGTCCCCCATGTGCCAGAGGTTGGAGTAGCTCACGGTGCGGTTGCCGGAGGGGGTCGAGAACGGGCACCCCTGGGTGGCCCAGTCGAACCGCCCCTGCGCGCCCCAGGTGCCGCCCTGGTAGACGTTGTAGTAGCTGTAGCAGTCGTCGTTGTGCGTCGTGTAGACCGCGAGGTACTTGTCCGCGCCGATCTTGGTGATCGCGGCCGTGTTGTGATCGTCGGGGTTCAGATCGCCCAGCGTGCTCCGCTGGGGGGTGCCACCACCCGCGAGATCGTAGATCGAAACCTCGATGTTGCCGTTGCGGCCGCCGTTGATCGCCACGGAGCCGATGATGAGCTTGTTCGCCTCGGCGTCGACGATGACGCGCTCGTCCTGATACCAGCACCAGCCGCCGTCGTCGTTGAACGTGATCACCTCGCCCGGGGTGGCCACGGTCCCGCAGGCGATCGTGCCGACGCCGCCCCCGCCGGTGCCCTGGAGACCGCCCGTCCCGGCGCCGCCGGCGCCACCGGTCTGCGGGCTGGCGCCGCCCTCGCCGGCGCCGCCCGTCGGGGGCGTCCCCCCACCACTCCCTCCGGCGCCGCCCGTCGTCACGTCGCCGCCGGTGCCGGCGCCGCCCGTCGTCGCCACGCCGCCCGTCTCGGTGCCCCCGGTCGTCACCAGGCCGCCCGTGCCCGCTCCGCCCGTCGTCACCGCGCCGCCCGTGTCGGCGCCCCCCGTCGTCACCGCGCCGCCCGTGCCGCCGTTCGGCGGCGCGCCGCCGGCGCCAGCAGCGCCCCCCGTCGTCACCGCGCCGCCCAGGCCACCGCTCGGGGCGCCACCGCTACCCAGACCACCGGGGCCCGAGCCGCCCGAACCGCCGAGCACCCCCGCGCCGCCCGCCGGCGCGCCGCCCTGGGAAGGAGTGCTCCCCTCGGCGTCCTCGTTCGAGGGGCTTCCGCAGCCGATGGCGACCAGGAACAACCAGAACGAATGGGCTTGTCGTCTCATGATGGCGAAGCTCTCGTTTTCTGCCGGCGCATCCAATTCCCGGGTGGGCGCTCCCTGATCGCCGTCCCCGGAGAGAACCGCCCGGTCGCTCCGCTCGCGAAGTAACCTTCCGCCGTCCGGCGAAGAGACGCCAGGAGATCGGCGGGTCGCGGGCACCGCCGCAGCCACGTCAGACCGAGCTCCAGGGATCCGGGATCACGAGCGGGCCGCTCAGCTCCGAGCCGTCAGCGGTGGTGAACGGGATGCCCCCCTCGAGCTCACCGTCGGCGCGCGGCCGGATGGAGAGGAAGTCACCCGTCACCTCGAGCGGGAGCTGCTCGTCCGAGAACCACACGACATGGGTGGCGGTCGGCGGCTCCAGCCCGTGCGAGAGCGGGGCGATCCAGTAGGTGCGCTCGACGCAGGCCTCGGGCTCCGAGAAGGCCTGCCACTCGGGGTGCGCCTCGTACTCGTCGCGGTGGGCCTCGTGGATCGCACGCCGGGTCGCGCCGCAGCAGTGGTCGTAGGGAACGACGACGCAGTCCGCGTCCTCGAAGCAGCGGACGAGATCCGCCTCCGCTAGCGGCGCCTCACCCCCCGCGCCGGCGCCGCCCACGGGGCTGCCGCCCGTGTTCGGCTGGGTACCGCCCGTCGACGGCGTCCCGCCGCCGGCCGGCGAGGTGCCGCCCGTGGGCGCGAAGCCGCCGCCCGGCGAGGTCCCCCCGAGCGTCACGCCGCCGCGCCCCGCCCATGGTCACGCCACCCGTATCTGCACCCCCTCGTTCGCGCTGCCCTCGCCGGCCGCGCCCGCTCCGGTCGCGCCGCCGCTCGTGGCGCCGCCGCTCGTGGCGCCGCCGCTCGTGGCGCCGCCGCTCGTCGCGCTGCCGCCATCGGTCCCGCCGCCCTCCTCCGCGTCGTCCACGTCGACGCGACCACCGCAGGCGGCGACCGCAGCCATCGCGGCGACCAGGCACCCCACCCTGACCGTCCCCGAGGTCGGCAACCTCGTCACCTGGCGGTCATCGCCCCCTCCGTCGTCGCCGCCGCCCGAGGAGGAGCGGACGCGGCGGTCGAGGTCGCCCGCCAGGCCCGAGTCGCCCTCGCACCAGTACCGGGGGCACTCGAGCGCGACGCGCGCTTCGCGGGGTGGGGCGCGGGGTGACGCACGCGCAACGCCGTGTGACAGTCCGGGGCCCGCGGGCGCGCGGCCGAGGCTCGACCGGGCGCCCGCCGCGCCGGCGCGCAGGGCGGTCGGCACGAACCAGGAGGCAGATGAGTTACCTGCTGCTGACCATGGCTGCGTACATGACGGCCTGCCTGGTGCTGGGGCTGGTGGCCTACCGCCGCACGCGCAGCCTCGGCGACTACGTCCTCGGCGGTCGGTCGCTCGGTAGCTGGGTGACGGCCCTCTCCGCCCAGGCTTCGGACATGAGCGGCTGGCTGATGATGGGGCTCCCGGGGATGGCCTACGCGTCCGGGCTCGACGCCGCCTGGGTCGCGCTGGGGCTCCTGCTCGGCACGTTCCTCAACTGGCGGCTGGTCGCGGCGCGGCTCCGCGCCTCCACCGAAGAACACGGCGACGCGCTGACCCTGTCCGACTACCTGGAGCGCCGTTTCCAGGACCGGTCACGCGCGCTCCGCACCTCCACCGCGCTCTTCATCCTGATCTTCTTCACCGTCTACACGAGCTCGGGGTTCGTCGCCGCCGGCAAGCTCTTCCAGCAGCTCTTCGGCGGCGGCCCCGTGACGGCGATGCTCGCCGGCAGCCTCGTGATGGTGCTCTACACCCTCTTCGGCGGCTTCCTCGCCATCAGCTGGACGGACGTGCTGCAGGGGACGCTGATGTTCCTCGCGCTGCTGCTGGTCGCGTGCCTCGGCGTGAAGGCCGGTGGAGGCCTCCCGGCGACGCTGGCGGCGCTCGACGCGCGAGATCCCACGCTGCTCGATCCCCTGGCCGGGACCGGGAGCGAGCGGCTGGGGGCGCTGGGGATCGTCTCCCTGCTCGCCTGGGGCCTCGGCTACCCGGGGCAGCCGCACATCCTGGCGCGCTTCATGGCCGCGCGCTCGGCGCGCGAGATCCCGGTGGCGCGGCGCGTGGCGATGGTCTGGGTGTCGGTGACGCTGGTAGCCGCGGTCGTGGTGGGCCTGGTGGGGCCGGTGGTGCTCGAGCGGCCGCTCACCGGCGGGGAGAGCGAGAAGGTCTTCATCCAGCTGAGCGTGAGGCTCCTCCACCCTGCGCTCGCCGGCGTCTGCATGGCCGCGATCATGGCGGCCATCATGAGCACGGCCTCGGCCCAGCTCCTGGTCGCCTCCGCCGCCTTCACCGGGGACCTCTACCGCGCCCGCGCGCGCCGGAGCGCGGGCGATCGTGAGCTGCTCTGGGTGGGACGCGCCGCGGTGCTCGCCATCAGCGGAGTCGCGTTCCTCATCGGCCTCGACCCACAGCACAGCGTGTTCGCGCTGGTCGCCTGGGCCTGGGCGGGCTTCGGGGCCGCCTTCGGCCCCACCCTCGTGCTGTCGCTCTATTGCCGGGGCATGACGCGCAACGGCGCGCTCGCCGGGATCCTCACCGGCGGCGTCACCGTCGTCCTCTGGCAGCAAGGCGACGGTGGCGTCTTCGCCCTCTACGAGATGGTGCCGGGCGTCGCCCTCTCCGCCATCGCCATCGGGGCCGCCAGCGCCTGGGACGCGCGCCGGGGCGCGCGGCGACTGCGAGCGAGCGCGCCTGGCCCGTGACGCGCGGACGCCGCGCGCGCCGGGCGGGGACGGTGGCTGGCGGCGGCGCTGCCGGCGGGAATCCCGCGGGCTTGCCGATCGCGAACCTCGGCCCCATCCTCCGGCCCGAGAGGAAACCGACCCATGAGCGGACAGCGGGTGGCGGTGCTGACGGGCGCGCGACGGGGGCTGGGTGCCGCTACGGCGGAGGCGCTCGCGCGGCTCGGCCATCACGTCGTGATCACGGCGCGCGATGAGGCGGCGGCGACCGCAACGGCGGCCCGGCTCGCGGCCGCGGGGCTCTCCGCCGAGGGCCGCGCCCTCGACGTGGCGGACGACTCCTCCGTCGCCGCCCTCTTCGCGTGGCTCTCCGGCGCGTGGGGCCGCATCGACGTGCTGGTGAACAACGCCGGGGCATTCTTCGAGGGGACCCCTGCCCGCGACCCCGCCCGCGCGTTCGACGTCCCGGCGGCGACCGTGGCCGCCGCGTTCGAAGCCAACACGCTCGGCGCCTACCGCACGATGCAGCGCGCCGTGCCGCTGATGAACGCCGCCGGCTACGGCCGCGTGGTGAACGTGTCCTCGGGGCTGGGGGGCCTCGCGGCGATGGGCGGCGGCTACCCCGCCTACCGCGCCTCCAAGGCGGCCATGAACGCGCTCACGCGGATCTTCCACGCCGCCGCGGGCGACAACGTCAAGGTCAACTCGGTGTGCCCCGGGTGGGTGCGGACGGACATGGGTGGCCCCCACGCGCCCCGCAGCATCGAGGAGGGGATCGCGGGGATCGTGTGGGCGGCGACACTCCCCGACGACGGCCCCTCCGGCGGCTTCTTCCGCGACGGCAAGCCGATCCCCTGGTGAGCGCCCCTCCGGCACCCGCACTCGCCGCGAGTGGCCATCGCAGCGCGGGTGACGACGGCGCGGCGCGCGGCGGCGGCTGCCTCCCTTGCGGGGAGGTGACTCCTCGTTCAGAGTGTGCGGGCGGGCTCGGCGCCGCGGCCACTGGTCACGCCGCCCCGGCGCATTGACCCCCTGAGACGAGACGAAGCGATGAAGGCAGTCCATTCGGCGACGCCCCTGATCCTGGCCTTGCTCCTGGCGCCCGTCACGGCCTGCTCGGACGACGACGAGGCCGCCGCGCCGATGGACACCCAGCCCTTCGCCTTCCTGGTCGGGGACTACGGCGTCGAGGTGGCTCCGACCTTCTCCAACTGCACGGGTGAGCGCTTCTTCCCGGCCGAGACGTGGATCGTACAGAACACGCTCGCCTCGGTGCGCGTCACCCCGATCCCCGACGCGAGCGAGCCGCCCGAGGCGGTCCCGGTGACGACCTCGACCACGGACGAAGGCGGTGAGCCGGCGGACGAGGGTGGTGAGCCGACGGAGGACGGCGGTGAGCCGACGGCGGGATCGGGCGAGGAGGCGGCGATGCCGCCGAGCTACGCCGGCCTCCTCGGCTCCACGCTGGCGTGGAGCGCCTCCGGCGAGGAGCAGGGCCTCACCGAGGAGGGCTGCCTCGAGCGCCGTACCACCCGGCTCGAGCTCCAGTTCACCGACGCGGGCGAGCTCATGGGGACACGAGCCGTGTTCCTCGCCTACACGGGCGGGCCCGACTGCCCCGATGACTGCCGCATGACCTTCGACGTGGTGGGCGCGCGAAAGGCCGAGTAGGGCGCCCGGCGACCGCGCGCGCTCGGTAGAGTATCCTGGGCGCCATGTTGCGACCGGGGATGGCGCTCGGACAGTTCGATCTCACGGAGCCCGTCGTCGAGGACGGGATCACGGCGGTCTGGCGGGCGCGGCGGCGCACGACGGGGGAGCCCTGCACGGTGGAGGCGCTCGCACCCGAGCTCGGGGACAGCTTGCCGGCGCGGTCGGCGTTCCTCGCGGCGGCCGGCGCGATCACCACCGCCTCGCTCGATCGGCGCCTGCTGCGGGTGCTCGACGTCGGGGAGGACGCGGCCGCCGGTGTCCCCTTCGTCGTGACCGCCGACGATCCCGGCCCGACCCTCGCCGCTCGCCTGCGCGGGCGCGGGCCGCTGTCGCGCGCGGAGGCGGCGAGCCTGGTGCGGAACCTGGCGGAGCTGCTCGGCGGCCTGCACTCGCGCGGGCTCGCGCACGGGGAGCTCGCGCCCCGGAACCTCGTCCTCCCCGACGGGCCCGGCGCGGAGGTGGCCGTGCGCGGGCTCGTCCGCGGCCCGGTCATCGGCCAGTGCCCCGCCGCGGAGCTCGGCAGCGCGTTCCTCTACGTGGCGCCCGAGCTGCGCGGGGGCGGCGCGCGCCCCACGCCCGCCGGCGACGTCTATGGGCTCGCCCTGCTCGCCCTCTCCGTGCTCACCGGCGAAGAGCCGACCAGGCACCGGGAGGAGGCGGCGGCACCGGGAGGCGCGCTCCGCCCCGCCGCGGCGAGCGCCGCCGCGGCGGAGCGCCTCCCGCCCGGCTTCGACGACTGGTTCCTCGCGGCGACCGCCGCCGATCCGAGCCGCCGACCGCCGTTCGACGCCGCGGCGCGGGCGCTCGTGGAGCTGCTGACGGGTCCACGCGCGGGTCGCGCCGCGGGGACCGTGGCCCTCGGCGCGGTCGGGGACCGCGCCGACACGCAGGGGCCGGAGCCCGCCACGCCCGCGACGCCACCCTGGGCCGCGCCCCCCCCCGCGCCGGCCGACCCGGGCTGGCGAGGCCGGACACCGCGCGCCGCTCCCGAGCCGCGCTCCCCCTGGGATCCGGAGCCCGCCGCGGCAGCACCCGCGGCGCCGCGGGACGGCTCGAGCTCGAGCCTGATCGTGGTGGCGGTGGTGGTGAGCGTCTCGCTGCTCGTCCTCGCCGTGTTCGGCCTAATCGCAGGGGCCGGCCTGCTCGCCTACTTCAGCGTGCGGCGTGCGGCGGTGAGCGCGGCCGCGAGCGCGAGCGTGGCGGCGCCGACCGGCGCGCCCCCGCCAGCACACCAGGTCGCGGCGGTGCCCGTGAGCGCGGACGACCCGATCCAGGGCAGCCAGCTCGCGCCCGTCACCATCGTCGTCTTCAACGATCTGCAGTGTCCCTTCTGCAAGCGCCTCGCCCCGACCCTCGCCGATCTCCGGCGCGAGTTCGGGGACGACACGCTCCGCGTCGTCCACAAGCAGTTCCCGCTCTCGTTCCACCAGAACGCCGAGCCCGCCCAGCAGGCCGCGATCGCCACCTTCCTCGCCGCCGGCGGCGGCGCGCAGGGGAGCGAAGCGTTCGTGCGCTTCCAGGAGCTGGCGTTCGCGAACCAGACCGCGCTCGAGCCGAAGCGCTACGAGCTGTGGGCGGTCCAGGCCGGTGCGGACGCGGCCGCCTTCCGCCACGAGCTCGCCGGGCCGCGGCCGCGGCAGAAGGTCATCGCGGACATGGAGCTCGCTCGGCGGGTCGGCGTCCGTGGCACGCCCAACTGCTTCGTCAACGGGATCCTGGTTTCCGGCGCCCAGCCGGCGACCAAGTTCCGCGAGACGATCCAGGCCGAGCTCACGGCGGTGAAGGCCCTGGTCGCGAGCGGCACCGCGCCCGAGCTCGTCTACCCGGCGCGCGTCGGCGCCAACTTCCAGGCCCCCTCGGCGGCCACGGCGACGGCGACCGCGACCGCCGACGACACGACGATCTGGCGCGTCGACATCGCGCCCGACGATCCGAGCCTCGGCCCCGCCGACGCGCTGGTGACCATCGTCGAGTGGAGCGACTTCCAGTGCCCGTTCTGCAAGCGCGCGAGCGACACCCTGGTCCGCCTCCGCGAGAACCACCCGGCCGACCTCCGGCTGGTGTGGAAGGACAACCCCCTGCCGTTCCACGCGCAGGCGAAGCCGGCGGCGGTGCTCGCGCGGCTGGCCTTCGAGCGGCAGGGCAGCCCCGGGTTCTTCCGCGCGCACGACGCCCTCTTCGCGAGCGCCCCCGCGCTCGCGGACGCCGACCTGGCGCGGGTCGCAGCGTCGCTGGCCATCCCCTGGGGGGACGCCAAGGCCGCGATCGACTCGGGGCGCTTCGACCAGCGGATCGCGGCCAGCGTCGACCAGGCCTCGGCTCTCGACGCCCGCGGCACGCCCCAGTTCTTCCTGAACGGGTACCGCCTGCAGGGGGCGCAGCCGCTGGAGCGGTTCGAGGCCGTCTTCGCCGCGCGGCTGGCGGCGGCGCGCGCGCTGGTCGCGGCGGGGACGCCGCGGAGCCAGGTCTACGCCCGCATCATGGCGGAAGCGAAGGGACCGCCCGCGCCCGAGACGAAGATCCTCCCCCCGCCGCGGGCGAACAGCCCCTGGCGCGGCGCGGCCAACGCCCCGGTGGTGATCCAGGTCTTCGCCGACTTCCAGTGCCCCTTCTGCGCTCGTCTCCGCCCCACGCTCGCCGAGCTGGAGCGCGCGTACCCCGGCAAGCTCAAGATCGTGTGGCGGCACCTGCCGCTGGCCTTCCACGAGGACGCGGCCCTCGCCGCCGAGGCGGCGCAGGAGGCCTTCGCCCAGCGCGGAAACGCGGGGTTCTGGACCTACCACGACGCGCTCTTCGAGCAGCAGCGCGGCGCCGGGCTCGGGCGCGCCGAGCTCGAGCGGATCGCGGCCGCGCAGGGGCTCGACCTCGCGCGCTTCCGGGCCGCCCTCGACGCGCGGCCCCACCGGCCCACCGTCGAGGCCGACGCCGCGATAGCGAAGGCGGCCGACATCTCGGGGACGCCCACCACGGTGGTCGGTCGCTTCGTGGTGTCCGGCGCGCAGCCCATCGGCGCCTTCTCCCGCGCCGTGGACCGCGCGCTCGGCGCGCCGTGACGCGACCCTCCGCGACCGCCCACGCGCCGGGCTCCGGGACGTGGGCGACGGCTGCGGGGGTGGGGCGCTACGGCCACGGCAGGGTCACGAGGACGGGCGCGGACGCCGGGTAGGTGAAGTCCACCATCAGGCAGGTTTCGGAGATCGCGGTCGCTCCGGCGCAGGGGAGATCCGCGCCGAAACCAGGGGCGGGGAAGCCGCAGATCTCGATCGTGTAGCGACCCGGGGCAGAGCAGTCTCTCCGCGCGCAGGTTTCCGCGGGGGCTCCGCAGGTGCTCTCGGAGAACGCCACGCCGTCCCAGGTGAGCGTCATCCCCTCCGGGCCGAGCGGCGCCGGCGCCAGGCAAACCAAGGGGATGCAATCCGTGAGCTCACAGGAGCCGCAGTCGCGATCGCAGTAGTCGTCGAGCCGGAGCGCCCCCGAGGCGTCGCTGAGCTCGAGCCCGAGCGCACAACCGCCGGGCCTGCCCAAGCACCAGTCGGTCACGGCGCTCGGGTCCGGGACGATCTGGAACGTGACGGGCCCGCCGGAGCACGTCTCCGCTCCGGGGCTGCGTCCAGCGACCCCACCAGCCGCACCAGCCGCGCCACCTGCGCTCGCCGCCCCACCCGTGCCGCCGCCCGCTGTCGTCCGATCCGACGCGTCGGACCCCACCTTGCCCCCGCAGGCCACGACGACGGAGACGAGGGCGAGCACGCCCCTCCCGGACCGCATCGCTCCCTTCTACCCGACCCCCGGCGGGCGAGCCAGGGCGCGCCCCCGCGCGAAATGGGAGCTCAGCGGGCCCGCTCCTCGAGGCGGCCCACGGCGACCAGGATCCCGAAGACGATAGCCTCTGGCCGCGGCGGGCAGCCGGGGATGAAGACGTCGACCGGGAGGACCCGGTCCACGCCGCCGGCGCTCGCGTAGCTCTCGCCCACGATCCCGCCCGACGCCGCGCAGGCGCCCACCGCCACCACGATCTTCGGCTCCGGGACGGCCTCCCAGGTGCGCCGTACCGCCACCTCGAGGTTGCGGGTCACGGGACCGGTCACCACGACCCCGTCCGCGTGGCGCGGCGAGGCCACGAAGTCGATCCCGAGCCGGCGGACGTCGTAGACGGGGTTCAGCAGCGCCGTGAGCTCCCAGTCGCAGGCGTTGCAGGAGCCCGAGTCGAGGTGCCGGAGGTGCAGCGACCGGCCGAGCGCGCGCCGCAGGCTCCGGGCGACCGGGGCGCTCGGCGCCGCCGGGGGCGCCGCCGCCGCCGTCCCGTCCGGGCCCGACTCGATCCGCACCACCAGGCGCTCGCGGGAGCGCGCGGCGAGCTCGAGCTGTCGGCCGAGCTCGAGGGCGGCGTCGGGTCCGCCCGCCTCCACGCAGCGCCCGCAGAACACGCAACGCGCCAGATCGATGGCGTAGCCGCCCGCCTCGCGCCGGGCGGCGATGGCCCCCGACGGGCAGCGGGCCGCGGGGGGCAGGGCCGCGCGCGAGGCGCCCGCTCGCGGCCGCGGCGCCCCGCGATACCGCTCCGGCAGCCGCGCGGGCGTGCGCGGGTAGTCGAGGGTGACCACGCCCGTCTGCAGGCTTCGCAGGATGGCCGTCAGCATCAGTCGTGGCTCCTCGGGTTCATCGTCGCCTCCTCGCCCGGGCGTCACCGATCCGTGCACGAGTAGCAGAGCTCGAAGCTCTTGTTCACGATGGGAAAGGCGGGGACGATGGCCGTCTCGGCCGCGAGGGCCACCGCGGGCCAATTGGCGTAGCTCGGCGAGCGCAGGTGGTAGCGGTCGATCCGGCCGCGGTCGTCGACCCGGACCCAGTGGACGGCGGCCCCGCGCGGGGACTCGATCGCGCTCAGGCCGACGCCCCACGGCGGCAGCGCGGCGGGCCAGGGCGCCGCGAGCGGTCCCGGCGGGAGCGCGCCGAGCAGCGCCCGCAGCAGCCGCATCGACTCCCGGGCCTCCGCGACCCGCACCAGCAGGCGCGCCTGGACGTCACCCGCGCGCTCGGTCGCGACCCGCACCGCGAGGTCGCCCTCGCGCTCGTAGGCGGCGTGCGGGTGATCCCGCCGCGCGTCGCGGTCCACGCCGCTCGCGCGCGCCCCCACCCCGGTCACCGCGAGCGCCACCGCCTGCTCGTACGTGAGCACGCCCGTCGTGACGCAGCGATCCAGGAACGAGGGGTTGTTCTCCATGCGGTCCACCAGGCTCGCCAGGGCCTCCTCGGTGGCGTCGACGGCGGCGCCGAGCGCGCGCGCGAGCGGCGGCGTGACGTCGAACCGAACGCCGCCGGGCAGGACCCACCCGCGCAGGAACCGGCTGCCGGTGAGCTCCTCGTTGACCTGCTGCAGCGCCTCCTTCATGCGCAGGCCCGCCGAGGTGCCGTAGTGGTAGCTCGCTCCGGCGGAGATGTTCCCGAGATCGCCGACGTGGTTGTAGAGCCGCTCGAGCTCCAGCGCGACGGTGCGCAGGGCGCGGGCCCGGGCGGGGATCTCCACCCCGGCGAGCCGCTCCACCGCCTCCGCGTAGCCGAGGGCGTGCGCCACGGAGCACACACCGCAGATCCGCTCGACGATCCCGGCCGCCTCGAGCACCCCCCGCCCCTCGATCCGCTTCTCCAGGCCCCGGTGCGTGTAGAACAGACGCGGCTCGAGCCGCAGCACGGCCTCGCCCGCGGTGCTGAAGCGGAAGTGCCCAGGCTCGATGATGCCGGCGTGGATCGGCCCCACGGGGATCTCGAGGACCCCCTCCCCTTCGACCACCAGGTGCGGGAACTCCTCGGCGGGCTCCATCGGCGGCCGCTGCGCGGCGTCCCAGTCCTTGCGCAGGGGGTGGTGGCCGCGCGGCCACCCGTCGTGCAGGACGAGCGGCCGCGGCTCCGGGTGATCGACGAAGACGACGCCGAACAGCTCCGCGACCTCCCGCTCGTGCCAGTTGGCGGCCGGGGTGCGGGCGGTGATGCTCGGCAGCTCGGGCCGCGCCCGATCCACCGAGGCCACCACGGTCACGAAGGCGTCCGGGAGCGGCGCGCCCCCGCTCGCCGGCTCGAAGACGTAGCGGACCTTGAAGTCGCCGTCGGGCAGGGCGCGCTCGTCGGTCCCGACCAGCGTCGCCAGCGAGAGCCCCACCGCGTCGAGCGCCCCGGCCACCTCGACCACGTCGCCCGCGCGGCCCAGCGTCAGCGTGAGATCCTGCGGCCGCGGCCCGGCCGCGACGGCGACCCGGTCGCCGACGGCGGCGCGCACCGCGGACTCGAGCGTGCGGCTACCCTGCTCCAAGGACGATCTCCGTGGCGCGCGCGAGCACGCCGTCGAGGGGCGCGGGGATGGACACGCCGAGCAGCAGCATCACACCGACCAGCAGCAGCAAGCCGAGCCGGGGGCCGACCCCCTCGCGCCCGCGGTCCACCCCAGGCGAGGGCTCGCCGAACGCCACCTGGCCGACGTGGTGCAGGAGGCCGGCGAAGACGATCACGAACACCACGAGCATCACCACCACGGCGGCGGTGCGGCCGCTGGCAATGCCCGCCCGGATCACGAACAGCTCGCTCACGAAGACCGACAGCGGCGGGGTGCCAGCGAGCGCGAAGGCGGCCACGAGGAGCAGCGTCCCCGCCCCGGGCGCCACCCGCAGGTAGCCCCGCATGGCGCGTAGATCCCGCGTCCCGTAGCGAGCGACGGCGTCACCCGCGGCGAGGAACGCGAGGGCCTTGGTCATGCCGTGGTTGATGACGTGCAAGAGCGCGCCGTACACCCCCAGCCGCCCGCCGAAGGCGAGCCCCAGCGTGATGACCCCGACGTGCTCGACGCTGCTGTTGCCGAACAGCCGCTTCAGATCGTGCTGGGCGATGATGAACGGGGTCGCGACGACCACGGTGAGCAGGCCGAAGACGAGCAGCAGCGTCTCGCACCACGCGGCGCCGCAAGCCGCCCGCGCGATGGTCAAGAAGCGGAGGATCCCGAAGAGGGCGCACTTGATGAGCGCCCCCGAGAGCAGCGCCGAGAGCGGGGTCGGCGCCTGGCTGTGGGCGTCCGGCAGCCACATGTGCACCGGCGCCAGCCCCGCCTTGGTCCCGTAGCCCACCAGGACGAAGACGAACCCCATGCGGACGATGCCCGGGTCGAGCCGGGGGGCGAGGGGGGCGATGCTCGACCAGTTCATGGCCCCCGCGTAGACGCCGCCCTGGGCGTGCGCGGCGGCGCCGTACACCAGCACCGTCCCGAAGAGCCCGAACGAGATGCCGATGGTGGTGACGATGATGTACTTCCAGGCGGCCTCGAGGCCGTGCTGGTGACCGTGGAAGCCGACCAGGATCGCCGAGGTGATGGTGGTCCCCTCCATCGCGATCCAGAGCAGGCCGAGGTTGTCGGACAGCACCGTGATCACCATGGTGGCGAGGAACGCCTGCACCAGCGCGTGGTAGAGCGGCAGCCGCTCGGCGCGGAGCTCACCGCGCTCCACCTCCCGCCGCATCCACCCGGTGGTGACCAGGGAGGTCGGCACGGCGAGGGCGCCGATGAGCAGGAGGAAGACCACCGAGAGCGCGTCGGCCCGCAGCAGCCCGAGCGCGCTCACCGCGCCGGCGGCGGCGACCTGGTGCGCGATCGCGGCGCCGAGCCCCAGCACCGCGAGCGAGCCGAGGACGTCGAGCGCGGCGAGGGCGCGCCGGTCCTTCACCAGTAGCATGGTGAGCGCCACCACGACCGGCGCCAGCGGCGCCACCCAGAGCAGGGTCGAGGTCATGCTCATCCCTTCAGGTCCTCCAGGTCGGCGATGTCGGCGTCCACGCTCGACCGCACCCGGAGGACGAAGATGCCCATCACCAGGGCGCCCAGCACCACGTCCAGGATGACCCCGATCTCGATGATGAGCGGCATCCCCTGGCTGACCGCCATGGCGGTGAAGAAGATCCCGTTCTCGGCGGCGAAGAGCCCCACCATCTGCGTCATCGCCTTCTTGCGCGAGGCCATCACCAGCACGCCGAGGAGCGTCAGCGCGATGCCGACGGGGAGGGCGTTGCCGGTGATGGTCTGCCGCACGGCGCCGAGCGAGGCGCTGAGGCGGAAGGCGAACACCACGATCAGGGCCGCCAGCACCAGCGTCAGCGTCATCGGGATGACGGGCTCGATGTCGCGGCGGATCTGCACCCGCTGGATGACGTGGATGAGGAGGGCCGGCAAGGCGATCGCCTTGATGACCAGGGTGATGCCGGCGATGATCCACAGATCCACGTTGCCCGTCGCCAGCGCGAGGACGCCGCCGGCCAGGGCGAGGAACACGGCCTGCGCCGACACCGCGTAGATGGCGCGGTAGAGCCGCCCCGACGCGACGATGAGCAGCATCGTGAACAGGAGCAGTGCCCCGAGATCGTCGATGAGGGTGGTGGCCATCGCGCTGGTCATAGGACCCTCAAGGCGAGCGCCAGGAAGGCGCACAGCAGACCGAGCCCGAGGAACTTGGGCATCCGGAAGAGCCGGAGCTTGGCGTAGGAGGACTCGACCACAGCGAGGAAGGCCGCGAGCGCGAGGGTCTTGGCGAGGAAGGCCCCGAGCGCGAGCGCGAGCGCGCCGAGCGACGACCCCGCGAGGACCGCGGGCGGGAAAAACAGCGCGATCACGAGCGAGATGACGACGAGCTGCTTGGTGTGCGTGGCGAGGGAGACGCACATCAGGCCCGGACCCGAGTGCTCGAGGAGCATCCCCTCGTGCAGCATCGTGAGCTCGAGGTGGGTGTCCGGGTTGTCGACCGGGATCCGCCCCGTCTCGGCCAGGAGCACCACCAGGGCCGCGAGCAGCCCCAGCAGATCCGGGGCCTGCCAGGAGAGCGCGTCCCACTGGTGCCGCCGCGCCGCGAGCTCCCCGAGGTCGGTGGTGCCGCCGGCGAACGCGATGGAGAAGACGATCATCATCAGCGTCGGTTCGACCAGCAGGCCCACGGTCATCTCGCGCGAGGCCCCCATGCCCCCGAAGGCCCCGCCGGCGTCGAGCGCGCCCACGGCCAGGAGGAAGCGCGCCAGCGCCAGGAGCCCGATGAGCAAGATCGCGTCGCCGAGCGGGAAGTGCGCGCCGGCAGGCGCCCACAGCACCGGGACCAGGAAGGCGCCGGTGACGGTCGCCCCGAGAACGAGGGCCGGGACGACGCGGAAGCAGGGGCTCGCCGTGTCGCTCAACACCGCCCCCTTGCGCGAGAGCTTCGCGAGGTCACGGTACGGTTGGAGCACGCTGGCTCCGCGCCGACACTGCAAGCGCGCCTTGAGCTTCTGCACCACGCCGGTCACCAAGGGGCCGAGCGCGACGACGAGCGCCGCTTGCGCCAGCGCCAGCCCCAGGCTCCCGGGGATGCCCATCGTCACCACCCGCCCCCCCCGAAGAGCAGCAACGTCACCACCAGCGTCACCAGGACGTACCCCACGTACCCGTGGATACGCCCGGTGCTGCGGGCGCGGATCGCCTGCGCGCCTTCGGTCGCCCAGCGCTTGAGGCGCGAGTAGATCACCGTCTCGCTGAGGTCGAACACCTCGCCCTCGTACCGGAGCCGGCGCAGGACGAAGGGCGATGCCCCCGCCTCGCGCACGACCTCCCGGTGGGTCTGGTAGACGGCCGAGAAGATGCGCCGGATGGGCTTCGCGAAGGCCGTCCCCGTGTAGTCGAAGCGGCTGGTCGGCGTCATCCCGCAGGTCCAGGTGGGGGCGAGCCGCCGCGGCGCGCGGCGCGGCCAGGCGAGGAGCCCCGCCGCGAGCAGGGTCGCCACCACGAGCAGCGCCGCCGCCGCGCCGAGCGAAACCGACGTCCCCTCGGGGCCGGCGCTGAGCACGAGGGGGCCCTCGGCGGTGACCACCCCGCTCGCGCCCGGGCCGCCGAGCAGCTCTGCCGTGGGGCGGTCGAGCAGGCGCAGCGCGTGGCCGGGGAGCACCCCGAGCCCGACGCAGGTGGCCGCGAGCAGCAGCATCCCGAGGATCATCGGGGCGGGCGACTCGGTGGCGCGGGCGGCACGCTCGGTCCGCGGCCGCCCGAGGAAGGTGACCCCGAAGGCCTTGACGAAGCAGGCAGCGGCGAGCCCCCCGGTGAGCGCCAGCGCGGAGGCCGCGACCCCGGCGAGCAGCCCGGAGGCGCCGCGGAGCCGGGCGCCGCCGAGGATCAGGCCCTGGAAGGTGAGCCACTCGCTGACGAAGCCGTTGAGCGGCGGCAGCGCGGAGATCGCCGCCGCGCCGAGCAGGAAGAGCCACGCGGTCCACGGCATCCGTCGCGCGAGCCCGCCGAGCTGCTCGAGGTTGCGCTCGTGGGTCCCGCGGAGCACGCTCCCCGCGCCGAGGAAGAGCAGGCCCTTGAACGCGGCGTGGTTCAGCGTGTGATAGAGCGCCGCGGCGAGCGCGAGCGTCGCCAGGGGGACGCCGCCGTAGCCGTCGTCGAGCAGCAGCGCGAGCCCGGCGCCCATCAGGATGATGCCGCCGTTCTCGACGCTGTGGAACGCCAGCAGGCGCTTCAGGTCGTGCTGCTGCAGGGCGAGCAGCACGCCGACCAGCGCCGACACCGTGCCCAGCACGAGCAGGGTCCAGCCGCAGGCCGGCGGCAGCGGGCCCGCAGCGGGCGCGAGCAGGTCGAAGCCGAGGCGGAACAGGCCGTAGAGCGCGACCTTGAGCATCACGCCCGACATCAGCGCGGAGGCGTGGCTCGGCGCCGCCGGGTGCGCGCGCGGGAGCCAGACGTGCAGCGGCACCACCCCCGCCTTGGCGCCGCACCCGGCCACGCCCAGCAGGAAGAGCGCCGGCCGCAAGCCGGGCCCGAGGTCGCGCGCCGCGGCGCGGAGGGCCGGGAACCCGAAGGCGCCGGCGCGCTCGACCAGCAAGGCGAACAGCACCAGGAGCGCCGCCGTCCCGGCATGCGCCATCACCAGGTAGACCAGCCCCGCCCGCGCGTTCTGCTCGTCGCGGACGTCGCTGACGACCAGGACGTAGCTCGCGAGGGTCATCCCCTCCCACCCGAGGAGGAAGGTGAGCGCGTCGCCCGCGCAGCACACGAGCGCCATGCAGCCGACGAAGGCCGCCAGGGCCAGCGTCTGCACGCCCGGGGCCGCCGCGTGATCCCCGAGGTAGGTCGGTCCGTAGACGGCCGCCGCCGCGGTGACCAGCGCGATGACGAGCAGGAAGTAGGCCGCGAGCCCGTCGACGTGGAGCGATTGCTCGGCGAACGGGAACAGCCGCGGCAGCGACAGATCGACCGGCCCGAGGGCGCCCAGCAGCACGTGGAGCGCCAGCGCACCCGCGGCGAGCGCCGCCGCGAGCACGATCAGGTGACCTAGCCAGACTGCCGCCCGGACGAACGTCCTCGGGGCATCCATGGCGGGCGGCACCCTAGTCCTCGAGGGCGGGCTAGTCCAGCCTGGAATCGCGCTTTCTGCCGCTGCTCTGCACGGCTCCATCTATCGCGCGCGCGCGCGCGGCGCGACCACATCAGCACCGCCCCCACAGCCTGCGTCACGGGGTGCGTACGCGCGCGCGGCGCCCCCCTCGCGAGGGACGCCGCGTCGCGATCCGATACGGTCGAGCGAGCTCAGCGGCGGCGGCGGAGCGCGCCGAGGCCCACGAGGCCCAGCAGCAGCCCCAGCGCCGCGCCGCCCGCGCGCGAGCCCATCGCGACCTGGCAGCCGCCGTCGTCCTCCGCGTCCTCCGCGGCGTTGGCGGGCTCGTCGTCGTCCGTGGGCTCGTCGTCGTCCGTGGGCTCGTCGTCCTCGACGGCGGGCTCCTCGTCCTCGTCCGCGGGCTCCTCCTCCTCGGCGGTCTGGTCGTCCACGGCCGGATCGGTGGTATCCACCGCCTCGGGCGTGCCCGGATCGGTGGCGATCTCGCCGCCGGAGGCCACGCCGTCGCTGTCGTACTCCCCGAGGTACCGCGGATCGCCGCCCCAGAGCGGCGGCTCGCAGCGGCTCGGCGCCGGCTCGGGTTGGACGCACTCCTCGGCCGGCGCGGCCGGATCGCAGTCCACCACGACCGTCGGCTGCTCGACGCAGGACCAGCCCTCGGGGCAGGCCGCGTCGTCGTCGCAGGGGATGTCCCGGAGCACGCAGGAGTTGGTGCCCGTCGGCTCGCAGACGCAGGTTTCGTCCGGCGCGAATTCCTCCTCGCCCGTCGAGTCGGCCGCGCCCGCGGCCGGCGCGGACGAGTCGCCGTCGCTCGACGCCGCGCCGCCGGCGCCCGCGGTGGGCACGCCGGTCGAGGGCTCCTCGCCGGCCCCGGCGGAGCCGCCCGACCCCGAGCACCGGCACGCCTCGTCCGGCACGCAGTCGAAGCCCTCGCCGCAGTCCGCCGCCGTCTCGCAACTGACGAAGTAGCGCGGCGCGCAGAAGCTCTCCGTGTAGGTCCTGCACTCGACCGTCGAATCGTCCGGCACCGGGACCTCGCAGTCCATGTCAGGCGGGCAGTCGGGCATCGCGATGCCCCCGCTGCACTCCTCGTAGGTCTGCTCGTAGCACTTGAGGCTCGCGTCGCCGCAGTCGGCGTCGGTGGTGCAGGCCTTGGGCTCGCACCGGGCCATCGACCCGTCCTCGGGCACGACGCAGGTGCGGCCCGCCCCGCAGTCGGCGTCGACCTCGCAGGGCGGCTCGACGCAGGCACGGAGCTCGAACTCCTCGCAGACGGGCGTGGGGTCGCAGCTCTCGTCGCCCTCGGCGCAGGCAGGCGCGGTGCAGGCCCCCGCGGCGCCGACGACCGCGCAGACGAGGCCGTCGGCGCAGTCCGCGTCGGTCGCGCACTCTCCTTGCTCGCCCGACTGGGCCAGGACCGGGAGGGTGAACGAGAGGGCAGCAGCCGCAGCGGCGGCCGAGAGGAGCGAGTGACGGAAGGCGCTGAGCATGATGTCGAACCTCCTTGATGGGTCCGGTCGATGCACACCGCGTGCCAGGGGGGAGCCCGGAGCGCCCGGACCGAGCGCCGCGACAGGAGCCTCGAATTCGGCGGCGAAATCCGGCCCGGGGCGACCCGAGCCTGTGCCACTGTGCCAGGGGCCTGCCACGACCGCCAGCCGTCGGCAGGGGCGCATTCCCCCCGGGGCTCCGCCGCCACCTCGCAAGAAGTAACCTCCGCGCCATGAAGCAGGATCCGCCCGCCTCGGCGCCGCTCGAGGCGGTCATCGAGTCCACGCTCGGTCACCTCTGGGCCGCCGCCAACGACCTCGGGCGCCTGCGCCCGGCGCGCGAGGGCGAGTACCGCGTGAGCATCTTCGGCTCGGCCCGCGTCACCGCGACCGATCCGGTCTACGCGGAGGTGCGCGAGCTCGCCCGCCGGCTCGCCGCGCTCGGGTGCACCATCGTCACCGGCGGCGGTCCGGGGCTGATGCAGGCCGCCAACGAGGGCGAGCGCCTGGGCGATCCCGAGAACCTCCGGCAGACCATCGGCATCCGCGTCGAGCTGCCGTTCGAGCAGGGGTCGAACCCCTTCGTCGAGCAGGACCACAGCCACCGCACCTTCTTCACCCGGCTGCACCACTTCGCGCGCCTCTCGGACGCCTTCGTCGTCGTCGAAGGCGGTATCGGCACCACCCTCGAGTCGCTGATGATCTGGCAGCTCCTGCAGGTCCAGCACCTGCCCGAGGTGCCGCTGATCTTCGTCGGCCCCATGTGGCGCGGGCTGGTCGAATGGGCCAAAGCTACGATGTTGCGCCCCGAGCGCCCCCTGGCGAGCCCGCGCGATCTGGAGCTGCCCGTCTGCGTCGCGACCGCGAGCGACGCGGTCGCCTTGATCGAGCGCGACCTCGCGCGCCGCCGCCCGGGGTGACGTGGGTCGGGGAGCAGCCGGCGGCCGGGCGGCGCGGGGACGCCGCCCGTTCCCGTCGCGCCGCCGCGAGCGCTACCCAGTTGCCCCCGTCGTAGTCCAGGTTGTCGTAGAGCCCCGCGTCCCAGCAGTACGTGTCGTCCGGGTCGTAAGCCTCGATGTCCGCGAAGTCGAAGAGCCAGCGGTCGTGGGCGCGGCAGTGCGCGCGGATCAGCTCGTTGTCTTGGGTGCCCCCGTTCTCGGTCAGATACTCGCCGATGCCCTCGGCGTGACCGGTCATGATCACGAAGGTGACGGACGGGTACTCACGGATGAGCTGCTCCATGTTGTCCACGTAGCGCCGAGCGTCATGGCCATCGATGATGCTCCAGGACCACATCACCACGTTGACGTGGGCGTGGGCCGGATCGTCGAGCAGCGCCCGCGTCCCCACCACCCAGGGAGTGTCCCCCTTGGCGTCTTCCCCGTCGCCCACGCTCAGATCGTCAACGTCGGCGGGGATGCCCTCATCATCGAGTTCGAGCGCGTCGCCCTCGCCCGAATCACTCCCGGCGTAGCGAGCTCCGTAGTCGGGGAAGCTCGCCAGCGAGTTCATCCCGGTGATGAGCTGGCTGCCGTGGGAGGTGTGTTCGTGAGCGACGTGGAGGGTCTGCCGGGCCGCCGTGATCGCCGCTTCCGGGATCGCAGCGAGGTCGGTGTCGTCGTGGCCGATCACGCGATCGCCGGGTTCCGGGTCGGGGGGGGAGGTGGAGGCGAGGCCGGATGGCGTCCTCGCGGATCGCGGTGGGGCTCGCGGCGTGCGGGGAGTCGAGCTCCACCTCGCCTCGCCGCGGCACTCCCAGCGCCCGTCCACGAGGAGGCAGCTCGCGCGGTCGCGGCTCGCCACCCGCGCGAGCGTGACTCCGCCGTCGAGCGCGACCAGGCGCGTACGGCGCGGGGCGATCTGGCCGGAGTCGGTGAGGGCCACCCTCCCGAACGGCTCGCAGAGCGGCAGAGGCGGCTCGCTCGCGGGGACTTCGACCCAGGCCCGGACGACGAGGGCGCAGGGTTCCGCCGCCGGGCCGTCGACACCTGCGCTCGTCGGGGGGTGGCACCGCAGCGCGACGGTGTCCACCGCGCCGCCGGGCGGGCTCGGGTCGGCTCGCGCCGGCGCCCTGGACGTCGCTGCAGGGCCGTTGGATGCTGCGGGCCACGATGAGGACACCCCGGGATCGGCGGCAGGCCGCGTGGTTCTTCCGCACCCACGACCGCGAGGAGCTCGCGCGCTGGACGGCCTCCCTGCGGTTCTTCCGCTTCGTGCGCGCGATCGGCGGCCACGCGAACGACGGCGACTCGCTCGAGGTGGCGCTGCGGTTCGACTCCGAGCGCGATCTGGTCGCGCTCGCGACGGGTCTGGGGATCGTCCTGCGCGAGGCGCCGGCCGCGCCCGTCGCGAGGCGCCGGCGGGCCCGGCGCGCGGAGGAACTCGGCGAGTCACCTTGCCGCATCGACGGCCATCCGCGCTTCCTGCAGCCCTGCCTCGTCGAGCTCGACGGGGTCCGATGCTTCGCGTGGGTCTACCCCGGGAGCCTCGTGCTTCGGCTCTCGGGCGCCGGCGGCGATCCGTACGAGGTGATCGAGGACGACGTCCGCGAGGCGCGCCGGCTCGAGGTGCGCATCGCCCCCTTCGCGGACCGCGTGCTGGAGCCTTCGAGCCCCGAGCGCTGCTTCCCTCCGTGACCTCGAGGGAGCTGCGCGGTTGGGCGTTGGATGGCGGAGCTCCCTGCGCCAGGGGGACGGCCTGCCAACGGGTGCTTGGCCAGGCCCGGGGTGGCGAGGATTCCATGTTCGCGGCCGAAGCTGGAGGCGAGACGCCGGAACCGGCAGCGCGCCCGTGCCGCAGGTCGCGGCAGTTGGAGTACCCTGTCGACCGCGTCGAGCGGCGGGCCCGACGCGGGAGGCGAGCATGCAGACCATCACGCACCGGGTCCGTTCCTTCCTCGCGGGGCAGGGCGTCCGGATAGCGCCCTGGTCCGGCCTCTACGCGACCTACGCCGAGCTCCACGCGCTGCTCGATCGGCGCCGGGACGATCCCGCGTTCTGGGGACCGCTCGAGGAGCTGCTTCGCGAGATCCTCCGTCAGGCGACCGCCCCCGAGGCGGAGCGTCGCCTGGCGGCGCCCGCGGCGGAGCTGCTCGGGTCCTGGGACGCCGCCGCGCTCGTCGCGTCGCTCCGGGCCGCCCTGCCGGGCGCGGCGACGCGCGACGGGGCGCCCGCGTACCGGAGCTTCACCCGCCACCTGTCACCGGCCGTGCTCGGCGCGTTCCTGGTGCTCGGTCTCGCGGCGGCGGGCTGCGGCGAGAACGGGTACGAGCCGATCGTCATCGGGGGCGGCGGGAGCGGCGCTGCGGACAGCGGCACGGGCGGCACGGCGACCTCGGCCGGGAGCGCCGCGGACGGCGGGACCGGGGGCTCGATCGTCCTGCCCGCGTCCGGGGGCGCCGCGGGGGCCGCCGCCGCCGCGGCCTGCGTGCTCGCGGACGCGGCCGTGCTCGCGTCCACCATAAACGACTCGGACGGCTCGGCGTCCGCCAAGGCGAGCCTCTGCGACTGCATGACCTCCCTCGCCCAGAGCTGGCGGGACGGCCTGACCGCGCTCTTCGAAACGGGCACGCCCGAGCAGATCGCGACGGCGCTCGAGGAGATCCTGGTCTGCTGCAACGTGGGGCCGCAATCCGAGGCGTTCTCGGCGAGCTCGCTGCTCGCGGGGACGCTCTGCGAGTACGCGGTCGTGTACAAGGGCGTCGCGTTCCCGGGCTAGGCGGCGAGCCCTCCCTCGCGCAGCGCGACCGATGACGAGCTCGAGCCTCGCGGCCGGGGGGAACGGGTGGCGGGCATGACCGCGGCGCGCGAACGGCGCACGCACCGCCCGCGCACCTGCGTCTGGGAGCTGACGCTCGCCTGCGACGCCCGCTGCCGGCACTGCGGTTCCTCCGCCGGGCGGGCGCGGCCGGGCGAGCTCGACACCCAGGAGGCGCTCTCGCTCGTGGCCGACCTCGCCGCGCTCGGCTGCGAGTCGATCACCCTCTCGGGCGGCGAGCCCCTCCTGCGCCGCGACTGGCCCGCGATCGCCGCGGCGGTGGTGGAGCGGGGCATGCGCCTGGAGCTCGTGACCAACGGCCTGTCCACCCTCGCGCAGGCCGACGCCATCGCCGCCGCCGGCTTCCACTCCGTGACCTTCTCCGTCGACGGCCCTAGCGCGGTGCACGACGGCCTGCGCGGTGTCCCGGGCGGCCTCGAGCGGCTCCTGGCTGGCGCCGCCGCGCTCGTCGCGCGCGGCGTCCGGATCGCCGCCAACACGCAGGTGAACCGCGAGAACCTCGCGGAGCTCGACCGGATCCACGCGCTCCTGCTCGAGCGGGGGTTCAGCGGCTGGCAGCTCCAGCTCACCATGGCGCACGGCCGCGCCCGAGAAGGGGGCGCGCTCTGCCTCGCCCCGGCGGAGCTGCCGCGGCTGGCCGATTTCATCGTCGAGCTCCGGGGTCGGAGCCCGCTCCGCGTCCAGGTCGGCGACAACCTCGGGTACATGGGCCGCTCCGCGCCGCGGCTGCGCACGGCGAGCGGCCCCCCGCGGCAGTTCTTCGCCGGCTGCCAGGCGGGGCTCGGCGTGATCGGGATCCGGAGCGAGGGCACCGTGCTCGGCTGCCTCTCCCTCCCGGAGGCGCTCGCGGCGGGCAACCTCCGGCAGCGCACGCTGGCGGCGATCTGGGCGGACGACGACGGCTTCGCCTACAATCGCCGCTTCGCGCCCGCGCTCCTCACCGGCGCCTGCGCGGGCTGCGCGTTCGGGCCCGTGTGCCGCGGCGGCTGCCGGAGCCTCGCCTGGTCCGCGACCGGGACCCTCTTCGACAACCCCCGCTGCCTGCACCGGGTGGAGCGCGGGGGCGCGACGTGAACCTGCTCCTGATCGTGGCCGACAGCCTGCGTGAGGACGCGCTCGGCTGCCGGGCACCACGACCGGGCGCGGCGGCCCCGGGGCGCTATCGCCTCGAGCCGCCCGCGCGCACGCCCACCCTCGATGGGCTCGCCGCCGAGGGCGTCGCCTTCGACCGGGTCGTCAGCGCCGCGCCCTGGACGGTCCCCGCCATCGCCGCCCTGTTGACCGGGGCCTACGCTCATCGCCTGGGGCTCGCCAAGTGGGAGCAGCCCTTCCC
This sequence comes from uncultured Polyangiaceae bacterium, assembly GCA_964454025.1. Classification (GTDB taxonomy): domain Bacteria; phylum Myxococcota_A; class Polyangia; order Polyangiales; family Polyangiaceae; genus JAFGBI01. The sequence goes on along the minus strand of CAYVRP010000010.1, from coordinate 51,207 downwards.
CCCCGAGTTCCCGTCGCTCTTCCACCGGGCGCGCGCGGCCGGGGCGACCGTCGCGTCGTTCGTGTTCGATCCGGGCCACCTCTTCCGGCGCGTGCCCGAGGCGGGCGTGGTGGCAAGCTCGCAGGACGTCCCTGCCCTGCTCGCCTGGCTCGACGCCCACCGCAACGAGGAGCACCTGCTCTTCGTCCACTACTGGTGGACGCACGTCCCCTACCTCGCGACGCCGATGGACCCGGCGGCGTGGCGGCAGCTCACCGAGCGCGTCCTGCGCTCGCTCGGGGCCTCCCCCGCCGCGCGCGAGGGGGTCAAGCGCCTGTACCGCCTGGCGGTGGAGCGGTTCAGCGAGGACTTCCTGCCGCGCCTCCTCGAGCGGATCGATCTCGAGCGGACCTGCGTGGTCGTCACCGCCGATCACGGCGAATCCTGGGGCGAGCGCGACGAGGCGGCCGCGCCCGCGCACGTGTTCGATCTGCACGGCAACGCCCTGTATGACGAGGTGCTCCGGGTCCCGCTCCTGGTGCGGTCGCCGGGCGGCGCGCGGGGGAAGCGCGTCGGCGGGCGCGTGCGCTCCGTGGATCTGGGGCCGACGCTCGGCGCCCTCCTGGGGTGGCCGGCCGAGGACGCGCCGGCGCTCGACGGCGTGGATCTCTCCGCCTCCGTCCGCTCCGGCGCGGAGCCGCCCCCCCTCGACGCGGTGTCGGTGATGAACCGGGACTTCGTCGACGCTCCCCGCATCCCCCGCGCGCCCGAGGAGCTCTACTCGGGCTACGCCCTCACCACCGCGCGCCACAAGCTCGTCCTCGAGCCGGGATCCGGCCGGCGCCGCGCCTTCGACCTGGCGGCGGATCCGGACGAGACGCAGGACCTCGTCGCCGCCGGGCGCGAGCCGCCGGAGCTCGCGGCGGGCTTCCGGCGGCTCCACGACGAGGCGCTGCGCGCGCGCGTCGGCGATTTCGACCCGCGGGAGGTGGCCGAGCTCGCGCGCCGCCTCCGCGACCTCGGCTACCTCGAGTGACGGCGATGCGGACGGTGGTCCTCGGCCTCGACGGGCTGATGCCGGAGCTCCTGTTCGAGCAGCTCCGGGGGGAGCTCCCGCACCTCGGCCGCCTGATCGAAGCGGGGGCCTGGGGCCGTCTCGAGAGCGTCACGCCGCCGGTCACGGTGCCCGCCTGGGCGGCGGCCATGACCGGCTGCGATCCGGGCGAGCTCGGGATCTACGGCTTCTCGCGGCGCGTCCCCGGAGCGTACGCCGTCGAGCTCGTGGACTCGACCGACGTGCGGCGCGAGACGATCTGGGAGCGCGCGGCGCGCGCGGAGCAGCCCGTGATCGTGGTCGGCGTGCCCCCGAGCTACCCGCCGCGGCGGGTCGGCGGCTGCCTGGTCGGCTGCTTCCTCACCCCGGACACCCGCCGGCAGTACACCTACCCCGCGGCGCTCGCCGACGAGATCGCCGCGGTGGTCGGGGAGTACCGGGTCGACGTCGCAGGCTTCCGGACCCGCCCCAAGGAGGAGGTGCGGCGCGAGCTGCTCGCCGTGACCCGGCAGCGCTTCGCGCTCTTCCGGCACCTGCTCAGGACCCGCGACTGGGGGCTCGCGGTCCTGGTCGACATGGGGCCCGACCGGGTGCACCACGCCTTCCTCCGCCACCACGACCCGCGGCACCCGCGACACGACCCCGCGAGCCCGCACCGCGACGTCGTCCGAGAGCTGTACCGCGCGCTCGACGACGAGGTCGGCACCCTCGTCGCCGAGCTGCCGGCGGACACGGCGGTCCTCATGCTCTCCGACCACGGCGCGCGACCCCTCCGCGGCGGCGTCTGCCTCAACGAATGGCTGCTCCGCCGCGGCGACCTCACGCTGAAGGACGGCGTCGGCGCCGGCACCCCGTTCACTCCGGAGGCGATCGACTGGGCGCGGACGCGGGCCTGGGCCCTGGGTGGCTACTCGGGTCGGATCCACCTGAACCTCCGGGGCCGCGAGCCTTCGGGCACGGTGCGAGTCGAGGAGGCGGACGCGCTCCTCGCCGAGCTCGCCGCGGGGCTCGCGGCCCTCCCCGGCCCCGACGGCGCGCCGCTGCCGGGCCGCGTGCTGCGACCGGCCAACCTCTACGCCGCCTGCGTCGGCCTCCCGCCGGACCTGCTGGTCGAATTCGGCGACCTCGACTACCGCGCGCTCGGCGTCCTCGGGACCGGCCGCCTCCACCTCGAGGGGAACGACGCCGGCCCCGACGACGCCAACCACGACCGCCAGGGGGCGTTCGTCCTGGTCGGAGCCGGGATCGCGCGCGGTGAGGTGCGCGGAGCCCGGCTCGTCGACTGCCACCGCGTGGTGGCGAGCCTGCTGGGCCTCCCGGACGCCCCGCGGACCTCGACCTGGTCGGCGGCGGCGCTACCCTCCCCCGAGCGCCGATGAGCGACGACTTCCTCCACCGCGAGCGGCTCGGCAAGCGCGTCCACCGCCTCGGCATCTCCGCCTCCTACGGCCTGGACGAAGCCGGGGTGCGGGAGGCGCTCGAGCGCGGAGTGAACTACCTATTGTGGACCCCGGCCAAGCCCTTCCTCAAGGCCGTCATCCGCGAAGTGGTGGCGAAAGACCGGGACCGGTACGTGCTCGCCACGGGGCCGTTGCTCGGCCATTTCGGCGGCTCGGTGCGGCGCGCCGCCGAGTGGGCCCTGCGTGAGAGCCGCAGCGACCACGTCGACATCCTCCAGCTCTTCTGGGGCGGGGTGATGTCGTCGCTCGCGCCGCGGGTGATCGACGAGCTGGTGAGGCTCCGCGACGAGGGCAAGGTGCGGGCGATCGGCACCGCCATCCACGATCGCCGGCGCGCGGCCCGGCTCGCGGCGGAGGGCCCGCTCGACTTCTTCATGCTCCGCTACAACGCGGCGCACCCGGGGGCGGAAACCGACGTCTTCCCCCACCTCGCGGCGCGGCGCCCCTTCGTCACGGCCTACACCGCGACCTGCTGGGGCAAACTCCTCCGGCGACCGCGCGGCTTCGACGGGCTGGCCGCGACCGCGGGCGACTGCTACCGTTTCTGCCTCACGAGCCCCCACGTCGACGTCGTGCTCACCGCGCCCAAGGACGCCCGACAGCTCCGGGACAACCTCGAGGCGCTCGAGCGGGGCCCGCTCACGGCGGAGGAGGAGGCGCGCCTGCGCGCCCTCGGCCGGGCCGTGCACGGGTAGTTGTCCGCGCGGCTACTCGGTGACCTCGCCCGGGCGGACGGAGAGGGGCGGAGTGGTGCCACGGGCGGGCACCGGGTGCGCCGGACCCACGCCGCGCCGGATCGCGGCCGGACGGATCGAGAGGGCGCTGCCGCGCTCGTCGGTCGCGCGGAGGTCGGGCGGGCTCAGCGCCGACCAGGAGAGGATGGAGGCGACGACGGCGAGGGCGAAGCCGGCGCCGAGCACGACGCCGAGGTCCGGCCGCAGGCGCCGCCGCGCCGGGGGCGCGAGGCTCGCGCGCTCGACCCGGTAGGCGACGGGGCCCCGCGCCACCCACGAGGAGCCGTTCCGCGGCACCGCGAGCAGGGCGCTCGGCCCGTCGCCGGTGTAGCGCAGGAGCACGGCCTGCGCCTCGTCCGCGGCGGCGGCGGGCTCGAGCTGGCCGCGGAAGGGGCCGACCTCGAACCGCTCACCGACCTCGGCGACGACGGTGTCCAGCGGGTATTCGTCCCAGTACCGGGTGAGGATGACGCAGTCGCTCATGCTGCGGTGGACAACGGGGCCGCGCGCGGAGTTCCCGCGGGGCGCGCCTACTGCGCCGTCCAGCCGCCGTCCACCGGGAGCACGGCGCCGTTGACCATGCGCGCCGCGTCGGAAGCGAGGTAGAGAACGGCCGCGGCGACATCGGCGATGGTGGCGACGGCGCCGACCGGGATCCGTTCGACGACCCGGCGCCGGTACTCGGGCTGGTCGAGCCGCGCGGCCGTGCCCGGCGTGTAGACGAAGGTGGGCGCCACGGCGTTGACGGTGACGCCGAGCGGCCCCCACTCGAGCGCGAGCACCCGGACGAGCTGGTTCACGCCCCCCTTGGACGCGCAGTACACGGCGTGGTCCCGGATCCCGACCAGGCTCGCCTGGGAGCTCATGGCGACGATGCGGCCGCGCCCGCGCGCGAGCAGGTGCCGCGCCGCGGCCTGGCAGGAGAAGAACAGACCGCGGAGGTTCACCGCCATCAGCTCGTCGAAGTCCGCCTCGGTGACCTCGAGCGCGGGGTGGTTGGCGCCGAGCCCGGCGTTGGCCACCAGGACGTCGAGCCCGCCGAGCTCCCGCGCGACGCGGTCGGTGCCCGCGCGGATGCTGGCGACGGAGCGGAGATCCATCGGCACGGCGAGGCCGCCGATCTCCTGCGCGAGGGCGCCGAGCCGGGCCTCGTCGCGCGCGGCCACGACGACCCGCGCGCCCGCGGCCGCGAGCGCGCGGGCAACGCCGGCGCCGATGCCCCGGCTGGCGCCGGTCACCAGCGCGACGCGGCCGTCGAGGCGGAAGGAGACGGGGGGCGGGAGGGCAGGTGACGTCATGGCGAGGCTCCGCGGGCGGAGCCGAGCGTAGGCGCGAACGACGCGAGCGCGAAGCCCCTGCCGCCTCGTGCTCACCGGCCAACTCGGCGAGCGTCGAGCGTCCCCCGCCAGCGCGCCGGGTCCCGTCACCGGCTGCCGTGATAGGCTGCCGGGGCGTTCGCGCGGATCACCGGTGTCCGCCGCGGGCGCCCCGCGAGACGGGGAGGCCGCGCATGAGGATCGTGTCCATAAGGCTCAAGAATTTCCGCGCGTTTCGTGAGGTTCAGGTCCGGGACATCCCCGGGTTCTGCGTGCTCGTGGGCGCCAACGGGACCGGCAAGAGCACGCTCTTCTCCGTGTTCTCCTTCCTGCGCGACGCCATGGCGACGAACGTCACCGCCGCGCTGGGGCGATTGGGCGGCGCGCGGGGCTTCCGGGAGGTCCGCTCGCGAGGGGCAGAAGGTCCGATCGAGATCGAGCTCAAGATCCGGGCACCCCTCGGTGGAAGGGAACCCAAGCTCGTCACCTACGCGCTCAGCATCGACGAGGTGAACGGTCGCCCGGTGATCGCCCACGAGGTGCTGAAGTACCGGCGCGGAAGCAGCGGGAAGCCCTGGCACTTCATCGATTTCTCCAAGGGCGAGGGCGAGGCCGTCACCAACGAGCTCGAGTCCGTGGTGGACGAAACCGAGCTCAGGCGCGAGCGTCAGACCCTGAAGAGCCCCGACATCCTGGCCATCAAGGGCCTGGCCCAGTTCGAGAAGTTCCCCGCCGCCGTCGAGCTCGGCGCGCTCATCGAGAACTGGCACCTCTCGGACTTCCACATCAACCGCGCCCGCCCCGAGCAGGAGGCGGGCTACGCCGAGCATCTCTCCCGAGAGGGGGAGAACCTCTCGCTCGTCGTCGAGTACCTGCAGCGACAACACCCCGCGGTGTTCGAGGAGATCCTCACCCGGCTCGCCCGCCGGGTCCCGGGGGTGACGCGGGTGGAGTCGAAGGTGACCGAGGAGGGTCGGGTGCTGCTGAAGTTCCACGACGGGAGGTTCGAGGACCCGTTCCTCGCGCGCTACGTGTCGGACGGCACCATCAAGATGCTCGCCTACCTGGTGCTGCTCCTCGACCCGGATCCGCGCCCGCTCCTCTGCGTCGAGGAGCCCGAGAACCAGCTGTACCCGGCCCTTCTGGGCGAGCTCGCGGAGGAGTTCCGGGCCTACGCCGCGGGCGGCCGCGGGGGTCAGGTCTTCGTGTCGACGCACTCGCCGGACTTCCTCAACGCCGTCGAGCTCGAGGAGGCGTTCCTGCTGGTGAAGCGCGAAGGGTACACGGACGTCGTCCGTGCCCGAGACGATCGGCAGATCGCCGCCTACGTCGCGGAGGGAGACCAGCTAGGCTACCTATGGAAGCAGGGGTTGTTCCCCGGAGTCGACCCCGGATGAGGCAGCTCGTCTTCCTGCTGGAGGAGACGTCGGCCCGAGAGCTCCTGAAGGGCCTCGTCCCGCGACTGGTGCCCGCCGACGTTCGCGTCCACTACCTCGTGTTCGAGGGCAAGCAGGACCTGGAGCGCCATCTGACGAGAAGGCTCAGGGGCTGGCAGGCGCCAGACTCGGCGTTCGTCATCCTTCGTGATCAGGACGCCGCCGATTGCCGCCAGGTGAAGGCGCAGCTGCAAGGACTGGTGGCCGGTTCGAATCGCCAGCCGGCGCTGGTGCGGGTGGCGTGCCGAGAGCTCGAGTCCTGGATCGTCGGTGATCTCGAGGCCCTGGCCGGAGCGTTCTCGCAGACGGGGCTGGTCTCGCGAGGAGGCGAGCGGCGCCTGCGCTCGCCGGACGACATCGTGCGCCCCGTCGAGACGCTCCGTAGCTTGGTGCCGGGGTACCAGAAGGTGGACGGGGCTCGACGGGTCGGCCCGCTGCTCGACCCCCAACGGAACGCTTCGCCGAGCTTCCGGGCGTTCTGCGCGGGAGTGCGGCGGCTCCTGGCCGCGCAACCGGAGAAACCCCCACCGGAGAGTGGTACGCCGAAGCGGTAGCCCGCCCCGGCGATCCCCTTTCCGAGCCCATTCCCGACCGCGCGCGGGATCTTCTTTGGTGCTCGCGCCCGTCGGGTATGCTCGGGGACCGTGACGAGGCGGAGCGGTGCCGTGAGACGAGGGCGCGGCTGGGGCGCCGGGGCGGTGCTCCTGGTGCTGGGCTGCGCGCGCGGGGCGGCGCCGCCCGCGGCGCCGCCGCACGACGCCCCGGTCTCTCCCGCCGAGCCGCGCGCCGAGCTCGGGCTGGCCCTGTCGCTCCCGGCGGCCCCCGACTGCGAGGAGCGCTTCGACCTCGCGCTGTACCGGGAGCCCGGCGTCGAGCTCATCGCGTGGGACGAGCGCGCGGGCCGCTGCGAGGACCGCCGCGCGACCATCCGCTACTTCCCCCGGCGCCTCGATCGCGACGCCCTGCTCGCCCGGGTGCGCGAGCTCGCGGCGGCGGCACAGCCGGTCGCGAGCCCGGAGACGGAGTGACGATCATGCGACGATCGAAAGAAGGCAAGGTCCCACGGCGACCGGCGCGCTGGCTCGAGTGCTGCGGCCTCGCGCTCGGCCTCGGGCTCGCGGCCCTGCTGCCCTCGCTCTCCGCCGTGGTGACGGCGAGCGCCGAGGAGCCGGCGGGCGACGCCGATGACGCCTCGGCGCGCCGGCGGGCCGTGCTGCGGGCGATCCCGAAGGATCCGACCGTGCTCATCAACGTCGCGGGCGCGGACATGCCGGCGAGCACCGACATCCTGAACCTCGGCCGTCCGAGCCGCCCGGCGCTCGAGCGGTGCCTGGCCGACAACGTCGACGACCCGATGCGGAGCTACTGCGCCGAGCTCCTCGGCTACCTCGGGGATCGGCGCTCGCTCCCCGCGCTGCAGACGGCGCTCGACGACTGGGACTCCTCGGTGCGGAGCGCGGTGGTCGGAGCGCTGGCGCGGATCCCGGATCCTTCCTCCTTCGAGCCGCTGCGCAAGGTCTTCCGCCGCAAGGACGAGCAGCAGCACCTGCGGGCCGAGGCGCTCTACACCCTCGGGCTCATCGGGAGCCCCGCCGCCGTGCGCCTGCTCCGCGAGGAGCTGCGCCTCGACCCCGAGAGCGCGGCGGCCAAGCAGCGCGGCTCGTTCCGCGCCACGGCCTTCCACGGCCTCTGGCGCTCCCGGCACCTGCTGGCGAGAACCACGCTCGAGGGCGACGTCGCCTACGCCCTCCGCAGCGACGACGACGCCCTGGTCCACGCCGCCACCGAGGTAGGCGCCGAGCTTCGCGCGCCGAGCCTGGTCGCGCCCCTCGTCGCGCTGGTCGACCCCCCGGCCGCCGACATCCGCAACAAGGCCGTCCACGCCCTCGGCCTCATCGGCAACCCCGCGGCCACCCGGGCGCTGGTGGACGCGCTGCCGCGCGTGCGCGAGGCGCGGATGCTCAACAACATCGCCTTCGCCCTGGAGCGCCTCGATCGGGCGGCCTTCCACCGAGCGGCGGGCACCCTGATGACGCACAAGCAGGCGATCATCCGGCTCAACGCGGCCTTCGTCCTCGGTGACGTGAAAGCGCGCGAAGAGCGCCCGCTGCTCGAGCAGGCGCTCGTGGATCCGAGCGATCTGGTGCGCACGAGCGCCGCGGTCGCGCTCGGCAAGCTCGGTGATGCGCAGGGGGCGCCGGCGCTCGAGCGGCTGCTCGACGACGCGAACCCCGCCGTCCGCGAGGAGGCGACCCACGCCCTGTTCACGCTGAGCGGGGAGCGGCGCACCGACCTCGTCCACGACCGGCTCTTCGCCAGCGCCTTCGCCCGTTCGCCCGCGGGCCGCGCCACGCGCCGGCGCGCCGCGCTGGTGCTCGGACAGGCCGGCGATCCGCGGGTGCGCGACTACCTCCTGGCCTGCTACGAGGCGGGCGAGTGCACCCTGCGCGACCTGAACGGGCTGCTGCGCCGGGATCGCTCGCCCGCGCTCACCCGACGCCTCCTGGTCGCCTGGGCCGGAGGCCGCCTCGAGCTCGGCGACCACCTCGGCACCGCCCGGCCCCCGGGGCTGCTCGACTTGGTGCTCGGCAAGCAGGAGGCGGCCGCCGCCGGCGGTGCCCTCGGGACCTTGCAGCACACGGTGGATCTGCTCGGCCGCGTCGGCACCGCCGCGGAGCGCCCCGCGCTCGCGCGCTATGCCGACGCGCGCGACGTGCGTTTCCGGATGCACGTCACGGCAGCGCTCCTCCGCCTGGGTGACGGCGCCGCGGCGACGCGACTCCTCGCCGATCTCGACGCATTGCCCGCCGATTGGCTCCCGGCGGCCGCACGCGTCATCGCTCGCGTCGAGGAGCCGGCCGCGCGCGCGGCGCTCGCGGAGCCGCTCGCGGCCCGATCGCGGGGCGAGGACGTCGATCAGGCGCTGGCCGCCGCGTCGGTCCTGCTCGCCTGGGACCCCGAGGCGGGCTTCTTCCGCTTCCTCGACGCGCTGTCCGCGCCCTCCGTGCGGGAGCGCGACCTGGCCGAGGAGTACCTCGCGCGCAACCGGAGCCAGGAGCTTACCTGGGTGATGCGCCGCGCGCTCGCCCGCGAGGGGCGCGAGTACACGCGCGACCGGCTGCGGCGCCTGCTCGACGCGCGAAGCTGAGGGGTCCGGACGCCGTGAGCCTGGCCCGCGCGCGGCGAGCGCTGGGGATCGCCGCGGGCTGCGCGGTGGTCGCGCACCACCCCTCGGTCACCGCGGCCGCCACGCAGCGGGTGGCGGCGCTGGGAGTCGCCGTCGCGGCGATGGCGGCGCTCGCCGCCGTCACCCTGACCGGGCGCTGGGCGCCCCGCGCGGCGCCGGGCGCCCCGGCGCTCGCCTTCGCCGGCTTCGCGGGTTGGGCGCTGCTGTCGGTGGCCTGGGGTTCCGGCGCGGGGCTCTCCACCGCGACGACGCTGCTCGCCGCGAGCGGACTCGGGCTCGCCGCCTCGACGCTCCGCGCGCGGGCGCGCGACGGCGCGGAGCCGGGCCCGGAGCCGGCGGCGCTGGCGGCCCTGGTCGCCAGCGCGGGGGTAGCGGCACTGGTGGGGATCGATCTCGCGCAGGGCGCCCGAGGCGCGGCGCTCGACGGCGCGCAGGGCAACGCGAACTGGGCGGGCCTGCTGCTGGGGCTGGCGCTGCTGCCGGTGGTCGAACTCGCGCGCGGGAGCCGGCGCTGGGCGCGGGTGGGCGCGGCCCTCGTCGCGGTCGCCGCGGCCGCCGCGTTCGTGCTCACCGAGTCGCGCGCGGCCTACCTCGGCCTCGTCGCGGGCGGAGCGGTGGCGGTGGCGACCGCCGGGGCACGGCGGCGCGACGAGGGCGGCGTCGCAGGCGCGCGCACGGCGCTGCTGACGGCGGCGCCGTTCGCTGCCGCCCTCGCCCTCACCGGCGCCGCCCTCGCGCTCGGGCCCCGCCTCGCCGGGGGTGCCGGCGGGCTCGGCGCCGCCCTGGCGGGGCGCGCGTGGATCTGGCGGGTGAGCGCGGAGGTGGCCATCACGAGCCTGCCCCTCGGGACCGGCGCCGGGGGCTTCGTGGCCGGGTACCTGCCGGCGCAGGCGCGGCGGGTCGCGGACCTGCCCTTCGCGGAGGCCGCGCGCCGCGCGCACGACGTCGTCGACGCGCACCACGACTGGCTCGCCGCGCTGGCCGTCCTCGGCGTCCCCGGCCTGGTGTTGCTCGGCACGGCGCTCGCGACCGGGCGCGCGGCCGCGGTGCGGGCGCGGCGCCCGCTCCAGGCCGGTGCGCTCGCCTACGCCGTGGTGGCGATGAGCGGCGACGTCCTGGTCGAGCGACCCGGCCCGGCCGTCCTGCTCGCGCTCCTGCTCGCGAGCGCGGGCGGCCCCGGGCGGCCCCGGGTGCGCGCGCGACGGAAACCTCCCCGCGCTCTCGACGCCGCCGCCCGCACGCCCTGGCCGTGGCTCGCCGTGCTGGCCCTGTCGTCGCCGCTGCTCGGGACCGCCACCGCGGCCTGGCTCGCCGAGCGGGACGTCGCCCTCGCCGACGCGGCGGGACCGAAGGCGCGCCGCGCCCGGCTCGAGCGCGCCTTCGCCCGCGATCCGCGCTCCCCCTCCCTCGCGGTCGCCCTGGGCGTGGCCCGCCTCCAGGCGGGCGAGGCCGCGGGCGCCGCGCGCGCGCTCGAGGTCGCGGTGGCGCTCCGCCCGAGCGTAGCGGCCCTGCTCGCGCTCGGCAACGCCCGCCGGGAGCTCGGCCAGGCGGCGGCCGCACGCCGGGAGTACGAGCGCGCGGTCGCGCTCATGCCGACGTCGTTCCGAGCGCGCGTGAGCCTCGCGAGCGCCCTCCTCGGCGCGGGTGACCTCGACGGCGCCGCGCGGCACCTCGCCGCGGCCCGTACCCTCTATCCCGGCGATCCTCGCGTCGCCGAGCTCGAGGAGCGCCTGCGCCGCGCGCGCCTCGCGCGCGCCACCGGCGGGTAGCGCGCCGGGAGACGTTCGACCCGACTCGTCCGCGGGCGCGCCACCGCGACGAGGGCGCGCTCCGTCGCTGCGGTGGGCGCGAAGGTGCGGCCGTTCGAGGGGAGGACCACGCGCAGCGGGGGGCCGGAGCGCGGAGTCGAAGTCGAACGGGCGCGGTTCGGCGGGCGAGCTCGGCCGTCGGCGCACCGCGGCGCGCCATCGGCGCCGGCGCGCGCGGCGAACGGATCGCGCGGCGAACGGATCGCGCGGGCGTCGACGGCGACGCTCGGCCGGGTGCGCGGGCGACGCGGCGTGGATCCAGGAAGCGTCGATCCGACCCGCGACCACCGGCGCGGCCGTCCGCACGAGCGTCAAGACCTCAGAGGATCACCGCCCCCTCGGCGTCCCACCGGTGGCGGAGGCGACCATCCGGATAGAAAATGAGGTTCCGCATCTCGTCGGGGCGCGTCGGCCGCGGATCGAGACAATGGTTCAGGCAGACGTTCTGGCCCCTGACGTCGTAGACGCGGGCGCCGTGCGGCAGCTCGAGCACCGGCGTGCCGGGGTACTCGAGCCACTTCTGGAGCGCGCGCAGGGCGGCGCGGCCGAGCGCGTGCGCCCCGACCCACGCCGCGGCCTCCTGGTCGTGCGTCGCGTCAGGGCTGGTCACGGGCAGCAGGGTGAGCTGCTCTACCCGCTCGGCGCGGGCGAAGGCGACGAGCTCGGCCACTCGCTCCGGGCCGTCGACCATGCCCTTCAGCATCACGCAGATCAGGCGCACGGTGAAGCCGACGTCGTGCAGGACACGGACGGTGGCCGCCAGGTCCGGGTACGGCTGCTGCGGGGTGTAGATGGCGCGGTTCTCCTCCGGGTCGAGGCTGGCGACGCTGACGGCCACGGTGGAGAGCCCGAGGGCATGCCAACCCTCGAGGGTCCCGCGATCGACCCGCCCGCGCGCGACCCCGAGTCCGTTGGTCTGCAGCTCCAGCAGCGGGATCGGGTGTCGCCGCAGGCGCTCGAGGTACTCGGTGACCAGCTCTGGCCACAGCGTGGGCTCGCCCTTGCCGGTCAGCATCGCGGTGGTCGCCCCCGCGCGCACCGCGAGCTGGCAGGCGATCTCGAAGTTCCGCCAGCAGGGCTCGATCGGCCTGGGCGGCGCCGCCCCCGTCATCCGACTGACACAGAACGGGCAGCGGGCGTCGCACGCCCCGGACCCGGTCACGATGCTGAAGGTGCTGATGCGCACGGGACGGCTCCGATCGGGGACAGGTTACCAGCCGCGCCCGCGGCGGTCGACGCCGCCCCTTGACTCCCCCGAGGATCGCTTCAAGGTCAGAGTCCGACCGATGCCTTCGCTCGCGGAGCTCTACCGCCCATCGCTGGCGCTGCTGACGGATCTCTACCAGCTCACGATGGCGTTCGGCTACTTCAAGACCGGCGCGGCGCGGAAGGAGGCGAGCTTCTCGCTCACCTTCCGGCAGCACCCCTTCGGCGGGGGCTTCACGGTCGCCTGCGGACTGGAGCCGGCCCTCCAATACCTCGAGGCGCTCCGCTTCGACCTCGGCGATCTCGACTACCTCGCCACCCTCACCGGCAACGACGGCCAGCCGCTGTTCGACGATCAGTTCCTCGAGTACCTCCGCCGCTTCACCTTCCGCTGCGACGTCCACGCGGTGCCGGAGGGCACCGTGGTCTTCCCTCACGAGCCGCTCGTCCGCGTCACCGGGTCGCTGCTCGAGGCGCAGCTGGTGGAGACGGCGCTCCTCACCATCATCAACTTCCAGACCCTGGTCGCGACCAAAGCCGCCCGCATCTGCGCGGCGGCGGGGGGGGAGCCGGTGCTGGAGTTCGGGCTCCGTCGCGCCCAGGGGATCGACGGGGGCCTGGCGGCGAGCCGCGCGGCCTACGTGGGGGGCTGCGCGGCGACCTCCAACGTGCTGGCCGGGCGCCTCTTCGGGATCCCCGTCCGCGGCACGCATGCCCACAGCTGGGTGATGGCGTTCACCGACGAGCTCGAGGCGTTCGCCGCCTACGCGGCGGCGATGCCGGCCAACTGCGTCTTCCTGGTGGATACCTACGACACCCTCGCCGGGGTGCGGCACGCCTGCGAGGTGGGGCGGGCGCTGGCGGAGCGTGGCCACCGCCTCGCCGGCGTCCGGCTCGACTCGGGGGATCTCGCGTACCTCAGCGTCGAGGCGCGCCGCATCCTCGACGCGGAGGGGTTCCCCGACGCGGTCGTCGTCGCCAGCAACGACCTGGACGAGCATCTGATCGCGGATCTCAAGCGGCAGGGCGCGGCCATCTCGGTGTGGGGCGGCGGGACCAAGCTCGTCACGGGGCACGACCAGGGCGCGCTCGGTGGCGTCTACAAGCTCGCCGCCCTGCGCGAGCCCGGCGGCCGCTGGGAGCCGCGCGTGAAGCTCTCGGAGCAGGCGGTGAAGACGTCCAACCCCGGGCTGCTCCAGGTGCGCCGCTACTACGACGACCGCGGCGCGGTCGCCGACGCGATCTACGACGAGCTGGTGCCGCTGGGGTCCGAGGTCACCCTCGTCGACCCGCTCGACCCGCTGCGACGCCGGCGGCTCCCGGCGGGGCTCGCCGGTCAGGACCTCTTGGTGCCGGTCCTGCGCGGCGGCGAGCGGGTGTACGAGCCACCGCCCCTCGCGGCGGTGCGCGAGCACGCGCAGGCGGAGCTCGCGCGGTTCCACGCCGGCATCAAGCGCTTCTCGAACCCCCACCGCTACCCGGTGGGGCTGGAGCGTTCCCTCTTCGAGCTCAAGAGCCACCTGATCCTGAGCGCGCGGGCCGCGCGCGACGCGGATCCCGCACGCGCGGAGGAGGGTCCGTGAGCGGCCGGCGCGACGCCGCGACCCGCGGCGCCGGAGGGGGCGTCCGCGCCCGCGGAGGCGCCCGGGCGGCCAGCTACAGCTACCGGTACCCGCGCCCGGCGGTCACGGTCGACTGCGTCGTGCTCGGGCTCGACGGACCCGCGCTGAAGGTCCTGCTCATCCGGCGCGACCGTCCTCCGTTCGAAGGGCGCTGGGCGCTGCCGGGCGGCTTCGTGGACGAGGACGAACCCCTGGAGGCGGCCGCGCGGCGCGAGCTCCGGGAGGAGACGGGGCTCGACGGAGTGGCGCTGGAGCAGCTCCAGACCTTCGGCGCGATCGACCGGGACCCGCGTGACCGCGTGATCTCGGTCGTGCACTGGGCGCTGGTCCGCGGCGCCGAGCACCCGGCCCGGGCGGCGGACGACGCCCGCGACGCGGCCTGGCTCCCCGCCGCGAGGATCTCGGGGTTGGCCTTCGATCACGACGCCATCCTCGCCCTCGCGCTCCGCCGCCTCCGCGAGCGGGCCGCATGCCGCCCGCTCGGCCTGGGACTACTGCCGCCGCGCTTCCCCCTCGCCGACCTGCGCGGCCTGTACGAGGCCATCCTCGACCGCCCGCTCGACGCGCGGCGGTTCCGGCGGCACGCGCTCGCCCTGGGCGTGCTGGTGCCGGTCGGACGCGCCCGGCCCGGCGGGCTCGAGCTCTACCGCTTCGATCGGCGGGCCTACGCGCGGCGGGTCGAGGAGGGCCCGCGCCTGCCGGCCTGAGGGCCCCGCGCGACGACGAGGGCAGCGCGGCGAGGCGGACGGAGTGGAGTGAGACATGCGAGAGGTGATCCTGCTGATCGACGTGCAGAACGACTTCATGCCCTGGGGGTCCCTGCCCGTGCCGCGGGGCGACGAGGTGATCCCGGTCGCCAACCGCCTCCTCGCGCGGCTCGACGATCGCCCCGTGATCGCCACCCAGGACTGGCACCCGCCCGACCACCGGAGCTTCGCCTCCCAGCACCCGGGGCGGCGCCCGTACGACGTCGTGGACCTCGGCGGGATCCCCCAGGTCCTCTGGCCCGACCACTGCGTCGCCTTCACCCACGGCGCGCGCCTCGCCGCCGCGCTCGACGCGCGCCGCGTCGAGCGGGTCTTCTTGAAGGGGGTCGATCCCGCGGTCGACAGCTACTCCGGCTTCTTCGACAACGCGCGCCGACGCGCCACGGGGCTCGGGAGCTGGCTGCGGGAGCGAGCCTTCGACGGCGTCGTCCTGCTCGGTCTCGCGACCGACTACTGCGTCAAGGCGACGGCGCTCGACGCGCTCGAGCTCGGCCTCGCCGTGACGCTCGTCCAAGACGGCTGCCGCAGCGTCGAGGTCGCGCCCGGCGACGGCGCGGCGGCGTTCGCCGCCGTCGCCGCGGCGGGCGGGCGGCTCGCGCCGAGCGATGAGCTCGTCGCGCGGGCCGCGCGGAGGTAGGGGCGGCCCGGGCTCGAGCCCCGCGCCGAGCCGCGCTCCCTCCGGGCAGTTGCCGCGCCCGGGCGGCGGGGATAACAAGGGGCGAGGAGGTGCGCGTGCGGGTCGGCGGGGCTGGTTCGGTGCTGGCGGGAGCGACCTTGACGGCGGCGAGCGCTCTGGCCCAGCCGGCGCCGAGCTGGGAGGGCGAGCGAGCGATCCCCGGGCTCGACGAGGCCTGGGTGGTCGACGCGACGGGCGAGCCGGACTGGCCGTTCGGCGCCGAGGACGTCGCCGGGGACGGCGCCGCGTTCACCGCGGCGGAGGCGGCGGTGGACGCGCGCAGCGTCTACGTCGCGCGCGGGGACGCGGCGCTCTGGACGCGCGTGTACTTCGCGGGCGACGCGACGCCGCCGGCGGAGCTCACGGTCTACCTCTTCGTGGACGAGGATCAGGACGCGACCACGGGGGGCACGGCGGCCGCGGCGGCGATCGACGCCGCGCTCGTCACCGATCCGTCCCCGGGCGGCTACGAACACCTGGTGGCCGCGACCGCGGACGGCGCGGCCGCCGAGGTGTGGGCGTGGGACGGCGAGGCCTGGGTCGGCGGCGAGCGGATGAGCCCGGCTTCCACCGAGATCGGCGTGGCTCCCGCCCCGCTCCGGCTGGGCGGCGAGGAGCACGGGTTCCTCCAGCTCGTGGTCGACCACGGGACCGCCGGGCTCGACGCGGCCTGCACCGCGACGCTCTTCTTCCGCACCACCGCCGGCGGCGCCGTCCGCAACGACGGCGATCTCGAGGTCGGCGCGGCAGCGGGGTGTGCGCCCCGCGACGCGGACCGCGACCGGGTCCCGGACGCGGTGGCGCCGCCGACGTGCGCGCGGGACGCCGACTGTCCCGGCGGCGGGATCTGCGTCGGGGGCGAGTGCCTGATCCCGGTTTCCTGCCGCGAGGACGCCGACTGCACCGCCGGCGAGGAGTGCGCCGGGGGCCGGTGCGTGGCGGGGGGCGGCGAGGACTGCGAGACCGACGCCGACTGCGCACCCCTGGTCTGCGACCGCGGCACCTGCGGCCCCTGCCGGGCGGACGTCGACTGCGAGGACGGCCGCTGCGCCCCGGACGGGACCTGCGTCCGGACCGCGGCGCCCCCGGCGGGGTCGGGCGGGGCCGCGGGCGCGGGCGGGACGACCGGGGACGACGGCATCACGCTCGAGCCCGGCGACGAGGTGCGCGGGGGCGCCTGCACCTGCGGGGCCGCGGGGGCGCCCGCGGCCGGCGCGGCCGCGTGGGGCGCGCTCGCCGCGCTCGCCGCGCTGGTCGGTCGCCGACGAAGGAGCGAACCGTGAGGTGGCCGCGACGGGAGCACCGCGGAATCGCCGCCGCCGCCGCGCTGTCGAGCTCACTCGTCGCCGCCGCCGCCGGCGCACAGGTCGACGCCGAACGGTTGAAGCCCGCCGTGACCACCGACGGCTGGGTCACGGCCGAGGGCTCCGGCGTCCGTCCCCGGGCGGATCCGCTCGAGCTCGGGCTGGTCGCGGGCTATGCGCTCAACCCGCTCGTCGTGGTGGACGCCGGGGGCGATCTCGAGCAGCGCTTCGTGGGCGGGCGGGTGGGGATCGACGCGCTCGGCTCGGTCACCATCGCGCGCCCCTTCGCCGTGGGACTCGACCTGCCGCTGTTCGTGGGCCAGCGTGGCGACGGCGACCCGTCCCCCGCCGGGATCGGGGACCTCCGACTGGTCCCCAAGCTGCGCCTCCTCGACGATCGCCGCGCGCTCGGCCTGGCGCTCGCGGCCGAGGTGCGGCTGCCGACTCACGCCGGTGACTTCGCGGGCGGCGCCAGCACCCCGGTGTTCGCTCCCCGCGCCATCCTCGACCACCGCTTCCGCGGGGGGCTCCGCGTCGGCGTGAACCTCGGCGCCGCGCTGCGCGAGCGCGTCGATTTCCACAACGTCCGCGCCGGCAGCGAGCTCGCCTACGCGGCGGCCGTCGGCTACCGCTTCGGGCGCGGCGGGGGTCCGATCGAGCGCGGCGGCGAGCTCGCGGGGGGCGTCGGGCTCACCGCCGCCGACGCCGAGGAGCTCCCCCTCGAAGGGCTGCTCTTCCTCCGGGCCTGGCTCGGCCACGAGTGGGAGCTGCTGGGCGGGCCCGGCTTCGGCCTGGTCCCGGGTTACGGCGTGCCAACCTTCCGCGCCTTCCTCGGTGTCCGCTACCGCTTGACCCGCCACGATCGCGACTACGACGGGGTGTCCGATCGCGAGGACGGCTGCCCTGCCGAGCCCGAGGACGTCGACCGCTACCAGGATCACGACGGCTGCCCCGAGGTCGGCCCCGACTCAGACCACGACGGCGTGCCCGACTACGACGACCGGTGCCCCGACCAGCAGGAGTCGATCAACGGGGTCGACGACGGCGACGGCTGCCCCGACAGCGGTGATCCGCGGGTCATCTACGAGGAGGGCGAGTTCCGCCTCCTCGACGACGTCCGCTTCGAGCACGGCTCGGCCGTGCTCACGGCGGACTCGCGGGCCACGCTCGACCAGGTGGCCCTCATCCTCAAGGCGCACGAGGAGTTCACCAAGATCCGCATCGAGGGGCACACGGACGACACCGGCCCGGACGCCGTGAACCAGCGCCTGAGCCAGCAGCGGGCGGAGGCGGTGCGCGCCTACCTGGTGGCCCGCGGGGTCGAGTCGAACCGCCTCGTCGCCCAGGGCTTCGGCGACAGCCGGCCCAAGGTGAAGGGCACGACGGAGGAGGACCGGGCCGTGAACCGCCGTGTCGACTTCATCCTGGTCGAGTCGAGCGAGTGACCGCCCCCGTCCGTCACCGCCGCCAGAAGCTCGCGAGGAAGTAACCGTCCGTCCCGTGCGCCGCCGGGTGCAGGCGCAGGGTGGTCGCGCCCGGCGGGAGCGCGGCGCCGAGCTCGGGCGCGTCGAACGGCGCGGGCTCGAGCAGGTCCGACACCGCGGCGACCACCGCTGCTCCCTCCTCCGGCAGGACCGAGCAGACGGCGAACAGGACGCGCCCACCGGGTCGCGCGCGGGTGGCGGCGCGGCGGAGGATCGCCGCCGCCAGCGCGCCGAGCCGGGCAGGATCCCCGGGATCGAGGCGACCGGCGAGCTCCGGGCGGCGGCGGAGCGTCCCGACGCCGCTGCAGGGCGCGTCCACGAGCACGCGGTCGAAGGCCGCCTCGGGGATGGGGCCGGAACCCACCGTCCAGTCGACCGCCACCGTGCGCGGCGCCGGGAGCCGGAGCCGTGCGTGCTCCGCCGCGAGCGCGGCGAGCTTGGCCGGGTAGAGGTCCGCCGCCCACACCGCGCCGCTCGCGCCGACTTGCTCGGTGAGCAGCGACGCCTTCTGGCCCCGGCCCGCGCAGGCGTCGAGCACCGTCTCCCCCGCGCGCGCGCCGAG
This sequence comes from uncultured Polyangiaceae bacterium, assembly GCA_964454025.1. Taxonomy (GTDB): domain Bacteria; phylum Myxococcota_A; class Polyangia; order Polyangiales; family Polyangiaceae; genus JAFGBI01. Next base: position 32,612 of record CAYVRP010000010.1, on the reverse strand, counting down.
GGCGCGCGCGACCGCCTGCGCGCCCTCCTCCTGCACCGTGAAGACACCCTCCGCGTAGCCGGCTCGGCGCCGCGGATCGCCCGCGCCGCGCACGAGGCGGCACCGCGGCGAGATGCGCCCGGGGGGGCACTCCGCGAGCCACCGCGGGGGCGCCCGCCCGCCCCCGATGCGCAGGGCGAGGGGCAGCCCGTGACCGGCTTCGGGATCGGCGCCGAGCAGGGCGCGCGCGCCGGCGTCGCCGCGCACCGCGGCGAGCCGGGCCGTCAGCCACGCCGGCGCGCCCTCGAGGACCGCGTCCGCGAGCGAGGTCGCGCCGCGACTGGCCGCGAGCCGGCGCAGCACCGCGTTGGCGAAGCCGCCCACGCGCGGCCCGCGCAGGGCCGTCACGGCGTGGACGGCGGCGGAGACCGCGGCGTGCGGCGGCACCCGGTCGAGGAAGAGGAGCTGGTACGCCGCGAGCGCGAGCTCGATCCGGACCCGCGGGTCGCCACCGGCGACCCCCCGCGGCGCGAGCGCGGCGAGGCGCGCGTCGAGCGCCGGCCCCGTGCGCAGGCAGCCATAGACGAGCTCGGTCGCGAGGGCCCGGTCGCGGGCGGCGAGCTGGGGGTACCGCGCGAGCTCCGCGTCGAGGGCCGCGCTCGCGTAGGCGCCGTCGCGCGCGACGCGGCCGAGCACGCGGGCGGCGAGCTCCCGCGCCGACGGGGGTCGCGCGGGCGCGTCCCGCGGTGGCTGCTTCGGCGGCGCCGCGCCCGCGCCCGGCACTACCGCACCAGCTCCCGGATCTGCGCCACGATCACCTCGCCCTGTCGGTCGAAGTCGTTCTTGAACACGAACACCATCAACGCGACCAGGATCCCCATGCCCACCAGGTGCGCGACCTCGCGCATCCGGAGCGGGACGGGGCGCCGCATCGCCGTCTCCAGCGCCAGGAAAGCGAGGTGACCGCCGTCGAGCACCGGGATGGGTAGCAGGTTGAGCAGCCCCAGGTTGATGCTGATGAGCGCCATCACCCACACGAAGTACCCCGGCCCCTTGCGGCCCTCCTCGCCGGCCACGCGGTAGATGGTGATGGGCCCCGAGAGCGAGTCGAGGCTGATCCGGCCTTGCAGCAGCCGCACGAAGAGGACGCCCGTGAATCGGGTGACGCGCACGGTCTCCTCGACGGCCTTGGAGAGCGCGTACCGCACCGGGGTGGGGTGCTCGACGGGGCTCTCGATCGCCACCGGCGCCCAGTGATCGATGACCGAGCGCCCCAGCATGTAGACGACGAAGGATTGCCCGTGCTCGTCGGTGAACTCCACCCGGCGCACCTCGAAGGTCCCCGAGTGCCGGCGGCCGTCGCGGGCGGCGAGGAACTCGATGCGGTGCGGGCGGTCGCTCGCCTTGCGGACGCGCTCGAGGAAGGTGGACCAGGCGGGGATCGGCTCGTCGTCGAGCCGGAGCAGCTTGTCGCCGGGGCGGAGATCCGCCTTGTGGAAGGACGAACCCTCCCGCACGAAGGCGACGTAGAGGTCGGCCGACTCGATGCCGGTGCGGCCCGTCAGGTCGAGCCCCGCGGCGTCCGGCGTCAGCGCGACCACGCCCGCCTCGAACACGGCCATCTCCGCCAGGTTCCCCAGGGCCGCCGGCACCGGCACGGGGCGGAGGTAGGTGACGGGGACGGTTTCGCCGCGGGGCGCCGCGAACTCCGCCTCCAGATCCATGAAGCGCCGCACCGGTCGGCCGGCGATCTGGGTCACCACGTCGAAGGTGCGGAGCCCGGCACGGTAGGCGGGCGACTCCGGATCGGCGATCCCGACCACGGGCGCGGGCGCGCTCGACATGATGCCGATGGACCCGATCCGCTCCTCGACGTCGAGCGCCGTCGCCGGCACCCGATCGCCCTGCGTCGCGCTGCCCACGAGCGCGGTCGTCTCCTCGGCGACCACCTCGACGTCGAGCTGGCGGTTGTCGCGAAACACGCGCAGCCGAAGCGGCTTGCCGGGGCTCCTGGCGACCAGGCGCTGCAACTCGTCGAAGGTGCCGATCTCCTGGCCGTCGATGGCCATCACGCGGTCCCCGGGCAATAGCTTCCCGTCGGCGGGGTGCCCGGGCAGGACGACGCCGACGGTGGGGGCGAGGTGGGGCCCCTCCGAGACGAAGACGGCGAAGTAGAGCAGCACGGGGAACAGGAGGTTCATCACCGGCCCGGCCAGCACCACGGTCACTCGCTTCGGCACCGAGAGGGACTCGAAGGTCCGGTGTCGGTCCTCCGGCAACACGATGTCGCTCTTCGACGCCTCGAGCATCTTCACGTAGCCGCCGAAGGGCAGGATCCCCAGGCAGTACTCGGTCTCCCGGCCGCGGAGGCGCACCAGCTTGGGCCCGAAGCCGAGGCTGAAGGTCATCACCTTCACCCCGAAGAGCTTCGCGAACAGGAAATGGCCGAGCTCGTGCACGAAGATGAGCGAGCTGACGAGGATGACGAAGTAGAGGAGATCCATCCCGCTGGACTCGCGCTCGGCCATCGCCGACGCCGGCGACGGGGACGGCCACCAGACCGCCTGCGCGCCGAAGCTACCGCGATTCCGGGCGCCGCAAAGAGCGCGCGCCCCGGTCCGGGCAAGGGGCCGGGCGCCGCGCTCGGCGCGGGGGTTCAATTCGCCCGGCGGTTTGACCCCCCCCGGGTTCTCTGGTAGCCCGCGGGCCGCTACACCGGCCTGTGCCCCGCGCGGGTCCGCGGCCCCCTCGCGACCCCGCGGGGCCGGCGGGGCCCCTGGCGCGGCCGCGCCCCAAGCACTACTTTCCCGCCTCTTCGCCCGGGGGCGCTCGAGCCACCGAGGACGGCCACAGCATGCTCACCTGGATCGCACGCAAGCTCTTCGGCACCTCCAACGAAAGGACCCTCCGTCGGCTGCAGCCCAAGGTGGTGGCGATCAACGCCCTCGAGGACCGCATCCGGCGCCTCAGCGACGCCGAGCTCCGCGCCAAGACCGCCGAATTCAAGGAGCGAATCGACAACGGTGCGTCCCTCGACAGCCTCCTCGTCGAGGCCTTCGCCGTCTGCCGCGAGGCGGGACGACGCGCGCTGCGCATGCGCCACTACGACGTGCAGCTCATCGGCGGGATGGTGCTCCACTCCGGCGCCATCGCGGAGATGAAGACCGGGGAGGGCAAGACCCTGGTGGCGACGCTGCCCGTCTACCTGAACGCCCTTTCCGGCAAGGGCGTCCACGTCGTCACCGTCAACGACTACCTCGCCCGCCGCGACGCCGAGTGGATGGGCAAGCTCTACAACTTCCTCGGGCTCACGGTGGGCACCATCGTGAGCCAGCAGCCCGACCGCGAGAAGCGTGACATCTACCGCCGGGACATCTGCTACGGCCAGAACAACGAGTTCGGCTTCGACTACCTCCGCGACAACATGAAGTTCTCGGCGCTGGACTACGCCCAGCGCCCCCTCAACTACGCGATCGTCGACGAGGTCGACTCGATCCTGATCGACGAGGCGCGCACGCCGCTCATCATCAGCGGCACCGCCGAGGCCGCCAGCGAGAAGTACCGCGTCCTCAACGAGGTGGTGGTGAGGCTGGTCAAGGACGAGCACTACACCGTCGACGAGAAGGGCTTCAGCGCGGCGCTCACCGACGAGGGGGTGGAGGCGGTCCAGCGGATGACGGGGGTGTCGAACCTGTACGAACCCGTCAACGTCCAGTCGCTCCACATCGTGAACCAGCTGCTGCGCGCCCACGCGCTGTACAAGCGCGACCAGCACTACATGGTGACGCCGGAGGGCAAGGTCCTCATCATCGACGAGTTCACCGGGCGCGTCCTGCCGGGGCGCCGGTGGAGCGACGGGCTGCACCAGGCGGTGGAGGCCAAGGAGAACGTGCGGATCCAGGAGGAGAGCCGCACGATGGCCACCATCACCTTCCAGAACCTCTTCCGGCTCTACAAGAAGCTCGCCGGCATGACGGGGACGGCGCAGACCGAAGCGCAGGAGTTCATGTCCACCTACAAGCTGGACGTGACCACGATCCCGACCAACAAGCCCATGATCCGCAAGGACCACGAGGACGTGGTCTTCAAGACGGAGCGGGAGAAATTCACCGCCGTGATCCGCGAGATCCTCGAGGAGCACGAGCGGGGCCGCCCGATCCTGGTCGGCACGACGAGCGTGGAGAAGAGCGCCGCGATCGCCCGCATCCTGAAGAAGAAGGGCGTCCCCCACCACGTCCTCAACGCCAAGCACCACGAGAACGAGGCCTACGTGGTCGCCCAGGCGGGCAAGAAGGGCGCGATCACCGTGTCCACCAACATGGCCGGTCGTGGCACCGACATCATGCTGGGCGGCAACCCCGAGATGCTCGCGCGCCTCGCCTTCAAGGAGGCCGGTCGCGACGCCGACCTGGAGCCGGACGCCTTCCGCGACATGGTGCAGCAGTTCGAGGAGCAGTGCCAGAAGGAGCACGACGAGGTGGTCGAGCTCGGCGGGCTCCACATCCTGGGGACGGAGCGGCACGAGGCGCGGCGCATCGACAACCAGCTCCGCGGCCGCGCGGGGCGCCAGGGCGATCCGGGATCGAGCCGCTTCTACCTGTCGCTCGAGGACGACCTGATGCGGATCTTCGCCGGCGACAAGGTGAAGAACCTCATGGACCGGATGGGAATGCCCGACGACGAGCCGATCGAGCACCCGTGGGTCACCAAGAGCGTCGAGAACGCCCAGCGCAAGGTGGAGGAGCGCAACTTCGACATTCGCAAGAACCTCCTCGAGTACGACGACGTGATGAACGCGCAGCGCAAGACGGTGTACGCGCTGCGGCAGTCGCTGCTCGCCGGTCGCTACGAGCCGGAGGAGGTCGACGAGCTCGGCAAGCCGACCGGGCGCTTGCGCCAGATCCCGGTGAACGAGAAGGTGCTGGCGGAGGTGGCGCCCCTCGTCGGGCGCCTCATCGGGCTGTACGCCGAGGAGCCCGTCCAGCCCACCAACGCGGATGGCAAGCCGCGCGCCCTGACCCGCGCCGAGATCGAGCGGATCCCTCGCCTGGTGCAGCTCTCGGACCTGCAGCGCGAGGTCTACCACCTGTGGGGGGTGGTCATCGACGTCGACCCGCGCCTCAAGCGCACTCCCCTCCAGCTCTGCGACGAGCTGGTCGATCTGGTCGCGCGCGGGCTCTCCGAGCAACGCGAGCGCCTGCTCGATCTGACGGACCGCGTCGTGGTGGCGATGGTGGAGGAGAGCTGCCCGGCGAACAAGCTGCCGGAGGACTGGGACTGGCGGAGCCTGCACCAGGGCTTCTACGAGCATTTCCAGATCCGTCTCGATCGGTCCATCGACGAGCTGGGGGACGTCGAGCGCCTGGTCCGGATCCTCTACGAGAAGGCGGAGCAGGTGTACGAGGAGAAGGAGCGCATCCTCGGCATCGAGAACATGCTGCGCCTGTTCCGGCACATCTACCTGGAGGCGATCGACGAGGCGTGGGTGGATCACCTCTCCAACATGGAGCACCTCCGCGACGGGATCGGGCTGCGCGGCTACGGCCAACGGGACCCCAAGAACGAGTACAAGAAGGAGGGGTACAACCTGTTTTTGAACATGATGGCCAAGGTGTCGAGCAACGTCCTCGTCCGCCTGGTCGAGGCCCAGGCCCGCTCCCAGGCGGAGATCGAGGCGCTCGAGCAGCAGGACCAGCGCCGGCACGACTCGGAGCTCGAGCGGTCCGTCGCGCGGCACCCGGGCGAGTCGCAGTCCGTGCCGCCCCCCGAGGAGATCGCGCAGCTCGACGACGCGTTGGCCCAGCTCCGCGAGCAGGCGGAGGTGCTGTCGCGCCCGGTCAAGCGCGCGCAGCCGAAGATCGGGCGCAACGATCCGTGCCCGTGTGGCTCGGGCAAGAAGTTCAAGCAGTGCCACGGCAAGTACGACGACGACGAGGCCCCGGAGGCCTGAGCCGAGCTTGGACACGGGTCCGGTCGTCGCGCATTTCGTCTGGTTCGGGCGGGACTTCCCCTGGGTGCACTGGCTCGCGCTCTTCTCCGCGTCCCGACGCGGAGGCTTCGACCGCGTGCTGATGCACCACGCCGATCCGATCGGCGGCCCCCACTGGGAGGCCGCGCTCGCGATCCCGGGCGTCGAGGCCCGCCGCCTCGACGCGGAGGGGCTGGTGGCCGCGGCGGGGCCCGTGGGCCCGAAGCTGGTCGACCTGCTCCGGCGCCTCTCCGCCCCCGCGGCGCGCGCCAACGTGGTGCGGGTGGCGCTCCTGCTCCGCGAAGGCGGCGTCTACCTCGATCTGGACACGGTGACGGTGCGGCCCGTGGCGCCGCTGCTCGCGGACGCGGGGGTGTTCTGCGGGCTCGAGCGCCTGGCCTTCCCCGACGATCCGCGGCGGCGCGTCCACCCGGGGCGGCTGGCGGCCGCGTGGACCCGGACGGCCGTCCGTGACCTGCTCCGCCGCGTCCCGGACGGGTGGCGCGCCTTCCGGCGGATCGAGGACCGCTACCCGACGGCGCCCAACAACGCCGTGCTGGGGGGGCGTGCCGGGCACCCGTTCCTCGCGGAGCTGCTGGAGCGGATGGCGCGCCTGCCGCTGCGGCGAAGCCTCGCTCGCTTCGCCCTCGGCACGCACCTGCTGGAGCACGCCGTGGAGGACTATCGGGGCCACGACCTCCGGCTCCTCGCGCCGGAGGTCTTCTACCCGCTCGGCCCCGAGATCAGCGAACACTGGTTCCGTCGCTCGTCCGCCCGCCTCGACGAGCTGACGACGGAGGCGACGCGCGTGGTGCACTGGTACGCCGCGGTGCGCACGCGGCGCGGCGGCCCTCGCCTTTCGCCGGCGTGGGTCGCGGAGCACGCCGGGCGGGAGCCCTTCAGCACCCTCGCCGCGTCCGGCCTCGCGCTCCCGTGAGCGTCCCCCCGGGAAACCGGCGGGGGTTCCGGGCGTCGACCGCGGCCCGGGGGTGACGTACCCTGGAGCCGTGCAACCCCCGGCCGCACCCCCGCCCCCGGGTGGTGGCTTCACGCCCCCGCCGGGCGGGGCGTCCCCGTCCTCGCCAGCCTTCGCCCCCGCGCCGTCGCCGGAACCCACGCTCCCGCGCGCGCCGATGGGTGGCTTCACGCCGCCCCCCGCGGGCGAGTACGGCGCGCGCCCGACCACGCCCACCTCCACCGAGGCCATCCTCGCGCTCGTGCTCGCCATCCTCGGCTTCACGACCGCGTGCTTCCCGCTGGGGTTCGTCGGCTTCTTCCTCGGCGCCAGGGCTCGCCGGCAGGCCCGCGAGCTCGGCGAGCCGAGCAGCACGAACGCGACGCTCGGGCTCGTGGGGATGATCCTGGGCGGCGTCTTCGGCGTGCTCTACGCGCTGTTCTGGCTCGTCTACGCGGTGATCATCGTCATCGCGGTGGTCGCCAGCGCGTCTTCCCCGTGATCCGCCGGAAGCGCACGGGGCGCTGACGACGCACGCCGGCGGGCGCCGGGCTCCGACGCGGCCATCGTCGCTCGCCGACCTCGCCGAGCGGCTCGCGATCGGCTCCGCCGAGACGGCCGCGGGCGCCGGAAAGGCCCGGGTCCTCGCCGCGCGCTTCGCCGGCCGGATCCGATGGCGGCGTGGGCGCGGTCCGCGCGCGCCGGACCCGAGGAACGAATGGCCCGGGTCGGCGCCGCGTTGGATCGGGCGTGTTCCGGCGCCTCCTCGCCCCGCTGCTGGGCGCGTCCGCCTTGCTCGACTGCCAGGCCTCGGAGGGACCGCAGCCGCCGGCGGCGACCCCCGCGGCTCGCGCGGCCGAGGCCGCCCCACCGGACGCCGAGCAGGCCCGGTGCCGCGCGCGCCTCGCGGCGGCGCTCCGCGCCGAGCCCCTGCCCGGCGCGCCGGAGTTCGAGGCCCACCGTGCCTCGATCCTGGGACGCGCGCGGGGCGAGGCGGTGCTCTGGGCGCGCGAGCCGGCGCCGACGCCCGACGCGGAGCTGCCAACGGCCGCCCGCGCTGCGCGCGCGGCGCTCGCCGGAGAGCGCGGCGCGCGGCGCGTGGCCGCCGCGCGCCGACGGCTGCGCCACGATCCGGCGGCGCTCCGCGCGCTGATCCTGCGCGAGGGGTACCTCTACTCGTCGGACCCCGCCGAGGCGCTGGCGCTCGTGCAGGGGCTCACCCTGACCGATCTCTTCACGGAGCCGGAGCTCCACCTCGCCCGCGGCAGCCGGGTGGAGCGCCTGGTGCGCTCCGAGGGACGCCGGGCGCGCTATGAGCACGCCGACGGCCCCGCGGCGGGGCAGCCCGCCACGTTGCTGCTCGGCGACCGGGTCGCGACCACGGTGGCCGCGCTCGCCGAGCCCCGGCACCGTGACGTCGCCGGGCTGGCCGAGCAGGTGGGCGCGGACCGGATCCGGGTGGAGCGGGTTACGGATCGCGCCATCATCGCCCGGCTCCGTTTCGGCGGCACGTGGGTGCACGCCCTCCTCGACGCCGAGGGGGCGCGCCTCTCGCTGGCCTGCCTCGACGCCGACGCGCGCCTCCGGCGGGCGGTCACCGCGTGGCAAGCGGAGGACCGTACGCGGCGGGAGGCGCTCACCCGCCTGCGCGCCGCGGTGACGGCGGCGGTCGCCGCGGCGCTCCCGTTCGATCGTCCCCGCGGGGCGCCGGATCACCTCCAGGACGGGCAGCTCCGGCCGCACTGGCGCTGGGCCTACGAGCACGGCCGCACGTCGTTCGAGCACCAGGGGCGGATGTACCCGGTCTTCGACGCGGCAGGGCGGCCGCTGCCGCCGCAGATGTGCGTGGACTTCGTCCTCGACAGCTACGAGCGCGCGTCCGGCACCTGGTTCGCGGCGCGCCCCGCGGCCCCGGGGCGCAGCAGCGGGGGGCTCGACTTCGGCCGCTTCGGGATCGAGAACCGCAGCGGCGTGCTCGCCTTCGAGGCGTTCGCCGCGCGGACGCCGGAGCTCTTCGAGCACCGGCGCTTCACGGGAGCCGAGCGGATCCCGTTCTCCGAACGGGAGCGCTTCTTCGCCGCCCTGTCCGGTGACGAGGACCGCCTCCGGGCCGGAGACGTGGTCGCCATCCAAGGCGTGAAGGCGGACGGACTGGTCCACCAGCACGCGATCCTGGTCGAGGGGACAGACCCGCTCACGGGCTTCCCCCACGCCCTGTCCGACCAGATGCGGTGGCCGCGCCGCCGAACTTGGGAAGGGATCATGGCGGAGGCCCCGCGGCGCAGCCTCCTGTTCCGGGTGCGCCCCCGACCCGCGCTCTTCAGCCTCGTCGCCAGCGGGACGTGACGGCTTACCCGCCGTGGGAGCGGTCCGGTCCTCCGTCCTCCGACCTCCAGCGCGCGCAGGACTGAACCGCCTGGTCGCCCCCAGGCCGTGCTCGTCCCCCGGGAAGCGGGGTGCGAACCGCCCCGAAACCTACAAAACGGCTAGCCGGTTCGGATTCTACGATTGCGCCGTTGCCTCCCGTTACGTATGCGGTTGCGGCCGATTCGCCGTGCCGCCGACCGCCGCCGCCCCGCGTCCGCGCGCCGGGCACGGTTGGTCGTAGCGAGCACGGTTCGGTTCGGTCGTGGCCTGCCCCCCATGGACTCCGAAGAGCTCAAGATCCTGACCAAGCGCCTGCGGCGAACCCCCACCCATGGGGGACGTCCCACCGCGGCCCCCGTCCGCTACGGGGTGGCGGCGCTCGAGCGGATCCTGCCGCACCGCGCCCCGTTCCTGCTGCTCGACGGGATCGACGCCGTCGACCTGACCGAGCGCACCATCCTCGGTCATCGCCGCCTGGATCCGGCGGATCCGATCTTCGCGGGGCACTTCCCTGGTACCCCCATCTACCCGGGCGTCCTGCAGGTGGAGATGACCGGCCAGTTGGCCCTGTGCCTCACCCATTTCCTCGCCAAGCAGACGCTCGAGATCCCCCCGGACGCGACCCCGACCGCCGTGCGCGCTCTCTCGATCCACGCCGCGCAGTACCTGGAGCCGCTCCTCCCGGGCGACGTCCTCGAGCTCCACGCCGTCATCATCGCCGAGGACGGCATGACCGCCACGGCCGCCGGTCAGGTCGTCAAGGACGGGCGGGTGGCGTCCTACGCCGTGCAGGAGGTCTACCTTGTCGACTAAGCGCATCGTCGTCACCGGGATGTCCGTCAACACCCCCCTGGGCGACACGCTCGAGGGTTTCCGCGACGGCCTCTTCGCCGGCCGCTCGGCGTTGTCGAACTGGAAGAAATTTCCGACCCACCACATCTACAGCAAGGTCGGCGCCGACCTCAGCGGCTACGACGTCAAGGCGAAGCTCGCGTCCTTCGAAGGGAAGCTCTCCGCGGACATGTTCCGCCGGCTCCGCAAGCTCGTGTCCCGCGCGCCGTGGTCGACCCAGCTCAGCCTCCTTCTGACCGTCGACGCCTGGCTGGACGCCGGCCTGGTCGGCGTCGAGATCGACCCCACGCTGACGGGCGTGATGGTCGCCGGCCACAACATCAACAGCCACTACTCCGACGAGAACCGCGACCAGTTCCGGGAGGAGCCGGACTACATCGACCCCTGGCTCGCGCTCCACGCGCTGGACACCGACCACGCCGCGAGCGTGTCGGAGCTGGTGGGCGTGCGGGGGCCGCTGACCACGCTCGGCGCGGCGTGCGCGAGCGGCAACGTCGCGCTCCGCTACGCGATCGACGAGATCCGCCACCACGGCCACGAGCGCTTCCTGATCGTGGGCGCCGTGCTCGACATGTCCCCGATGGATCTGCACGCGATGGCGATGCTCGGCGCCATCTCGTACCAGAATTTCCACGACGAGCCGGCTCGCGCGAGCCGCCCCTTCGACACCCGTCGCGAGGGCTTCGTCCCCGCGCACGGGGGAGCGGTGCTCGTCATCGAAGAGCTCGAGGCGGCGCGACGGCGCGGCGCCCGCATCCACGCCGAGGTGCTCGGGTCCGAGGCGAACGCCGACGCCAACCACCTGCCCAACCCCTCCGAGGAGGGGCAGACGCGCCTGATGCGGCGCCTGCTGGAGCAGACCGGCGTGCGTCCGGACCAGATCGACTACGTGAGCATGCACGCCACCTCGACCCCCCTCGGCGACCTCACCGAGACGCGCTCGATCAAGAACGTCTTCGGCGAGCGCCCCCGGCACCTGAAGGTGAACGCGACCAAGTCGCTGCTCGGGCACACCTGCTGGGCGGCCGCGACCGTGGAGACCGTCGCCGCCATCCTGCAGATGCAAGCCGGGATGCTCCACCCGTCGATCAACATCGACGAGCTCGATCCCGAGGTCGATCTGGACGTGTGTCGCGGCACCGCGCCGGTGCCGCACGACATCCGGTACTTCATGAAGAACTCCTTCGGCTTCGGCGGGATCAACTGCGTAAGCCTGTTCAAGCGGTACGAGGACTAGACGAGGCGACGATGGTGTTTCTGGTGACGGGTGGCTCACGTGGCATCGGCCGCGGCATCGTGCTCGACGCGGCGGCGGCGGGCCACGACGTCGCCTTCACTTACGGCTCGCGACCCGAGCTCGCGGAGGAGGTGATCGCCGAGGCCCGGCGGATCGCCCCGGAGCGCGTCGTGCGCGCCTACGCGCTCGACGTGCGCGACTCGACCGCGGTCGAGGCAACGGTCGACCGGGTGGGCGAGGATTTCGACACCATCAACGTCCTGGTGAACAACGCCGGCATCAACCGACCGGGGCTGGCGATGGCGATGTCCGACGAGGACTGGAAGGACGTGCTCGACGTGAACCTGAGCGGCGCCTTCTACATGACCCGCGCCGTGCTGCCCCACTTCCTCGCCGCCGGCGGCGGCAGCTTCATCCACATCTCCAGCATCGCGACCTACGGCATCACGGGGCAGATCTCCTACTGCGCCAGCAAGGCCGGCCTCTGCGGCCTCTCCGCCGGGCTGGCGAAGGAGTACGGGAGGAAGGCCGTGCGCAGCAACGTGCTGATGCTCGGGCTGTTCGACACCGACATGGTGCGCGAGGGCCTCAGCAAGTCCAACCGCGAGTTCTGGCTGCAATACTGCCCCGCCGGCAGGTTCGGAGAGGTCCGCGAGATCTCCGCCGCCTGCCTGTACCTCGCCTCCGACGCCGCGCGTTTCGTGACCGGACAGGTGATCACGCTGACCGGCGGCCTCGAGCACGCGCCATGACGGTCGGCATCGAGAAGCTCGGGATCTACCCGGCCAGCCTCTACCTCGACCTCGGCGACCTGTGCCGCGCCCGCGGGATGGATGCCGAGCGCACGCTCTCCGACCTGATGATCCAGGAGCGTGGCCTCAACCCGCCGTGGGAGGACGCGGTCACCATGGGGGTGAACGCCGCGGCGCCGGCGCTCACCGCGCAAGAGCGGGCGGCGGTGGGCCTGCTGCTGGTCGGGACGGAGAGCAGCGTCGACCAGGAGAAGCCCGTGAGCTCCTGGATCCACCATTTCCTGGGGCTGCCCGACGACTGCTTGAACCTGGAGGTGAAGCACGCCTGCTTCGCCGCGACGGGGGCGCTCGACCTGGCCATCGCGTGGCTCGGGTCGGCGCAGGCGCGCGGGCGCAAGGCGCTGATCGTGGCCACGGACCAGACGACCATGCACCTCGGCAAGCCCTGGGAGCCGGTCGGCGGCGCGGGCGCGGTCGCCGTGCTGCTCTCCGGGACCCCGCGGCTGATCGCCTACGAGGACGGCAAGTGCGGCGTGCACGCCGAGGAGGTTTCGGACGTCATCCGGCCCACGATGCGGGTCGAGACGGGCAACAGCGAAACCAGCCTCTTCTCCTACCTCACCGGCGTGGAGGCGGCGTACCGCAAGTACGTGGAGGCGGTCGGCGCGGTGGACTTCGACACCTACTTCAAGAAGGTCGTCTACCACGTGCCTTTCGGCGGCATGACCTTCCGCGCGCACAAGAGCCTCCTCCGGGACCACACCACCATCCCCAATCGAGAGGCGCGCGCGCACTACGAGCGCAAGACGGCCGCCTCCCTCGTCTACAACCGGCGCATGGGCGCCACCTACGGCGCGAGCACGTTCATCGCCTTGACGGGCCTGGTGGACACCTCCGACGATCTGGTCGCCGGGGACCGCATCGGGCTTTTCGCCTACGGGTCAGGCTCCTGCGCGCAGTTCTACAGCGCCCTCCTGCTCCCCGAGGCGCGCGCGGTGACACGGGCGACCGACCTCGAACGGCAGCTGGACGCCCGCCGGCGCGTCTCCGTGAGCGAGTACGAGACGCTGGAGCTCACGCGCGACGCGAGCATCGCGGTGCCCGAGTTCGTGCCGGATCGGGGTCTGCTCGGAGACTGGTACGACCGCTTCTACGCGGGGCAAGGTCGCCTGGTGCTGAAGGGCGTGCACGAGTACTACCGCGAGTACGCCTTCAGCTGATCGGCGCGGGGGGCGGCGAGATCCGAGATGAGCGAACGACGCGTCGAGCTACTCTGCAGCCTGGACCTCGGGGGCGTCGAGTCCCTGGTCGCGTCGCTGGAGGCGGCGCTCGATGATCCGGCCGTCCACGCCCTGGTGCTCGTCGGTGGCGAGCAGGTCTTCTGCCGCGGCCTCGACATCGACGCCCTGCTCGCGGCCCCCGATCCGGCGGCCCGGCGCGGCGCGGTGGCAGGCTTCCAGCGGGCGCTGCTCGCCCTGCGGCGCGGGGGCAAGCCCTCGGTCGCCCTGGTGCAGGGGGCGGCGCAGGGCGGGGGCGGGGGACTGGCAGCGGCTTGCGACGTCGTCGTGGCCACGACCACGGCCACGTTCGCCCTCCCCGAGGCCCTGTTCGGACTCGCCCCGGCGATGGTCCTGCCCATCCTCTTCGAGCGCATGACGCCGCAGCGGGCGCGCCTGCTGGCGCTCACGCCGCACGCGCGCTCGGCCGCAGAGGCGATGGCGCTGGGGCTCTGCGACGAGGTGGTGGAGCCCGCGCAAGCTGAACGAGCAGTCGGTCGCTGGGTGAAGCGCCTGTCCCGCGTCCGGCCCGCGAGCACGAAGGCGATCGCTGCGGTCGGAGACCTCTGCGCCGGGCAGCCGCTGCAGGGAGCGCTCAGGGCGGCGGGTGAGCTGACCCTCACGGCGACCGGCGACCCATCGGTCATCGAGGCGCTGCGTCGCTTCCGGGAGGACGGCCTCCTCGGGGAGGACGGGGCATGACAGGGACGAGCGCTACCGGGAAGCGGGTCGCCGCAACGCGCGACGGTGAGGGGATCCTGACCCTCTCGTTGCAAGACACGGCCGGAAAGAACGCCTTCAGCGTGCCGTTCGTGGGCGAGCTCGAAGCAGCCCTCGCCGCGATCGCCCGAGACCGTGAGGTGAAGGTGGTGGTGCTGGTCGGCTTGCCGGACGTTTTCTGTTCGGGCGCGCCACGTGAGCTCCTCGTCAAGCTGGCCCGGGGAGAAGAGGTCCCCGCTGATATCGTGCTTTCCAAGGCCGTCCTGGACCTCCCGGTGCCGGTCATCGCCGCGATGGAAGGGCACGCGACCGGGGGCGGCCTCGCGCTGGGCCTCTGCGCGGACATCGTGCTGATGGCCCGGGAGAGCCGCTACGGCGCAAGCTTCATGAACCTCGGCTTCACGCCAGGGATGGGCATCACCCGGCTGCTCGAGCATGTCCTGTCTCCGGCGCTGGCGCACGAGCTGATGTACACGGGCGAGTTCCGACGGGGAGCGGATTTCTCCCCGCGGAGCGGGGTCAACTACGTCCTCCCGCGGGCCGAAATCCGCCCCAAAGCATTTGACGTGGCGGCCCGCATAGCGGAAAAGCCGCGGGTCGCCCTGGAGACGCTCAAGCGCTGGCTGTCCCTGGACCGGCGCCGCGCCTTCGAGGCAACCCGCACCGTCGAAACCATGATGCACGAGATCACGTTCCGGCAGGACGCCATCCGCGAGCGGATCGAGGACGAGTATGTGGACTGACTTCGCGGGCAAGGCCGTCCTCGTCACTGGCGGCACCAAGGGCATCGGGCTCGCCTGCGGGCTCGCCTTCGCACGACGGGGCGCGCTCTGCACCCTGACCAACCGGTGGGGGAGCGCCGACGAGGACGCGATCCGGGAGCAGTTCCGCGCCGTCGGTGCGCCCGAGCCGCACATCGTGGAGGCGGACGCGGGCAGCGCCGAGGACACCGCGGCGCTGGTGGCCGCGCTCAGGGAGCGCCACGACGCCATCGAGGTGTTCGTCTCCAACGTCTCCTTCGCTCAAATCGTCAAGGGCATGGCGGATTACTCGAAGCGCGCCCTCATGCGGAGCATCGAGTACACCGTGTGGCCGATGTTCGAGCACCTGGCGCGGTTCCGGGAGGCGTTCGGCCGCTACCCCCGCTACGTGATCGGGCTGTCGAGCATCGGTCCGGACTCCTTCGTGGCCAACTACGACTTCGTCGCCGGCTCGAAGGCGCTGCTCGAGACGCTGATTCGATACCTCAACTACCGCCTGCGCGGCGAGGACGTCCACGTCAACGTGGTCCGCGCCGCGCTCGTCCGGACCGACAGCCTCCGCGCGACGATGGGGGACGACTGCATCCCCTTCATCGAGCGCTTCGACCCGCGCATGTTCGTGTCACCCGAGGCGGTCGCGGAAGCCGTCTTCGCGCTGACCAGCGGGCTCATGGATGGTGTCAGTGGTCAGGTGATCACCGTCGACAACGGCGTCGCCTTCCACGACAACGTGATGCGCTTGTTCGGCGAGCGCGACCGCCTCGAGATCACCCCAAAGGAGAAGCCGTAATGACCCGGGAAGAGATTCTGGCCGTCATCAAGAAGCACCTGGCGGATGCGGTCGACGACGTCGATCTCGACGCCATCGATCCGAAGAAATCGATGGTCGACTACGGGGCGAACAGCCTCGATCTGGTCGAGGTCGTGAGCCGCTCGATGCGGGAGCTCAAGGTGAAGATCCCGCGCAGCGAGCTCAACAAGCTGGAGAACATCGACGGACTGGTAGACCTCTTCCAGAAGACCCTCGCGGAGAAGGGCGGCTGAGGGCGATCCCCAGGCGCCGTCGCGCGCCGGCCGTGCCGGGCGCCCCCGAGCCTCGGGGCGGTCGGCGGCCGCGGATCACGGCCGGCCGCAGCGGCGCCGAGCGCGCAGGGAGGTGACGACCATGCCCGAACCGAGCTTCGCATCGAAGGTGGTCCTGGTCACCGGCGGCACCCGCGGCCTCGGCCGGACGATCGCCCTCGAATTCGCCCGCCGGGGCGCCGCGACCGTCCTCACCTACCGCTGGGGTACGGCCGACGAGGACGAGCTCCGGGGCGCGTTCCGCGCGGTGGGCGGGCCCGAGCCGCTGCTGGTGCAGGCCGACGCGGCCGAGGACGAGGACACCGAGCACCTGATCGCGCAGATCCGCGCGCGGCACTCGGGCGTCGACGTCTTCGTGAGCAACGTGGCCGGATCGGTCGTCGTCCGTGACTTCGACGCGATGACCGAGCGGGCGCTCGCCAAGAGCATCCACTACTCGTCCTGGCCTACCTTCGCGTACCTGCAGCGGCTGCGCGCCGCGTTCGGGCGCTTCCCGCGGTACGTCATCGCCATGTCCTCCAGTGGACCCGACGCGTACAGCCCGGGCTACGAGTTCGTCGCCGCTTCGAAGGCGGTGCTGGAGACGCTCTGCCGCTACGCCACCTACCGGCTGCGCGACGAGGACGTCCGCATCAACGTGATCCGCGCCGGCGCCATCCCGACGCAGTCGGCGGCGGAGATGTTCGGCGAGGAGCTGTTCCCCTTCCTCGAGCGACTGGCCCCCCCGGGCCATCGCTGGCTCACGATGGAAGAGGTGGCCAACGTCGCCGTCGCGCTGGCGAGCGGGATGTTGGACTCGGTGCGCGGACAGGTCATCACCGTCGATCACGGTGACGGGTTCTCCGACAACCTGATGCGGCTGTACGCCGAGCGCGACCTCCTCGGCCTCTGACCCCGTCCTCGACCCCCCGCGGGGGAGCGCCTCCGGCGAGCGCCGGGACTGCGCGCCGGGGCCCCGCGGCTCCTCCGAGAGCGCGCCCGCCAGGGGACAAAGAAGGCGCGTTCTCGAGGGAGCGCCGGGCGAGCCGCGAGCGAGGCGCCCGGGAGCGGGGCGCTCGCCGCCTCTTCCTGGTCCCCTGGCGAAGCCTCCCGACGAGGCTCGAGGGGCCGCGCGCGCCTGGTCGCTCCGCGCGGGGGCGCCCCCCGGGGCGCCGGAGAGCTTCCTGATGGAAACATCCAGTGTCGGTTCTCGTCGCGCGAGGCGGCAGCGACTGCACGGACGGCGGCGCTCCGATGGCGTCAGGGAGCGCGCGTGGGGATCGCTGCTGGCTCGACTCCGATCGAGTCTCGGAACGAGCGCGCGGCGCCCGCGGTCGCTCGCGAGCGTGCGCTGCAATTGTGCAGCAGGGCAGAAGCCGTTTCCGTGTACGAGCAGCGGGTGCTACGTTCGTGCTCATGCGGCGGCACGCACCAAAGCTTCGGCCTGCCTTCATCATGGTCGCCACGCTCAGTAGCGCCAGCCTCGTCGCCTCTTGCGGAGACGAGGAGGGATCGCCAATCCCCCTCGTCCCCGTGATGGGAGGAACGTCGGCGAGCACGGATGAAGCAGATCCGGTCGCCTCCGGGAGCGGCGGCAACGGCGTGGTGAGCAGCGGCGGCACGTTCGGCACCGGCGGCGCCAGTCCCACCGCGGGCGGCACCAGCCCCGCCGCGGGCGGCACCAGTCCCGCGGCAGGGGGCAGCACCCTCCCTGGCACGGGCGGCACCCTACCTGGAGCAGGCGGCAGCCTCCCTGGCACGGGCGGCACCTTGCCCGCCGGTGGCACCTCGCCCACCGGCGGCACCCCGCTCGCCGGGGGCGCACCGCCCGCTGGCGGCGCCCCGCCCGCTGGCGGCGCCCCACCCGCTGGCGGCGCCCCACCCGCCGGCGGCGCCCCACCCGCCGGCGGCGCGCCGCCCGCCGGCGGCACCTTGCCCACCGGCGGCGCCCCACCCGCCGGGGGCGCACCGCCCACTGGCGGCAGCACCCCGAGTGCCGGCGGCGCCTCGACCTGTTCCAACGTCGTGCCGCCAGGGAACGAGAGCTGCGACCACGCGATGGACTGGGGCTGGTGCGACGACCAGTGGCTCCTCGACGCCGACTATTGCGCGGAGTCCTGCGGGCGCTGCAGCGGCGCGGCGGGCGGTAGCCCCGGCAACGGCGGCACTCCGCCCACCGGCGGCAGCACCCCGACCGGCGGCAGCACCCCGACCGGCGGCACCCCCGCCACCGGCGGTTCGGGACAGACTCTGCCCGATCTGCAAGGGGGCACCAACGGCTTCGCGACCAGATACTGGGACTGCTGCAAGCCGAGCTGCGGCTGGACCTCGAACGCCAGCAACCCGGTCGACAGCTGCGACATCAATGACAACAACATCGGCGTCAACGACGCGGACCGCAACGGCTGCGAGGGTGGGACCGCGTTCACCTGCCACAGCTGGGCGCCCTGGGCGCTCAGCGACAAGCTGAGCTACGGGTTCGCCGCGTTCAACGGGGCGCAGTGCGGCGCCTGCTTCCAGATCCGCTTTTCGGGGTCGAGCAGCCGCGGCTCGCCCACGCCCGGCATCGAGGGCAAGCAGATGGTGGTCCAGGTGACCAACATCGGCGGCATCGAAGCGAACCAGTTCGACCTCCTCATCCCGGGTGGCGGCGTGGGCGCGATGAACGGCTGCTCGACCCAGTGGCACACCACCGATCTCGGGGTGCAGTACGGCGGCTTCCGTTCCTCCTGCGGCGCGGACGCGAACTGCATCCGCAGCATGTGCCAGAACGCCTTCGGCAACTCGCCGGAGCTCATGGCCGGGTGCAACTGGTACATCGAGTGGCTCCAGATGGCGGACAACCCCGACATCCGCTACGCGCCCATCGAATGCCCGGCGGAGCTCCGCGCCGTCTCGGGCGGCTGACGCCGTCGGCGGCCGCGCCCGCGGTTTCACCGCGCGACCAGAGCCCGCAAGCGCTCGAGCACCGGCGCGTCGGCGCGGACCCGCAGCCGGATCCCGACCTCGTCGCAGGCTTGCTCGAGGACCTCGGCGGAGTCGAAGATCGCGCTCACCACGGCCGCGCGCCCGTAGGGTACCGAGAGCTCGGCCTCCTGGGCGCGCCCCGCGAAGAACTCGAGGATGGCGCCCCGCACCGCCGCGACCCCCGCGGGATCGTGGGCGGAGACGAGGAGCGCGCCGGGGTAGGCCGCCGCGAGGTCGGCCCGCTCGGCCGGGCTCAGGCGGTCGATCTTGTTCATGACGAGCCGGCACGGCACCGCTCCGGCGCCGATCTCGTCGAGCACGGCGCGCGTGATCCTCGCCTGCTCCTCCCGCGCGGGGTCGGCCGCGTCCACCAGGTGCAGGAGCAGCGAGGCCGCGCGGGCCTCGTCCAGCGTCGACCGGAAGGAGGCGACGAGATGGTGGGGGAGATGCTTGATGAACCCCACCGTGTCACTCAACAGGATGCGCGGGCGGGTTTCGGGCTGGAGCGCCCTCACGGTCGTGTCCAGCGTCGCGAAGAGCTGGTCCGCAACCACTACCGCGCTGCCCGTGAGGGCCCGCATCAGCGAGGACTTGCCCGCGTTCGTGTAGCCGACGAGCGCCACCGATCGCGTCGCCTGCCGCAGCGCACGGCGCGTTTCCCGCTCGCGCTGGATGCTCGCGAGCTCGTCCCGGAGCTCCGCGATGCGGTCGCGGATCCGGCGCCGGTCGAGCTCGAGCTCGGTGTCCCCGGCGCCGCGCCCCTGCTGGCGCTGCCCCGCGCTCCGCCCCGTTTCCCGCAGACGCGGCGCCACGTAGGCGAGGCGCGCGAGCTCCACCTGCAGCCGCGCCTCCCGGGAGCGCGCGTGGCGGTGGAAGATCTCGACGATCACCCCGGTGCGGTCGGTGACGCGCGCCCCGGTCGCGCGCTCGAGGTTGCGCGCCTGGCTGGGGGTGATCTCCCCGTTCACGATCACCACGCTCGCGCGGCGCTCCGGCTCGACCGGCGGCAGATCCCCCGCGCCGGCCTGGTCCGCCTCCTCCTCGCGGTCGGCGGCCTCGCTCCCCGCCCCGCTTCCCGCGTCCTCCGGCGGCGACGCGCGCCACCGCGCGCGGGCGCGGTGCGGTCGGGTGCGGGCAGGCGGCGCGCCGACACCGTCGCCGCCGGTCCAGCGCGCGAGCTCCGCGCGCTTTCCCGCGCCGAGCACGGCCCCGTGGTCGGGCGCGGCGCGCCGCTGCGACACGGTGGCGACGACCTCGAACCCGAGCGTCTTCGCCAGGCGCCCGAGCTCGACGAGGTCCGCCTCATGGTCGGCGTCGGTCACCGTCGGCGGCTGGACGGAAACCAGGACGGCGCGCTCGCGGAGGGGACCGGACATCGGGGCCGGCGAGGGTGCCCCGGCGCCGGCGCCCGGGCAAGCGCCGCGCGCGCCGGGCGCCGCCGCTGCCCCCTCAGCGGACGTTGAGCGTGCAGATGTCCGTGCAGGAGCTGCTCGGCCCGCCGTCGTCGCACGCCTCGCCGTAGCCGGAGTCGATGATGCCGTCACCGCAGAAGTGGGCGAGCATGCAGCCCGTGGAGCAGGCCCCGACGTTGGTCGGGGTGTAGACCGGACCGTTGTCCCGCCCGAGATCGCACTGCTCCGGACCGTTGATCACGCCGTCGCCGCAGAACGGGCCGAACTTGCAGTCGAGCGTGCAGCCGCCATACAGGTCGTTCTGGTTGGCCGGGCCGTCGTCGCACTCCTCGCCGGCCGCGCGCACGCCGTCGCCGCAGGTAGGCCGGCAGGCGGACTTGTTGGTGGGGAAGCCGGTGAGCGTGAGCTGGTAGTTCGACTCGCGCGGGTGCTGGTCCGCGTGGAAGACCGCGATCTCGTAGATCCGCCCCTCCTCGAGCCCGAAGGTGGCCCCGTTGATGTTGACCGAGTCCTCCAGCCGCTCGTGCGTCCCGCCGAGGTCCACCGCCAGCTGCCCGTTCACGAACACCCAGACGTCATCGTCGCCGAAGAACGCGAGCGTCCCGCTGGTGCCGCCGTAGCGGAACAGGTAGCGGACCTCGGTGGTGAAGTAGAAGTTCCGGAGCATGCCGGTGATCTCGCCCTCCGCGTACGGCAGCGCCCCGCCCTCGCCGGGATTGCAGGACCCGTACGCCACCGTAGCGTCCCACTGCGAACCGACCGGGCAGCCCGGCCCCGCACAGCAGTCGTTCTCGAGCGCGGTGTTCCAGTACGGCCAGATGTTGCAGATCTTGTCGCGGGGCTGGTCTTCCAGGGGGAAGAACCCGCTCGACAGGGTGGCGGAGCGCTCGTTGTCGCAGAACGAGTGAATGTCGTCGTTGACCGTCAGCCCATTGCTGCTGGAGAACTGGTACTGCCCGCCGCCGATGGACTGGAGCTCGAGCGTGCCCCGGACGGCGGTGCTGTAGCTCGAGTCCGTGTACCACTGGGCGAACGACTCGGCGCTGTGCATGACGGGGACGTTGAGCACGCTGTTGAAGCCGACCCGGTAGCGCGTCGAGCCGTCCCCCGTGACGGTGCACGCCTCCCCGTTGGCCGAGGTAATGATGTTCCTGGCGTCCCAGTCCGTGAACCGGCACTGGCACATGCCGTTCTTGGCCGGGTTGAACTGCGGCTTGCCCTGCGCGTTGAGCGTGGGCAGCACGAGCTCCGTGCAGAGCTCGGTCGAGTCCGTGCTCGAGCAGTTCGTGGTGACCGGATCGGGATTGCCGGAGGCGTTGGGAACGCAGATGGTCTTCTCGCCCCCCACCGAGGCGCCCATGTAGAAGAAGTCGGGGTGGCCGCCGTTGACGTTCTGCCCGTCGAAGTCGCGGTAGATCACCGGCAGCATGAGGCACTCGCCGCCGCCCGAGCTGCAAGGCTCGGTGTCGGGCTCCTGGATCGTCTCGCAGGTGAAGCCCCCCTCTGGCTGGCAGGCGGTGTCGCAGCCGTCGCCGGGGTTCATGTTGCCGTCGTCACAGACCTCTCCGAGGTCGATGTTGCCGTCGCCGCAGAAGGTCTGGCAGGCGCCGGTCACGCCGCCGGTACGGCAGCTCGGCTCCAGGGTGCAGGTCTTGGAGCAGCCGGGGTTGGCGGGATCGCCGTAGAACAGCCCGTTGTCGGCCCCCTTGTCGCAGGACTCGCCGAGCTCCTGGACCCCGTTGCCGCAGACGGACTGGATGCAGGTGCCGCTCGAGCAGTCCCACCCCGGTTCGGTGAGGCAGGTGGGGGAACACCCGTCCCCCGCCACCGTGTTCGCGTCCTCGCACGTCTCGGGGAAGGTGAGGACGCCGTCGCCGCACCAGGGGATGCAGGGCCGCCCGGGAACACGGCAGAGCCAGCCAGGATCGACCGCGAGGCAATCCGCCGAACAGCCGTCGCCGGACACCGTGTTCAGGTCGTCGCAGGCCTCCGTGGAAGACAGGATCCCGTCCCCGCAGACGGGCTTGAACGCACACGGCTGCCCGAAGCCCGGGCACTCCCACTCGGCTTCGATCTGGCAGAGCGCGCTGCAGCCGTCGCCCGGGACCGTGTTCAGGTCGTCACAGAGCTCGCCCGGATCCTGGACGCCGTTGCCGCACGTCGCCGTGACGACGAGCGACACCCCGCCGCCCCCCGTCGTGCCGACGAGCCCGGACCCGCCGCCGGAGCCGGGCGTCCCTCCACCGGCTCCGGGGATGGTGTTCCCGCTGCCACCCCCGAGGGGTCCGGTGGCCGGTCCGCTGCTCGCACAGGCGACCAGACCGAGGAGGCTTGCCAGAGTCAAGGGGCAGGAAGCTCGAAAGACGCGCGCCATGCGTCAATCGTCCTCCGCGCGGGCCCCCCGAGCAAGTCGGTTCGGGCGGCGGCCAGGCGCCACGGCGGATTCCGACCTGGCTGTTGCAGTGCTCGGCCAATTTCCCGCCCGCGATGCAAGGTCCGTCGCTCGCGGCGCCGCCAGGGCCTCCGCCATCGGCGTGAACGTCCGCGCCGCACCGCGCCCTGCCGTCGCCACCCACGGCGACGCCCGATGCCTCGGTTCGGTCCGCGTCGACCCGGTCGTCCGCGGGCCAGGGTGCGGGTCAGTCCCCGTCGTCCCGCGGCGGGTTGAGGTAGCGGTCCACCTCGTGGCGCAAGTAGGCCAGGCCCCCGCGGCGTATGCCCCGCAACCGGTTGTTGGCGAGCCAGTAGGCCTTCTGCAACGTCGAGGCCCGGGTGCTCTTCCCGTAGGGCAAGACCCGCAGCATGACGCCGATCTTCGCGAGCGCCTCCAGGGTGTACCCCATGTCCGCCCGGGTGTGGGCGGCGGTCACGTTGCACCGCAGGCGCTCGGACCCCTTGGGGACGCCGGGCGCGACGAAGGGCATCATCATGACGTCGGCGCCGTGGAAGAGGTAGGCGCCAAACTTCATGGTCAGGATCTCGTCGTTGAGGAAGATGGGCGTGATGTGCGTCGTCGCGCCGTGCGTGTCGAGCCCCACGTCGTGGAGCCCTTCCCGGAAGAAGGCGGCGTTGTCGGCGAGCCGACGGAACAGGCCGTGGTCCGCCTCCATGACGTCCAGGGCGGCCAGCGCCGCCTCCACGCAGGCGATGGGCAGCGACGCCGAGAACACGAACGACCGCGCGCTCAGCTTCAGGTAGTCGACGAGGGCTCGATCGGCGCAGACGAAGCCCCCCACCGTGCCGAAGGACTTGGAGAAGGTGCCGATCAGCAGGTCGATCTCGCCGAGGACCCCATGCAGCTCGCCGACGCCGCGCCCAGTGGGACCGAGCGTGCCGAGCCCGTGCGCGTCGTCCAGCATGATCGCCGCGCCGTGCTTGCGCGCCACGGCGACGACGTCGGACAGCGGGGTCATGTCTCCGTCCACGCTGTAGAGCCCCTCCACGACGATGAGCCGCTTCTCGTGCGTGGCGCCCTCGAGCGCCTTGTCGAGCGAGGCGACGTCGTTGTGCTTGAAGAACCGCACCTCGAGGTCGGGGCACTGCCCCTGGGCGATCAACATCCCATCGATGATCGAAGCGTGGCAGAGCCGGTCGAGCACGAGCGTGGTGTCGTCTCCGAGGAACGCCTGCAAGGTCCCCACCAGCGACTGGTACCCCGTGGTGAACACGGCGCACGCCTCCTTGCCCGTCCACCGCGCCAGGCGGGCCTCCAGCTCCTCGTGGCGCACGCTGGTCGCCTGCGGCCGGGCGCTCCCGAGGCCGGTCCCGAAGCGGTGCACCCCCTCCACCGCGCGCTTGATGAGCCGCGGGTCCTGAGACAGGCCCAGGTAGTCGTTCGACATGAAGTTGAGGTACGTGCCCGAGCCGACCTTCACGCGCGCGCCGACGTTCTCGAAGGGGCGGAAGTAGGGGAAGACGCGCTTCTCCTTGGCCTCCTCGATGCGCCGCAGCAGGGTCGTCGTCTTGTCGTGGAGCCAGGTCATCGTGGGGGGAGTCACTAGCAGAGGGCGCGCGGCCGCGAAAGGGTGGACGGGGCGCTACAGCACCTCGCCGGCCGGAGGCGGCCGCCGATCCACCGGTCCGTCGAGCTTCGGGCGCTGCATCGTCCCGACCGGACTCACTCGCGCACGCGGCGCTGCCTGCCGCACCGCCTCCCACAGCTCCGGCGGCCCTGCGACGCCGATCGCCGCCACCGCCGGGAGCAGGCGCGCGAGGACCGCCTCCGGATCGTCGACGCGGAGGACGTGCACCACGCGACCGCCCGGCGGCACCACCAGCGGACCACCATCCGGGTCGAAGGAAACCGCCCCGCGCCCCGCCGGGAGCACCTCGGCGACGAACTGGAGCGTCACCGTGTACCAGGCCTGCGCGGCGAGCTCCTCGTCCGTCAGCGTGCCCCGGGGCACCTCCTGCTCCAGAGCCGCGAGCTGCTGCGCCAGCGCGCGGGCCAGCTCCCGGGTGGCGTCGGCGTCGCCGACGAGCAGCGCCAGCCGCGGGCTGAGGCAGCCGCGCTGATCGAACGCGACCACGTCGTGGGCGAGCGCCCGCGCCACGGCGCCGAGCGGCGTCGCGCCGCCGAGCGTCGGGGCGCGGATCACGGCCACGCCCATGCCGTCGCCGTGGGCGTGCAAGACGACCCCGGCCGGGAGCTCGCCGCGCAGGGCGCGGAGGGTCGCGTCGCGGCCGTAGGCCCAGACGTGGTCGGGGGGCCGCGGGGCGAGCTCGTCCACCAGGCGGAACGCGCCCCCCGACGCCTGGTGCAGCAGCGCTGCCATCTCCGGCTCCCGGCGCGACGCCCGCACCTCCACCTCCGGCGCGGACGAGAGCGCCAGGGCGATGGCGCGGTGGGCAGCCACGAAGACGTTGGCCGACAGCAGCACGTGCGCCCGCGCCGTCGGCGTCACGGCGGCGTGGAGCGCGTTGAGCTCGGCGGGGGTGGGGTCGGTCTCGAGGCAGTGAGTCAGGGCGTACTCGACGCCCGCGGGCGACAGCCCGGTCGCGGAGGGCAGGACGGCGCGCGCCCGGCGCCCGATCGGATCGCCAGGGTCGGCGACGCGGCGCGCCGCGGCCAGGAGCCGCTCGACGCGCGCTCGCCGGTCCGCGCCGGGATCCGTCACGCCCCGCCTCCGGGCGCGCCGGCCACGAGCGACTCGAACGCGAGCGAGCAGCCGCGCGGCGCCGCGCCCCGTCGCCGACCCAGCAGCTCGACGCCGTCGCGGTGAACCCGCACGAGGTCCTCGGTGAGGACCGCGACGGCGCTGTCGACGTTCCCCAGGTCCACGAAGCGGGCGAGCCCCACGGCCCCGGGGGGGAGCGGCCGGAAAGACACGGGATCCACCGCGCTCACCGCGAGCCAGGGCGGCGGCTGGAAGAGGCCGGCGGGGCCCGGGCGCCGCGCCCCGGGGAGGTTCCCCTCGTAGAGCTGGCTCGTCAGCTCGGTCATGCCGTACTCGCCCACGATCTGCTCCGGGGGAACGCGCAGGGCCTCCGCGACCGCCGCCCGCAGCCGGCTCGGGGACAGCTCCCGCGTCCGCCCCTTGAAGCCCCCGGTGACCATGACCACCGTGCGGCGGGGCACGGGGAGCCGACCCCCGGCGAGCGCGTCGAGCATGCCGACCAGCGCGAAGGCGGTGCCGAGGACGAGCAACGGCTCCTGGCGCTCGCTGGCCAGGCGCGCTGCGCGGCGGAGGCCGTCGACGTCCACGCCGCCGGCGGACGCGAGCCAGCGGTGGGGATCGCGCGGGTCGAAGGGCGCCCCGGCGGGATCGCGCAGGAGGGCGCGGCCGTCCCACTCCTCCATGAACGTCTGCATCATGAAGGCGAGCGAGGACGTCGGCGGCGCGGCGGGGCGGGGCGCCAGGGCCACCACCACGCGTGGACCCGGCCCCACCGACAGGAGCGCCCCCGCCCCCGCCGTGAGCGCGAGCAGCCGGTAGGTGTCCGTGGTCCGCATGGCGTGCGTCCCGGGGGTCGCGGTGGTGCCGCTGGTCGCGAAGCGGACCACGTCGGCCTCGGGGGGGTGCACGGCGACGCGCGCGAGCCGGAAGGCGTCCGTCGAAACCGCCGGGATGGCGTCCACCGTGTCCAGCGTCGCACCGCGGGCCGTGAGGAGCCGCGCGAAGGCGGGCGAATGGCGGCGCTGGAACGCGGCGATGTCGAGGGCCAGGCGCGGGAACTCGTCGCCGGTGGCGGGCGTGCCACGCGCGAAGGCCTGGACGCGGGCGTGCAGGTCCGCGGATTCGCGTGCCAGGCTCACCCGGCCCCCTCCTCGGTGGCGGCGACCAGCGCGGGCACGAACGCCTCCAGCAGCGCCTCGTCGATGGTGAGCGGCGGCGTCAGCACCAGCACCTCGCGCGCGCCGCCCCCGGTGGACGTGAGGTAGCCGCGCTCCAGTAGCCGGCGCGCGACGGCCACCGCCGCGCCCGGGCCGCCGCCGAGCTCGACGCCGATCATGAGGCCCCGCCCGCGCACGGGCCGCCCGGGGAGCGCCGCCGCCAGCGCAGCCCGGAGCCGGTCGCCGAGCGCCACCGCGCGCTCGTCCAGCCGCTCCCGCTCGAGCACGTCGAGCGTCGACAGCGCCGCCGCCGCCGGGAGCGGGGCGCCGGTGAACGTGGCCGTGTGCACGACCTCGGCGTCCCGACTCCAGGCGTCCATCAGGTCGCCGTGGCCGAGGCACGCGCTCACGGGCAGGCCGCCGCCCAGCCCCTTGCCGAGGCAGACCAGATCCGGCACCACGCCGTCGGCGACCGAGCGGAGCGCCGCGCCCGCGCGCCCGAGCCCCGTCCAGATCTCGTCGGCGATCAGGAGCGCGCCGGCGTCCCGGCAGCGGCGCGCGACCTCGGCCAGGAACCCCGCGGGCGGCACCACGCAGCCGCCCCGCCCCAGCACCGGCTCGATGAGCACCGCGCCGACGTGCCCCTGCCGGAGCTGCGCCGCGACCTGGTCGACGGCCGCCGCGGCCCCCGCCGGCGACGCCGGGTACTCCACGAACGCGACGTGCGGGTTGAGCTGCGCGGCGAACGGGTCGCGGTAGCTCCCGCGGAGGCCCGAGGCGGCCAGCGGCGCGGAGGACAGGCCGTGGTAGGAGCCCTGGAACGCGACCACCCCCGGGCGCCCGGTGACGAGCACCGCGGTCTTGAGCGCCGCGGTCACCGCGTCGGCGCCGGACTGCCCCAGGATCCCCCGGACGGTCCGGGCCGGGAAGAGGCCCGCGAGGCGCTCCAGGAGGGCGATCTTCGCGTCCGCGGGGTGGACGTCGCCGAGCGCCTGCCACAGGCGCTCGAGCTGGCCCCCGAGCGCCCGGGTGACGGCGGGGTGCCGGTGCCCGAGCAGCTGCGCGCCGAAGCCGCCGCAGAGGTCGACGTAGCGGTTGCCGTCGACGTCGAGCACGTTGCTGCCCCAGGCGGCGCGGTAGACGACGGCCGCGCGCGGGCGACCCGGGACGACCCGCGGCCCCATCGGCGCGCTGACGCGGCTGGCCCGCTCGAGCCAGGCGCGCGAGGCGGGGCCGGGCGGACGGACACGGACGTCCGGCGGCTCGTTCCCGGAGCCGAGATCCGGGCAGGAAGCGGTGCGATCGTGGGTCACGTCGGCCCCGTGTACCAGACCGTCTCGCATGCGAACGCGCCGCTCAGAAGCAGACGCGGTTGCGGCCGCTGCGCTTCGCCTCGTAGAGCTTCTCGTCCGCGCGCTGCACCAGCTCGGTGCCGGACTTGTCGGCGTCGATCAGCGCCGCGCACCCCATGCTGACCGTCACCAGGATGCGCTCGGACTGGAAGATGAACCCGTGCGCCTCCACGCGCGAGCGCAGGTTCTCCGCCAGCGCCGCCGCGCCGTCGAGCGGTGTCTCGGGCAGGACGATGACGAACTCCTCGCCGCCGTACCGGGCGAAGACCTCGTCGCGACGGATGCGCTGCTGCACCACCCGGGCGAGCTCTCGGAGCACGTGGTCGCCGGCGAGGTGCCCGAACTGGTCATTGATGCGCTTGAACAGGTCGATGTCGAACATGACGACGGCCAGGTCCCGGGCGTGACGTCGCGCGCGCAAGAGCTCGCGATCGAGGGCCTCCTGGAAGTAGCGCTTGTTGTGGATCTGCGTCAGGCCGTCCACGATCGTCATGCGGTAGATCTCCTCGTGGTACTTCGCCTCCGCGTCGGCACCCGAGAGGAACTTGAGGATGGTCGGCCCGACCTTGATCCGATCCCCGTTGCGGAGCAGGACCTGGCCCTCGATCTGCTCCTCGTTCACGTAGCTCCCATTGGTGGAGTTGTCGTCGATCAGCCACCACCCGTCGCGACGACGCTCGATGTGACAGTGGCGGCGCGACACCGAGTCGCCCTCGAGCACGATATGGTTGTCCGCTCCCCGGCCGATCCGGGTGGTGGTGACGTCGAGCACGAACCGCTTGCCCAGCAGCCCCGCCTCCTTGGTGTAGATGACGACCAGGCAGTCGTTCCCCGCCGGCGTGTCGCCGAGCGGGTGCTGCACGACCTGCGTGACGCGCGTCTTCTCGTCGAAATCGCTCACCAATCGCGTGCCCCCGAGCCGTCCTTCGACGGCGAGTGCTCGGCCCTCAACCATACCAGGCGCCGGGGCCCGCCGACGCGCCGCGGAGCACGAGGCTCGCGCGCGCCTCGCGCGACGCCGGAAGCTAGGCGCTCCCGCCGTGGTCCGTCAAGCGCGTCACCCCCGCGGTCGGGTCACGCTGACCCGGGGTCCCGTCCCATCCCGCGCTGTAGGTCGATGTGGGATCGCGACCCCGTGCAGGCCCGCTTCAAGGCCCCGGCGTGGCTGCACGCGGCGGCGAGGGCGACCACCGGCGGCTCATTCGAGCGGGACGGGGAGCCCGACCTGCCGCATGAGGCGGAGCGCGTTACCCTCCCGGACCGGCCCGGGGCGGAGCCGGAAGTCGAACGTCATGCGGTCCTCGGTCGCGGACTCCCGGAAGTGGACCACCTCGACCCGATCGGACAGCTCCGCGGGGAGCCGCATCAGCTCCAGGTCGTGGGTCGAGACGGCGCCGGAGGCGCCCGCCGCGAGCAGCTCGGTCAGGACCCACCGGGCGCCAATCTGCCGCTCCCGGGAGTTGGTCCCGTGCAGGATCTCGTCGAGCAGAAAGAGCAGGGGGCGGGATCCCCGCGCGGCGGCCACGACGTCCCGCAACCGCCGCACCTCGGCGTAGAAGCGGCTGACGCCGTCCGCGAGCGAGTCGTTGACGCGGATGCTGGTCCCCAGCCCGAGCTCCCGCAGGGCGAGCCGCCGCGCGCACACCGCGCCCCCCGCGTGCGCGAGCACCACCGCGAGCCCCATCGCCCGGAGGAGCGTGCTCTTGCCCGACATGTTCGAGCCGGTGACCATCAGCGCCCGTCCAGGCGCGCGGAGCGTCACGTCGTTCACGACGCGGTCGGCCGCGGCGATCAGCGGGTGGCCGAGGGCCTCGGCGTCGAAGTACGGCCCGTCCGGTGCCACCACGGGGAAGGCGGCCTCGGGCTCGTCGCTCGCGTACCCGGCGAGCGAAGACAGCGCCTCCAGCTCGCCGAGCGCCGCGAACCAGCCGCGCGCCGCGCGCCCCGCGCGCCGCTGCCAGGCCTCGAGCCGGAGCACGCAGTGGACGTCCCACCCGGTGAGCGCGTTCACGAACGGGTGGATGGCGCCGTTGTGCCGGAGCTCGAACCAGCCCACGATGCGCCGAAACTGCTGCATCGCCTCGCTCGGCCGGACCCCCCCGGTGCGCAGGCGACCGCCGATCTCCCGTAAGAGCGGGTTGTCCAGCGCGATCCCCTCCACCAGCCGGACCATCGCGCCGTAGCGGGAGAAGGCCCCCTCCGTGGCGGACACGGCCGCGAACACGCGCCTCACCTCCGCGCGGGTGGCGAGGTTGAGCAGGACCTGCGCGGCCACGGGCACGAGCCACCAGGGCCCCGTCAGCCCCATCAGCGGCGCGGACACCGCCACCGCGAGGGTGAGGGCGGGGAGCGCGTACGCGGCCGCAACCACGGCGCGGCGCCGGGAGAGGACGGGTTCCGCCTCGGCCCAGCGCAGCAGCGGCTCGGGATCCGGCGCCTCTCGACGCCCCTCGCGGCTGCCCCGCGCCGCGGCCTCGTCCACGCGGGTCGGCAGCGGCTCCGCCACCGCGAGCGCCAGGGCCTCGAGCTGCTGGCGCAGCTCGAGCTCGGGGACGAGCGCCTGCACCGCGCGCTGCCGCGCCGCGATCGCGTCGGCGGTGGACGGCGCGGAGAGGAGGCGCGCCAAGGCGTCCTGGCCGAGGCGGGTGTGGGCGACCGAGAGCCGCTGGTAGAGGGAGCCCTTGCCGAACACGTCGAGATCGACCGCGTAGGGGTGCGCGGGATCGAGGAAGCGCGCCCCGTCCTCGGGCAGGTCGCGCCAGCGCCCGGTGACTCGCGCCAGCGCATCGCGGTTCACGCGCGCGCGCCGGAGCGCGTCGTCCTCTTGGGCGAGGACGCGGGCGTGCAGCACGACGAGCCAGGCGAACACCCCGAGGCCGGCGCCGGCGCCCACGAGCGCGGCGACGCCCCCCTCGCCGAAGAGGAACGCGAGCAGCGCCGCCAGGAAAACGACGAAGGCCAGCCCCCGGAGGTTGGCGACGCGGCGAGACCGCGCGCCGAGGCGCCGCGCCGACGCGGCAGCGCGGTCCGCCCGCTCCGCGTAGCACGCGGCGCCAGCCGGGCTCGAGCCGCCACGGTCCGCGGCGTCGAGCGGCGCGGCGGCCGCGCCCGCGGACCGTTCGTCCCCGGGGGTTCGGCCGCTCATCGGAGGTAGTTGTTCACGATCTCGGCGATCCTGTAAAGGGGCGCGACCTCGTCGATCGCGCCGAGCTCGACGGCGGCGCGAGGCATCCCGTACACGGTGGACGTGGCGCGATCCTGCGCGATCGTCCGTCCCCCGGCCGCCTTGACGGCCGCGGCGCCGAGCGCGCCGTCCTGCCCCATCCCGGTGAGCACGACCGCGACGACGCGAGGCCCGAAGACCTGCGCGGCGGCGCGGAGGGTCACGTCCGCGGCCGGACGAACGCCGTGCACGGGCGGGTCGTCGCGCAGCGTGACGCGGCCGTCGCGGGCCAGCGACAGGTGACGATCCCCCGGCGCCACCAGCACCACGCCGGGCGCGAGCTCGTCGCCCGGCTGCGCCTCGCGAACGGGGAAGGCGGCGTGCTCGGCGAGCTGCGCCGCGAGCGCGGCGGTGTAGCCCGCGGGCAGATGCTGCACGACGACGACGGTCGCGTCGCGACCCGGAACGAGGGCGGGGATCAGCCGCGCGCGCGCCGCCGGTCCCCCCGTCGAGGCCGCGATCACCACCAGCCGCACGGTCCCGGTGGCTCGCCGCTCGACCCGCGGCGCCCGCGCCGAGAGCGGACGCGCCGCCCCCGCGCTGGCCGCGAACGGGGCCCCTACCTGCGCGCCCGCGGCGTCCACGAGTTTGCGCAGCAGCTCCTCGCGCACCGCCGGGAGGTGGGTGCTGACCTCGCCGTCGGGCTTGGTCACGAAGTCCACCGCGCCGGCCGCCAGCGCCGCCAGCGTCTCGCGCGCCCCGGCGCGGGTGTGTGCGCTCAGCATGACGATGGGCGTGGCCCGCTCGGCGAGGATGGCGCGGGTGGCCGCGGCTCCGTCCAGCCCGGGCATGGCATAGTCCATGGTGATGAGGTCGGGCGCGAGCGCCCGCGCCAGCCGGATCGCCTGCTCCCCGTCGGCGGCCTGGCCCACCACCTCGAAGCGCGGGTCCGACGCCAGCAGGCGCGTGACCGCCGCGCGCATGAACGCCGAGTCGTCGACGACCAGCACGCGGTACGGGGGGGTCACGGGCTCGACTCGCGCACTCGCACCGTCAGGGTGGCCCCCACCATCGGCGCCTCCGGGCTGCCGACCAGCCGCCGGTCGACCACGTCCGCCACGCAGCGCGCCGCGGCCTCGCTGACCCCCGCCCGCTTGCTGACGACGGCGCCCTCGGCGCGGCCCCGTTCGCGGACGAGGAAGCGGACCTGGATCTCGCCCACCTCGCGGGTGATCCCCCCGTGGTCGCGCACGCACGCGAGGTAGCGATCCGCCGGCGCCTTGAGCTTGCCCAGCGCGAGCGGCAGCGCGCCCGTGTCCACGACCACGGGCCCCACCTCGACGACCAGCGGGCGCGCGGCGCCGGGCGGAGCGACGTCGGGCGCCGCGCGGGTCGCCGCCGCCCGACGCGGTGGCGCCGCGGCCGCGGCCGCGGCGCCGGGCCCGCGCGCCGCGGCGCCCCGGCCGGGCGCCGGGGAAGCCCCCAGCGCCTCGGCCTCGGCGCGGGTGAGGCAG
>CAYVRP010000009.1:65321-107698 GCA_964454025.1 uncultured Polyangiaceae bacterium | reverse complement strand
CGTCCTCGGCGTCCTCGGCGTCCTCGTCGTCCTCGGCGTCCTCGGCGGTGCCCTTCGACGGCTCCGAAGGACCATCGGGCTGGCGGTCGCCCGGAGCCGCATCCCCGACCTCCGCGCCCTCCCCACCTTCGTGGCCGGTAGTGATGGGCTCGACCTCCGGCGGGCCGCTGAGGTCGACGGGCCCATCGGGAGCGTCCTCGCCGAGCTCCTCCTCGAACTTGCGGCGGGATTCGTCGCTGAGCTCGGTGAACTCGCGGAGCGTCGGGAGCTCGCGGAGCGACTGGAGGCTGAAGAGCTCCAGGAACGCCGTCGTGGTGCCGTAGAGCATCGGGCGCCCCGGCTCGTCCTTCTTGCCGAGGATGCGGATGAGATCGCGCTCGAGGAGCCCCTTGAGCACGGGTCCGCTATCCACGCCGCGGATGTCATCCACCTCGGGGCGCGTGATGGGCTGCCGGTAGGCGACGATCGCGAGCGTCTCCAGCTGCGCGCGGGAGAGCCGCACGGGGCGCTGCGCGAGGAAGCCGCGGAGGTAGGTCGCGTAGCGGGCGTGGCTGCGAAACGCGAAGCCGCCCGCGACCTCTTCGAGGCGCACGCCGGAGCGCTCGCGCTCGACGCGAAGCTCGTCGATGAGCTCCTGGGCCCGGCGCCGGTCGATCCGCGCCGCGCGTGCGACCTCCTTCACCTGCAGCGGGCGATCGCTCACGAACAGGATCGCCTCCACGAGCCCCTTGAGGTACTCGCGAGTGTCCGCGATCTCGCCGTCCTCTTCGGTCCCCTCCCCGATGAGCGCCTCCGTGGGGGCGATGCCGAGCTCCTCGTCGACGAGCTCGCCGAGCGGGCTGTCCGCCGCCCCGTCGGCGACGTCAGCCGAGCCCTCGTCGTCCCGCGCAATGGCCGCGATGACGGCGTCGAGCTCCTCGTCAGCGTCCGCGAGGTCGGGATCCGCCTCCGCGGCAGCGGGATCCGCCTCCGCGGCAGCGGGGACCGCCTCCGCGGAGGCGCGGTCCGGCGAGTCGGTCGTCACCGAGGGCGGCGCCGCGGCGGTCGGCGCCCGTGGCGCGGCTTCGGCGTCCTCGCGAACCTCGGTCTCCTCCGCGGCCTCGTCCGCCCCGGCGACCGCGCTCGGCGGCTCGGGCGCGGACCGTCGCGGCGTCGGCGCCGGCCGAGCCCCGGCCGCGGCGCTCCGCCCGCGGCGCGGCCTCGCCGCTTCGGGCGCGGGGTCCTTGGTCGCCGCCTCGCCGCCGGTCCGCCGCGCCCGCGCGGCGGGCTTGGCCGCGGAAACCTTCTTCTTGCGCGTGAACTGCTTGCTCGCCATCAGTCGCTTCCCTGATCGAGCGGTCCCTGGTCCTGGGCCGCTCCCTCGCGATCCTCCAAAGTCGCCTCCGTGCCCGGTGTCGGACGCAGGACGCCCGCGTCGCCCCCGCCGCGGGCAGCGTCCACCGGCGCGACAGGGGCGACCCCCAGCGACGGATCGGCGTCGGCCGCCGCGGGCCCGGCCGGCGCGCCGTCAGGCGGCGACGGCGCGCCGAGCGGCCCGACCGGCTCCTCCGGCAGCGCGTCACCCAGCCGCGCCTCGACGTAGATGGGCGCCAGCGGCCCCTCCTGCGTCAACCGCGTCATCCGGAGGCGCGTCATCTCCAGCAGCGCGAGGAAGGTCGTGATCACCTCCATCCGCGTCCGCTGGCCGGTGAACAGATCCGTGAACGTGCACCGCGGGCGCTCCCGCAAGAGATCAACGATCTCGTTGATGCGCTCGGTGATGGAGAGGCGCTCGAACTCGACCTGATGGTCGATCTTGCGATCGACCCGGTCCAGCACCTGCTGGAAGGCCTCCAGCAGCTTGAACAGGCCGACCTGCGCGAGCGGCGCCGGCTCGTCCGCCGCCGGGGCCGCGCTCCCGCGGGCGAAGACGTCGCGTCCGACGACGCTCCGCGCGCCGAGCTGCTCGGCGGCCTCCTTGTACTTCTGGTACTCGAGCAGCCGCCGGATGAGCGCGGCGCGGGGGTCGACCTCCGCGTCCGCCTCGACGTCCTCCTGATCCGTGGGGGGCGTCGGCAACAGGAGCTTGGACTTGATGTGCGTGAGCGTCGCCGCCATCAGCAGGTACTCGCTCGCGACGTCGATGTTGAGCTCCTGCATCAGGGTCACGTAGGCGACGTACCGCTCCGCGATGAACGCGATCGGGATGTCCAGCACGTCGAGCTCGTGCTGCTGGATGAGGTGCAGCAAGAGGTCGAGCGGCCCCTCGAAGTTGTCGAGGCGCACGAAGTAGGGCGCGCCGGGCCGCCTCAGGTCCTCCGCCTCCGCGGACGGCGGCGTGGAGCGGGAGTCGCCGCGGGTCACGACGGCACCCTCCGCGCGGCGCGCGCGCCGCGGCTCGCGCCAAGCCGCCGCACCCCGCGGCGGGGCGCGTGCGCGCGTCGGGGCGCGGCGGGACTGGCGAGGAGGGGTCGCATCGACGGGGTCGAGGGGGGTCCGGAGCCTACCCGTGGTGGCGGAAAAGTCATGAGCCTGGGCCAAGAAATCCCGTCCGGCAGCCCTCGGGCCGCACCGCCGCGCGCGCACCGAACCTCCGTTGCCAGTCCTTCCGGCCGGCTCCGCCGGGTGCCTTCCCGTGCTAGCGTCGCCGGGGTGGTAGACAGCGTGCGGGTCTGCCCCGAATGCCGGGGAGAGTACGCCCAGGAGGCGCTCTTCTGTCCCCGGGATGGCACCCCCTTGACCGGTCGGCCCCCCTCCGAGCCCCGCGAACGGGACCCCTACCTCGGCCGCGAGATCGCCGGGCAGGTCCGGATCGAACGGCTGCTCGGCGTGGGCGCGATGGGCCGCGTCTATCGCGCCCACCAGCGCGACGTCGAGCGCCCGGTGGCGATCAAGATCCTGCGCCGCGACCTCATGCGGGACGCGACCCTGAGCGAGCGTTTCCGGCGCGAGGCACGCGTCGTCAGCCGCCTGAGCCACCCCAACGTGGTCGGGGTGCTGATGTCGGGTGAGCTGCCCGCCACGGGCGAGTGCCCCGGCGGTGAAGCCTACCTCGTGATGGAGTACCTCGACGGGCCGTCGCTGCGGTCCGCCCTCGCGGCAGCGGGCGGCGCGCTGCCACTGCCACGCGCCCTGCACGTGATGCTGCAGGTCTGCGACGCCGTGGGCGAAGCCCACGCCCACCAGATCGTGCACCGCGACCTGAAGCCCGAGAACGTGATGCTGGTCCGCCGCGGGGACGATCGCGACTTCGCCAAGGTGCTCGATTTCGGCGTCGCGCGGGTAGAGCACGCGGACGCCACCGTCGCCACCCAGGCGGGCGTGATCTTCGGGACCGCCCGCTACGTCTCGCCCGAGGGGGCACGCGGCGAGGTCGTCACGCCGGCCAGCGACGTCTACTCGCTCGCCGTCATGCTGTTCGAGTGCCTCGCCGGGCGGGCGCCGTTCGAAGGGCCGAGCCCCTTGTCCATCCTGGTGCAGCACACGACCACGCCCGCCCCCGAGCTCCGCGACATCGAGCGGGCGAGCTACGTCCCGGAGCCCATCGCCCGCGTCGTTGCGCTGGGGCTCGCCAAGGATCCGACCGCGCGCCCGCCGAACGCCCGCGAGCTCGGCCGCACCCTGATCGAGGCGGCGCGGGCGAGCGGGCTCCGCCCCGACGACCTCGTCACCCGCTCGGCCCTGCTCGGCGACGGCGCTAGCGTGACGCAGCTCGCCAGCCTCGAGCGCACCAAGTCGCTGGAGCTTGCGCCGAGCCTCGCGGCGAGACTGGGGGGCGTGACCTCGGCCCCGGAGGAGCCGCCGCCGGTGGAGCCCCGGCCGCCGCCCGACGGCGGGGCCACACGCTCCCGGCGGGCCCTGATCGCTACCCTGTGCGGCGCCACGGGGACGCTCCTGGCCGCCCTCGCCGCGGCACGCGTCGGCGGGTGCGCGCGGGGCGAGGGGGGGAGATGACCGCCGTAACCGGCCGGGCGGTGCCCGTCACCCTCGGCGTGCTCTTGGGCGCCCCTTGGGCGCGGGCCGAGCCAGACACGGCCGCTCCACCCGCAGCGCCCGGTGAAGCTGCCGCCACCGCGAGCACGCTCTCGGACGAGGTCGCGCCCCCCCTGGACGGAGGGAGCGACCCGCCGTTGGCGGGGCCCGTCCCCGCAGGGGCGCACGAGTCCCCGCCAGCTTCCCCCGCGACCGACCCCACGCCTCCGCTCCCCGACGAGCCGAGGCCCCTCGCGCTCTCCACGCGGATGCGCCGACTCCACGGGATGGTCGAGGTCGGGCTCGGCTGGCTCACGCTACCGGACGCGGAGGTGTGCAGCGTGCGCACCGGGGAAACCGACTGCCTCCGCGGGGACTCGAGCCCCGCGCTGGAGGCCTGGCAGCTGTTCCGGCTGCCCCCGGCGCTCGGGCTGGGCGCGGGCGTGATGCTCGGTCTGACCCCCACTACCGAGGTCCCGGAGCGAAGTCCCGAGAGCGTCGAGCGCGAGCAGTCTCGTCGGTACCTCACCATCGAGGGCACCGCCCGCACGTACCCCTACGTGCGTGACGCCTTCGAGGCCTGGGCCGGCGTGACCGCCGGCCTGGTCGTGGTCAGCGACAGCTTCGATACGGCGATCGACTCGGGGGTGGACAAGCCGCTCATCGGCTCCGGCGGGGTGATCATCCGCACCGAGGGCTTCACCTCGACCCTCGCGGGCGGCGTCGCCTACGAGGTGAGCCGCGGCTGGTCGGTGGGGGGCACGCTGCGCGTCGGCGCCTGGTTCCTCCCCGCCGAGCCCAAGCTGAGCCCCCTCGGGGACCAGGCTTCACTGGCGGGACGTACGTCGTATTTCGTCGCTAGCCTGGTCGCCGCCTACCGCGTGCCGCTCTGAGCACCCCCGGCGACCACCGCCGTCAGCGCCACCAGCCGGTCGAGCAGGAGCGCCGTCGCGCCGAGCAGCACCAGCGTCCGCGCTGGCGCCAGCACGGTCGTCACGTAGGCTGGGCTCGCGGCACGCGCCGTGAGCGCCAGGGCGACCTCCACCACGACGCCGACGACGACCAGCGGTGTGGCTGCAGCCACCGCGATCGCGATCCCGCGTTCGAGCGCGAGCGCCGCGCCGGGCAGGCCGGACGGGGGCGGCGCGGCGGCCAGCGCGCAGAGCTCGTTCGCGCCGCCTCCTTGCAGGAAAGCCACCGCCACCACCAACCCCAGGAGCACCCCGAGGGGCGTCGTGCCCTCGGGCAGACCCGGCACGAGCGTCCCCGCCCGGTCGGCGCGCAGCGTGTCGACGAGGCCGCCAACCATCGTCGCGACGTGCAGGGCCGCGGCCGCCGTGAGCGCCACGGGCAGCCCGCCCAGGACCTCCCCCACCAGCCTGAGCGCGGTGAGGGGGCCGCCGTCGGTCGCCGCGTCGAGCGCCGGGCTCACCGCGACCCCGAGCGCGAGCGCGAGCCCGGCCCGCACCGGAGCGATCACGGCTCGGAGCCCGAACGCCGGCACGAGCGCCACGACGGGCGCCATCCGGGCCCAGGCCACGCGCGCCCGCGTCAGGTCAGGCCAGGCCCCCCGGAGGGCCGCTAGGGCTTGTTCGAGGAGGAGATCCATGCTTTGAAGCCGGCGCGGGAGGCCGCTCGGGCGCCCGGGAGTAGCGCATGAGCCTCGACGCATCCGTGGTTGGCCTCAGGGTGGAAGGCCGAGAGTTCAAGTACGACTGGAAGACCACCGTCCTCTACGCCCTGGGGATCGGAGCCCGCCGCCGCGAGCTCGACTTCCTCTACGAGAAGCGCGGACCGCTCGTCTACCCCTCCTTCGCGGTCATCCCGCCAGCGGATGCCGTGCAGGAGCTGCTCGAGCGCTCGGGCGGCGATCTTGGACGCATGGTGCACAGCTGGCAGAGCATCCGGCTCCACCGCCCGCTGCCGGCGGCGGGTACGGTCGTCTCCACGGCCTGGATCTCGGGCCTGTACGACCTCAAGCGACTGGCGGAGCTCCGGATCCGCACGCGCTCCGAGATCGAAGGCGAGCTCGCCTTCGAGACGGAGTGGACCCTCCTGTTCCTCGACGGCGGCGGCTTCGGGGGCGCTCCGCCTCCCAAGAGCGACGCTCCCAAGGTCGCCAAGGACGCCATCCCGAAATTCGTCCACGAGGACGCGACCAGCCCCGAGCAGGGGCTCCTCTATCGGCTCTCGGGAGACCTCAACCCGCTCCACGTGGATCCCGAATTCGCGGCGCGGGCGGGGTTCCCGACCGGCCCCATCTTGCACGGACTATGCACCTTCGGGCACGTCGCGCGAGCGGTGGTGCTCGCGGCGTGCGGCGCCGACCCGACGCGCCTCGTCGAGCTGAGCGGGCAATTCCGCAAGCCCGTGTGGCCTGGTGACACGATCCGCACTTCGGGGTACGACCTCGGCGGCGGTAGGCTGGCCCTGCAGGTCCACGCCGCCGACCGGCCCGACCCGGTCAT
Source organism: uncultured Polyangiaceae bacterium (assembly GCA_964454025.1). GTDB lineage: Bacteria > Myxococcota_A > Polyangia > Polyangiales > Polyangiaceae > JAFGBI01. The sequence goes on along the minus strand of CAYVRP010000009.1, from coordinate 101,279 downwards.
GACGAGCTGCTGGGCCGCGCTCCGACCCCTGGAAGAATAGGCGACCGATGGCGAAGACGACGAAGAACGCGGACGACAAGTCGACGAAGGCTAAGGACCAGGCGGAGAAGCCCGCGTCGTCGAAGGACGCCGGCTCGAAGCCCCCGTGGGCGAACGAGGACGAGGACGACGAGGACGGCGAGGACGCGGACGACGCGGACGCGGACGACGAGGACGAGGACGACGCGGACGACGCGGACGAGGACGACGCGGACGACGAGGACGACGCGGACGCGGACGACGAGAACGAGGACGACGCGGACGACGAGGACGAGGACGACGAGGACGACGAGGACGACGAGGACGAGGACGACGAGGACGAGGAGAAGAAGGAAGACGAGCCGCCGCGTCGCCGCTCCGCGCCGGCGCGAGACGCCGCCTCACCGCGAGCGCCCTCGGAGGCCGACGAGGAGAGCGACGACTGGCTACCGGACTGGCTCCCCTGGGCCGTCATGATCGGCCTCATCCTGGTGGGGATCCTGGGCGCCTTCGGCGTGTTCTCGCCCGAGAAGGAGCCGGGACTGGGCGCCGCCGCGGAGGAGCCCGCGGCGCCAGCAGCCTCGGTCGCCAAGCGCACCCGCCCCGCGGCCTCGGCGAAACGGGAGCCGCCGTCCCAACCGGACGCCGCGGCGACCGGTGAGCAGATCGGGGCGAGTCACGTCCTCATCGCGTACAAGGGTGCGACCCGCGCCAAGCCGGACGTGACCCGCACCAAGGAGGAGGCCCGAGCGCTCGCCACGCAGGTCGCGGCACGCCTCAAGAAGGGCGAGGAAATGGCGAAGGTCGCCCGGGAGGTTTCCGACTGCCCCAGCAAGTCGAAGGGCGGGGATCTCGGGCTCTTCACCCGTGATCGCATGACCCCGTCCTTCTCCAAGGCCGCCTTCGCGCTCAAGGTGGGCGAGCTCTCGGACGTGGTGGAGACTCCCTTCGGTTTCCACGTCATCAAGCGCACTCAGTGATCACGCGAGCTCGCTCCGTCACCCTCGCGGCGGGCCTCGCGAGCGCCGGCTGCGTGGTGACCACGTTCGAGGGGCCGGCGGAGCCACCCCGCGTGCTCGTCCCGCCTCCTCCCGTCTCGGAAGCGCCCGCGCTCGAGGCGGGGGCGCCAACGGGCGACGCGCCGGCCCCGGCGACCGACACCCAACCGGCGACGATCCTGGTCGCCCATCTGGTCGTGATGCACGCGGAGTCGCGCCGGGTGCCACCCGGCGTGACCCGCACGCGCGAGGAGGCGAGGGCCCGCGCGGAGGAGGCGCACGGGCGAGCCGTGGCGGGGGAGCCCTTCCCCGCCCTGGTCGAGGAGTACTCGGACGAGCCCGGCGCTGCGGCCCGCGGAGGCCGCCTCCCCCGCTTCCGCAGCGAGGACATGGTCCCCGAGTTTTCCCGCGCGGCCTTCGCGCTGTCACCGGGAGAGCTCTCGGAGGTGGTGGAGACGCCCTTCGGGTACCACGTCATCCTTCGGATCGAGTGAGCCGCGCGCCCGAAGGCGCCCGCCCCGGAGGTAGGGGGCCAGGCCCGGCTCCACGCCTTCAAGGGGCCGGCGCGGCCGCCGCCGCGCGCGCCTCGTTCCCCGCGGGCGCCGCGGTCGAGGTGGCGCCCGAAGGCCCGATCCCCGCGTCGGCGTTCGACGCCCGCCGCACCTGCTCGATCACGGCGCGCAACCGCGCCACGAGCTCTGCGCGCGAGAGGGTCCGCCCCTCGTTCTCGCTCGCGCGGGGTCCGAGGACGAGCTCCTCGTCCCCGACGGCCACCAGCACCGCACCTGCCTGAGCGACCCACCACCGCGCCTTCGGGGCGCCCTCGCCGCTGCGCAAGGTGAAGCGACGCGCCGGGAACGGCAGCAGCTCCTCCTTCTCGGCGCCCGGCAGGCGACCGAACGTCTCGATCACGTCGCCGGCGCCGTCGGCGTCGGGCCGGACGATCACGGCGATCCGATACCGACGCTGGCCATCGGCGTAGTACCCGAGCGCCCCACCGCCAACCCCCTTGACCCCGAGCAGGTCGTCGAAGACGTAGCTTGCCCCGATCGGGAGGCGTTGCTCGACGGGGAGCAGCGCCACGGCCCGCGGCGGCTCCCGATCGCCGGGGATGCGCTCCCCGAGCGCGCGCGCGATCCCGGGCAGCGTGCGCTCGCTGGAGCGGGCGAACGCGTCCCGCCCCTCGTCCGTGTTCGCGTAGGTGATCTGGGCCACGTGAAGCCCCCGCCAGACGTAGGCCTCGCCGGTGCCCAGCGCCCCGGCACCGCCGGCGTCGAGCGGTCGAGTCGTCAGCCGCTGAGGGTCGTCGGAGCCGACCACGCGCCGGGAGTAGAAGCCGTAAGCGCCCTCCCGGGTCGCGAAGCGCGCCAACACGACGCCGACCTCACCCGGGGATCCGCCACCGTCCACGTAGCGCTGGGTCACCACCCGGTCCAACCCGAAGCTCTTATATACCTCGCACTCACCGTCGAACTGCTCCAGGCACACCTGGTCGAGCGGCTGCTTCGCCTCCGCGCCATAGGCCCGCGTCTCTCCATTCGGATCGAGGCAGTAGCCGCCCACCTCGCGGGGGAACATGGCGGCCGTGACCGGATCGCTCGACCGACCTCCGCCATCCCGGCAGATGCCAGCGCTGGCGCTCGGCGTGGGCGGGGGAGGCGCGCCCTCGCTCAGGGATTCGCGACCCTTGCAGCGGGAGGCTGCGAACGCGAGGCCCCCGATCAGCAAGAGATGGCCGGTCCTGCCGAGCGCCGCGCGCGGCCGTCGGGTGGAGTGGATTCGAGTCATGGTCAGGAGCTTTCCTCGCCTCTCGCGCGGCTGGAAAGCGTCAATCGACGCGGGCGAAACAGGCCTGACGCCCCCAGCGCGGTCCCCGAGCGGAGCCCCCGGCGCCGAAACCGGTGGCCTCGCGCGGCGGTCCGTCACCTCCAGGATCCGCAAATAATTGCAGCCCTCTGCAATGGTTTCTCTCCCGGCTCCGCACCGCTCCTGCAATTCCCGGGGATCCGCGCCGCCAGTCCCTCCCCGCAGCGGCACACTGCTTGCTGTCAGGCGGTCAGGCACCGTGAATTGCGCGCGATCAAACCTCGAACCTGCCGACCGGCCTGCCCCCTGCCATGCGCGTCGCGGCTTCACGCTGGTCGAGGTGATGGTCGTGGCCATCATCATCGCGGTCACCGCCGCGCTGGCGATCCCGGCGGCGACCGGACAGCTCCGGGACCGCAACACGCAGCGGCTCGCCCAGGACGTGGCCGCCGCCTACCGCAACGGTCGCACCAGCGCCATGGCCCGCGGCGGCGCGGTGCTGGTCCGCCTCGCCAACGGGGAGCTCAGGGTGCTCGAGGGGATCGACGGCTCCACGACGGGCGACGTCGCCTGCGCCGAGCTCCCGGTGCCGCAGTGCAATCGCCCCGCCCCCAACGCCTGGGAGGACGACGACCAGGCGAACGACGGCGATGGCAACCGCCGCGTGGGGAGGCTGGTCCCGGCGAGCTACGGCGGCTCGGGCGCGCCGACGCGGGGGACCGCGAGCGTCGGCGGCACGGTGCGGGATACGCTCGACGTCTGCTTCACGCCGCTCGGCCGCGCCTTCTTCCGCACCAGCCTGACCGCGCCCTTCTCGCCCATGACCGGCCCGGTCACCCTGACGATCGAGCGGCGCGAGGGGACCTCGCCGCGCGTGGGCCTGTTGCGCTCGGTGATCGTCCCGCCGAACGGCGCCGCCCGGATGGGAGCCGCGCAATGACCCTCCGCGCCGTCCCCGCCCCGCGCCCCCTCGCGTCCGCGCGCGACGCCTCGCGCGCCTACACGGTGGTCGAGCTGATGATGGCGCTCGCGCTCTTCGCCGTCGGGGTCACGGGCGTGCTGGCCATGCAGCGGGTGACCATCGAGTCGAACACCCATGCCCGTGACGTCTCCACCGCCAACCGCATCGGCGCCGCGTGGCTCGACCAGCTCCGGCTCGACGCCACGCTCTGGAACCACCCGTCCGAGCTCAACCCCAACTCGGACCTCACGGACACCCTCTGGCTCAAGTCGGTCGCCTCCCCCCCGGTCTGGGCTCTGCCGAACCCCGCCTATTACCAGAAGCGCGACTGGGGGGCCGCGTTCGACGCGCTCGGAAGGCCCGTCGCGGATCCCACCTCCGACCAGGTGCGCTTCTGCGTCCACCTGCGGCTCGCGGCCCTCTCACCGGCGGCCTCCGCCTACGGGCGCATCCGCGCCACCGTACGCGTGGTCTGGCGGCGCGCGGGGGCCGATCAGACGGTGCCCTTCTGCACCCCCGACTCGGTCACCACGGTGAGCCAGGCGAGCTCGCTCGCCAACTTCCACTTCGTCTACCACACGACCGTCATCGCCGAGCAGACGGCGCCGAGGCTCTGATGAAGACGACGCCAGGCCTGCGACCCCGGCCCCTCCCCCGCGTCGCGCCCGCGGAGAAACGGGGCTTCACCCTCACCGAGCTGATGGTGGCGATCACGGGAGGCCTCATCGTCTCCATCGCGGTCTACGCCCTCGCCCGCGACTCGTCGCGCTTCTACCAGCGCGAGAGCCGGGTGGGCGACGCCACCAGCGCGGTCGTCATTGGCTTCCAGCGCCTCCAGGCCGACATCGCCCGGGCCGGGTTCCTGTCCACCGCCAACGTCCAGGCGGATCCGCGGCTCTGCTATCCGCCCGGCCACGGTCCCGACACCTTCCCGGCGCCGCTGCGCGACCTGGCGTCGCTGCGGATCGAGCCGCCGGAGTCCGGGTTCGAGCCCCCGCAGGTCTTCTGGGACCCGAACGCCCCCTCGACCGACGCCGGGTCCGCCGGCGACATCGAGCCCGACACCCTCACCGTGATGGGGAGCTACTTCGCCGACGAGGCGTTCCCCATCTGGGGAGCGACGGTCAGCGACGCCGAGACGAGCGGGGTGCCCACGGTGACCCTGCAGCACAAGATCGGGCCGCTGTCGCGGAACGGCTACTGGACCGACCCCGCGCAGCGCTCGACCATCCTGAACTCCATCTTCCGCCCCGATCGCATCCTGCGGGTGATCGACCACGCGGGCAAGCACTTCTACGGCATCATCGCCAGCGCCACCGTGGGCACGGGGGGCGTCCCCAAGATCGCCCTCAAGACCAACCCGCCGGTGCAGATCCGGAGCGGCGGCGCCTCGACCCTCTGCGGGATCGAGGCCGACGACCTCGGCACGGCGAGCGTGATCAACGTCATCCGCTACGAGCTGCGGGCGGCCAAGGGGGATCTGTCGGGCATCTCGCACCTGTCGGACCTCTACCCGGGGCTCGAGTCCATGGACGGCGGCGCCCAGGCGAACGATCTCTACCCGTTCGAGGAGCGGCGGGCGGATCTGGTCCGCGTCGAGCTGGTCCCGACCGGGGAAACCGGCTCGGACGTCATCCGCTTGCCAGAGAGCACCGAGGTCATCGCCGAGCACGCCGTGGATCTCGGCGTCGGCGTCACCGTCGTCGAGGCGATCGACTTCCAGAACGCCAGCGCCCAGATCGCGAGCAACAACCTGCGGGCCCTGCCCCCGGGAGACCCGAACATCGCGGCCTACGCCAGCGCGCCGGACGCCGCCCGCACCATCCGGCCCGATCGCATCCGCGCCGTCCGCGTGCGGCTCAGCGTCCGCTCGTCCCTGCCGGACCGAACCAGCAACGTCGACCCGGACGCCGGGCTCGGCTACCGGGTCTTCATCCCCACGACCGACAACCTGCCCATGGCCTGGGCTCGCGTCCGGACCCTGCAGGCCGACGTGGCCCTGCGCAACGCGGAGGGCGCGCTGTGGCCGTGACCGCTCCCCGCCGCCCCCCCCACCCCGGCGCCCGCGGCGCCACGATCTTCATCGTGCTCCTGGTGCTGACCCTGCTCAGCGCCGTCGGCATCTTCGCCGTGCGCGCGGCGACCCAGGTGACCCTCGCCGCGGGCAACAGCCGGCAGGCCACGCAGTCGCTCCTCTTCGCCGAGGGGGCCGGAGCGTTGGCGGTCGCGGAGCTCGGCGGGCCCAAGGCCACGCTGTACGTCGATCTGACGTACACCAGCGCCGACTCGCTCAACGAGCAGTGCCAGGTGAACGCCAACCTCTACCGGAACAAGTCCGCGCTCGGCGCCGATTACTTCCCCCCTCCCTGCTACCGGCTCTTCAGCAACGAGGTCGCCGCGCACGTGGTGGAGGCGGTCGGCGCGGAGGCGGTGCTCTACGAGACGCAGGAGGCGGACAGCCCCGGGAGCTTCGGACCCGCGCTCGGGGAGAACGCGGACCAGCTCCTCGGCGGCACCGCGATCAACGCCGGCCGCGAGGGCCATTTCCTGGTCGAGCTCACCGACGCCTACGAGGGAACTCCCCCGGCCGGCTTCAACGTCGACGACTCCTCCTATCGCTCGGTGACGCTCACCCTGAACACCTTCAGCCAGGTGCGCAGCCGCCCGAACGCCGTCTTCTCGGCGCTCTGGTGCGGCTCCCAGGCGTCGGCCGCGACGGCCAGCCTCCAGGCCGTCCGCGCCACCGTGACCTTGCCCATGGTGCTGAAGTGAAGGAAACGACCATGAAGCGACTCCTCGGCAGCCTCGTCGTCACCGCTCCGGCGCTGGCCCTGCTCGCCTCCACAGGGACCGCGACGGCCCAGCTCGATCCGCTCCCGAACGTGCTCTTGCTGGTCGACACCTCGGGATCGATGGAGTACCGCACCGGCTTCTACGTCGACCCCTCGAACGCCAACGTGGAGGTCGAGCCCTACTGCAACCCCAACCTCAACACGCCGCAGGGCCCGCGGACCTGCGCCACCGAGGAGGTGATCAGCGGGCAGACCTGCGCCATGTACGAGCGGAGCCGTTGGATCGATCTGGTCGAGGTCCTCACCGGCGAGCTCCGAGATTTTCGCTGCGAGGCGATCGACCGCGAGAACGCCGTCCCCGGCGACCGGTTCACGAACCTCTACCGCCTCAACGGCCTCTTGCCCTACGACGTCGGCTACGGCAGCCCCTTCCACCGCCTCCTCGTCCGCACCACCGACGCCTCGGGGCTGGTGACGACGGGCTTCTGCGCCCCCGGCCCCGCCGTGCCCAACCCGACGGTGGGGCCGCTGACCCTCGCGAGCGGGCTGCCCCTCGACCAGATCGCCTGGAACGCCCAGCTCTTCGACGGAACCAACGTCAACGATCCGGACTGCCTGGACCTCGACGCCAACGACCGGGCGGAGTCCCCGGCGGTGGAGAAGTACTTCGGCGGCGGCCTGCTCGACACCTACGCCGATCAGATCCGCTTCGGCCTGATGACCTTCGACACCCGGCCCGAACCGGGGACGGGTGAGTTCGACTACCAGGACGGGATCTCCGGCACCTGGGGCTTCAAGGGCACGGCGGACGGCGAGCACTGGGGGTCGCCGATCGATTGCGGATCCCCCACCCGCATGGAGGTCGGCGCGCGCAACCAGTTCGCGCCCGCCTGGGAGGGACGCCTCATCGGGTTCGGGGATCCCGAGGACATCGTCCCCAACCGCCGGCGCAACCAGTCCATCCAGCGCACGCTCCTCGCCACCCGCCCCTACGGCGGGACGCCCATCGCGGGCATGCTCCACGACGCCTACCAGTTCTTCTTCACCGACGATCAGCCCGATCCGATGGGAACGGGGTACCGGCTCGGGCCGCAGCTCGCCACCCTGGACACGAGCGGGCTCGAGCAGTGCCGGCAGAACGTGATCATCCTGCTCACCGACGGCGAGCCGAACCAGGAGCTAAGGCCCGCCTGCGAGCCGGACGCGATCCCGGTCACCGCGGAGAACGACCCCTCCTACGCCCCCCCCAACTCCACTTGCCCGTACCACACTCCGCAGTGGATCGCCCGGCAGCTCTCGGGAAAGGGCTCGGCCACCAGCGCGCCCAAGGTGCCGGTCTTCGTGGTCGGCTTCTCTCTCTCCCGGGTCACCGTCGACGGCACCGAGAAGTCCTGCGCGGAGCTCGATCTGGCCGCCGGTGAGTGCTCCCAGGCGACCATCGACGCCCAGCCCGAGCAGTACCAGCGGCCTCTGAAGACCTGCTGCCTGCTGAACGAGATCGCCTACTGGGGCGACACGGAGCGGGCCTACTTCGCGGACGATCGGGAGCAGCTCCAGTACGCCCTCGACGTGGTCCTCTCCCGGGTTTCTTCCCGCGCCACCGCCCGCACGCGACCGGTCTTCGCCAACGCCTCCGGCTACGCCGCCGGACAGACGAGCTTCCGCTTCTTCTCGGGATTTCTGTCGCAGGCCGCCGAGCTCCGCAAGGGCGTGCTCCAACGGCGCCGCTACGTCTGCGAGAACCCCGAGGACGAGGATCCGAACCCGGTCCCGGTGCTGAAGGACTTCGATCCCGAGCTCGGCGACGACTTCGTCTACAACGTGAACCGCGCGCGGGGCGCGGACCGGAACCTCTTCACCTACCAGGGCGGTCCGGCCGCCAACTTCATCGACTCGCGCGCCACCCTGCGCCCGCTCCTGGCCGCGTCCGACGGCGTCGGCGCCCCCTCGGTGGGCGAGCTCAAGGTGGGCTCGTCCAACTCCCTCGACAACTTCGCGTCGACCCTGGAACCAGCCGCGTTCGGGATCGGGACCGCGGGCTCCTGCCCGGCCCGGATCGAGGACGCCTCGGACACCGACGCGAACCCGCTCGCGCCGACCACCTGCCGCAACATCGCCCTCAACTGGCTCTTCGGCAAGACCCAGCCGGGCTACCGGAGCCGCTGCGACGCCGACTCCTGCAACCTCGTCGCCGACATCTACCGCGCCACGCCGATCCTCGTCGGGCGGCCGAGCTCCCTCATCGCCGACGAAACCTACCGCCGCTTCGCCAACGACGCGACCAGCTACAGCGCCACCGCGACGGGACCGGACGACCACCGCCCGCTCGTCCTCTACACCTCCACCAACGACGGCATGCTGCATGCCTTCCGGGTCGCGAGCTCCGGCACAACCGAGGACGAGGGCGAAACCTTCACGCCCGAGATGAACGAGCTCTGGGCCTTCATGCCGCCGGCCGTCCTCCCGGAGCTGCCTGCCCTCTACCCGGGCCGCAAGGTCATCCTCCTCGACGGGGAGCCGGTCGCGCGCGACGTGGTGGCGAGCCCCAGCACCCAGTTCCCGAGCTACCCCTGGAAGCTCGAGCGGGGAACCATCCTCTCTCGGGTAGGCCAGAACGGCACCGACCCGGCCGCCTGGCGCACCATCCTGGTGCAGAGCTTCGGCGGGCACAGCGCCGCTGGCAGCGGCTACTACGCGATCGACATCACGGACCCGGAGTACGACGCCGCGGGCGCGCGAGGCGGCCCGAAGTTTCTCTGGCAGCTCACGGTGGACAGCGCCAACAACCCTCTGTTCGGCAACACCACGGCGGCGCCCCTCATCACGACGGTCTTCATCAGCCCATCGCCGGCCGCCGATCCGAGGGAGGTCGCGGTCGCCGTCCTGCCGGGCGGCGCCTCCAACGACGACGGCGGTGACGGCGGCACCGGCGCCGGCTGCGACACGCCGACGAACACGCGCGTCGGCCAGGCCGCCGGCTACGAGCGGCGCCCCAAGGTGCGCTGCTACCCCGTGTCCGCGAACGCCGGCCAGCCGAGCCGCTCCGTCACCATCGTCCGGCTCGACTCGGGCGAGATCCTCACGACCTTCCGCAACAAGGCGGCGGACGTCGATCCGCTCCCCCCCTCGGTGACGCCGCGCCTCGTCGTGAGCGCCGCGCGCGTGAAGGACACGCCCCTCACCTCGCCCATCACCGGTCAACCGGCGGCGTTCCCGGCCGGCGTCGGCGCGGTGTCGGACCGGATCTACATCGGCGACGCGGACGGGGTCCTCTGGCGCATCGACCTGTCTTCCACCGACCCGAGCCGCTGGGTGATGGAGCCCTTCTTCGACACCTACAACGCCGCGGTCGATCCGCCGACGGACGCCAGCGGCGCCGTGATGACGCTGACCGGCGGCATGGCGGAGGCGGGCCAGCCCATCTTCACTGCCCCGGTGGTGTCCACCGATCAGAGCGGGGCCGTCATCCTGAACCTCAGCACCGGCAGCCAGGACTTCGTCGACGCCCCCTACTTCCCCGCCACCGTGACCGCGTACGCCGGCGCGGGGGAGACGCTGCCGGCGATGGGGACGGTCTGGTCGGTGCGGGAAGTGGAGGACGTCGGATCGGGGACGATCCGGGTCGATCCCCGCTGGTTCCTCCGCCTGCCCGGCGGCGAGCGCGGCACCGGCCCGCTGCAGCTCTTCAACGGCCAGGTCTTCTTCACCTCGATGTGGCCCGTCAGCGGGATGGGCGTATGCACCGAGGGCGAAACCCGCGTCTGGGGCCTCGACTACGCCGTCCCCCACGACGCCGCCGACCCCAGCGCCGGGGGCCTCGCGCGCTTCCCCGTCGACTGCGCCGCGCCGCAGGCCGGAGCCTGCTACGACCGCTGCGTCTCGGGGGCGGACCCGGCCACGTTCCCCAAGGGCACCGACGTCACGAGCTGCACCGAGTCCGCGCTCCCCGAGGGCACCGCCATCTTCGGCGTGACGGTGGCGCAGGTGCAGACCTGCTCGGAGGGCGACGGGAGCTCGATCGATCCGTTCGTGGGCGGCACCAGCCACACCTCGGTGTCGCGCATGACGGCGGGCAAGTTCCAGCTCGTGATGCAGGCGGGCAACCAGGGCGCGACCGCGGAGGGCGGCACCCTGCAGGCGCTGCCGGCCGTGGACCTCGCGGTCCCGGCCTCGGTGCCAGTCATCGAGTCGTGGGCCGCGATCATCGAATGACCGGGATGACCATGGACACGCGGTCGCTCGGCGGCCCCGGGTTCCGCCCCCGGCCGTGGGTCGTGCTCTGCGTCGGCGCCCTGGGGCTCGGCGGCTGCCGCGGCCGCCCCGCGGGCGCGGAGCCGGCGCCGTCCGCGGCGCCCCCCGCGCCCTCCGTTCCGGTAGACCGCCTGGCGCCCGGCGAGCTCGCGCCGAGCAAGCTCTCGCTCCTCGGGCTGCCCCTGCCCCGGGGGATGACCATCGACGGCATCTACGGGAACACCGGGCACGCGAGCGGGGATCTGAGCCGGGAGAAGGTGGCAAACTACATCCGTACGCAGGTGCCCGTCACCGAGGTCGAGGTCGGCGCGGCCCGCACCCTCTTCCCGCGGGTGCAGCTCCCGGGGCAGCCCGCCGACCACCGTTTCCGCATCGAGGTGCAGGGCAAGGGCCAGCGCTCGGAGATCACCGTGACGCGGTTCGTCCCTCCCCCCCCGCGACCCAACCTCAGCGAGGCCGAGCGCTGGCGCCGCGCGGGGTTCCACCCGGACGGCACGCCCATCGACCCCGAACGGATCCCCTGATCAGCGGTGCGCCTCGTCCTCCAGCCGCATCGCCTCGAGCAGCAGCGCCCCGATCCCCTGCCGCACCTCCGCCGCGTCGACGGCGCTGTTCTCGTAGGAGAAGCGCCCGTCCTGCCACTTCATCACCTCACGCAGCAGCTCGATCGGGTCGCGAGCCACGCCGTCCCGGGTCGCCCGCGTGAGCGCGCCGTCCCGCGCCTCGAAGGCGATCTCCCGGTCCCCGTCGGCCGCCTTGACCTTGAGCCTGCCCGTGCGCCGCTCCATCTCCAGCAGCGCGAGGGCCGTCGCCACGGAGAACTGCGAGAGATCCCCGTGGAAGACCGCGGCCCCGCCGATCCGCGACGAGGGCGGGATGTCGAGCATCGAGTCGCGACGCCGGCGGAGCCGCTGGGCCATCGCGATGAGCGCCCTCACCTGCGCGACCACCTCCTCCTCGCGGAAGGGCTTGGTGATGACGGTGTCCGCGCCCATCTCGAGGCCCTGCAGTCGCGCCGGAGAGTCCTCGGCCGCGACCAGGAACGCGAAGGCGACCTGGCTCAGCGGGCCAGGCTCGGCGCGCACGCGGCGCACCACCCAGAAGCCGTCGATGTCCGGGAGCGCGACGTCGCAGACGACGCAGTCGGGGATGGCGCGACGGGCGCGAGCGAACCCTTCCCGCGCCTCGCGGGCAGCCTCGACCACCAGGCCCGCCTGCGCCAGGAAGCGCACCAGCAGGGTCTTCATCCACTCGTCGTCTTCGATGATGAGGACCCGGCCCGCGCTCACGTCGCTACGCTACCACGGCGCTCGCGGAACGAAAAAAAGCGGCCGGGACCGCGGGCACCGGGGGGCGAGAGCCCGCCGCTTGCGAGCGAGCGCCGATTCCGGTACCGGACCTCGTGACCGAGAGCCTCCGCCGCACCTCCCTCCACGACGAGCACCGCCGCCTCGGCGCCCGTCTGGTCCCCTACGCCGGCTGGGAGATGCCGGTGCAGTACGCCGGGATCAGCGCCGAGCACCGCGCCGTCCGGGAGGCCGCCGGGCTCTTCGACGTGTCTCACATGGGCGAGCTCGAGGTGACCGGCCCGGACGCGGTGGCGACGGTCGACTCGCTGGTGACCAACGACCTGCGTCGCGTGGCCGCTGGCCAGGCCCTGTATACCTGCGCGTGCAACGAGTCCGGAGGGATCCTCGACGACCTCATCGTCTATCGCCACGCCGATGACCGGATCCTCGTCGTGTGCAACGCCGCGAACCACGCCAAGATGGCCGCACATCTGCAGGCGGCCGCGCGCCCCGACGCGGTCGTCCGCGACCTGAGCGCCGAAACCGCGCTCCTCTCGCTCCAGGGACCGCGGGCGCTCGCCGTGCTGGCCCGAGCCGGCTGCACCCATGACGTCGCCCGCGAGATCCCCTCCTTCCACTTCGCCGACGGCGCGGTGGCCGGCGTCCCCGCTACCATCTCGCGCACGGGCTACACCGGCGAGGATGGCGTCGAGCTGGTCTGCGCCTGGGACTCGGGGCCGGCGCTGTGGAGGGCCCTCCTCGCCGCCGGCGGCGAGGAGGGGCTGGTCCCGGTGGGGCTCGGGGCCCGCGACACGCTGCGGCTCGAGGCACGGCTCTCACTCTACGGCAACGAGCTCGGCGAGGACGTCGATCCGTTCTCCGCGGGTATCGGGTGGGTGGTCAAGCTCGCGGGGCGTGACTTCCTCGGCCGTGACGCCCTCGTCGCGCTCCGCGCGCGCACCCCGTCACGCACGCTGGTCGGCTTCGAGATGGTGGGCAAGGGGATCGCTCGGCACGGCTACGCCTTGCTCGACGCCGCGGGGCGTCAGATCGGCGTCTGCACCTCGGGCGCCCCCTCCCCGACCCTGAACAAGAACATCGGGCTCGGGTTCGTCCCTCCGGCCGCAGCCGAGATCGGCAGCTCGCTGTGGGTCGACTGCCGCGGGAAGGCGACCGAGGCCCGCGTGGTGAAGACCCCGTTTTACAGGCGTCCCGCGGCCGTGTAGGTTCGGTGACCCGCCCGCGAGGGCGCGCACCGGAGCCGCAAGCAGGAGCAGGGCGATGAGCGCAGCAGACGAGGTCAGGGACGATCGGCGCTACACCAAGGATCACGAGTGGGCTCGCGAGGACGGCCCCGAGGTGCTGGTCGGGGTGACGGCGTTCGCGGTCGATCAGCTCGGGGACGTCACGCTGGTGGCGCTCGACGTCAAGGTCGGCGACGTCGTGGAGGCGGGCCAGCCCTTCGGCGCCATCGAGAGCGTCAAGACGGTGAGCGATCTGTTCGCCCCGGTCAGCGGCAAGGTCACGCGCCTCAACGAGCGGCTCGACTCGACGCCGGAGCTGGTGAACGAAGATCCGTGGGAGGCGGCCTGGATGCTGGCGATCTCGCCGAGCGCCCTCGCGGAGGAGCGCGAGAGACTGCTCGACGCCGCCCACTACCGGAAGCTCATCGCCGAGGCCCACTGAACGCGGCCGGGCCCCCGCGCCTGCGGCGACGCCAGCGGGTTCGGCCACCAGCGCTGCCCGGTGGTGCGGTGCGCGGTGAGCCGGGCGAAATCCAGCCCGAGCAGCAGCCCGGCGGTGGTCGTCCCGTCCGCGCCGAGCGAGCCGTGACCGGCGAGGAGGAGCCCCCAGGGTGCGCCGAGGGTCAGCGTGCCGACGCCGCCGTCGCTCACGTGCGCGAAGCGGTGGTACCCGCCGAGATCGACCGCGACGCCCCACCCCCCCCGCGCGTAGCCCCGAGACGCCACCCGCAACGCCGCGCCGAGATCGGTGCCGAAGCCGAACAGAGCCCCGAGCCGAAAGCCCCCGCCCGCGATCAACGGGCCCTTCGCCGGGGTGCCGAGCCCGGCGACGAGCTCGAGCGACGGGTAGAGCTCGACCTCGTCGCGCTCCATGGCGACCGCGGGACCCGCGGCGGCCGACACCCAGGAAGACACGTCGGCGCGAGCCGGCGCCGACCAGGTCGCCGCCAGCGCGACCAGGCCCCACCCCAAGCTCGCCGCCGACGACCTCCAGGCCAGACTTCGCTGCACGGCGGCGGAGCTAGCATGGGTGCGGCGGCGGGACCACCGCCAATCGCCCGCGCCGCACCCCCGAGGCCCTACTGGTTGCGCTTGATGACGTGGAAGCCGAAGGGCGTCTCGACCACGTCGCTGATCTCGCCCTCGCGCAGCTTGAAGGCCGGGCCAGCGAACTCCGGAACCATCCTGTCCTTGGTGAACTTGCCGAGGTTGCCGAGGTTCGTCCGGGAGCCGGGGTCGTCCGAGTACTGCTCGGCGAGCTTCGCGAACTCGACCCCGGCGCGGGCCTTGGCGAGGACCTCCTCGGCGAGCTTGCGCGCCTCGGCCTTGGTCCGCTTGACGTCGCGCGGCGCGCCCTTGGCGCCGCGGTAGGCGACCAGGACGTGCTGCGCGGCGATCGACTCCGGCTCCTTTGCCTCGCCCGCGGCGGCCTCCTCGGTGGGATCCGGAGCCGCGCTCTCGCTCGGGGCCGGCGACGCCGGCCTGGCGGTCGTCGCCGCCGGCGCCGGCGCGTCCTGGCGCCGGCCATCGCAGGCGGCGAGCACCAGCGCGAGCGAGAGCAGGAGCGAACTCGAGGTGAGGAGGTGAAGGTCCGACACGGCGTCTCCGGGCCGACTGTACCACGCGCGGCCTCGCGAACCGGGCGCGGCGCGGGCCGCCCGAGAACGGGATCGGATCAGAAGGGGCTGTCCCGCTCGATCGGGGAGCCCCGCCCGCCGGGCGTGGGCTCCGACGGCGGCGCCGCCGCGGGGGTTGGTGTCCCAGCCCCGGTCGCGCCGGGAGCGGCCGGTTCGCCCGTCGCGCCGTCGCCGACGGGCGCCGTGACCGCGGGGAGCGCCGCGGCTGGGGGCCGGCGAGGTCGCCGACGGGGCGGCGGCCTCGGGCTCGGCTCCGGTGCTCCGGCCACGTCAGCGCTCGCCGCGGCGTGCGCGCTGGACGAGGCGCCCGGCTCGGCCACTTCGGCGGCCCCCTCCGCGACCGTGCCCACTTCGCTCGTCGTCGACCTCGCCGCGGTCTCGTCGAGGCGACTGGCAGGGGCGGGCAGCGCCGACCTCGCGGGCGCGGGAACGTCCACCGTGACGGGGGCGGGCGCGAAGAGGGTCACGCGTGCCGCAGCGATGAGCAACGCGACGATGGCGAGCAGCCCGAGCCCCACGACCAGCCGGTGTTCCCACCACCAGGGAGATGTGGCGACGGGCAGCAGCTCGTCCTCCGCGACCGCGGTGGGCGCCGTCGGCGCAGAAGGACTGGCGGCGTCCACCGCGATCACCACGGACGCCTCCTCTTCGACGATGCCCTGCGCGCGCGGGACGGCGTGCGCCGGCACCTGCGAGCGGTGCGATTCGGGCGGGCGGCCCGGAGACGCGCTCCCCGGCCCCCCCCGCACGACAGGCGCCGCCGCGGCGGGAGGGCGCTCCGACGCGACTGGCCGCGCCACCGCGGGGGTCGGCTGCTCCCTGGGCACCCCCAGGGACTCCGCGGTCGCCGCCGGGGGCGCGGAGCGAACGCCCGGGCGCTCGGCGCCCAACGGCCGCGCTGCCATGGCGCTGGCGAGATCGAATCCGCCCTCTCGCGCCGTCCCGCTCGACTCGCGCTCGCGGTCAGCGCTCTCGCCGCGGCCCGCGAGGGCCGCGGGCGCAACCGGGCGGCGCTCGCGTGCGACCCCGCCGCTCGGCTCCAGCAGCGCCTCGAGCGCGGCGTCATCGCGCGCCTCGGCGTTCGACCCTGGCGCCGAATCGGGCGCGGCCGCAACCGGGAACGTGGCGCCGACGGCGGGGGTGACGTCGTCCCAGGTCGCGAGCAGAGCGTCCGACTCGCCGTCGACCGCCGGCGGTGCGCCCGGATCCGTCGGGGCGTCGGGCCGCGCGGACCCCACCGCGTCGCTGACCACCGGGGGCTCGGCCGGCGCCGCCGCGGCCTTCTCCGGGGGAAGCGAGCGCGGTGCGTCGTCGACCGCAGTCGGGCCCACCCCGCCCGCCGGCGTGCTCTTCCGAGCGCGGGGTGGCACCATCGCGCCCGTCGCACCGGCGGCTGGGGCCAGCCCGGAGGCCGCGACGTTCACCCCACTCACGGCGGTCACTTCCGGCGCGCGCCCGGCTGTCGAGGTTCCCTCGCGCTCGCCAGCCGGCGATGGCGACGCGGGGCGCGGCCCGGGGCTGCCGCCGACCGCCGGTGCGGCCGGGCCGCTCGCCGCGCTCGAGCCGTGAGGGCGCCGCGCGTCGGTCCCGGGCGAAGCGACGCCGCGCTGGCTCGTCCCCCGCTCGACGACCGCCGGGGCCCCCGCCGAACGGGACGGCTCGCCGATGGGAACGATGCGCTGCGGCACCAGCGAATCGGGTGGACGCGAGGGCCGAGGCAGCCAGGACGGCGACGCGGAGGCGGGAGGCGCCGAGGCCCTCGGCACAGCACCGACCGGCACGGACGGCCGAGTCGCGCCCGAGGTCGGCGGCGCCGAAGGCGGCGACGTGGGGTTCGGCGGCCTGACCGGACCCGCCGGGGCGCCCGATCTCGCGCGTGCCGCCTCGAGGCCGGGCGCCGAAGGGGCTCCCGAGGGCGTCGCACCCGTCCGCTCGCTGGGGCCGGATGGGGTTCCGCGATCCATGCAGAATGGGGAGGTTACAGCCACTCCCTGCGCCCCGCCAGAGGCCCGTGGCCCGCACGCTCCCCCATCCCGGCGCGACGGCGCGTGCGCCGGGGAGCCCGCCTCACGCAGCGTCTTCGAGCCAGGCGCGCAGTCGCCGCAGCGCCTGGCTGCGGAGCTGGCAGACCCGCGGACTGCTCACCCCGAGCGCCTCGCCCAGATCCTTGATGGGAACGTCGTCGAGGTCGCGCATGGTCAGGACCAGACGTTCTCGTGGGGGCAGACGGTCGATCCCGGCGCGGATCCGCTCCACGACCCGCTTGCGCCCGGTGAGCGCCTCGCCGTCCGCGTCCTCGGCCAGGCTCGCGTGGTGCTGCTCGCGCGGCCCCAGATCGTCGAGGTGCAAGACGACCCGCGAACGCCCGGCGCCCTGGCGGCGCCGCGGGAGCCAGTCCTCGGCGCGAAGCTCGTCGAGGATAGCGCCGCGCACCCTTCGGCAGACGTAGTAGTCGAAGCTGTCGCCCGTACGCCCGGCGCGCCGCCGCAGGGCCTCCCAGAGCCCGCTCATCCCGGCCGCCACCAGATCCTCGCGCCGCACGCTGGGCGGCGCGCGCCGGTGGATCCGACCCGCGATGCGCTGCACGAGCCCGCGGTAATGCTCGACCAGGGTCGCGTCGCTGTCACACCCGGCGCGAGGCGACGCGGCAGCGCACGCGGGGCGAGTGGGTTCGTCGGAGCTTGCGGGTCGCACGGTTTCACCAGGGGGGTCCGAGCGTCGAGCGACGACCGGGGCAGGGTGCCCTCATCGCCAGCAACACGCGTGCCGCGGCTCGGAACCCGCCCGAGCCGGCGCCGAACGGGCGATCCGGCAGGGGGAGGCCCAGAAATGGGGGCGCCGGGCGGCCGCAGACCGACGGCCCTGGCCGCTCGCGGCACCGAGGCCCGGGTCGAACCACCCCCGCCGGGGTCGGGCCGACCCCACGGTGCGGGACCCGGCCACCCGCCGGCTCAAGCGGGGGCACTCCCGCTCCTGCTCTCGTGATACGGTCGGCTCCCCGGGAGGAACCGCGATGTCCTGTTGCTCGACCCTGTACCGCCTCTTCCGTCCGCTCGTCGTGCTCGCGACGGCGCTCGTCTGCTTCGCCTGCGGCGCCTCGGCCAAGGTCCACGTGACGAAGAACCTGGACGCCAAGGCCGCCAGCTACGACTCCGTCAACGTCGCCGCGACGGGTTCACCCGCCGAGGTGGCGCGAGCCGCGCGCAAGTTCGAGGAAATCCTCTCCAAGAGGCTCAAGAGCGCCGGCGTGTTCAAGTCGGTCGAGCCCGACGGTCAGCTCGTCATCTCGTGCAAGGTGACGCACATGGAGTTCGGCGACGAGGACACGCGCGAGCTGTCGCTCCGGCAGAAGGCCCAGGTCACGATCGAGATCCGCATCACCAAGCCCGACGGGACGCTCCTCGGGCACGTCACCGCCACCGCCACCGCGCGCAAGAAGAACGCGGACGATCAGCCGGCGGTGCGCGTGCTGGAGATGGCGGCGGACGAGGTCGTCGAGTACCTCGTCGAGCGCACGGGGCGAGGCACCGTTCCCGGGACCGAGAAGGGCAAGGCCAAGGCCAAGACCGAGGCCGCCGGGAAGGCCCCCGGCAGCGAGGCTGGAGGCGGTGAGGAAACGGCCGAGGAGGCGCCCGAGGAACCGGTGGGGATCAGCGCTGAGGAGGCGACGAGACCGGCCGATGAGGGCGAGTCTGACGCGGAGTCGGCGGGCGCCGCAGGGGACAAGGCTGCCGCCAAGGCCAAGGGGACCGGCACCAAGGCCAAGGCCGCGGGTGCCGACGAGGAGTGACGCCCCCCGCGGGGCGTGCTGGCCCACCCGGAGTCGGCCACGGCCGACCCCGCGGGCTCACGGCTCCGCGGCGCGCGGCTCACCCAGCGCCGCGAGCACGGCGGCCTCGACTTCGCCGCGCGTGAGCACGCCGGCGCGGCGCGACGTCTCCCGCCCCTCGGCGTCCAGCACCACCAGGGTCGGCACCCGATCGATCCGCCCGAAGGGGCCATCGCCGGCGAGCGTCGCCGGATCGGCCATGGCGACCGGCAGCGCGAGGGCCAGCGTGTCGCGGTAGGCGGCGGCGAGCGGCGCGTACTGCCCCTCCTCGAGCACCACCAGGAGCCCGCCCGCGCGCCGCCCGTAGGCGCCGACCACCTCGTCCACCCTTCGCGCCTGGACCTGGGAGGCCAGGTCGTACGTGGTGACGAACAGGACACAGAGCGCGCGACCGCGCGTCGTCGCGGAGGTGATGGGCTCCCCCCGGAGGTCCCGATACTCGAACTCGACACGCGGCGCGGTGAGCGCCGCCGCCGGCGCGACCGGCGCGACCGGCGCGGCCGGCGCGGCCGGCGCCGCCGCGTGGCGGCAGCCCCCGCCGGGCGCGAGCCCCAGCGTCGAGAGCAGGAGCCAGGTGGTACCGCCCCGGAGGCGCGCTCGAGCGCCGGGCCCTCGCTGCTCGGCGCGCGTCGGATCCCTGGCCACCCGGGCCATCACGGCGCCGCGGGCGCCGGGGCGGTCGCGCTGGGGCTGAAGAGGTCGGCGCAGAGCCGCAGCGCGTCCGGCAGCGCCTTGCCCGCGCGCCGGTGGGCGAGGATCGCGCTCGCGAGCTCGTCGATGATCCCGGACAGGGGCCGCGCCTCCAGCGACACCCCCTCGATCACCGCGCGTTCGCGCGGCGCGCGGCGCCGATCGACGATCGGATCGTGGCGAACCCACTCGAACCCGGATCCGGTCCGGAACCCGCAGGCGAGCACCTGGACGAAATCGAGGTAGAGGGGCGACACGACGGCCACGACGACGAGTCCCTCCTGACCCGTACCGCGCAACCCGCACGCGGGCGCCGCGGGCGCCGCGCTCGGATCGACCTTGCCCATCGCCGCCGCGATCCGCTCGCGGCGCGCGGCGTCCGTCTCCACCGCGAGGAGCGGGGCGTACATCGCCACCCGGGGCACCCCCACCCGCTGGGCGTCCTGCGCCAGCGCCTCGAGCCAGTTCTCGCGCGACGCGGCGTCGAGCTCCTTGTAGGCCATGGCGGCGGCGAGCGCCGCCTCCGCGTCGGTGGCGAGCGCGTCGAGCCATGCGCACCACGCGTTCACCGCGCGCTGGTCGGCGGCCGCGCTGCCGCTCGCCGGGGTCGCTCCTCGCTCGTCCGCGGCGACCGGCGCGGGCGGTGGTTGCGCGTGGTCCGCGTCTCCCATCGCCTAGCAAGCTAGAGGATCGCCATCGGGGTCGCAATGCCCGCGGGCAAGCGCCGAACCACCCCCGGAGCCCGCGGAGGTGAGCTCACCGCCCACCTCGACCACCAGGTCGGCGAGCACGCGATCGAGCTCCTCCGCCTGCGACGACGTGGTCGCGATCACGAGGTCGCCACCGCGCTCGGAGAAGAGCGCGCCGAGCCCGTCGCTCGCTTCCAGGACGCCCTTGACGAAGACCACCTCCCGGTCCGGAACGCGCAGCCGTCGCGCGACGAGCCCGTGGCCCAGGAGTGGCGCGAAGGACATGTTCGAGGTATCGCTCGGTTGCGCGGGGCCTGCAACCGCTGCGCCAGCGCCCCTCCGCGTCCCCATGGGTCCCCGTCGTCTGGTCCCGGCCCCCTCCGGTCACCTCGATCGTGACGCCGCCACGCGGTCGCGTCGGGCCGTCGCGGCCACCGATCCGGATGGGGAAGAGCTCGGCCTCGCCGACGAGCCCTTCGACCTCGAGCTCCCCGCCGGAGAGCTCGACGACGCGCTCGCTGAGGACGGTGCCGACCTCGATTTCGGCTCGATCCTCGCGCTCGACCCCGAGGACGCCCAGCCGGACGACGAGGGAACGACCTTCGACTACGCCGCGTTGCTGGCCACGACCACGGACGAGGGGGGCGCGGACGACGACGACGGGCCCGACGGCCTCGACCTCGCCGCCGAAGTCACGCCCGGTCCGGATCTCGCGGACGCACCCGACGACGAGCCGACGGGTCACGACGAGGATCTCGCCGCGACGCCGCTCCCTGAGCTCGACGCGGACGAGGAAGGCTTCACGGACGTCGCCGTACCGGAGCTCGCCCCGTCCGCACGAGACGAGGCGCGGCCGCCCTGGAGCGAGAACCCCTGGGGCTGGGAGCTCACCCGACAGGGAGAGCACCCCTGCACCGCGGTGGCCACCGGAGTCGACGCCGTGGCCGCGGCCGGCCACGGCGTGCTGTGGCTCGTGACGCCTCGCGCCGCGCCCGAACGCGCGCTCGCCGACGCCCGCGTCACCTCGCTCGCCCTCGTCGGCCCCGCGCCGACCATGGCGCTCGCAGTCACGGCCGGGGGTCCGGTCCTCCGCGTCGGTCGCGACGGGGCGGTGACCCGGTGCGAGGGCTGGCGAGCCGCGGCCGGGGTAACCGGCTCCACAGCGACGCTCGAGCTCTGCACCCTCGCGGGCGGCCTCACCGCCGCCGTCATCGCCCGCGCCAGCAACGGCGCGCTCCTCAGGAGCGACGACGCTGGCCAACGATGGAAACGCCTCGATCTGGGCGGGAAGGTGGTGGCGCTGAGCGGCGGGACGGACTCGCCCCTGGCGCTGGTGCGCACGGCCACGGGCATGCTCCTGGCCCGTGGCTCCCACGATGGATCGAACTGGATCGGCCGTCCGTTCCCGCCGCTCGCAGCGCCGCTCTGCGCGGGGGAGGGGCCGCTCATCGCTGGCGTGGACAGCTGCGTGCTGGTGTCGAACGCGGAACTCGGGGTCGCCCTCTCCACCGACGGTGGCGCCAACTTCCGCCATCTCCCGGGGCTCGCGGGCGCTACCGCCCTGGCGGTCGGTCGCCTCGCTGGTAGACCCGCCGCCTGGCTCGCGCTCTACGCCGAGGCGGACGAAGCGACCGACCTCGTGTTCCTCGATCTGGACCAGGAGCGTCCGCTGCGGGTGGCGCGCATGAGCGCCTCGGACCCGGAGGCCAGAGGCGCGCGCCTGGTCGCGCTCGCGTGGGACGACGAAGGCGGCCGCCTGTGGGCCGCGGGCGAGATCGGCGTGGGCGCCTTCTCACCCCCGCGGCAGTGAGCCTCCCGGCGCCGTCAGGGGGAGCCGAGCCGCTGCCGGAACGCCGCGTAGAGCGCAGCCTCCTCGGCGCGACCGGCCCCGTTCGCGGCGCGCTCGAGGCGCTCCGCGGCGGCGCTGGCGATGGGCAGCCAGCGCGCTCGCTCCGCTTCGCCGCTGTCCTCGAGTCGGGCCGAGACGAACGCGAAGAGCTCCGCGTCGCGCCCCTCGCGCTCGAGGAGCTCGGCCAGCCGCAGCGCCGCGTCCTCGTCGTCGGGGGCCGCCCGAACCGCCGCCTCGAGGCGGGAGATCTCGCCGCGGACCTCCTCCGCGAGGGCGTCGTCGGGCTCTTCCGCGGCCGGCGGCGCGAGCCCCATCCGCGAGTCCGCGGCGGGTGGTCGCGCGACGTCGCCGGGGGTGGCGGGCGCGGCGACGGCCCCTCCCGCGCCGTCTTCGCCCGGCGCCGGTGCGCCCGCGGGATCCGCGGCGACCGCGGGTGCGAACTGCTGGCGCCGGAGGCGCGCGGTCACCGCCGCCCCCTCGCGGACCGCCCGCTGGCCCGCCTCGTCCTGGGGGGCGCCCCGGAGCGCCACCATCAGGTGCCGCTCGGCCGCGCAGGGATCGCGCTGGACGTCCCGCTCGAACCGCGCGGCGTCGAGCAGCCACGCCGCCCAGGTCGGGTCGTGCCGCAAGGACAGCTCGATCGCGTCCCGCGTGCGCGCGTGGGCGAGGGAGGCGCCGGCCAGATCCCCGAGCGCGCCCCGCCAGCGCGCCTCGAGCGCCCTGGCCTCCACCACCCGCGAGCTGGCGGCGGTGACGGTCCGCACGCGCGCGATGGCGGCGGGCAGATCGCGGTACTCGTTGGCCAGGAGCCGGGCGAGGTCGAGCGGCGCGTCCGGATCCCCGTCGCCCTGCTCGCTGCCGAGCTCGATCGCACGCTCGAGCAGCGTCACGCCGCGCGCTGCCCGTCCAGCCGCCACCAGCGCGCGACCGAGACCGGCGGTGGCGAAGGGATCGTCGCCGACGTAGCGGAGCGCGCGCTCGAACCATTGCCCGGCCTGGCGGGCGTAGCCGGCGCCGGCGAACGCCGTGGCGGCCCGGCGACAGGCGGCGTGCCGCGCGCGGGCACCCCGGGCCGCGGCCGCGAGGGGCGCGGCGTCCCCGGCCGCGCCGGAGACGTCACCGAGCGCGAGGCGCGCCTCGAGGCGCGCCCAGCGCGTGTCCTCGAGCGCGGGCGCGCGCGCAACCGCCTCGTCCAGCGCCGTCATGCGGCTCGCCATGTCGTCGCTGAGCTCCGCCAGCCGCAGACCGAGGCGCGCGGCGACGGGTCCGTAGGTTTCCCGGGCGATGGCCGCGGCGAGGGCCTCCCGGGCGCCCTCCCGATCCCCGACGGCGGCGAGGAGCTCGGCCGCCACGGGGCCGGCGTGAATCGCCGTGCCGGCGTCGACCAGCAGGCCCAGCGCGCTCTCCCAGCGCTCGCCGTGAGCGAGATCGATCTCGGCGACGAGCCGTGAAACCTCCGGGTGACGGGGCGCCTGCTCCAGCGCGGCGACGTAGCCCGCTCGAGCCGCGGCGAGGCGCCCCTCGGCCAGCGCGTCATCGGCGTCGGCGGTCAGGGCCGCAAGCTCGAGGGCGCGGCAGGCCGCCTCGGTGACCGGGGCGGGGAGCACCGCCTCGTCGAAGGCGAGCTCCAGGCGGTCGCCATCGCAGGTGAGCGCCCCGGGACGCACCCCGCGCACGTCCGGCACCCGCGCCCCGGCGAGGGGAAGCAACTGTCGCAGCAGGGCGCGCGCCGCGTGCGGGAGCGAGACGACTCGCCCCCGCCGCTCCGCTCGCGCGCCGAGGCTCGAGTCCAGGGCGTGCAGGACGTGGGCGAGGGCGGGCCCCGGGAGCCCGGCGCCCCGCGCGTTGGCGATCACGAACCGCACGGCGGTGTCAACGGGAACCCAGAGCAGCTCGAACGCGAGCGCCGCGCTCGGACCGCTCAGCCCGACGCCGAGGCCAGCCTCCATCCCCCAGACACGGACCTCGGCGGGTCCCTGCAGGGTCGCGCGGAGGCGGGGCGCGAGCCAGGCGGCGAGCCGAGCCTGATCGACCGACAGCTCGAGCCGCACCAGATGTCCCCGCCGGTGCCGGAACACCGGCACCCCCCCGCTGAGATCCACCGGGAACGTCAGCCCCGGCAGCGTCAAGGCCAGCTCCTCCACCCGGATGGGGTCGAGCTCCACCGGCTCGTAGAGCTCCAGCCCGAGGACGCCCCGGGTCACGGAGAGCCGCAGCGGCACCCGCGGCGGTTCTCCGCCCCGAGCCGGAGAGGCCGCTGCACGGACCGGTGCGACCGGCTCAGCGTTGGTGGAGGCCACGCACCCGCGATCGTACCCAAAGCGCCGCCGCCGGGGGCAACTCCGTGGCCCAGGGGGTGGCTCAGCCGGCCGGGCGCGGGTCGCGGCAGGCGGCGGACTCCACCGCCCCCAGCTTCTCCTCCATCTTCCGGATGAGCTCCTCGAAGCCCTTGCGCTTGAGCAGCCGCCGGAACTGCGCCTCGTAGCTGCCCCCCATGCTCGACCCCTCCGTCACGATGTCCCGGACGCGCCACCGCTCGCCATTCCACTGCACGACGTAGGCGATGGACACCGGGTCCTCGCGGGCGTTGGTCCGGCTCTTCACCACGGACTTCACCAGGAAGCCCTTGCCGGGGACCTCCTCGACCTTCTCCTCGAACGTGATGGCGTAGTCGAGCGTCCGCTTGAGGTCGCGGTGGTAGGCGCGAGCGACCAGCCGCTCGAGCAGGCAGCGAAATTGCTGCTGCTGCGCGGCCTTCAGGCCGTTCCAGTCGTCGCCGAGGGAATCCCTGGCGATGGCGTCGTAGTCGAGCGTGTCCCCGAAGACCCGGTCGACGTCGGCGTTGGCGCCCTTGCGCACCAGGTCCATCAGCTTGACCTGCTGGTCCTTGACGAACTGCCGAGCCTCGGCGGCGGTCGCCGCCAGGGCGGTGGGGCTGAGCAGGACGGCGACGACGAGGGCGGCCCAGGTGAGGAGGTGGCGGAGTCGCTCGCGCATGGCTTGGTGTTCCCAGTGTCGGCCCAACGGCCCGATCATAATCGACCTTCGCCGGAGTGTGGCCGGCAAACCGTTGTACGCAAGAGGGGTGCCAGAGCTTCACTCCCTGGCGCAAATAACGCCCGACGCCAGAGAAATCCGCGTGATCTCGACGCCGAGGTCCCGGCTGGAGCGCCCCGGTCGGCAGCGGCGCCGCCCGGTCAGGCGTGAAGAGCCGGCCACGGTCATTGCGCACGGTCGGCCGCCGGCGGCGCCGGTTCCGCCAGCGACGGCCCCGGCGCCGGCGCCCGCACGCCGAAGACGGCACCCCGGCCCGTGCCGCTCCGGACCTCGACGCTGAAGCCGTGATCGTCGGCGATGCGCTTGACGACGGCCAGGCCGACGCCGGTGCCGTGCGAGCGCGTGGTGAAGAAGGCGTCGAAGATCCGGTCGGCAGTGCCGGGCTCGATGCCCTCGCCCTCGTCCTCCACGCTGAGCAGCACCGTGTTGCCCTGCTTCTCGACGCCGACGGTGACGACGTCCCCCGAGCCGCTCGCCTGGACCGCGTTGCGCACGAGGTTCCAGATGAGCTGCCGGAGCTGGGACGGATCCGCGTGGACCATGGCCCGCTCGCAGCCGACGTACACCACCTCGACGTCGGTGGCGGCCCGCCCGAAGCGCCCCGACAAGGCGACGACCTCCCGCGCCAGGGTCGCCAGATCGAAGAGCTGCCGCTCGAGCGGGCGTGGGCGCGAGAGATCGAGCATGTCGCTGACCAGCTCGTCGAGCCGCGCCGCCTCGCGGCTCACCAGGTCACACAGCTGGCGATCCTCTCGAGAGAGCCCCGGGCTGCCGCGCAGGAGCTGGATGGAGCCCGCGATGGCACCCAGCGGGTTGCGGATCTCGTGCGCCAACCCGGAGGCGAGACGACCGAGCAAGGCCAGGCGCTCGGCCTCCGCGGCCCGCACCTCGGCGGCCACGAGCTGCCCCCCCGTGAGTCGCAAGCGCTCGGCGAGGTAGCCCGACAGGAGCATCACCACCACGAGGACCAGCGCGTTGAGCGACACGTGGTAGGCAAGCTCCATGCGCCCCAAGAGGTAGGCGTCGGGGGGCTGGTCGCTCGGCGGCGGCAACCAGCCGAGCCCGAGCCCGACGGCCGTGGGGACGAACATGGCGATGGCCGCGATGGTCGCGATCGAGGCGCCCCGGAGCCCCGTCAGCGCGGCCGCGGAGACGCACGTGAGCCCGTAGAACGACATCGCGCCGCTGGTCGCGCCTCCCGAGAGGTAGACGATGACGGTCCAGGTGGCCTGGTCGAGCACCGTCTGCACGTCGGCGAGCGGCCGCAGCCAGCGCCCGGTGCGCAGCACCGCGGCGTAGACGGCGGCCAGCGCGTAGGCGATGGCCAGCGTGAGCGTCGCCACGCGCACCGTCACCCCCTCGGCGTCGAGGCGGCGCGGCCCGTAGAGCATGATCAGCGCCGCCAGCAGGACGGTCAGGAATACCAGCCGCGCGCCGGTGAGCACCGCGATGCGGCGCGCGAGCGGGATCTCCGGGGTCGACTCGGAGACACCCAGCGAAACCACGACCGCACCCGGCTCAGTCGGCCTTGATGTTGCCGGCGAGGGAGAAGATCGGCAGGTACATCGCGATCATCACGACCCCGACCACGCCCCCGACGCCCGCCATCAGGATCGGCTCGAGCATGCTCATCAGGGCGGCCACGGCGATGTCCGTCTCCTCCTCGTAGAAGTCGGCCACCTTGCCGAGCATCTGATCGAGCGCACCCGTCTGCTCGCCCACGCCGATCATCTGGACGACCATGTCCGGGAAGACCTTGGACGCCGCCAGGGGCTCGGCCATGTTCTTCCCCTCGCTGATCTGCTGCCGGACCCCCTGCAGCGCCTGCTCGATGACGACGTTGCCCGAGGTGCGCGCGCAGATGTCCAGGGCGTCGAGGATGGGCACGCCGGACTGGAGGAGCGTCCCCAGCGTCCGGGTGAAGCTCGCCACCGCGATCTTGCGGAACGTGGGTCCGATGACGGGGAGCGTGATCTGGAGCCGGTGGATGAAGAACTTCCCCGCCCGCGTCCGGTAGGCGTAGGACACGCCGAAGACGGTGCCGACCACCGCGGGGATGATGATGGGCAGGTTCGAGATGAAGCCGGCCGAGGTCGCGATCACCATCCGCGTGATCCACGGCAGCGCGTCCTTCCCGCCGCCGAACTCCTTGAACATGTTCTCGAACGCGGGGATGACGAAGGTGAGCATCACCGTCATCAGACCAGCCGCGATGAACACCACCACCGCCGGGTAGACCAGCGCGCCCCGGACCTGCGAGATGAGCTTCTGCCGCTTCTCGAGGAAGACCGAGAGGCGATTCATGATGGTGTCGAGGATGCCACCGACCTCGCCCGCCTGGACCAGGTTGACGAACAGCTCGTCGAAGACCTTGGGGTGCCGGCGCAGCGCGTCGCTGAAGCTCGATCCCTGCTCGACGTGGCTCTTGATGTCCTTGAGCACCGCCGCGAAGACGGCGTTCGACTGCTGGCTCGCCAGGATGTCGAGGCACTGGACGAGCGGCAACCCCGCGTCGATCATGGTGGCGAAGAGCCGAGTGAACGTGACCAGGTCCTTCGTCGTGACCCCGGACCCGAGCCTGAGGTTGAAGCTGCGGCGGCGCTTGACCTTGACCGGGGTCAGGTTCTGGGCACGCAGGCGGGTGTTGACGGCGTTCTCGTCCTCCGCCTCCATCTTGCCCCGGCGCACCTCACCCGCCCGGGTCCTCGCCTCCCATGCATACTCGGCCATCTATCTATTATTACGCGTCGCCCAGCGCGCTCCGCCGGCCAGCATAGCCGCTCCGCCGCCCACGGGTCAAAAACGCCCCCCCGACCGTCACCGTGTCCGCGACCGCTCTCCCCCCTGCCCCGCGCGCGCCGCGGCTCGACGTGATCGCGGACCAGCACGTCATCCGCGCGGGCGCAGCCCCGGCGGCCGCCGTCGCCACCGCGTCCGGCGCGGGCGCGGCCTGGACGATCGCGGTGGGCGCGGCGGGCTTCCTGGATCTCGCGCGCACCCGCCCGACCTCCCCTGACACGCCGTTCGATCTCGCCTCGCTCACCAAGCCCTTCGTCGCCGCCGCGACCGTTCGCCTCGCGGCCGCCGGGGCGCTCGAGCTCGAGGCGCCGCTCTCGGCGTGCCTCCCCGAGCTCCGGGGCACCGCGACCGGCGCGGCGCCGCTCGAGCTCCTGCTCGCCCATCGCGCGGGGCTCGAGCCGCACGTCGAGCTCTATCGGCCGCTGTTGGCACGCCGCGCGCCCCGCCTGGACGACGCCGTGCTGCGCGCGGCCCGCGCCCGCAAGCGGGACTGCGCCGGGCCCCCGACCGAGGGGGGCTGCCCGCCTACCTACAGCGACCTCGGTTACCTCCTCCTGGGCCTGGCGATCGAGCGGGTCCTCTGCCGGCCCCTCGACGCGGTGATCGCGGAGCAGGTGTCGGAGCCGCTCGGGCTCTCCGTGGCGTCCGCGCGCCGGTGGTGGCGCTCCACACCCGGGTTCCGGGCGCGGGTCGCCCCCACGGAGCACGTGCCGTGGCGCGGTGGGACCCTGCGTGGCGTCGTCCACGACGACAACGCATGGGCGCTCAGCGGCCATGGTCTATCCGGACATGCCGGCCTCTTCGGCACAGCCGCCGACGTGGCGCGCTTCGGCGCCGCGGTGCTGGACGCTCTCTCCGGACGTTCCGGCTGGCTCGAGCCGCCCTGGATCCGCCGGCTGGTGGCGCCCCGCCCCGGCGGCAGCCTGCGCGCCGGCTTCGACGGGCGGTCACCGGGCGCTTCGGCCGCCGGGACCCGCGCCAGCGCCGACACGTTCGGTCACCTCGGCTTCACCGGCACCAGCTTCTGGTGCGACCCCGCCACGCGGGCGGTAACCGTCCTGCTCGCCAATCGGGTGTGTCCGAGCCGTGACAACGTGCGCCTGCGCGCAGCCCGACCTCTCGTGCACGACGCGCTGTTCGCGCTGGCGAGCATGACCGGTGGACCCACGCCCGCGCCCTAGCGCGCACGGTACGCTCCCTCCACCCGGGACGCGCGGCCGAGGCGCCCGCGCTCTCGGGAGAGCGCCTCGTCGGCGCGGACGACGCCCCCTTCGCCCGCGATTCGGCCGCTGATCCAGGCCCGCGATCCGGCTCTCCGTCTGGAATCGGACCAGAAATCGTGCGACTGTCGAGCAGCCCCACGGGTCGCGCCGGACGGCAGGCGCCCCGGGACCGGACCCGCGGCTTCAGCCCATGTGGAAGCTCTCGATCGAGGACGACCAAGGCCACAAGACGGTGGTCAACCTCGTCCGTGACGAATACTCCATCGGGCGCGCGCAGGAAAACACCATCCGTCTGACCGAACGGAACATCTCGCGGCGCCATGCGGTGATCCGGCGGGTGGCGGATGGCTGGGTTCTCGAGGACCACCGCAGCTACAACGGCTGCTACGTGAACGGAGTCCGCGTCGCGGACCCGCGCCCGCTCGCTCACGAGGACCTCATCCAGCTCGGGGATTACCGACTCGAGGTGCTCGACGAGGCGGCCGCGCCGATCGAGGCGGTCGGATCCCACGCGAACACGGTGCCGCAGCTCCCTCGATCGTCGGGGTCCGCCGCCCAGACCGACCGCCTGGTGATGCTGGTCGGTCCGACGCCGGGCGCCGAGTACCCGATCGTGGGCAAGAACCTGCTCATCGGCCGCGGCGAGGAGTGCGACCTGGCCATCAACCACGGTTCGGTCAGCCGGGTTCACGCCGAGATCGTGGCCATCGCCGACGGCCGGTACGAGCTCATCGATCGCGGGAGCGCCAACGGGATCCGCATCAACGGGGTCGAGATGGACCGCGCGCTGCTCGACGCGCGCGACACCATCGAGCTCGGCGACATCGTCCTCAAGTACATCCCGGGCGGGATGTACTATCGCCCCGGCCTCGACGCGCGGCGCCAGATCACCGCCGGCGCCGCGACGGCCGAGGCGCACAGCCCGTCGAGCGCGGACGTCGTCGAGCCGCCGCGTCGAGGGTTCTTCTCGCCGGCCCGCGTCGCGGCCATCGCCGGGGTGCTGGTGTTCGGGCTGCTCCTGGCCGTCGTGGTGGTCGCCACCGGCTCCCGCCAGCCGCCGCCACCGGCGCCCGTAGCCAGCGAGAGCGATAGCGCGGTGTCGATCCTGAACGAGGCCACCACGCTGATGAACGAGGGGCAGCTCGAGGCGGCGCACGCCCAGATCACCAGCCGGATCCCCGAGACGAGCAACGCCCGCGACTCGGCGCCCTTTCGCGCCATCGAGGCGGCGTGGGCGGACAACCTCTTCCGCCAGGCCCAGGAGAGCGAGGATCGCGACCGCAAGCGCGCGCTCCTGCAGCTCATCAAGGACACCGAAACCGTCGACTCCGAGCGCCGGAGCCGGGCGCTCGCCGAGCTCAACACGCTCGACTCCGGCGGGGTCGACGTGAGCGAGCTGCCGCGCGCGACCTCCGCCGTCGCCGCCGCGGCGCCCGCGACGGCGACCCTCAACCGAACCGGGTCCGCCGCGCCGGTGATGGGCCGGAGCGCCACCCCCGCGACCCCGCCGCCGGTCGCGACCGCCGAACCTACCGCCGAGGCGACCGAGAAGCCACCGGCCAGCAGCGGCGGCCGGACCAGCGCGACCGCGGGGGACCGAGCGACGCAGCTTCGCACCATCGCCGCCCTCAAGGCGAAGAAGTCCGCCAACCTCGCCACCGAGAAGGACCTTCGCATCCTGCGCGCGCTCTGCCGCCAGCACAACGACGCCTCCTGCAGCAACTGACCGCCGCGCTCGGACATCCCGCGGCGAGTCCGCGCGCGCCCCGGCTTCAACCGCCGTCCTCGACCGCTGGCTCCCCCCCACCGGGGCGGGCCGCCTGACCCCCCGAGCGCATCCCGTGAACCCCGACGTGAACGCCCGCGGTCCGTCCGTCTCCGCGGCGACCCCCGCGCCCAGGACGACCGCTGCCGAGAAGGACGGCCCCGCGATCGCCGTCCGCGGTCCGACCATCACCCGCCCCACCGTCGCGCTGCTCTCCCGCCCCGCCCTCGCGATGCTGCTGGTGGCGGCGCTCCTCGCGATCCTCGAGCGCTGGCCGACCCTGGAGTTCTGGCGCACTGACGGCGCGCCGCCGCCGGAGGCCCCGCCGATGGCCGCCGCCTCGGCGTCGGTCGGCGAGGCCCGCCTCGACGCGCCGACCGAGGACCGTCCGGAGCTCGCGCAGCCGGAGCAGGTCGAGCTGCCGCGGAGCCGGCGCGGCCCTATCGCCAGGACGGAGACGCCGGAGCTCGCGATCGACGTGCAGGCGCCGCCGGTGCCCATCACGGATCCCGGCGGCGTCGGGCTGCGGGGGTTCTACGAGGCGCTCGCCCGCACGTCACGACGCGAGGCCGGCGCCATCACGCGCGTCGCGCACTTCGGTGACTCGCTCATCACCAGCGACTACGTCTCCGGAACGCTCCGCAGGAAGCTCCAGCGGCACTTCGGCGACGCCGGTCATGGCTTCATGCTCCTGGCCAACCCATGGCCGGCCTACTTCCACAACGACGTCTACCGGTTCTCCTCGAGCGGGTGGCTGGTGAGCCGCATCGTGGGGCCCTACGCCGAAGACGGCCTGTACGGCCTCGGCGGCGTCTCCTTCCGCGCGCCGCCGGGGTCGCGGGCTCGCTTCGGAACCGCCCGCACCGGGACCTTCGGCCGCGCCGTATCGCGGTTCGAGGTCCTCTACCTCGCCCAGCCAGGCGGCGGCCGGATGCAGCTGTCCGTGGACGGGCGGCCCGTCGAGCTGATCGACACCGCCGCCGAGCGGGTGGCAGTCGCCCGCCGCGAGGTTCGGGTCCCCGACGGCCCGCACGAGCTCGAGGTGATGACGACCTCGGGCACGACGCGCGCGTTCGGGGTGGTCATGGAGCGGGACGGGCCGGGCGTGGTCCTGGACGCGATCGGGATCCAAGGCGCCCGCATCCGCTTCCTGGACCAGCAGGACGACGCGCACTGGGCCGAGCAGCTCCGCTGGCGGCACCCGGATCTGCTCGTCTACCAGTTCGGGGCGAACGAGAGTGGCGACGGGTTCGCCTACCCCATGGTCGAGTACCACCGGACGATGAAGCTCGTGCTCGAGCAGGGCAAGCGGGCGCTCCCCGGCGCGGGCTGCCTGGTCATCGGGGCCATGGACCGCGCGGAGAAGCGCGGAGAAGCGCTGCAGACGATGCCCGTCATCCCGGCCATCGTCGCGGAGCAGCGCCGCGCGGCCGCCGAGGTGGGTTGCGCCTTCTTCGACACCTATGCGGCGATGGGCGGCGCGGGCTCGATGGCGGCCTGGGTCGAGCGAGGCCTGGGCCAGGCCGATCTGACGCACCCGACGGGCAGCGGCTCCGAGGTGCTCGCGAGCTGGATCTTCCACGGGTTGATGCAGGGCTTCAAGGCCTACCTCGCCGCCCCTGACCCCTGAGCGACCGCGGCGAGGCGCCGCCACGCGCTCGCCCCCTCACGGCGCGCCGACGAGCAGCTCGACCACGTCGTGCGCCAGTCGCTCGTAGCCCGCCTGGAGCAGGTGTACCCCGTCTTCCGCGGCGAGCGGGGGCGTGGCCTGCGCCCAGCGCCGGAACGACCCTTCCCCCCCCATCAGCTGGTGGAGACTGACGAACGCGCACCCGGCCGCGGCGGCGGCGCGCGCCTGCACCCGATCGATGGCGAGCACGCGCCCGTCCGGGCCGTCACGCCCCGGCACGTTGGTGGGGCCGAGCAGCGCGCACCCGGCGGCGGGAGCGGCGGCCCGCACCCGCGCCATCACCCGGGCGTATTGATCGGCGTAGCGCGCGACGTCCTCCTCCGCGAACACCTCGTTGGTGCCGAAGGCGAGGACGACGAGATCCGGAGCGCGCCGCCGGAGCTCGGCGACGAAGGTGGGCTCGTCCCAGGCGAGCACGGTGCCGATGCGGGCGCCGTCGATGCCGATGGTGTCGAGGACCACGCCCGGCCCGGCCCCCTCTACCGTCACGCCGAAGAGCTCGACCGGCCCCACGAAGCGCCCCAGGCTGAGCTCGCCGCCCGCCCGCCCCGTGACCTGGAGGTGCCGCACCGCCGCGCCGTGGCCGTCACGCGCGTCGACGACCACGGGGGGCGCGTCGTCCAGCTCGAGCGTGAAGGAGGCGTTCGGCTGGGGGAAGCGGAACGACAGATCCCACCGCGCCTCGTCGCGCACGGCGGTCGTGTAGAGCTCCACCGTCACCCGCGCGTCGGCGCTGATCGGCTCCGCGCGCATCCCGCCGAGCGCGAAGACGCCGTCCCCCGTGGGCGTCACGCGGGCCGGCGCGGACGGGACACGCCGCCATTGACCGGTCGTCGAAACCCGCGCGCGCCCGTGGCGATAGGGGCTGATCCCGAGGCGCAGGAACCCCGGTCCCCCGTTACCGTAGCGCGCCTGCAGCTCGGCCCGCACCGCCTGCGTCCAGAAGTCGGCTGCCGTGTGCGAGTCGCCGAGCCACACGACGTGCACCGACTCCGCTCGGTCGTGGGTCCTGAGCGCCTCGAAGGTGGCGCGCCACGGCGGGGGTGCCGCGGCGGGGGCGACCTCGCCGGCGCTCGAGCTCGGGGGCGACACCGGCGGCGCGGCAGGTGCCGCCTCCGAGGCGCGCGGCACCGAGTCGCTCGGCGCGACCTTGGCCGCCGTGCCCGCGAGGGTCGACGGCGCCTGGGGTGGCTCCCGCAGCGGGAGGCCGAGCTCCCCGCTGGTCGCGCAGGTGACCGCGACCGTAGCCGCGAGCAGCGCGAGGACGAAGTCCAGCGTGACGTCCCGGGGTGCTCCCGCCATCGGCGGTGCCCACGGTCCCCGGTTTGGCCGGGGAGCGCAAGGCCCTCGCGCCAGGCTCCTGGAGCCTGCCCCCGGGACGCAGCGCCGTCCTCCTCACCGGCCGGGCCCGGGGGCAGTCGCGCGGCGGGCCAGCTCGGCGAACACGACCGCATCGACCTCCCCGCGCAACCGGAGCCGGCCCTCGCCGCGCCCGAAGGTGAGGAGCAGCGGCCCTGGCGTGGCCCCCTCCGCCACCGAGATCCCCACCCGGCGCGGCGCGAGGAGCGCCGCGGCCGTGACCTCGCGGCCCGCCCGCTCCACGGCTGCGGCCGCGCGCGGGTCGGCGCCGAGCGAGGCCTCGGCAGCGCCTCCGGCCCGCAGGGACCGCGCGAGCGCGGCCCCGCCGTCCGCTCCGAGCGCCACGTGCCCCCGCCCGTCGGCGGCGACCCACCAGAGCTCGGCGCGGGGCGCCGGCGCGATCGTCTGCGAGCGCGGCACGAACGCGATCCGGACTCGCGTCGCCGACAGCTCCGCGCCCGGCACCGGCGCTCGCTCGATCGCCGCCGCCGGCTGCCCGAGAAAGGCCGACAGCGGCTCGACCAGCGCGGTCACCTCGGTCGTACGCAGCACCGCCCGGAGCGCCCCGTCGAAGGCCGCGGGATCCGCGGCGTCCGTCTGCGCCACGAACGCCGGCCCCGCCCCGCCGGGGAGCACCCCGACCGCGAGCCGATCGCCGGTGGCCTGCGCCAGCCCCGTCGCGGCCCGCTCGAGGAGGGCGCGATCGGCGCCCGCGAGCCGCGGACCGAAGAGGCGCGCCAACCCCGCGACCAGCGCCGCCGCCTGCCGGTCGCGCGCAGCCCGCGTCGAGCGGAAGGTCAGGGCCGCGTCCACCCCGTGCGGGAGGGTGAGCAGCGCCCGCGCGTCCCCGACGGGCAGCCCCCCGACCAGATCCCGCGCCGCGCCGCTCGCGGCGGGCACCAGCTCGGCCCCGCGCTCCAGGCGCTCGGGGCCGAGGTCGATGGTGAATCGGATCTCCTCGGCGCTCCCGATCCAGCCGCGCACCGACGCGACCAGCCCGTCCAGCATCTCGATGGCGGCGGTGGGCTCCGCGAAGTCGGGGTCCCGGCCCCCGTGCGCGGCGCGGCTCTGCCGGTCGAGCTGCTGGAGCCGCTCCCGCTCGCTCACCCAGCGCTCCCCGATCCGGCGGGACAGCAGCGGCTCGAGCGCCGCATGAGGCACCACGATCTCGATCGGACCGCGCGGCATCGCTCTTCGGCCGAGCGTGCGCGCCGCGTAGGGGCCGTAGCGCGGCAGATCCTCGGCGCGCTCGCCGACGAGCAGCGCGTTGCCAGTGACGCCGAGCGCGAGGTCGCGCGCGCCGACGCCCCCCTGACGCTCGAGCACGACGACGGTGGGATCGGTGGTGGCCGCCGCGCGGTGCGTCGGCGACCTGCCGGTGGTGAGCGCCGCGACGAGCTCCCGGCCGCTCCCCACGGGCAGCGCCAGCACCACACGGACCGGCGCGGCGTCGACGACGACGCCGGTGATGGGACGCTCGAGGGTCACTTGCGGGGCATAGGGCGCCGGGATCCCCAGCAGCTCGACCGCGACGGCGGAGAACCCGAGGGGGCGGAACCCGAGCACCTGCTCGACGACGGGCTGGGCGCGCGCCCAGACGACCGCGGGGCGAGGCACGAAGATCTCCGCCAGCACCCCGACCGGGGCGGGGTGCACGGCCTCCGGCGCCGTGCTCGCGACCGACGACGACGGTGCGGGCTCGCTGCAGCGACAGGCGGGCGCGACGAGCACGGCGGCCGAGAGCAACCAGCGGCCCCAGCCGCCGCCGCGCGCAGGGGTGACCCGCGCCAGCCCCGGGCCGCGGCGATCAGAACGGGATGTCGTCGTCGTCGCCCCGTCCGCTCCCCACGTACTCCGGCCCGTCGTAGCCGCCGGCGGCTCCGAGGTCGTCTTCGGGCGGTCCGCTCTCCGCGGGGCCGCGGCCGCGCCCCCCCCCCCCCCCCCCCCCCCCCCCCCCGCCCCACCCGCGGCGGGGGGCGGGCCGCGGGGGGGGCCGCCGGTGTGGGCGGGGG
>CAYVRP010000009.1:0-65311 GCA_964454025.1 uncultured Polyangiaceae bacterium | reverse complement strand
CCGCCGCCCCCGCCCCCCCCGGCCAGAATGACGTTGCTCGCGACGATCTCGGTGCGGTACCGCTTGTTGCCATCGCGATCCTCGTAGCTCGTCGTCCGCAGGCCACCCTCGATGAAGAGGCGGGATCCCTTGGTGAGGAATTTTCCCAGCCCTTCGGCGCGCTTCCCCCACAGGACCACGTTGTGCCATTCGGTCCGCTCCTGCCGCACGCGGTTGCGGTCGAGGTAGCTCTCCGTCGTGGCGAGGCGCATCTTGAGCACCGCCTGGCCGCCCGGCGTCACCTTCAGCTCCGGATCGGCCCCGAGGTTACCCAGCAGCAGCACGCGATTCAGTCCCTCAGCCATCGACGACGCTCCTCTCGCCTTGCCAGTGCCCCGGTGCCTCACGGCGAGCGCGGCGTCAAGGGAAGCCCGACGTCCACCGCGCCCCCTTCGTGCTCCGTCGCGCGGAGGACACCCGGGGCGCGGGGCGCGCCGACGCAGGGCGCGAAACCCGCGCGGAGCGGGGGCGACGACGCCCGGCCATCGCGCGAACGAGGATCAATCGGCGGGGGCGTCCCCGTCGAGCTCGGCGAGGAGCGCCTCGAGCTCCGCGCGGACGTCACGCAACGTCATGCGCAGAGCATCGCCCTGCCGCACCGCCTGCGCCCACCGCGCGGCGATGACCGTCGCGGCCACCTCCGCGGGCGCGGGTGCCGCGGCCGAAACCGGCGCGATTTCGGCGACCGTGGGCTCCTCGGCGAGGGGCGCGGACGCGGCCTCGGTGCCCGGCTCCCGGAGCCGCCGGCGCGCACCCGCGATGGTGAATCCCTGCACGTAGAGCAGGTCCTTGACCCGAAGCAGCCTCTCCACGTCTCGGCGGGAATAGATCCGCTGCCCCTTGCGCGATTTCTGCGGGCGTATCGACCGAAACTCGGTTTCCCAGTAACGGAGAACGTGCGGCTCGACGCCGACGATCCCGGCGACCTCCCCGATCCGGTAGTAGAGCTTGTGCAGGTCCGCCACGCCCTCGTCCATCGGCCCCGCTCACTGCTCTTGGCTGGCGCCCGAAGGACCCGGCGCCCGGGCGACGTCGCCGTCGTCTCCGCCCTCGCGCCGGTCGTTCAGCGCCTGCTTCAAGAGCTGGCTCGCCTTGAAGTTCAGCACCCGCCGCTCGGTGATGACGATGGGGTTGCCGGTCTGGGGGTTTCGCCCCTGACGCTGGCGCTTGTCGCGCAGGACGAAGTTGCCGAACCCGGATATCTTGATCTTCTCGCCCCGGCCCAGCGTCTCCTTGAGCGTCTCGAAGACCAGATCCACCAGGTCGGCCGACTCCTTCTTCGAGAAGCCGCCCAGCCGCGAATAGACCGCCTGCACGATATCCGCCTTGGTCATGGGTCTCCCCTACTCCATCGCCATCCCGGATCCGCGCTGACCGCGCGTCGTCGCCGCACCGACTGGCGATGGTACCCCGTCAGGCTCGGTTGTCCATCGACCGCTCCCGGTGGCGCGCGCCGCCGCGCGAGCCAGCCGGCCACGTCGCGTTGCGCCCTGGGCCACGCTGGCGCGCGTCGGCCCTGCGGCCGTCGGCCAGGCGCGCTGCGGCGCCCGCACCACGCGCGATCGCGTGGCGCCCCCGCCGCGGCCGGCGCGGAGGGCCACCCATGGCTCACGCCGCCCGCGCGATGCGCGCGGGCTCCGCCGGGGCGGGCGCCGGGATCGAGCCGCGCTCGGCCCGGCGCCGCATCGCCTGCTCGGAGATGACGAGGTAGGCCACGGACGCATACCCCACCGCGAAGAGCGCCGCGAAGGGACCCGCGAAGTAGTGGCCGTGCTGAAACGCGGCGACCACGGTGGTGAGGGAGACGGCGGAGAGGACCATCTCGATCCAGGGGAGCTGGGCCGCCTGCCAGTACCGACCCGCGCGCTCACCCTTCTTGGGGGTGCGGACGAACTCGCCGGCCATGGTCCGCAGCCCCGACCAGACCGCGCGGGCCTGGTTCGGCGCGAGGCCCGCGTTGAGCGCCCCCAACACGGGGAGCCGCACCAGCGCCGACATCAGGGAGCGCCCCTGCGCCAGGTTGGCGAGGCCGTAGAACAGGGCCAGGGACCCGGTGGTCGCGACGGTGATGGGCAGATCGACGAGGATCATGTCCTCGATCGAGGACGCCGGCATGAACGTCACGGTCGGCAGGAGCAGCACCGTGAGCGCGACGATCAACGGATAGGCGAAGTGCGGCGTGAGGTGGAACAGCGCCTCGAGCTTCTGCGCCAGCGTCAGCTCGCTCCTGAACACACGGCCGAGGGTCTTGCGCGCCGTCTGCACCGTCCCCTTGGCCCACCGGTACTGCTGGGCGCGGAACGCCGACATGTCCTCGGGCAACTCGGAAGGCGTCAGGACGTCCGCGCGGTAGACGAACTTCCAGCCCCGGAGCTGTGCCCGGTAGCTCAGATCGAGGTCTTCGGTGATGGTGTCGTGCTGCCAGCCGCCGGCGTCGTCGATCGCCTGCCGCCGCCACACCCCGCCCGTGCCGGAGAAGTTCCACAGGAGCCCCGCCGCCGAGCGAACCCGGTTCTCCACCAGGTGATGCCCGTCGAGCATCAGCGCCTGCACGCTGGTGAGCAGGTTCAGGTCGCGGTTCAGGTGGTCCCAGCGCGTCTGGACGACCGCCACGCGGGGATCGCGGAAGTTACCGACCACGGAGCGGAGGAAGCTCGGCTGCGGGATGAAGTCCGCGTCGAAGATCGCCACCAGCTCGCCGCGCGCGGTGCGGAGCCCGAAGTCGAGCGCGCCCGCCTTGTAACCGACGCGGTCGGGGCGCCGCAGGTAGTAGGCGCGCACCCCGCGCTCCTGCAGAGCGGCCACGGCCGCCTCCGCGATCCCGCACGTCTCGTCGGTGGAGTCGTCGAGGACCTGGATCTCGAAGCGATCGCGGGGGTAGTCCATGCGCCCCGTGGCCTCGATGAGCCGCCGGGCCACGGTGGCCTCGTTGAACATGGGCAGCTGGATCGTCACCAGCGGCAGCTCGTCGTCCGGCACGTCCACCGTCCGGGCCATCGTCCGGATCCGGTGCCGGTGCCAGAAGGCCCGCGCGACGAGCTGGGCCCGGTGCAGCCCGAACAGGCAGAGCACGGAGAAACAGAAGAAGTACGCGAGGACGAGGGCGAGGATCATGGCGCCTGGGGACCATCTACCACCCCCGCCCCACCCGACTTGTCACCCAGATGTAATCAATTGCGAGCCATTGTCGGTAGATGGAAGGGTTCGTCTCCAGTCCCCCTCCATCGTCAAGCTAGACCCCGGCTGGCCGCCCTCGGGCGGGGGCGGTAAGCGGGGGCCATGGGCACGCCGCTGTTCGACCCGGGAGCCGACGACGTCCTCCACCTCGTCGACCTGAGCGGCTACGTCTTCCGGGCCTACCACGCCCTCGCCCCCCTCACGAACGCGGCGGGCGAGCCAACGCATGCCGTGTACGGCACCGTCACGATGCTCGAGCGGATGCTCCGGCAACGCCGGCCTCGCCGCCTGGCGGTGGCGATGGATGCGCCCTGCCCGAGCTTCCGCAAGACGATCTACGACGCGTACAAGGCCAACCGCGCCACGCCGCCCGCGGATCTGGTGGTCCAGTTCCCCCGCGTCCGGGCCGTGATCGACGCCCTGGCGATCCCGGTCCTGCAGCAGGACGGCCTGGAGGCAGACGATCTCATCGCGACGGCCGTGCAGCGGGCACGCGAGCGGCGGCTCCGGGTGATCGTCGTCAGCGGCGACAAGGACCTCATGCAGCTCGTCGGCGACGACGTGCTGGTCTGGGACACCATGCGCGATCGGGTCGTCGGTCCCGCCGAAGTCGTGGAGCGGTTCGGCGTCGAGGTCGCGCAGCTCGGGGACCTGCTCGCGCTGATGGGGGACACCTCGGACAACGTCCCGGGCGTGCCCACCGTGGGCCCGAAGACGGCCCGGGATCTGCTCCGCGAGCACGGGACGCTCGACCGGCTCTACGCGGCGCTCGACCGGATCCCCCGAGCCAAGCTCCGCGAAACGCTCGCGCTGCACCGCGAGCAGGCGTACCTGAGCCGCCAGCTGGTGACGCTGCGCACCGACGCCCAGATCGACCCCGATCTCGACCGGCTCCGGCCAGGACCACCGGATCGGGCCCGGCTCCGCGCCCTGTACGCCGAGCTCGGCTTCTCGCGGCTGCTCGCCGCCCTGGACGAGGCCGAGGAGCCCGCCCCCCCGGCCCCCGCCCCGAGCGGGGTGGAAACCGCGAGCCCGGCCCGCGCCACCGGCGCGGCGGGGGCGCCCGAGGTGACCGTCATCGACGACCCGGCC
Source organism: uncultured Polyangiaceae bacterium (assembly GCA_964454025.1). Lineage (GTDB taxonomy): Bacteria > Myxococcota_A > Polyangia > Polyangiales > Polyangiaceae > JAFGBI01. The sequence continues at coordinate 61,003 of CAYVRP010000009.1, read as the reverse complement.
AGCCTCGACGCGCTCGTGGCGCGCGCCCTCGCGGCGCCGCGGCTCGCCTTGACCGTGGAGCCCGTCCGCGAGGCGCGCCTCGGGGTGGCCCTGGCCGGAATCGGGATCGCCTTCGAGCCGGGACGCGGCTACTTCGTGCCGCTCGGGGGCGCGGACCCCGGAGCGACCGAACACGGGCCCGCGCCCGGCGTGCGCGCGGCGCTCGCCCGGCTGCTCGAGGCGCCGGTCCCCGCGCGGGTGCTGCACGACGCGAAGCGAGCCGAGGTGCACCTGAGGGCGGTGGGGCTCGGCCTCGGACCGCCGCGCCACGACACGCTCCTGATGAGCTACCTGCTCGATCCGGAGGCGCCGCACAATCTCGAGGCGCTCTGCCACCGCGAGCTCGGCGTCACGCCCACCACCCGCGCCGAGATCGCGCGCGCGGCCCGGGGTCACCGCGTCGATCTCGAGGGGGTACCGGTGCCGACCCTCGCCCGCCTGGTGGGCGGCCGGGCGCCGCTGCTGCTCGACCTCGCCGATCGCCTCGAGCCGCGGCTCGCGGAGGAGCGCCTCACGGAGCTGTACGAGCGCGTCGAGCTGCCCCTGACGCGGATCCTGGCGCGGATGGAGCTCGACGGCGTGCTCGTGGATCGTGACCGCCTCCGCGGCCTCGCCCGCCACATCGACGCCGAGCTCGCGCGCCTCGAGCAGGAGGCCCACCGCGTCGCGGGCCGGGATTTCAACGTGCACTCGCCGCGCCAGCTCGAACGGATCCTGTTCGACGAGCTGGCGCTCAAGCCGATCAAGCGCACGAAGACGTCCCGTTCGACGGACGCCGAGACCCTCGAGGCGCTGAGCGACCAGCACGAGCTGCCGCGGGTGGTGCTCGAGCTGCGTCAGCTCCACAAGCTCAAGGGGACCTACGTCGACACCCTCCCGACGCTGGTGAACCCCCTCACGGGCCGCATCCACACCTGCTGGGAGCAGGCGGTGACCGCCACGGGTCGCCTGTCCTCGAGCGACCCGAACCTGCAGAACATCCCCGTCCGCAGCGAGCTCGGGCGGCAGATCCGCGCCGCGTTCGTGGCGCCCCCGGGGCACACCCTGGTGAGCGCCGACTACTCGCAGATCGAGCTGCGGATCCTCGCCCACCTGTCCTCCGATCCGGTGCTGATCGACGCCTTCCGCCGGGGCCAGGACATCCACACCCGCACCGCCATGGAGGTGTTCGATGTCGACGAGGCGGGGGTGACCCCGGAGCTACGGCGCCGGGCCAAGGCGGTGAACTTCGGGATCATCTACGGCCAGGGCGACCTCGGCCTCGCCAAGAGCCTCGGCATCTCGCGCGCCGAAGCCTCGAGCTTCATCGCCGCGTACTACCGCCGCTACCCCGGCGTGCGCCGCTTCATGGACCGGACGCTCGAGAGCGCGCGGGCCGGCGAGGCGGTCCGCAGCATGCTCGGCCGGCGGCGCCGGGTGCCCGACATCGGCAGCGCCAACCGCGCGCAGCGGCTCGCCGCCGAGCGCATCGCCATGAACATGCCCATCCAGGGCTCGGCCGCGGACCTGTTCAAGCTCGCCATGATCGCCTTCACCTCCCCCCCGACCCCCGGCGCGCGCATGGTGCTAACGGTCCACGACGAGCTGGTGTTCGAGGTCCCCGTGGCGGAGGCCGAGGCCGCCCGCGCGGCCATCCGGCGGACCATGGAGGGGGTGATCGACCTGGCGGTCCCCCTGGTGGTCGACGTGGGCGTCGGGCCAGACTGGAGCGCGGCCCACTGACGCTCCCGCGTGACGACCGCACCGCGCGGGTGGTAGAGGACCGGCCGCGAGGATGACCGCCGCGGCCGGCCCCCCCGTGTTGATCCTCGGTGCGGGGCTCACCGGCCTGAGCGCCGCCGTCCATCTGCGCGATCGCGCGGTCCCGTTCCGACTCGTCGAGCGGTCGACCGAGGTCGGCGGCCACGCGCGCACCCGGGAGGTGCGGGGGTTCCGCTTCGACCTCACCGGACACGTGCTCCACCTCCGCGACGAAACCCTGCGCCGGCGCGTGCTCGGCTGGCTCGGCGACGACTGCCTCGAGCTCGAGCGGCGGAGCCGCGTCTACTCCCATGGCGTGCTCACCCGCTACCCATTCCAGTCGAACGCGTACGGACTGCCGCCACGGGTCGCGTACGACTGCGTAATGGGGTTCCTCGCGGCGCGCAGCGCCCCGCCGGGGCCGCCGCCGCGGAGCTTCGCCGAGCTCTGCCAGCAGCGGTTCGGCGCCGGGATCAGCGCGCACTTCATGATCCCGTACAACGAGCGCCTCTGGGGCGAGTCGGCGGACGAGATCACGGCTGAAGGGGGCGGCCGCTTCCTGCCCGTCCCCACCGTGGAGCAGGTGATCGCCGGGGCGGTGGGGCTGGTGAGCGAAGAGGTGGGCTACAACGCGCGCTTCCTCTACCCCCGCCGCGGCATCGGTGCCCTGGCGGCCGCGCTGCACCGCGAGCTCGGCGCCACGGCCGAGCTCGGCCTCGCGCCTTCGGCCGTGGACCTCGCGCGCCGCGAGGTCCACCTCCCGGGCGGGGTGGTCCCCTACGAGGTGCTCGTGAGCACGATCCCGCTGCCCGCGCTGGTGCGGCTCCTCGTCGCGCCGCCGCCCGAGATCGGCGCGGCGGCCGCCGCGCTGCGCGCCACGCCGCTGCGCTACCTCGACGTCGCGGTGGAGGCGCCGGCGCGCGCGGACCACCACTGGGTCTACCTTCCGGAGCGAGAGCACCCCTTCTACCGCGTCGGCTGCTACTCGAACCTCTCGCCGGAGATGGCCCCGCCGGGGCAGAGCGGCTACTACGTCGAGCTCGTGGACCGCGGCCCCCCGGCGCTCGACGCGCTGGTGCCGCGGGTGGCCGCTGTGCTCCGCGACCTCGGGTTCACCGGCCCCTCGGACGCGATCGCGTTCGTCGAGCCGCGCCTCCTCGAGCCGGCCTACGTGATCCAGGATCGGCACCACGCCGCCGCCACCGCCCGGCTGCTCGAGTTCCTCGCCGAGCACGGCGTCATCAGCGCGGGCCGCTACGGCGAGTGGGGCTACTCCTCCATGGAAGATGCGCTCGCCTCCGGGCGCGACGCCGCGTGTCGCGCCGCCGAGGTCCTCGATGCCTGATCCCGCGAGCTCCCCTCGGATAAGCTTCGTGATCCCGGTCTTCAACGAGGAGCCGATCCTCCATGCGGCCGTCGTGGACCTGCGCGAACGGCTGGCCCCCCTCGGTTGGTCATACGAGGTGATCCTGGCGGAGAACGGCTCCACCGACGGCACCGTCCGGGTCGCCGAGGCGCTCTCGGCCCGGTATCCCGAGGTGAGCCTCCTGTCGGTCGACGAGCCGAACTACGGCAAGGCCCTGCGGCGCGGGATCCTCCGCGCCCGCGGGGAGCTCGTGATCTGCGAGGAGATCGACCTCTGCGACGTCGACTTCCACGTGCGCGCGGGCGACCTGCTGGCACGCGACGTCGCGGAGCTGGTCATCGGCTCCAAGCTCCTGGTCGGCGCCTCGGACGAGCGGCCGTTCCTCCGCCACGCCGCGAGCCGGCTCTACAGCGGGCTGCTCCGGATCCTGCTCGGGTTCGAGGGCACGGACACGCACGGGCTCAAGGCCTTCCGCCGCGAGAGGCTCATCGACCTGGTCCGCGCCTGCGTCGTCGATCGCGACGTGTTCGCCAGCGAGCTCGTGATCCGTGCCTACCGCGCCCACCGGCGCGTCATCGAGATCCCCGTCCGCGTGGTCGAGAAGCGGCCCCCGTCCATCGACCTCGTCCGCCGCGTGCCGGGCGTGGTCGCGAACCTGGTCCGGCTCCAGCGCGCGATCCGACGCGGAGAGTGAGCCGTCGAGCACCCGCGGGTGCCCGGTGGGCCGCAGTCACCAGCGCTCGGTCCGCCAGCCGCGGCGCCCCGCCACCCGCCGCAGGCGCGAGTCCGGGTTGACGACGACCGGGGTGCGGACCCGCTCGAGCAGCGGCAGATCCGTAATGCTGTCCGAGTAGAACGTCGCGTCGTCGAGGGAGAACCCCGCGGCGGCGGCGACGCTCGCCGCGAGCTCGACCTTGGACCGGCCGAAGCAGAGCTGGCGCGGGCGTCCCGTGAGCACCCCGTTCTCGCTCTCGACCTCGCTGCACACGACGTGGTCGATCCCGAGCTCGCGGGCCAGCGGCCGGACGGCGAAGCGCAGCGCCCCCGAGACGATGGCGACCACGTCCCCGTTGGCCTGGTGCTGCCCCACCACCCGCCGCGCGATCTCCGACACGTGCGGGCGAACGTAGCTCTCGTACCACTTCTCGCAGGACTCGTAGAGCTGGGCCTCGATCCGCCCGGAGTAGCGGCGCAAGGCCTTCTCCGCGATCCGCGGCGCGTCGCAGATGCCGAGCGTGTAGAGGAAGATCCACCAGGCGCCCTGGAGGAACTCCCGCGCCGGGAGCTCGCCGATGTCGCGCTGATAGCGGAGGAAGAGCGAGGCCGTGTCCCGCCGGACGAGCGTCCGGTCCATGTCGAACAGCGCGGCGCGGCGGGGTGCCATGGCAGTGAGCGAGGCGGAAGAACGCCCTTTCTATGCACACATACCCTCCGGCTGGTAGTGCGGCAAGGCCCCGCCCGTCACGGCTCGACCGGATCGCGCCGCGCCGGCACCTGGCCGTCGGGGCGCGGTCGCTCCCGGCCCCGCCCTGCGCGATCGGAACCGCCGGTCGTCTACTCTCGCGAGGCCCCGCGGGAGCGCGGTCGTCGGGGCCGCGGCGTCGGCGGTGCGCCTCCGGCTGCTCGTCTCCGGCCGCCGCGGGGCGCTCCCGGGGTGGCCGTGATCGTGATCGTCAGCGCGACCGATGACCCGGTCCGCCGAGCGAGCCGTCGAGGTTGCCCGTCACGCGCAGCGACGTGCCCCCTCGCCCCGCGCGACCTCTCCGCTCGCGGCGCCAGCGCAGCAGGCGAACCGCTCAGCGCGCTGGAGCCGGGGCCGGGGAGCGCCGCGCCCCCGCCCACCACCCCCGAGGCTCCCCTGCGCCGCCGGACACTTGCCCGCGCCTGCGCCGGTGGCGACCTGCCGGGCGTCCGCGCTTGGCCACGACGAAGGCGGCTGACAAGCTCGTGGCCCGCGCCCGACACCCAGCCGCCCATGGACCCCCTCCCCATCGACTCGCTCCTCCCGGAGCTCGTGGCGGCCGCGACGACCGCGCGGCGACTGGTCGTCGAGGCTCCCCCGGGCGCCGGCAAGACGACGCGGCTGCCCTGGGCGCTGGCGCCGGCCCTCGGCCCCGCCGCCGGAGAGGTGCTGGTGAGCGAGCCGCGGCGGCTCGCGGCGCGGCTCGCGGCGCGCCGCGTCGCCAGCGAGCATGGCCAGCGGCTCGGCGACGAGGTCGGCTACCAGGTGCGCTTCGAGGACGTCTCGAGCCCGCGCACCCGGCTGCGCTACCTGACCGACGGGCTGCTGCTCCGGCGCCTGGCCGGGGATCCCCACCTGGACGGCGTCGGCGCGATCGTGCTCGACGAGCTGCACGAGCGCCGGCTCGCCAGCGACGTCGCGCTGGCGCTCGCCCACCGGCGCCTCCAACGCACCCGCCCCGACCTGGTGGTGGTCGCGATGAGCGCCACGCTCGAGGCGGAGCCCGTGGCTCGGCTGCTCGGCGATTGCCCCCGGATCACCAGCGAGGGCCGCGTGCACCCGCTGACCGTTCGCCACCTGCCCGCGCCCGACGATCGCCCGCTGCCGGCGCAGATCCTGACTGCGATCCGCACGGCGCTGCGCGAGGGGCCGCCCGGAGACATTCTGGTATTCGTGCCGGGGGCGGCGGAGATCCGGGCCGTCCTCGAGGCCGCCGGACCGCTGGCCGCCGACGCCGGGCTCGAGCTCGTGCCCCTGCACGGCGAGCTCCCGATCGAGGAGCAGGCGCGCGCGGTGGAGCGGCGCGGCCGGCGCAAGATCGTGGTCAGCACCAACGTCGCGGAGTCCTCGGTGACCATCGACGGCGGCACCACGGTGATCGACTCGGGGCTCGCCCGGGTGGCGACCTGCTCGCCGTGGTCCGGTGTCGTGCGCCTCGAGACGCGCCCGGTGAGCCGGGCCGCCGCCGCGCAGCGCGCCGGCCGCGCCGGCCGCACGGCGCCCGGCCTCGTGCTCCGCCTGTACACGCGCGGCGACCACGACGGCCGCCCCGCGCACGACGCGCCGGAGATCGCGCGGGCGGACCTCGCGGACGTCCTGCTCCTGCTCCACGGCGCAGGGATCGCCGACCCGCGGGAGCTCACCTGGCTCGATCCGCCGCCGCCAGCCGCGCTCCGCGCCGCCGAGGAGCTGCTCGCGGCGCTCGGGGCGCTGGACGGCGAGGGTCGCCTCACCGCGGTCGGGCACCGGCTGGTCGAGCTCGGTGTCCACCCGCGGCTCGGCCGTATGCTGGTCGAGTGCGAGCGGCGCGGGATCGCCACCGAGGGCGCCCTCGCCGCCGCGATCCTGGGCGAGCGCGATCCGCGCCGTGAGGCGCGCGCGCGCGTCGGCGACGGAGGCCGGGCGCCGCGCGTGGATGGGCGGGGTGACTCGGACGTGAGCGCGATCGCGGAACGGCTCGCGGCCGCCGCAGGGGCGCGGGCCGACCGCCTGCGTCGCGAGGGGCTGGATCCCCGCACGGTCGCGGCCATCACCGAGGCGAGGCGCGTCCTCCTCCGCTCCGTCCGCGATCGCGGGCCGCGCCCGGCCACCGACGACGCCGGCGAGGCCGCGCTCCGCTACGCCTTGCTCACGGGCTTCCCCGACCGGGGCGCGCGCCGGCGCCGGCCGGGCGAGCCCGCGCTGATCCTCGCCAGCGGCGACGCGGCGCGCCTCGGCCCCGCGAGCGTGGTACACGACGCTCCGTTCCTGGTCGCGCTCGACGCCGACGCGCCTCCGGGCGCGGGACGCGGCGGGATCGTCGTCCGCCTGGCGAGCGCGATCGACCCCACCTGGCTCCTCGATCTGCCGGGGGGAGCCCTCGTCGAGTCCGAGGAGCACGTCTGGAACGGCGATGCGGAGCGCGTGGAGCGGCTCACCCGCCTCGCCTACGGATCGGTCACCCTGGACGAGTCCCGCGGGCGTGCGCCCCCCTCCCCCGCCGCCGCAACGGTGCTGGCGCGCGCGGCGCGCGCCGTCGCGTGGGAGGCCGAGGCGATCGAAGCCGTCACCGCCCGCTTGGCGCTGGTCACGGCGCATGCCCCCGAGCTGGCCGCGGCGCTCGGCCACGCGCCCGCCGCCGACGCGCTGCTCGAGGCGGCCTGCGCCGAGGCGACGAGCTTCGCCGAGCTCCGCGAGCGACCGCTGGTCGAGCGCCTGCTGGCGGCGCTGCCACCCGCGGCGCGGCGCGCGCTCGACGAGCTCGCGCCGACCGAGCTGCGCCTGCCCGGGGGGCGGCGCCTGCGCGTGCAGTACCGCGCCGGGCAGCCCCCCGCCGCCGCGACGCGGCTGCAGGACTGCTTCGGCCTGCGCGCCGCGCCGACGATCTGCCGGGGGCGGGTGCCCCTCACCTTGCACCTGCTCGCCCCGAACCAGCGTGCCGTGCAGGTGACGGCGGATCTGGCGGGGTTCTGGGAGCGGCACTACCCCGAGCTGCGCCGCGCGCTGATGCGCCGCTACCCGAGGCACGACTGGCCCGAGGACGGCGCCCGCGCGACCCCGCCGGCACCGCGCGGGCGGCCGCGGTGACGCGGCCCCACGCGGCCGGGCGAGGGGCGCGCCGCGCGGCCGCGCGGTCGCCAGGGCAGGCACTTCCTCGACGAGACGCCCGCCGACCTCGCCGATCTCGGCGGCCCCGATCGCGAGGCGACCTCCGACGCTCAGAGCCTCGCGAAACCCCGGTGCGGCGGCGCGCGGCGGAGGGGCGGGACCGCGGCCGCCGGCCTATCCCCGCACCTTGCGCTGCAGCCGCTCGAGGAGCGCGAGCCCCTCGAGCGGGGTCAAGCGGTCGACCTCCAGGCCCCGGAGCGTCTCCAGCACCTCGCGGTGCGCCGGCGGCAGGGCCGGCGGCGGCGCGAACAGCTCGAGCTGGGCCGACGCCGCGCTCCGGGAGCGAGGCGGCAGCGCGCCCGCGGCGGCCGCGCTGACCACCCGCTCGCCCTCGAGCGAAGCGAGCACCGCACGCGCACGGGCGAGGACGCTCTCCGGCAGCCCGGCGAGGCGGGCCACCGCGACGCCATAGCTGCGGCTCGCCGCGCCCGGCACCACGCGATAGAGGAACACCACGTCCTCGCCGACCTCGCGCGCACTCACCGAGTGGTTGCCGGCATGCGGGCTCGCATCGGCGAGGGACGTGAGCTCATGATAGTGGGTGGCGAAGAGGGTGCGGCAGCCGATCACCTCGTCCAGGTGCTCCGCCACCGCCCAGGCGATGGCGAGCCCGTCGAAGGTGCTGGTGCCCCGCCCGATCTCGTCGAGGATGACCAGCGAGCGGCGCGTCGCGTGGCGAAGGATCGCCGCCGTCTCCCGCATCTCCACCATGAAGGTGCTCTCGCCACCGGCGAGGTTGTCGCTCGCGCCGACCCGCGAGAGCACGCGGTCGACAATCCCGACGCGCGCCGCCCGCGCCGGAACGTAGCTCCCCATCTGCGCCAGGATCACGAGGAGCGCGGTCTGGCGCAGCAGCGTGCTCTTGCCCGCCATGTTGGGCCCCGTGACCAGCCAGAGGCGTTCGCCGCCGAGATCGAGGCGCACGTCATTGGGGACGAAGCGCCCCGCCGCGGCGCGCCGCTCGACGACGGCGTGCCGACCGTCCTCGATCTCGAGGACGTCGCCGCGCTCGACGAGGGGCCGGCAGTAGTCGAACCGGTGCGCGATCTCGGCCAGCCCCGCCGCCACGTCCCAGCGCGCGAGCCGCGCGGCGAGCGCCTGGAGCCGCGGCGCGGCCGTGGCCGCCCGCTCGACGAGCTCTCCGAGCAGCTCGAGCTCGCGTTCCCGGTGCCGGTCCTCGGCGTGGAGCAGGCGATCGGCGAGGTCGTCGACCTCCGGGTTGGTGTAGCGCTCGCCGGTGGCGACCGTCTGCTTGCGACGCCACCCGGCGGGCACGCGCGCCGCGTGGGTCCGCGTCACCTCGATGTACCACCCGAACACGCGGGTGAAGCGCACCTTCAGCGAGGGGATCCCGTGCACCTCGCGCAGGCGCCCCTCGAGCTCCACCATCCGCTCGGCGCCGCCGCGGCGGAGGGCGTCGAGCTCGTCGAGCTCCGCATCGAACCCCGGGAGGAAGACAGCCCCCGCCTGCGCGGCGGCCGGAGGGCGCTCCACCAGCGCCCGCGCGAGCTCGGCCTGGAGCTCCCCGACCACGTCCAGTGGAGCGCGGGCGATCCCCAGCACGTCGCGCGCCCCCGGGGCGGAGACGTCCTCGACCAGCACCGCCGCGCGCGCGGCGGCGGCGAGCCCGTCGCGGAGCACGCCGAGATCGCGCGGGGTCGCCTCCCGGAGCGTCGCCCGCATCGCCAGGCGCTCGAGGTCACCGCCCCGCGTGCGCGCGTCCCGCAGCTCGACCCGCAACCGGGGCTGGCAGACGAACAGCTCCCCCAGGTCCAGGCGCCGCCGGATGCGCTCGACGTCGATCAGGGGGGCGAGCAGCCGCCGCCGGAGCAACCGCGCCCCGGCCGGCGTGACGGTGGCGTCGATGACGCCGAGCAGGGTCCCGTCCCGGCCGCCCGCCGCTGACTCCGTGAGCTCGAGGTGCGCCTGGGTGGTGGGGTCGATGACCAGCGCCTGCCGCGGATCCCAGCGCCCGATGCGGTTGATGGCGAGGGGCTGCCCGGGCATGCAGGCGCGGGCGAAGCGCACCACCCGCGCCACCGCGCGGCGCGCGAACGCGGGGAGCACCGCCGCCTCGGCCGCGAGGTCCCCGAGCACCCCGGCGATGCCATCGACGCCGAGCGCCGGATCGGCCCGGACCACGGCCCGCCCGACCGCCGCCCGAACGGCGTCCACGGCGCGACGCTGCTCCTGGTCCGCGTCCGGCGCCTCCTCGGCGGTCGCCCCGCACCCGACCAGCACCTCGCGCGGAGCGGTGCGCGCGAGCTCGCCGAGCAACGCCGCGAGGTCGCCCACCTCGGCGGCCGCGAGCTCGCCCGTGGACAGGTCGAGCAGGGCGATCCCGACCCCGTCACGGTGGACGTCGATGGCGCCGAGCCAGTTGTTGGTGCTGGCGTCGAGCTGCTCCTGGTCGGTGACGAGCCCGGGCGTGATGACGCGAACCACGTCACGGGGCACGATCCCCTTCACCTTCGCTGGATCGGCGAGCTGCTCGCAGATGGCGACCTTGTGCCCGTGGGCGAGCAGGCGCGCGATGTAGCCGTGGGCCGCGTGGTGCGGCACGCCGGCCATCGGGATCTCGTCGGGCTTGCCCTTGTTGCGACTGGTGAGGGTCAGCTCCAGGAGCCGCGCCGCGAGGACGGCGTCGTCGCCGAACATCTCGTAGAAGTCGCCGAGGCGGAAGAACACGATGGCGTCGGGGTAGGCGAGCTTCGCCGCCCGATGCTGCTGCATCACCTTCGTCTCCGGGCCCGCCACCGCTCCCCTGGCCTCCCCTCAGCCCCGGCGTGCGCGGCGCGCGCCCCCGCCCCCCGCCTCGGCGCCCACCGCGCGCACGCCACCACCTCGCCGCACCGGACCCGACCCCATCAGTCGAACGACGTGTGCACGGCGATGCTGTCGAGGCTCACGAACAGCAGGCCCTGGCTCGAGCCGTCGGTCACGGCGAGCTCCTGGATCTGCGGCACGAAAGTCATCGAGAGCGGTGACACGTCCGCCGAGGTCGTCGCCAGGCTCGCCGCCAGCGGCGCGAACCCGCCGCTATACTGCCAGGTGAAGGCCATGTCGCGCTCGCTCCGGCGCCGCCCCCGGTAGATCGCGAAGCGCGTGGTGAGCCCGTCGAAGACGCAGGGCGACCCGGGCGCCACCGGCCCCGCCTCGTCGAGCACGCAGGCGAGGCATTCCCCGGCGCCGCAGGCCTCGACGCCGGAGCCCTCATCCGGATCGAGCGCGTCCGCGGTGACGATCTCCAGCGCGCGAGAGTTCAGTAGCTGGCGCCGCGGGTTGCAGTCGAAGACGCAGCGGAGGTCCCCGCCCCGGGCCACGACGTGGTGCTGAACCCCGCTGCCGGCCCCGCTCATCACCCACTGGTGCCCCACCCGCACCCGATACTCGAGCGCCTCGCCGCCGAAGCAGCAGTCGAGCAGATCCAGGATGGCGAGGGCGGCGTCACCTTCCACGTCGCGCGGCGAGACGACGAGCCGCCCCTGGTAGGCCTCGTGGATCACCAGGTCCCGCGCCGGCTGGGGCTCGTCGGGGGTGCCGAAGGCCTCCTCGCAAGCGTAGAACGAGTTGGCGGCGTCCCCGCCGCAGCCGCGCGTGGCGGTCTGCCAGTACACGTCGTCCTCCTCCGGGATCTCGGAGGTGATCTGCACGTAGTCCGCGTGCCGCAGCGCGAAGGCCGCCTGGTCCCCTTCCGGCACCTTCAGCTCCACGGCCTGGGCGATGGCGAGCGCGAGATCCTCCACGCCACGGCTGCAGAACCCGGCGCCGAAGTCGGTCAGATCCGCGAGCGGCTCGCCCGGGCGGACGGAGAGGAAGCCCGCCGCTCGTCCGGAGACGATCGAGCCCTCGTAGACGACCGAGAGCTCGTCGGTGGAGAGGAACGCACGCGGCTCCCGGTAGTGCAGGGCGATCCCGTTGCGCTCGGCCACGGTGGGATCCGACTCGAGCCGGTGCTCCTCGTCGTCCGTGGTGTAGAGCGCGGTGCCGAGGTAGACCGCGGCCGGCGTCCCGTCGAGGTGGTCAACGGCGAGGAGCTTCGGGTTCTCGAGCCCCTCCTCCGTCTGGTTGGTGGGGAGGCTGCCCCCGGTCGCGCTGCGGAGCTGCGGGAAGGTGCGGAGCGAAGGGGCCGAGACGCCCGCGCCGGAGGAGCTGGCGAAGGGCTTGCCGCTGCGCGCGCGGTGCCGCTCGACGACGTGGCAGCTAAGCTCCCCGGTCACCGTCGGGGTCCCGTCGAGGGTCCCGTCGGTGGTGAAGAGGTCCCCCGGCAGCTCGGGGTCACCGCGGCAGCCGGCCGCGTCGTCCCGATCCGGATCCGGGTTCGCCCGCAGGGGCCGCCGGCAGGGCGCGTCGAGATCCTCGACGTCGATGATGGCGACGTTGCCGTTGGCCAGCAGCGCGAAGCCGAACAGTCCGCGCAGCCGATCCGGGCGAGCCCCCTCCGTGAACTTCCCGTTGGGCCGGTGCGTGAGGGCCGGGCTCTCCGGATCCGTCACCTCCAGCGCCGGGTCGGGATCGCAGAGCACGCCCACCGTGGCCACGCCGGTGTCCGGGTCGGCGGCGGGCAGGTCGCGGAACGCGAACTCGAGATCCTTGACCGGGGTGCCGAACGCCAACCGATCCGGGATCTCGAAGGGCGAGTACCGCATCCGCGGCCGCACCAGCGGCGTGCGGTCGGTGGCGCTCGGGCTCACGTCGAACACCATCACGGTCCCCTGGCGGTCGTCCACCGCGTACACGAAGCGCTCGCCGGTGGTGGTCGGGGGGCTGGCGGCGACGGCGCTGGCGTAGACCACCCGCGTCGGCTCCTCGAACGACCGGGGCACCAGCGGCGGGAGCACCGCGGGCGCGCAGGGGTCGGCGACGTCCAGGCGGTGGATGAGCGGCACGCCGAGATCGCCCAGGTACAGGACGTCGTCGCGCAGCTCCACGCCCGCCGGTCGCGAGTGGTAGGTGTCCGGCGCGGGGCCGAAGGACAGGGGCGGCAAGCAGGCCCCGGCGCCAGCGAGATCGCCAGGGTCCTGCGCGGGGAGCGGGTCGGGGACCGTCACCGGCAGGTCGAACATCCGCTCGAGCGCCACGTCGGCGCAGGCCGGGAAAGATCCCGGCGCCACGTCGAGCACGCGCTGGGCGTCGAGGACCCAGAGCTGGCCGAGGTCCGGGAGCGTGACGGCGAGCTTGCGCCGACCTGGCGGCTCCGTCTCCTGCCGGAGGTCCGCCTCGCAGCCGAGGTCGGCGGCGGTCACCGCCTCGGGAGGCGCCGCGGAGAGGGGCGTCGGCAGCTCGTCCGGCTCCACCCGGACGCTGGCGCACGTCTCGCGGATCCGCCCGCTCGCGTCGGGCGGGTCGATCAGCACCGCGAGCCGCCCCGGCGCCGAGGGCAGCGCGCAGGTGGGCCAGAGGGCGAGGTCCGGGCGGGGCCCCCCGGCGCGGGGCGGCAGCACGCAGCTGGACGGGAGCGCGGTGATGGCGTGGCGCCCCGGACCACCCGCGCTGGCGACGAACGCGGCCACCCCCCCGGGAGTGGCGACGATGTCGACGGGGTTCTCGCCCCCCGGGAGGAAGGTGGCGCCCGGCACCCAGGGGTCGTTGTCGACGACGGTGGTGGCGGACAGGTCGACCACCGCGACCTCGCCGCGCTGCGTCTGCGTCACCAGCGCGAAGAGGTCCAGGTCCTCGTCGGCGTCGTCGAAGTCGGGGCACTCCTCGACGGAGCGCCCCGGATCGCGCCCGGCGTCCATCGAAAGGCAGAGAAAGGCGACGGCGTTGCTGCGCTCCAGGGTGCGCACCGTCTCGTCGAGGTCCGGCTCGCTGCAGGCGCCGCACGCGGCGGCGACGGCCAGCACCAGTCCGGAACGGATCCAGGGTTTCACTTGTTGGCCCTCGGGGGGACGGGGTTGCCGATGGTCAGCACGATCTGGCCGTAGGTGCGGGGGTGGCGCTGATCGAGATCGACGACGGCGAGGTAGGAGTCGGTGAAGTGCGCGAGATAGCCGAACGACCGCGGGGCGGGCTCGTCGGCGGCGGCCGCGTCGACGGCGTCCACGACGAAGGCGTGCGGCCCACGCCCGGTGGTGACGGTCTTCTCGATGCGCCGGGCCACCGGGTCGTAGATGACGAGCCGCCGCTGGTCGAAACAGAGGACGAAGACCCGGGGGACCAGCCTCCCGCCCGCGTCCACCACCTGCCCGACCACGACGCGCGCGGCGCCGAGCGGCACCGGGACGCTGTCGTAGAAGATCGGCAGGTCGTCGCTGGAGGTCGGGGTGGCGTCCGGCCGCGTGGCCCCCACGAGCAGGCTGTCGGGGCTGCGGTTGGAGACGTAGACGCCGAGCGGGATCCCGGCGCACTCGGCGAGGCAGGCGGGGTCCTCCGCGCAGGCGACCTCGCATGCTCGCCGCGGCCCGGCGTCGATGGCGATGCCGCGGGAGTCGTAGCCGGCCGCGTTGGCGGTGATGACGACCCCCCCCGACTGTTCGAGGAACGGGCGCCGGACGCTGCTCGGCGAGGTCGGATCGATGTCGTCGTAGAAGCGCAGCAACCGCACCTCGGGGCTGTCGCGGAAGGTCGCCAGGAACCCGGGCCGGTAGTCGTAGCCCATCGCCGCGACCACCGCCGGCTCCGGGATGGCGGCGATCCCGACCACCCGCTGCGGCAGCCCGGTGGCGACGAACTCGAGCCGGGTGGGGCGCTCCCAGTCGTTGACGAACAAGGAGACGCTCCCGTCGGTCTGGTGGGTGACCACGATGGCCTCGCCGTCGGCGGTGGCGTCGATCGCATACGGCTCGGACGGCATCCGCAGGTCCCGCGTGTTCTCCGTCTCCGGGTCGTCGCCCGCGCGGTAGGCGTCCGCGCACTGGCCCTCGTTCCGGTCCTGACCGCACCACAGGCGGCCGTCCCCGGCGCGGACGTCGATGACGTGCAACGTGGCGTCACCCCGCACGGGGACGAACAGCCGCCCCGCCAGGTCGCCGCCCGCCGCGTCGGCCGGCGCGGAGCGGTACAGCACGTCGGTGGCGAAGGCCCCGATCCCTACCGCGTCGACCTGGAGCGGCTCGCCGCCGTCCTGAGGTGAGACGGCGCTGAGATACTCGCAGCGCCCCGGCTCGAGCCACCGGTTCGCCGCCGACCGCTCCCGGAGCGCCCCGCAAGGCACCCCGGCCCGGGGTCCCTCGCGGTCCACGCACCAGAAGCTCGGGATCCCCCCGTTCTGCGCCGTCTCCTGGTCATCGCAGCGCTGCGAACTCGGGCAGTCCGCGTCGCTCGCGCACCCGAGCGGCACCCGAGCCCGCAGCTGCGCGAGATCGAAGGCGTGCACGGCGCCGCCGTTGTACTGGAGATCGAAGTCGCTGCTCACGACGAACAGCCGTGTCCGAGCGTCGTCGAGCGCGAGCCCGACCGGAAAGTAGACGCGATCGAGCGGCGGATCGCGCCCCTCTCCCGGCGGGAAACAGGCGGTCGCCGTCAGCAGGAGCGCGCAGGCGCCCGCTCGACAGGGAAGGGTCATCGGCGGCGCAGCCTACATCACGCCCGGAGGTCGTGCATCCGCCCCCTCGCGGCCTGCCCCGCGCCCCAGTCGAGGCCGGAGCCGCCTCTTGCGCCGCGCCGGCCGCGGCCCACGGCTCGCGGGCCGCAGCGGGAATACGGTGCCGAGGGCCTCAGCCGAGGTCGAGGATGACCACGCCGCGCTCGACCGACCCCGGCGCCTCGGGGGCCTCCGGGGCAGGCCGGTAGATGTCCTCGGGGAGCTCGAGGCGCGGCTGGTCACGCTCCTCGCGCTTGCGCCGCGCTTCCTCCTCGCGCCTCCGGATCTGCTCGATGATGAATGGCGGCAACATCCGGGACCTCCCGACAGGATCAAGCAGCAACCAGTCTCTGCTTCTTACTTTAACTACCGCCCCCGGGGGGTCAAGTTTGGCCGCCGCACTTTCTGTGCCAGCGCGGCGCCGTCGTGTGTGGTCCCGGTGAGACGTCCGGAAGCACCGAAACGATGCACCGCGCGGCCGCGGCGCGGCGAACGCACCGCCGCGACCGGAGGCGGACCAGGCCGCGCGGAGCGCCCTGGCCGCGCGCGCTCCGGACCCGCGCGGACCTTCGGCGCGGCGCGCGAGGGTACCGAACGCGGCCTCGTGGTAGCTTGGGCGCGGTGCGGCGAGCTACCCCGACCGTTCAGCGAGGCGCGTGGCGAGTGGGCGCCGCCGTCGCCGTCCTCGTCACCGCCGCGGTTGCGCCGGCCCGCGGGGCGTTCGAGGCCCACGACCGCGGCTGGGAAGGCACGAGCGAATTCGTGGCGCTCGCCGAGGAGCGCCTGGGAGCGGGCCGGGTGCAGGTGACGCGGGTCCTCGACTGGCGCAAGCTCGCGCCCCAGGACGGCGTGATCGTGCTCTACCCCCTCGGCGACCTGGACTTCGTCGAGGCCTCGAGCTTCTTGCGCGCCGGAGGGCGGCTCGCCGTGCTCGACGATCACGGCCGCGCCCCCGCCCTGCTCGAGCACTTCCGCATCCGGCGCGTACCGGCGCCCCGGAGCCCGCGGCGCGCCCTGCGCGCGGACCCCGCTCTCGGGCTCGCGTTCCCGCGCACGCAGGTGGTGGCGGGACACGCGCAGGGACGCCACCCCATCGTGGCCGCCGTCGAGGAGCTGGTCACGAACCACCCGACCGGGCTCGAACACCCGGACCTCACTCCGGTGCTGGTGATCCCCGCCCTCGACGAGCCCGAGGTGACGCTGGCCGTCACCGGGATCATCGCCGAGCGCGGAAGGCTGTTCGCGATGGGCGACCCGTCGGTGCTGATCAACCTGATGCTCCGCTACCCCGGCAACCGGGCGTTCGCGGCCGGGCTGATCGACTACCTGGGCGAGGACGACGCCTGGGGCGCGCGCGGGGGGCGCCTCTTCGTGCTGGCCAACGAGTTCGAGCAACGGCGGTCCCGGGGCAGCACGACCGCCCTGCTGCGGGACCTCGACGAGGAGCTCGGCAAGCTCCGGGAGCGCCTGGGGCGGGCGCATGAGGAGGGGGTGCCGGGGGCGCTCGCCGTGCTCCTGGCGATTTTCGCCGCCATCGGGGCGATCGGGTGGGCAATGGGCGCCGCGACCCGGCCGTACCGCCAGCAGCCCCCCCGCTTCGCGCGCGAGCCCGCCCTGGTCGCCCAGGGGGGAGCCGCGGGCCGAGTTGCGGTCCTGGCGGCGCCGACCCCGCCCCGGGTGCTCGCGCTGCTCGAGCTCGCCAACGCCCTGCAGGAGCGCCTGGGGCTGCTGCTCGGGCTCTCGCCACCGCACGGTTGGGGAGAGATCCTGAGCGAGATCGATCGACAAAAGGCGCTCGGTCAGCGATCGTCGGAGGCGCTCCGCAGCCTGGTCGAGGAGCTTCGGGCGCTCGAAGCGGCGGTCGCCGCCTCCCGCCCGACGCGCGCCACCGTCAACAGGGTCCTCCGTATGCGCTCCGACGTCGAATCGATCCTGCGCGAGGTAGCCGAACGAAGGGGGGCCACCGCTTGACGCAGGCCCTCAACATCAACGAGCTGGAGGCGGCGCGCGAGCGGCTGGCGGAGGTCCGGCGCAACGTCAGCGTCGTCTACATCGGAGACACCGCCGCCATCGACCTGATGCTGGTGGCGCTCCTGGCGCGTGGCCACGTCCTGCTCGAGGGCGTCCCGGGCATCGCCAAGACCACGCTCGTGAAGGCCTTCGCCACCACGCTCGGCTGCGCGGTCCGCCGGATCCAGTTCACGCCCGACCTGCTCCCCGCGGACATCACCGGGACCTACGTCCTGAGCCCGCGCGATGGCTCCTTCTCCCTGCGCGCCGGTCCGGTCTTCGCCAACGTCGTGCTCGCCGACGAGATCAACCGCGCACCCGCCAAGACCCAGTCCGCGCTGCTCGAGGCGATGCAGGAGCGTCAGGTCACCATCGAGGGTGACCGCTTCGAGCTGCCGGACCCGTTCTTCGTCCTCGCCACCCAGAACCCCATCGACCTGGAGGGGACCTACCCGCTCCCGGAGGCGCAGATCGACCGCTTCCTGGTCCGCGTCCTGATGGGGTACCCGAACGCGCGCGAGGAGGTCGCGATGCTCCGGACCCACGCCGTCGCCGCCCCCGAGCCGCGACCGGTCCTCACCCCCCAGGACACCCTGTACCTCCAGTCCGTGGCGGCTCGCATCCACGTCGAGGACGATCTCTTCGACTACGTCGTCCACCTGACGGCGTTCACCCGCACCCACCCGCGGGTCGTGCTCGGCGCCTCCCCCCGGGCCGCGCTCGCGCTCCTGCGCGCCGCGAAGGCCCAGGCCACCCTCGCCGGACGGCCGTTCGTGACCCCCGATGACGTCCGGGTCGTGGCCGGGCCGGTGCTGGCGCACCGGCTCGTCCTGCTCCCCGAGCACGAGGGGGACGCCCGGGCGCGGCAGTCGGTGGTGGACGAGGCCCTGCAGAAGGTGGGATACCGGCGCGCCGTGCGCCCGGTCTGAGCGACCGGGCCTCGCCGTCCGGCGAGGGGCACCGTGCTCCTCCGTGCGGACGGTCGCCCCCCTCGTCCCCCGGATCGCCGGTCCTTGCGCGATCCCCACCTCACCCGGAAGCACCATGGCGACCCTGCACCCCTTCACCGCCCTCCGCCCCCCGCCCGAGCTCGCCGCCGAGGTCGCGGCGCCCCCCTACGACGTCATCGATTCGCGCGAGGCCCGAGCCCTCGCGGCCGGCAAGCCCCGGAGCTTTCTGCACGTGTCGCGGCCCGAGATCGATCTGCCCGAGGGCACGGACGAGCACGAGGCCGCGGTCTACGCCCGCGGCACCGAGAACCTCCGCCGCGCGATCGCCGAGGGCTGGCTGATCCGGGATCCGGAGCCACGCCTCTACGTCTACTCCCAGGTGATGGGCTCGCACCGCCAGAGCGGCATCGTCGCCTGCGCCGCGGTGGCCGAGTACGACGCCGACGCGATCAAGAAGCACGAGAAGACCCGCCAGGACAAGGAGGACGATCGCACGCGGCACATCGACGAGCTCGGCGCCCACGACGAGCCCGTGTTCTTGACCTACCGGGCGCAGCCGCGCATCGACGCCCTCGTGGCCGAGATCCAGGCGGCGGCCCCCGCCGTCGATCTGGTGACGGACGACGGCATCGGCCACACGCTCTGGGTGGCGTCCGCCCCCGCCACCGCCGCGCTGGTCGCCGAGTTCGCCGCCGTGAGCCCGCTGTACGTCGCGGACGGGCACCACCGGAGCGCGGCGGCGTCCCGCGTCCACGCCCGCCGCCGCGGCCAGCCCGGGGAGCACGACCGCTTCCTGGCGGTGATCTTCCCCCACGACCAGATGCAGATCCTGCCCTACAACCGCGTGGTGCGCGATCTCGACGGCCGAACGCCCGAGGCGCTGCTCGCCGCGCTCGGCGAGCGCTTCGACGTGACCCCGGCGCGCTCCGCCGCCCCGTCCGGGCCGCGCGCGTTCGGCGCCTACCTCGGACACGGCCGCTGGTTCGAGCTCCGGGTGCGGCCGGGGACCTACCCCGCCGCCGATCCGGTCGCGAGCCTCGACGCGTCCATCTGCCAGGACCAGCTCCTCGGCCCGATCTTCGGGGTCACCGATCCGCGGCGGGACCGGCACGTGGACTTCGTGGGGGGCATCCGCGGAGCACGCGAGCTCGAGCGGCGTGTGGACGAGGGCGGCTTCACGCTCGCGCTGCACCTCCACCCCACCAGCATCGAGCAGCTGATGGCGGTGAGCGACGCCGGCCTGCTGATGCCCCCGAAGAGCACCTGGTTCGAGCCCAAGCTCCGCAGCGGCCTGTTCGTGCACGCCTTCTGAGCCCGTTCAGGGCGTCACGGCCGCGGGGACCCGGCTCCGGTACACGCGCGGGGTCGGCACCGCCTGGTAGAAGCCCATGAACAGCCCCCAGGGCGGATCGACGTCGCCCGGCCCCCGGTCGAGCGGGAACCCCACGTCGAGCCGGAACACGGAGCGGTCGAACATCGGCAGCAGCACCCGCGCGCCGCCGCCCACGCTCGCGCGCGGCGACAGCTCGGCCAGGCGCGCGGGCGCGTCCCCGAGGTCGCAGAAAGCGGCGCCGCCGAGCTCGATCCCCCAGAAGCCCACCGACGTCGTCCGCAGCTCCAGCGTGCTCGCGGCCAGGGGCGGGCCGCGCAGCCGCGCGATCGGGTAGCCGCGGAGGCGGTTCTCGCCGCCGAGCTCGAACCGCTCGTGGTGGTAGTCGCGCGGGCGATCGGCGACGGCGGCGTCGTAGACGACCCGCCCCCACCCGATCCGCGGGGACACCACGTGCAGGCCGGCCTCGACGACCGCGTCGGTTTCCCGCTCGCCGGCGAGCTCCACCACGGCGGCCGCCCGCGCGCGCGCGAAGCCGTCCCCCCGCCGCGCCGTGTAGCCCGCGGCCCCCTCCAGGCCCAGCATCGTCCGCGTCGAGCCGAGCGCGGCGCTGGCGGGGAAGAACCGCAGCGACAAATCGTGCCCGAGCGCGACGTCTTCCTGCAAGGCGAGCGTGTCCACGTCGAGCGTGCGAAGGTAGCGGGTGGAGTAGGCGTGGATCCCCAGCACCGGGCCCAGGCGCTGGTGACTCGGGGGGAGCTCGCGGCGCCGGCGCTCCTCGAGCGCGGTCGGATCGCCGGCCGCGCCCGCCCGGAGCGCGTACTCCCCCCGGAGCGCTTCCATGCCGGCCCCGAGGTCGAGCTTCTGCCGCCGGCCGAACGACCGCCAGACGGCGTACCGTGCGAAGTAGACGCCGCGCTCCCACTCGAGGGGCAGCGCGTCGTCCGCGGCGGTGACGTCAGCGTCGAAGGTGCGCGGCGAGCCGCCGACGTAGGCCTCCTCGACGTCGCGGCGCCAGCCGACGAACGCGTCGTAGGCCCAGCGCGTCTGCAGGGAGTACAGGTCCTGTCCGTACCAGAGGTTGCCAAAAGAGCCCTCGGGCTCACCCGTGTCGCGATCGAAGATCAGCTGGGCCCCGGCCAGGGCGAACTGCCGGCTGCCGGCGACGCGCGGATCGAGGTAGCGCAGGCCGTACCAGTAGCTGCCCGGGTCGAAGCCCCCGCGCAGGGACGCGGTCTTGAGGCGGCCCGCGAGGTTGATCTCGTCGACGGCGAGGTGGCTGGAGAGGAAGCCCTCGCGCGTGATCTCCGGATCCCAGGCGGCGCGCAGGCTCCAGACGTCCTTGGTCACCACCGCGATCCGAACGCGGTCGGGCGCCGAGCCGCGCAGCGGCACCACCAGGACCAGCGAGAGCTGGTAGATCTCGCGCAGGTTTCGCTCCGTCTCCGCGGCGAGCGCGGCGCGGTAGGGCGTCCCCACGTCGAGGAGGACCTCGCGCGCGACCAGGCGCTCGCGCGTCGTCGCGTGCAGCCAGTTGAGCAGATCCGGGACCGGATCCCGGCGGTCGAACACCTCGAGGCGGGGCACCTCGATCGACTCGACCCACTTGCCGTCCGGCGCCGGGTCGCGCACGGCCCCCGCCCGGGCCTCGACCTCGGCGAGGACGCTCTTCTCGTAGGCGGAGAGCTCGCGCTCCGCGCGCCCCACGCTCGCGGTGAGCAGGAGGAACGCCGCCAGCGGGGCGCCGACGAGGGGAAGCGCGCGCATCCCTCGTCGGTAGGCACGACGGCCGGGGCGGCTCAAGTCGTTTCGACGCCGCGAGGTCCGTCCCGGCGCCACGGGCGGCTCGATCCCACCGGCGGAGCGTGTACCATGCGGCCCGGTCCGACGTGCCCCGCCCCTCCGTCGCCATCATCGCCGCGATCCTGGGCGGCGCCCTGCTGGGGGCGCTGGCGGCGAAGCTCGTCGTCCCCCTGGCCACCCGCGCGCCGGGCGCCGGGGGCCAGACCAGCGCGAGGTCCGCGCACCTGCCCGCGGATCCCTCCGCGCCCGGCGCGAAGCGGGACGGCCGCGGGGACCCACCGGCGGCGCCCGCGCCGTCGCCGAGCGCGTCCATCGCGACGGCGCCGGCCGCGCCGAGCGCGCCGGCGCGCGAGGTCGAGGGGCACCTGCCAGAATGGCTCGACGGTCTGGTCCCCGAGACGCCCGAGGAGGTGGAGGCGGCGAGCCAGCGCTGCGCCCGGGGCGACGCCGTCGAGTGCATGCGCGCGGGCAGCGCCTACGAGGCGGGCCGCGGCGTCCCCCCCGACGCGCGCCTGGCGCGGCTGAACCGCAGCGCGGGCGCGCGCCTGTTCGAGCAGGGGTGCCGGCGCCGCGACCCCGAGGCCTGCCACGCGCTCAGCGTCCTGTACGCCCTCGGCCGGGGCGTCCCGACCAGCCCGAAGACGGCCGCCGCGTACCGGGGCCTGACCCGCGACCTCTGCCAGGTCGCGCCGACGCCGGCCTGCTCGCGGCTCGTCGGCGCGCCGCAGGAGTGACCCGAAGGTGCAGGTCCACCCCTCGCGCAGCGCGGTCGATCTGGCGCTGACCGGCGTCCTGCTCTTCGCCGGCGGGCTGGTCCTGCGCGAGGCGGCGGTGGTCGCCTGGGGCGGCGCGTGCCTCGTCGGGCTGGCCCTGGCGCGGACCGTCACCCGCGTCGGCGTGGCCCGCGTCCGCGCCGCAGGGTTCGAGATGGTGTGGCTCCTCGAGCCCCGCCGCAAGCGGGTCGCCCGCGGCGAGACGATCGAGCTCGCGGCGGAGCTCCGGAACCGCGACCCGCGCGCGGTGCGCTTCACCTCGCTCCGAGCCGTGAGCTCGCCCTACCTCGAGGTCGAGGTGGAGCCCACCGCGGGCGAGGTGCCCGCCTCGGCGCGCCTCCCGATCGCAGTGCGGGTCACCGCCCGCCGCGTCGGTCGCCACGCGGTCCACGGGCTCTCGCTCGAGGTACTCGGGGCGCCAGGCCTGTTCGAGGTCCCGCTCACCTTCGCCAACCCGTTCGGGATCGAGGTGCTGCCCCACCTCTACGCCCTGGCGGCGCGCTCCGCCCGCGGCGGCCGCAGCCGGATGCAGGCCGCGGCGGGGCGCCCCGGCCCCTTCTCGGGCGACGGCAGCGCGCTGCGCGAGCTCCGGGAGCACCAGCCGGGAGACCCCTTCAAGCGCATCGCCTGGAAGGCGTCCGCGCGCCGCGGCGCGCTCGTGGTGCGCGACCTCGAGCGCGAGGAGCGCGACGTCGTCTGGCTCGTGCTCGACGCCTCGGTCGAGCTCTGGGCGGGCGCACCGGGCCAGGCCCCGCTCGATCTCGCCATCGACGAGGTCGCCGCCGTCGGCGGCCGCCACCTCGCGCAGGGCGATCGGGTGGGGCTCGCCGTCGTCGCTGCCCGCGCGCTCGCGTGGCTCCGGCCCGACCGCGGCCCGGGGCGGGAGGTGGAGCTCTGCAGTGTGCTCGCCGAGGCGACGGACACCATCGACGCCGATCGCTGCGCGCTCGACGAGGAGGGCGTCGCCGCGCGGGTGTTCGAGCACATGCGCCCCCTCGATCCGGCCGGGACCGCCCGGCTCCGCCCCTCCGACCTCGATCGCGTCGCGCGCCGCGCCGAGCGCCTGCGCCTCCGCGCGCCGATGACGAGCCGTGATCCGTTCGCGTCGAGCGCGCGCGAGCGGTCGCTGCGGCGCTACCTGGACGCGTTCGGGATCGGCGCGCCACCGCGGGACACGCCGGAGCGGCCACGCACCGATTTCTCGCTCGCCGACGCGCTGTCACGCCTGCGTTCGGAGCGGCCGCGCCCGAGCATCGTCTACGTCTGGTCGCCGCCGGTGGACGCCACCCGCCCCGAGATCTACCGCGCGCTGCGGCGCTACGCGCGGACCCGGGTGAGCCTGCGGTGGATGACCATCGACGTCACGGCGAGCCTGCCCGACGCCGGGGATCCCATGACCGAGGCGGTCGCGTTCGCCGTCGGCGAGCGGCTCCGGGTCGCCCGGGCCCGCGGCGAGCAGGCGCTCGAGCGCCTCGGGCTCACCGGCGGCCGACCGCTCCGGAAGCCGCGCGGCGGGGGCAACACGGCGTCGCGGTCGCGGGGATGAAGCCGCGTCGCGAAGCGCGCCCCCGCGGGGGTAGCGGGCTTCGCCGGCGGCACGCGGGCGCTCGTCGCCGCCGGGACGGGCGGGGGCGCGGTCCCCCGCCGCGCCCCCAGGGAAGCTTCGGGCGGGCGTCGCGCGCGCGGCGCACGCCGCGAGCGCCCCCAGGCGGCGGCCCCGACGGGGGGGAGGCGCCGTGCTCGCCGAGTAGGCAGAGACAATGGGCCCCCCCGGAGCGCGCAGGGAAAAAAGACTGACAGTCCCTCGGGGCGCCGCTACACCAGCCGGTGCATGACCGGCGCGGACGCGAGCCCCAAGGCCGAGCTCTGCCGCCGCGGCCTGCGGCCAAAGCGCAGCTTCGGCCAGAACTTCCTCGCGGACACGCACCTGGCGGCGCGCATCGCCACCATCGCGACCACGCCGCCCGGAGGGACGGTGGCCGAGATCGGCGCGGGCCTCGGCGCGCTCACGGCGCCCCTGCTCGCGCGCGCGGCGCGGGTCCTGGCGGTCGAGCGGGATCGGGATCTGCTGCCCGCCCTGGCCGAGCGGTTCGCGCCAGACCTCGCCGACGGGCGCCTCACCCTGCTGGAGGCCGACGCGAAGACCGTCGACTTCGCCACGCTGCTCGCCGCCACTCCGCGGCCGCGCGTGCTGGCGGGCAACCTCCCCTACCAGCTCACGGGCCCCCTGCTCGAACGGAGCGCCGCGCTGGCGCCGGAGATCGACCGCGCCGTGTTCCTGGTCCAGCTCGAGGTCGCCGATCGGCTCGCCGCGAGTCCGGGCACGGCGGCCTACGGCGCCCTCGGGGTCTTCGTGAGCGCTCAGTACACGGTGGCGCGCGCCTTCGTGGTCCGGCGCGGCGCCTTCTACCCGCAGCCAGGCGTGGACTCCGCGCTGGTCGTGCTGACGCCGCGCGTGCCGCCGCTCGCCGCCGAGACACCGGCGTTCCGCGCCGTCGTCCACGGCGCGTTCGGCCGGCGGCGCAAGACGCTGCGCAACGCGTGGAGCGACCTCTTCGCCGGCGACGCGGCGGCGCTCGCGGCGGCGGCGTGCCGCGCCGGCATCGACCTCGGGGCGCGGGGGGAGTCCCTCGACGTGGCCGCGTTCGCGCGCATGGCGGCAGAGGTCGCGCGATGAGCCGCCGGGGCGGGGTGACGCTCGTGGTGATGCTCGCGGCGGCCTGCGCGCGCCGACCGGCGCCCGACGACCTCCCGGGGCCCACCGCGCGCGCCGAGTTCGGCGTCTTCTACGGCGGCCAGGTGCAGGAGCGCGAGCAGATCCCCCTCGAGCTGGACCGCACCCGCCAGAGCCAGGGCTTCCGCCTGGACTTCGACGGCCCGCTCTCACGGGAGGTCACCGTGTCCTGGGAACTCGACATGCCCGGGGACACGCGGGGGGTCCGTGACGTGCGGGGCCGGGCCGGCCGGGGCCGGCTGGTGAAGCTCGACGAGGTGCGCGGCCCCGCCGGGCGGACCCGGTTCGACCAGACGATCGAGCTCGGCCCCGACGATTCGCTCGGCACCTGGAACATCCGCGTCCGTGTCGACGGCGAGATCGTCATCGATCGCCCCTTCGAGGTGGTGCGCCCCTAGCGCGGCGATCGGGTGCACCCGGGCGGCGGCGCCGCGCGCGAGGCACCCGCGCCGGGCACGGCCGCGTGGCCGGCGGCGCCCGCAGCGCAGCCCACGGCTCACCGCCTCATGCACGTGTCGCCGTCGCAGGAGCCGGAGGCGCAGTCGTCGTCATCGAGGCAGGCTCGTCCGTCCGCGCAGGGCTCGCAGTCCGGCCCGCCGCAGTCCACGTCGGTTTCGTCGCCGTCGAGCTCCCCGTCCGCGCAGAGCGACGCCGGCTCCTGCGGCTCGCGAGAGTACCGGTCGGTGACCGCGAAGGGACAGCCCGGCAGCGCGAGCGCCACGGCCAGCAGGCCCAGCCGCGAGGAGCGCCCCGTCTTCAAGGCAGCTCCCCGCGGAGGTAGATGCCGTCGTCCACCACGATGCCCAACGCCGGCGCGGCCCGCGGCCGCCGCGGCGGAGCGGTGAGGATCATGCCGGCGCCCAGGCCGACGGCCAGCGCCCCGACGCCGTAGCCCACCGCCGACACGGTCCGCGTCGCCCGGAAGCCGGCGAGCTCGCCGTCGAGCTCCGCCGGGCAGTGCGGGCGGCAACCGTCGTCGAGCTCGCCCTTGTAGTGCAGCATCAGGATCCCGAAGACCACGCCGACGCCGAGGCCCGCGCCGCCCACCCCCGTCGTGATCCAGCCCAGCCGCCGCTGGCGGGACGGAGCGACGACGACGGCCGCTGGCGCCGGCGGCGCCCGCGGTGGCGCTGGCGCCGCCGCGGCCGCGTCGACCCGCATCAGGACCTTCACGGCCCCGCCGCGCGAGAGCGTCACGTACCGGGTGTCGTGAACCGTGTCGGCGTACGAGGCCAAGACGAGGTGCTGCCCGGGATCCACCGGTCGGGCGACGCCGAGCAAGGCGGGCGGCACCGGTTCGCCGTCGAGCTCCACGGCGAGCGCGGGGTCGTCACTGGCCACGCCGACCAGCGTGATGGTGAGCCGCGGCACCTCGGGGCGGAGGCGGAGCAGCTCCGCCTCCGCCTCTCGCGCGGCGTCCTTGAAGGCGGGGGGCGCGGCGGGCTCACGTCCGATCCGGACCGCGGTCTCGTAGCTCTCCGTCGCCTCCACCAGGCGGTCCAGCCGCTCGAGGGCGCGCGCGCGCAGCGCCGCGACCGTGGCGGCGGGGACGAGCTCGAAGGCGCGCCGCAAGCGGTCCTCGGCGTCCGCGTACCGCTCCTCGTTCAACAAGGCGAGACCCTCGCGCGCGAGCTCGCGGGCCGCGCTCCGCCGCCCCTCCTCGCCGTCCGCCGGCGCCGCGGGCGCCGCCGCGCGGTCGCCGCTCGCCGCCGCGGGCGGCGCGGCGCGGGCCGAGCGGGCGCCGCCCGCGAGCGCGGCGCCGCCCGCCAGGACGAGCGCGATCGCCGCCGCGCGCCGCCCGCGGCGGCGGCGGCCCGCGCGTTGACGCCGCTCAGAAGCCGAAGTCATAGGTCCTCGGATCGGGCTTGCTGCTGGCGCGGCGGCGGATGAGCGGCGCGGGGGACGCCGAGGCCGGAGCGGAGGTCGAGGGCGCCGCGCTGACGGCCGCCGAAGGCGCCGCCGCGCGCGCCGCGAGGCCAGACGGTTCGACGCGTGAGCGGTCGCCGACGCGCGACGGCGCGCCGGGCGCGACGCGCGAGGCGCCGCCCGGCGGCGCCGTCGCGCGCTGACCCGCGCCGAGGATCCCCGACGCCGACACGACCAGGACCGTCGAGAAGCCGGCGACCAGCGCCAGCCCCGCCGCGATCGCGGCGCCGAGCCAGCGCGACCGCGCGCGGGCGGCGCCGCCCGCCGGGCGCGGCGGGCCGCCCGCGGACGTCAGGCGCCCCACGAGCGGCGTCGCCAGCGAGACGCGGCTCTCCCGCGGCGCCCCCTCCGCGCCGGGCGCGGCGAGCTCGTGCCAGGTCGCCCGCAGGGAGCGGCCCGAGATGTCCTCCTGCACGCCGCGCGCGAGCAGCCACGCCGCCAGCGCGACCCCCAGCTCGCGCATGGACGCCCACCGCGCGGCCGGGTCCTTGGCCAGCGCCCGGCCGAGGATCGACCAGAGCTCCGCGTCCCCGGCGCCGAGATCGGTCACCGGCACCGGCGCCTCGTGCACGATCGCCCACAGCAGGGCGTTGTAGTTGTCGCCCGCGAAGGGGGGCGTCCCGGTCAACAGCTCGTACAGCACCACCCCGACGCCCCACACGTCCGTGCGCACGTCGATCTCGGCGTCGCCGCGCGCCTGCTCCGGGGACATGTAGCCGGGCGTGCCGAGCAAGGTTCCATCCAGCGTGATCTTGTGCTCGGCGTCCACCAGGCGCGCGATCCCGAAGTCGAGCAGCTTCGGCTGCAGGTGGCTGACGTCGTCGCGAGAGAGGAATATGTTGTCCGGCTTGATGTCTCGATGCACGATCCCCTTGGCGTGCGCGGCCGCCAGCCCGTCGACGATCGGCAGCAGCATCTGCACCGCCCGCAGGGAGTCGAGCCGCGGCGACTCCTGGAGGAAGGCGCTGAGCGTCTCGCCGTGCAACAGCTCGCTGACGATGAAGGGGTCGCCCGCCTCGGTTTCGCCGAAGTCGAAGACGCGACAGATCGCCGGGTGGGCGATCCGCGCGGCCGCCCGCGCCTCCTGCAGGAGCCGATCGGCCATCCGCTTCGGGTGAGGTGACTGCTCGAGGTCGATCAGCTTGATCGCGACGTGCACGTCGAGGACCCGGTTGTGGGCGACCCAGACGACGCCCATCCCGCCCGCGCCCAGCCGACGCACCAGCACGTACTTCCCCGCCACGACCGCGCTCGACCCCAGGGAGCGCGGCCGCAAGGACGGCGCCGGCACGGGCGGCTCGGTGGACGGGGCTGCGGGCATGGGCGTGGCCACGCGGGCGATGCAACCGAGGATGCCGTCCGCACCGCCCGCGCGCAAGCGAGGCCCGGCCGCGCGCGGAGGCGGCGCTCG
Organism: uncultured Polyangiaceae bacterium; assembly: GCA_964454025.1. Taxonomy (GTDB): domain Bacteria; phylum Myxococcota_A; class Polyangia; order Polyangiales; family Polyangiaceae; genus JAFGBI01. Next base: position 32,787 of record CAYVRP010000009.1, on the reverse strand, counting down.
CTTCGCATCCGCCACGACGTCGACTCCACGCCGCGCGGCGCAGGCCGCGCGCCCCGGGGGCGCTCGGCCTGCGCCGCCGCCGCGGCGACGACCCGTTCGTCAGCCACGCGTCGGCGGCGCGCCCTGCTCCTGCTCGGCGCGGCGGGCCTCGAACGCCTTCACGTAGTCCTCGCGCGCAATCGCCTGGAACTCGTGGTAGCTCCGGTACGTCGGCGGCGGGGGATCGCCGTACAGCTCGAGCTGCACGGCCGCCCAGAGCTCCGCGCAGACCAGCGTCGCATGCTCCGGCGTGCCGGGCTCGCCGGCGTAGGCGTCGAGGGCCTCGTCCGCCTCCTTCAGCGCCAATCGCGCGCGGACCGGATCGACGTCGGCGCGCGTGGCGAAGCGATCGGTCAGCAGCACCGCGCGGTCCTCGCTGAGCTCGACGAAGCCCGGCCCCACCGCCACCCGCTGCTCGGCCCCGTCCTTGACGTAGGAGACGATGCCGGTCCGGAGGGCGGCCAGCAGCGGCCGGTGCCCCGGCAACGCGCCGAACTCGCCCTCGACGCTGGGCGCCGTCAGGCTCTCCACCGTCTCGCGGAGGCGAACTCCGTCGGGGGTCACGATCTCCAGGGCGATGTGCGCGTCCTTGCTCATGGGCTGGCTCGACGGCGAGGGGTGGGGATGAGGTCCGGGGGCGGCGCCGGCCGCCGAGCGCGAGCGCTCGCGCCGGGGCCGCTGCTCACGCGGCGTCGCGCATCGCGCGTGCCTTCTCCTTGGCCTCCTCGATGTTGCCGACCATGTAGAACGCCTGCTCCGGGAGGTCGTCGAGCTCTCCGCTCAGGAGCTCCTTGAAGCCGGCGATCGTCTCCTTGAGCGGCACCGCCTTGCCCGGCTTGCCGGTGAACTCGGCGGCCACGAAGAACGGCTGCGAGAGGAAGCGCTGCATCTTGCGAGCCCGCGACACCACGAGCTTGTCGTCCTCGCTCAGCTCGTCCATGCCCAGAATGGCGATGATGTCCTTGAGGTCCTTGTAGCGCTGCAGGGTCTGCTGGACGCCGCGGGCGACCTCGTAGTGCTCGGTGCCGACGATGCGCGGATCGAGCATGGTGCTGGTCGAGTCGAGCGGATCGACGGCCGGGTAGATCCCCATCTCGACGATGGCGCGCGACAGCACGGTGGTCGCGTCGAGGTGCGCGAAGGCGGTGGCCGGCGCGGGGTCGGTGAGGTCGTCGGCCGGGACGTAGATGGCCTGGACGCTGGTGATCGAGCCCCGCGTGGTCGAGGTGATGCGCTCCTGCAGCGCCCCCATCTCGGTGGCCAGCGTCGGCTGGTAGCCGACGGCGCTCGGCATGCGGCCGAGCAGCGCGGACACCTCGCTGCCCGCCTGGGTGAAGCGGAAGATGTTGTCGACGAAGAGGAGCACGTCCTGGCCGGCCTCGTCGCGGAAGTACTCCGCCGCGGTGAGCGCGCTCAGGGCGACGCGGGCGCGGGCCCCGGGCGGCTCGTTCATCTGCCCGTAGACGAGCGCGGCCTTGGAGATCACCGGCTCGCCGGAGGCGAGCTTGGACTCGCTCATCTCGAGGTAGAGATCATTGCCCTCGCGGGTCCGCTCCCCCACGCCGGCGAAGCAGCTCACCCCGCCGTGCACCTTGGCGACGTTGTTGATGAGCTCCATGATGATCACGGTCTTGCCCACGCCGGCGCCGCCGAACAGGCCGATCTTGCCCCCCTTCCGGTAGGGGGCCAGAAGGTCCACCACCTTGATCCCCGTCTCGAAGATCTCCACCTGCGTGCTCTGCTCGACGAAGGTCGGCGCCGGCCGGTGAATCGGCGCATAGCGGTCAGAGACGACCGGTCCCCGCTCGTCCACGGGGCGGCCGACGACGTTCAGGATCCGCCCCAGCGTGGCGGGCCCCACCGGCATCATGATGGGCCCCCCGGTGTCCGTCACCGGCTGCCCACGCACGAGCCCCTCGGTGGAGTCCATCGCGATCGTGCGCACCACCGACTCGCCCAGGTGCTGCGCGACCTCGAGCACGAGGTTGTCCGGCTCGGCCGAGATGTTGGCGTTGGAGGTGGTCAGCGCGTTGAGGATCTTGGGCAGCTGCCCCGGCGGGAACTCCACGTCCACCGCCGGTCCGATGACCTGGATGATCTTGCCCTTCGCCTGCGTCGCGCGCTGCTTGACGTCCGCCATCTGTCGCTCTCGCTTGCGCTCGGCTCCGGGCGGCTCGTCACCGCGCCGATCCGCCGCGACGACCGCGGCGCGCCGAGGACGGGTCGGCGTTTATCACGGGCGCGCCAGCCTGCGAACCCCTTCGAGCTCCCGCGCCCCGAACCTCGGGCCGGAGCGGGGCCCGGCGGCCCCCGCCGCGACGCCCCGATCCCGCGGCGCGGTCCCCGGCCCGACCCCTCCGGCCCGCCGCCGCCCGCCTCTTGGCGGCCCGCGGGGATGAGGTATGGGTTCGAGGTCGTGATGGATCCGGCCACGGTCGAGCGCGTGCGGGACCGCACGGACATCGTCGAGCTCGTCCGCGAGACGGTGAAGCTTGCGCCGGCGGGGCGGACCTTCAAGGGGCTCTGCCCCTTCCATCGCGAGAAGACGCCGAGCTTCCACGTGAGCGCGGAGCGGGGCCGCTTCCACTGCTTCGGGTGCGGCGAGGACGGCGACGCCTTCCGCTTCGTGCAGCTCACCGAGGGGCTCACCTTCGTCGAGGCCGTCCGGCGCCTCGCCGAGCGCGCCGGGATCACCGTGGTGGAGACGGACCACGACCCGCGGACCCGGGAGGCGGCGGACGGCCGCCGGCGCCAGCAGGCCTACTACGCGGTGAACGCCGCTGCCGCCGCCTTCTTCGAGCGGATGCTGACGGAGCACCCGCTCGGCGCGCTGGCGCGCGAGGAGCTCGCGCGGCGCGCGCTCGTGCCCGCGCACCCTACCGATCCCATCGCCGACGCGCTCCAGGCCTTCCGGATCGGCTACGCGCCGTACGGCTGGGACGGCCTCTGCCAGCACCTGCGCGACGCCGGGCTCGATCTCACCGCCGCCGAGGCGGTCGGGCTCGTGGTGCGGCGCAAGAGCGGCACCGGTCATTACGATCAGTTCCGCCACCGAGTCACCTTCGCCGTGCTGGACCTGCAGGGACGCGTCGTCGCCTTCAGCGGCCGCAGCCTCCCGGATCCGGACCCCGCCACCCTCGCCCGCCTGGGGCTCGAGGCCCCCTCGGGCGGGAGCCCCGCGCCGAAGTACGTCAACTCTCCGGAGAGCCCGATCTACCGGAAGCGCGAGACGGTCTTCGGGCTGTTCCAGGCGCGCCAGCACGTCCGGCGCGCGGAGCACGCCGTCGTCGTGGAGGGGAACTTCGACGTGCTGGGGCTGCACGCGCGCGGCATCCAGCATGCCGTCGCCCCGCTGGGGACCGCGTTCACCGAGGAGCAGGCCGCGCAGCTCCGGCGTTTCGCGCCCACCGTCGTCTTCCTCTTCGACGGAGATCGCGCCGGCCGCGAGGCGGTGGTCAAGTCGCGCGAGCCCTGCCAGCGCGCCGGGTTGCACGCGAAGGTGGCGATCCTTCCGGAGGGGACGGACCCCGACGAGCTCGCGCGGCGCGAGGGCCCGGCGGCCGTGGAGCGCTGCCTCGCGGCCGCCCGCGGGATGCTCGAACACCTCATCGCGACCGAGCTCGAGGACCTGCCGCCCCCCGCGGACGCGGCGGCGCGGCTGGCGCGCGTCCAGGCCGTCGCGGAGCTGATCGCGACCGAGCGGGATCCGGCGGTCCGCGCGCTGGCGGACACCTACGCCGACGAGGTGGTGGCCCGCCTGGGCATCTCCGAGGCGAAGAGCTTCCGGGCGCTCGCGCGGCGGGTCCAGAGCGCCGCCCGCAGCGCGCCCGCGCTGAACCCGCGGCCGGGCGCGCCCGCCGCACCGCTCGGGGCGCGCGCCCGCGCGACCGGCAGCCTCGAGCAGGAGATCCTCGGCGCGGTCTTGGACTATCCGGAGCTTCTGGGTAGAGGAGACGTCGTGTCGGGGCTGGAGGAGCTCACGGGGGACGTGGCCGCCGCGATGGCGGTGCTCCGACGGACCTGGCAGGCTCACGAGCTGGCCGGCGGCACCGAGGATCCCGGGCGGATCCTCGAGCGCGTGATCCCGAAACTGCCGCCATCGCTGCGCGCCTTCGCGACCGCGCGCATCGCGGCGCCGCGCCTCGAGCGGCTCGAGGACGCCGCGGCGGAGCTCGCCGAGAATCTCGCGCGACTCCACACGCTGACGCTCGCCCGCGAGCGCGCCTTGGTGGTCGCGGAGCTGCAGCGCGCGAACGCGACGGGGAACCTCGAGCAGAGCCTCGAGACGCTGCGCCGCCGCCAGTCGGCGCTCGAGCCGCTCGCCGCAGAGCTGCAGCGGCGCGCTCGGAGTCGCGGCCGCAAGTGAGAGGGGTTGCCGGTGGGAGCCAGGAAGACCGAGCGCTCGTCGAAGAAGACACCGCCGGCGCGAGCGCGCGGCACCCCGGATCGCCCCCGCGCCGCGAGCTCCGCGCCGCCGCCCCGACCGCGCCGCTCCCCGCCGCCACCCGCCCCGGACCCGGATCCCGAAGAGGACTCCGAGCCCCCGCCCCCGGCCCGGCGCGCGCCGCGACCCGAGGCGAGCCCCGCCGCGCGGGGCAACGGGCAACGCGGCGCGGCGGCGCCGGACCGGAACGACCCGCTCGAGCGGCTGGGCCCGCTGGGCCACGCCCAGGGCTTCCTCACCTACGACGACGTGCACGAGGCGCTCCCCGGCGACGACGTCGACCCGGACCAGATGGACGACGTCTTGTCCGCCCTCGATGACCAGGAGATCGAGGTCGTCGAGGAGGGACATCACCTCAAGCTCGAGGCGGTCGCGCCGGAGGACGACGGCGAGCTCACGGTCCCCCCGAGCAGCGCCCAGGGGAGCGAGGACGAGGCTCCGGTTTCGGCGACGCCCTCGACCCCGTCCGGCCGCGTCGACGACGACCACTTCCGGAGCAACGACCCGGTGCGGATGTACCTCCGGAAGATGGGGGCGGTCGCCCTGCTCACCCGCGAGGGAGAGGTCGAGATCGCCAAGCGGATCGAGGAGGGCGAGAACGCGATCCTCGAGGCGATCCTCAACAGCCCGATCGCGGTGCGAGAGATCATCGACCTGGGCGAGAAGCTCCGCGCGCGCAAGATCCGGGTCAAGGAACTGATCCGCGACGCCGACGACGAGGAGCAGGAGTTCGACGAGGAGGAGGCCGACCGGAGGATCATCCGCCTCATCGATCGGGTGAAGCGCCTGGACCGGCGCAACGGCGAGCTCGCCGAGGAGCGCAAGGGTGCGAGCGACGCGCGCCGCCGGCAGATCGACCGGGAGGTGCTCGAGTCCAAGGCGGAGCTGGTGCAGGCGCTGCAGGAGATGCGCCTCAATCGCAAGACGATCGATCGGATCGTCGCCAAGCTGAAGGCGATGATCGAGCGCGTCGAGCGGGCGCAGGTGAAGGCGTCCGAGGTCGAGGTTCGCACCGGGCTGGGGCGGGCCGAGCTGCGCCGGGCCTTGCGCGAGGCGCGGGGCAACCCCGAGGCGGAGGAGCTCCTGAGCCACCGGCTGGGCGTGCCCCGCGCCCAGCTCGACGATCTCGAGCACGCGCTCCGCGCCTCCCGGCGGGGCGTCAAACGGGTCGAGGACGACGTACAATTCGACGTGGCGGAGATGCTGCGCACCTACGCGTCGATCCACGAGGGCGAGCAGCGGGCAGAGCGCGCCAAGGCGGAGCTGGTGGAGGCCAACTTGCGCCTGGTGGTGTCGATCGCGAAGAAGTACACCAACCGCGGGCTCCAATTCCTCGACCTCATCCAGGAGGGGAACATCGGCCTGATGAAGGCCGTGGACAAGTTCGAGTACCAGCGCGGCTACAAGTTCAGCACCTACGCCACCTGGTGGATCCGGCAGGCCATCACGCGCGCCATCGCCGATCAGGCGCGGACCATCCGGATCCCGGTGCACATGATCGAGACCATCAACAAGCTGATTCGCACCTCGCGCTACCTGGTGCAGGAGCTCGGTCGCGAGCCGAGCCCGGAGGAGATCGCCGAGAAGATGGAGCTGTCGCTCGACAAGGTGCGCAAGGTCCTCAAGATCGCCAAGGAGCCCATCAGCCTGGAAACCCCCATCGGCGAGGAGGAGGACAGCCACCTCGGAGACTTCATCGAGGACAAGGGGACCGTGAGCCCGGCCGAGGCGGTCATCAGCATGAACCTGAGCGAGCAGACGCGGAAGGTGCTCAAGACCCTCACCCCGCGCGAGGAGAAGGTCCTGCGCATGCGCTTCGGGATCGGCGAGAAGAGCGACCACACGCTGGAGGAGGTGGGCCAGGACTTCGAGGTGACGCGGGAGCGCATCCGGCAGATCGAGGCCAAGGCGCTGCGGAAGCTGCGCCACCCGAGCCGCTCCAAGCAGCTCAAGGGCTTCGTCGAGAGCTGACGTCTCTGGCGGCGATCCGGCCGATCTTCCCCGTGGCGCGGCGGTCGGCGGCCGCGCGCGCGCCGCCGGGCTCGACCTGGGCGCCCCGGGGCCGCGCGCCGCCACGCGCCGGTGGAGCGGGGCGAAGGGACGGACGCTCTAGTCGTCTTCCCAGGGCTTCCCGAGCCGCTTCAGCGCCGCCTTCGCCTCCCCCTTGTAGGGGTTGTCCTGCGGGCAAGCGCGGAGGTACTCGACCCAGTGGTCGACCGCCTGCGGGCTGCTGCCGAGGGAACGAGCGAGCAGCATGTGCGCCTCCCAGAGCCACGCGGGGGACGGCTTGGTGGCCCCGGCGAGCTCGATCGCCTTGGCGAGCTGCTGCTGGGCGGCGTCGAACTGGCTCCGCGCGGCCAGGAGCTTGCCGTAGCGGAAGCGCCAGAGGGCGTTGTCGGGATCGTTCTCGATGGCCTTGCCCCACTCCGCGACCGCCCGCTCCTCCTGCTGCAGATCGAGGTAGGCGTCCGCGAGCGCAGCGTGCGCCTCGTAGCGACTCGGCCGAAGCTCGAGCGCCCGCTCCAGATCCGCCACCGCGTCCTTGACCTGGCCTTGCCGGTAGCGCAGCACGCCCCGCTGCCAGTACGCGTCCGCCAGGCTCTGGTCGAGCTCCAGCGCCCGCTTGAGCGCCGACTGCGCCTGCAGGATCCGCCCCGCCTCGAGGGCCGCGAGCCCCACGTACAGGTGGTACTCGGCGCGGTGCGGGTCGAGGTCCGTGGCGCGCTCGAGGTGCCGCAGGGCGAGGGTGACGTCCACCCCCTTGGCGAGGATGGCGCGCCCGAGGCAGTAGTTGGTTTCGGCCGAGGCCGGGCGCTCGCTCAACACCTCCCGCAGCAGCTTCTCCGCGTCGGCGCCGCGCCCGGCCGAGGCCTTGCCGCAGCCGACCCGGAGCTTCAGGTCCACGTCGTCCGGCGCCTTGGCGAGCGCGGCCTCGTAGGCCTTCAGCGCGTCCTCCCCCCGCCCGGCGGACTCGAAGACGAGCCCGCGCTCGAGCGCGAGTCCCGGGTAGTCGCGGTCGATCTCGGCCACCTTGTCGAAGGTCTCGAGCGCCGCCTCGAAGGCGCGCTGTCGCCGCTGGGTCACCCCGATCAGGAACAGCGAGCCGACGTCGTCGGGCGCGAGCGAGCGGGCCTTGGCGAAGTGACGGAGGGCCTCGTCGTATCCCCCCTGCTGGAGCGCGAGCTCCCCGAGCGCCTTGAAGAGCGCCGGCGACTTGGGCAGCTTCTGCGCCGCCTCGTCGAGGAGCTGTCGCCCGGCGTCGCCCTGCCCCTTGCCGGCCAGCAGCATCGCGAGCCGCGTGTAGGCCTGCACCACCTGGGCGTCGGCCCCTCCCAGGACGATGGCGCGGCGGTAGGCGCTCTCGGCCTCGTCTCGCTTGCCCACCGCCTCGAGCACCGCCCCGAGCCAGAAGGCCACCTCGAAGCGCTTCGGGTGCTTCTCGTCGAGCTTGCGGAGCATCGGCATCGCGTCCTCGAAGCGCTCGAGCGACAGGAGCGTCTTGGCCACCCCCACCTGCACCTCCAAGAGATCGGGGTCCGCCTTGGTGCCGGCCTCGAAGCGCGCGAGCGCCTCGGAGAACCGCCCCGCCTGGAAGAGCGCCTCGCCGAGCCCGCGGAGCGCCCCGGCGGCCTTCGGGTTGAGCTTGAGCGCCCGCCCGAACGCCGCCTCCGCGAGCGAGATCCGCGACCGCTGCAGGTGAATGTCGCCGGACAGGGTGTTCAGCAGCACCTGCTCGGGCACGCTGGCCGCGTCCGGCTGCTTCGCCGCCTCCTCGAGCAGCTTCATGGCCGCGGCCTCGTCCTCGTGCGTGGTCCAGGCGATGCGGGCGAGGAGGATGCGCGCGCCCACGTGGGACGGGCTCCGCTCGATCGCGGTCCGCGCGTACCGCTCGGCGTCGGCTGGCTTGCCGGCGGCGTAGGCCGCACGCGCCTGGCCGAAGGCCGTGCGGGCGCTCGCCTCGGCGGCGGCCGCCGCCTCCCACGCCGCGACGGCCTCGGGCGGCTTGTTGCCGAGCAGGGCGACCTCGCCGCGGAGCACGAGCACGTCGATGTCCCGGGAGCGCTGTCGCGCCAGGCGTTCGACGGCCGAGCTGGCGCGCGCCAGCTGCCCGGTGACGGCCTCGTTGCCGGCGCGCGCGAGCTCGAGGTAGGGCGCGTCCTTGACCTTGGCGAGCTCCTCGAGGGTCACCTTGGCGCGCGCGTTCGCCTCCGCGTCCTCGCCGAAGCGCAGCTCGTACATCGCCGCGACGAACACCGCGTAGGCCGCGATGCCCGGGACGCGCTTGGCCGCCTCCCGCGCGGCCTGGATCTCCTTGAGGGCTCGGCGCGCTTCGGGGTACGTGTCCTGAGCCAGCGCGCGGCGCGCCTCGAGGATGGTGGACTCGAGCAGCTTCTGGTGCTCGCTGCCGCGCAGGATCCCCTCGAGGTAGTACCAACCGAAGGGGCCGTAGGCGGTCAGGCTCAGAGCGCCACCCCCGGCGACCACCAGCACGAGGGCCGCGACGAGGTAGCGCAGGCCGCGGCGCTTCTTGGCCTCGGGAACGCCCGCGGGCGCGATCTTGGCGCCGATCGCCATCCGGACGTGGACCGCGGCGTCTTCTCCGCCCGCCTTCGCGTCCTCCTGCGGGACGCCCCCGAACTCCATGTCGTCGGGGCCCTCGTCACCCCCCGCGAGCCCTCCCGCCTCGATGGGGGCCTCACCGGTGGCGGCGCCGCCGAGGTTGACCTCACCGTAGCCGGTCCCTCCGGCCGCCTGTCGGATGACGGGAGCCTCCGACGCCCGAGGCGCGGCCGGCAACGAAGCCCCAGGCGGCGGGGGCACCGACGCCGCGAACGGATCCACCGCGCCAGCGAGCCCGTACCCCGCCGGACCCGGGAAGTCGCTGCCGCCGAACGCCTCGAGGGCGCTGCCGCCAGCGCCGTCCAGCGCAGGCGGCGAGGAGAGGCCGACGCCCCGCCCGACCTCCGGCTCGGGCGCGTCGAATCCGCCCGGGGAAGGCAGCTCGAACTCGTCCGTGGCGGCCGGCGCCGCCCCCGCCGGCGCCGGAAGATCGGAACCTCCGAGGGCAGGCAGTCCGACGGCGCCGACGAGGGGCAACCCGACTCCGCCGAGCGCCGGGAGCCCCACCGCGCCGACCTCGGGCAGCCCCCCGTCCGCGAGCGCCGGGAGCCCCACCGAGGAGGTGCCGGACGCTCCCGGTCCGGGCAGCGCCGGCAGGGCGGCGCGCTCGCCGAGCTCGGGCAGGCCCACCACGTCGCCCAGGGCAGGCAAGTCGAGATCGTCGGGGAGCGCCGGCAGGTCGGCCATGCCGCGCCCGCCCGCGCCACCGAGCGCGGGCAGGTCGAGCTCGCCCGCCGCCACCGTCCCCCGGCGCGGTCCACCCGGTCCAGCCGCAGGCGCCGGGAGATCCAGATCGCCAGCGGCACCGGGAAGCGCCGGCAGGTCGCCATCGCCACCACCGAATCCGAGGGAAGGGACGGCCGGGAGCGCAGGGAGATCCGCGTCGGGGATCGCGCCCGAACCGGCCCTCGCGGCGCCGAGGGGAGCGGGCAGATCGAGGCCACCATCGGGCACCGCCGAGTCCCAGTCCGCCGCGGCTGGAGCCCGCGGCGCGGCGCGCCGCGGCGGGGCGGCGATGGGCAGGTCGGCGTCGGCGTCACCCGCGCCTGGGGTCGAGGCAGACAGCCCCAGCGCCGCCCCGCCCACGGCAGCGGTGCCCAGCGGCACGGTGGCCTTCAGCGAGGCGTCCGGGGGCGCGCGCCGGACCTCGGCGGGAGCGCCGAGGCTCGGTATGTCTAGCTCGTCCTCATCGAGAGAAGCGGCGGCCGGCGGGCGCTCGTTCGACACGTCGGCCAGCTCTGGCAACTCCTCACGCCGGCGGCGGCGCGGGGGTGGGGGCGGCGCACCGACCACAGCAGGGGTGGACGCGGCGACGACGGCGGGCAGATCCGCTTGGTCGTCATCCTCTCCCCCGGGCGGGGCCGCGCCGGCCGCGCCACGAGCGAGGTCGATGCCTCGACGCGCCGGCGGCTCGAGGTCGCCGTCCCCCGCGGCGCCCGCGGCCGCGGCGTTCGGAGCCGGGGACCCGCCCCGAGGCGGCGCCACGCCGAGCACGGTGCGACCGGCGGCCGGGCGCGGCAGCGCGGTGCCCGGGCGCGGGAGCGTCGGCAGCGGCAGCGCGGGCCGGGCCGGCGCCGCCGGCCGCGGGGCTCCGGGCGGCGCTGCCCCCGGCTTGGTCCCGATCGCCCCGAGCGCCGCGGGCGCGACGCCGACCATGGTGGGCTTGTGCACCCGGGGCGGTGGCGGACCAGGTGGCGCCGGCGCGGCGGCCATCGGCGCGTCCGGCGCCGGCGGCCTCGCCGGCGCCGCGGGAGCCTCCTCGGGTCGGTCGACCTTGAACGACGTTCCGCACTTGGGACAACGCATCCCCAGCCCGGTGGGGGGAACGCGACGCTCATCGACCTGATAGGGGGCCTTGCAGCCCGGGCAATCGACCTTGAACAAGGGTCCTCTGTGCTCTGCTGGCGACCGGGCTCGCCGGGTGGCCGCCCATTGTACATGAGTGCCGCGAGCCTGCGCCAAGACCACCCGCGCTCGGAGCGGCCCCGCGAAAGATGCTCTCAACCCGGCGGCGAGCCGTGGTAACCGGACGCGGCCATGGACCGCTGGTCCTCCTGGACCCTGAGCGTACTGTTGCTGGCGACCGTCGCAATCGTCGTCCTCGCCGCGCGCGCGCCGCGAGAAGCGGTCGTCGCCACGTCGGGGACGGCGACCGCCAGCGGCGCGCCAGTGAGCAGCGCCGAGCCAGCGGCCGCGAGAGATGAGCCGGACCGCGGACCAGGAGCCATGCCCAGCGCCGTGGCCTCCGCCACCCCAGCGCTGCCGCCGGATGCCCCCCCCGCCGTCCGGATCGGGGTGATCCAGTTCAGCTACCGGGGCGCCGAGCTCGCCGGCGCGACCGCGCCCACGCGCGAGATCGCCCGCGAACGCGCCCGTCAAGCGCTGGAGGTTGCGCGCCAGGACTTCGCGAAGGCGGTCCCGCTCGGTGACGCGGCCTCGGGCGCCGATCTGGGCACCATCCCGCGAGGGGTGCTCGAGCCGAGCGTGGAGTACGCGGTGTTCACCCTGGCCCCCGGGGAGGTCGCCGCCGAGCCCCTGGACACCCCGCGCGGGTTCTGGGTCGTGCGGCGCCTGCGCTGATCGCCGCGCGAACCCCGCCGCGCCCGGCGGCGCGCCAAGCCCCGGGCTCCGCGGGGCAAATGGTGCGTTGCGCCGCGTCCGGGAAGCCGCGATAGTCTTCGGGGCCGTCACATGCCGCCGAGCCACGAGACGTCGTCCGCCGCCCGATCGACCTCGCCGGAATCGAACGCCGTGACCGCGATGGCCGAGCGGCTCCGGGCCGAGCTCGCAGCCACCGAGTCCCCGACGAGTCAGGCCGTGCTCCTGCACGAGCTCGGCGTGCTCGAGGAGCTCATCGGCGACGAGGCCGCCGCTGCGCGAGACCACCTCGGGGCGATCAACGCCGAGCCGGAGTTCCGGGAACCCCTGGAGCGGCTCGTCGTCCTGATCGAGCGACGCCAGTCCTACAAGAACCTCGGCAAGCTGCTCGAACGCCTGGTGCGCATCGCGGTCGGCCCCGCCGAGCGGACGCGGGCCCTGGCCGACTTCGGCCTCTTCAAGGCCGAGCACGAGCGGGATCTGGAGGGGGCCAGGGAGCTGCTCGAGGAGGCGACGGCCGAGCAGCCCGAGGACGCCGCGCTATGGCTGGGGCTGGAGCTCGTCGCGGCGAGCCTGGGCGACCGGCCGCTGCGCGCCCGCGCGTTGGCGGCGCGGGCCGAGCTGACGCAACACGCTGCGTGGCGCGCGCTGCTGCGGATCGACCTCGCGCGGTTGCTGGCGGAAACCGCCGATCCGCAAGCGGGGATCGAGGTGCTCGAGCACGCGGCCGCCGAGGACACGATCGCTCGCTACCCCGCGCTCTGCGCCCTGGAGCAGCTCGGCCTCCGCGAGCGCCGCGACGACGTCGTCGCCAGCGCGCTCGAGGCGCAGGCCGAGCTCCTGGCCCGGTGCCTGAGCGAGCCGTCCGCCGGCGCAGCGCTGGGCGTGCCCGAGCACGCCCGGAGGCCAGAGTCGGTCGCGGACGCGTGGCTGCGCGCCGCCTACGCCCACCGGCGCCAGGGGTCGCTCGCCAGGGCGACGACCCTGCTCGACCGCGCGCTGGCGCTCCTGCCGGACGAGCCCGCCTTGATCCACGCCCGAACGGCCGCCGCGGACGCGCTGGGGGACCTGGAGACGGTGACCGCGCTGGCGCGCCGCCAGCTGGCGACCATCTCGACCGGGCCCGTCGCCGCGGGATCCTGGCTGCGCATCGCCGAGGGCGCCGCGGCCGAGCAGAACGCAGCGGAAGCCCTGGCGGCGGTGAGCCACGCGATCGAGTGCGATCCGGGCGCCATCCCGGCGCTCGCCATCCGGCTCGACCTGCTCGCCAGCGCCGGGGAGGGCGCGACCCTGGCGGCGGCGCTGGAGTCCCTCGCCGAGCGGATGGAGGCGGACGACGCGAAGGCGCGGCTGTTCTTGCTGGCGGCGTACACCTGGGCGTGCGTCGGGCGCGACGTCGACGGCGCCAAGGCCGCCCTCTCGCAGGCCGCGATGTACGGCGCCACCCCGAGCACGGTCGCCCGGGTGGCGCGCCTGCTGGCCACCCTGGCGGCCGATCCCCACTGGTACGAAGAGAGCACCCGACGCCTGCTCGCCACCGGCGCCGGGGACGCTGAGCAGGTCAGCCTGTGGCTGGAGCTCGTGCACGCGCGGCGCGAGCGCGGCGATCACGAGGCGCTGGCCAAGGCGCTGGAGTCGCTGGCGGCGGCGCCGGGGGGACGCTGGCTCGGCAACGCGCTCGGCGCGTTCCTGCTTCCGCTGCAGGGCGAGGGCCACGCGAGCGCGTCGACGGCCGCGCTCGCCGCGCGCGCGCAAGCCGAGCCGGACGAGGCGGTGAGCCGCGCGCTCGGCCAGATCGTCGCCCGGCGCGCCGGCGCGGACGGGCGCCGCGAGGCGGCGACCGATCCGCTCACGATCCTCCACTCGGCGGCGGTGGACGACGTGGTGGTGGCCGTGCAGCTGGCGACCGAACACCGCCGCGCCGGGCAGCCGCTCGCGGCCGCGGACGTGCTCGACGCCTGCGCGCGAGCGCAGGGCGATCCGTCCCTCGGCGCCGCCCTGCACCTGGAGGCGGGGCTGCTCAGGTTCCGCGCCGGCGCGCGCGCGGCGGCGGTCGACAACTTCGATCTTGCGGCGGTCGCGGCGCCGGAGGCGAGCGCCCAGCTGATGACCTGGGCGCTGCGGGCGGTGGATCCCGACGATCCGGAGGCGCGACGCCGGTCACTGTCGACGGGCGGCGAGGACCCGGAACCAGCGCTCACGGCGCTCGAGCGCTTCACCCTCGAGGTCAGCGAAGGCGACGCCGAGGCCGCCGCCGAGGCCCTGCGCACGATCGGCCCCGGGAGCCCGGACGAGCTCGTCGCGGCGGCGGAGCTCGCGCGCGCGCTCTTCCGCGCCGAGCCCGGGTCCGCGGACCGCGCGGCGCTCGAGGCGCTGTCCCGTCGCTCGGCGGCCGCGGAGGCGCTGGCGAGCGCGGCCCGCCATCAGGAGCTGGTGGACGAGGGGGCCGGACCGGACCAGCTGCTCGAATCGGCGAGCGCCTGGGCGGCCCTCGACATCGCCGCGGCCCCCGCCATCGAGTGGGTCGCCGCCGCCGCCGCCGCGGGCGATCGCGACCAGGAGCGCGAAGCCCGTCGCGCGCTGGCGGAGCGGCTCGGCGGCGCCGCTGGCGAGGCCCTCGAGGCGAGCGCGCGCCTGCTCGCGAGCCTGTCCGGAGACGAGGGGCAGCCCCTGCTCCCCGCCGCGAGCCCGGTCGCGAAGCTGACCAACCTCGAGCTCGCGCCGCCCGCCGGTGACCCCCGTCGCCGCGCCGCCGCGTTCGGGGAGCTCGGCGACGCGCTGGGTGACGAGTCCGCGGCGCTCGCCCAGGCGATCGCGGGCTACAACCACCTCGCGACCGGCCAGCTCGAGGCCGCCGAAGCCGCCTTCCGCCGGGTGGTCGAGGCGTTCCCGTCCGAGGTGTGCGGCGGGGAGGGGCTGCGCGCCTGGGCGACGAAGTCCGGCGACCGCGCGGGGGCCGCCGAGGCGGCGGCCGCGCTCGGAGACGTCGTCCGCGACCCCGCCCGCGGGGCAGAGCTGTGGGAGGAGGCGGGCCTCATCCTGCTCGACGAGCTCAAGGACGAGAGCCGCGCCGAGGTCGCCTTCGCGCGGGCGGTCGAGCGGGACGTGAGGCGTAGCGTCGCCTTCGATCGGCTGTTCCGCGCGGTGCGCGCGCGCAAGGACGGTCCGCGACTCCTGGATCTCATCGCCGCGCGGCTCGAGGTCGCCGATGATCCGGCCGAGCTCAGCAAGCTCTTCTGGGAGCGCGCGCGGGTGCTTCGCAGCCAGAACCGCATCGAGGAGGCGCTGGCGGCGCTCGAGAACGTCACGATGATCGAGCCCGACCACGTGGGCGCGCTCGCCCTGGCCGGTGAGGTCTACATCCGTCGCGGCAAATTCCCGGAGGCCGCGGAGAGCCTGGCGCGCCTGGCGCTGCTCGACAGCGCGCCGAACGAGCAGCGCCTGATGAGCGGCATCGCCGCCGTCGATCTGTTCGAGAACAAGCTCGGCCAGGTCGATCGCGCGCTCGAGGTGCTGCTGGGGCTGTACCGGGCCGGGCTCAGCACGCTCCCGGTGCGCGAGCGCCTCGCCCGGACCGCGGCGCGCGTCGGTGAATGGCGCGCCGCCACCGAGGTGCTCGAGGAGCTGATGCAGCAGCGGGAAACCCCCGAGGCCCGCGTGGAGGCCGCGCGCCTGGCGATGGCGATCCACCGGGATCGGCTGGGCGACCTCGCGGGGGCGGAGGCGGCCACCGCGAAGCTGCTGGAGGAGGCCCCGGACGACGCCGAGGCGATCGACGTGGTGCTCGAGGGCGCGTTCCCCGACGACGTGACGAGGCAGCTGCTCGCGGTGGCGCAGTCGGCCCTGGTCGAGCGCCTGGCGAGCGACCCGCTCCAGCCGGAGCTCGTCGATCGACTCGCGCGCGTCGCCATGGTGCTGGAGAATGCCCCGCTCCGGCAGGCGACGCTGGGGGCCCTCGTCGCGCTCGGCGAGGGGACGCCCGAGATCGACCGCGAGCTCGAGATCCTGGACGAGCGCGTCGCGCACTTGCCGCAGATCGCCATCGATCAGGCCGCACTGCCTGAGCTCTGCGATCCGGACGACGTGGGACCGGTGGGCGACGTCCTGGCGCTGGCGGCGCCCTGCATCGGCGAGGCGCTCGGCCCCAGCCTGACGGGGCTCGGCGCGACCCGCAAGCAGCGCGTCGACCCCCGCGCCGGCCTGCCCCTGCGCAACGAGGTCGCCGCGTGGGCGGGCGCGCTGGGGCTCGGCGAGTTCGAGCTCTACGTGGGCGGTGCCGACGAGGGCGGGATCTTCGGCATCGCCGGGGAGCGTCCCAGCCTGCTCGTCGGTCCACGCGTGTCCATGCCGCTCTCGCCCGCGCACCGGCAGCTCGTCGCGCGCGAGCTGTTCGCGCTCCGACGCGGCCTCACCGTCCTCCGCCACCGCGAGCCCGCCGACGTCGCCGCCATCGTGGTCGCCCTCTGCCGCCTGGTCGGCGTCGAGATCCCGTCGCCCCAGTACGCCCTCCTCGGGGAGTTCGAACGCCAGCTCGGCCGCGTGCTCCCGCGCAAGCTCAAGAAGCCGCTCGCGGACGCCGCCGCCCGCATCCGCGACGAGGGACACGACCCGCGCGCCTGGATCGCGGCCGCGACGGCGAGCCTGGACCGCCTCGCGGCCATCGCGGCGGGCGACGCCTCTCACGTCCTCGCCGCGTCCCCCACGACCCGCGGCCGGCTCGCCTCCACCCTCGAGGCCCGGCAGCGCGCGGCGCGGCTGCTCTCCTTCGTCCTTTCTCCGGGCTATCTGGCGCTCCGCGAGCAGCTCGGCATGGGTGTCCGATGAGCAACCCTGACCACCCCGATCGCAAGGACGAAGGGCCGGCCGTGGGCTCCCACTTCCCGGGCGCCGGGCGCAGCGCGCGCGCCGGCGACATCGGCGAGGAGCTGGGCGGAGACCTCGACTTCGAACCGGACGCGCTCCTCGACTCGCTGCTCGCCGAGCCGGCGCCGCCCGAGCCGCCGGCGGGCGCGGCCGCGCCGAGCGCAGCGGCCACCGCCGCCGGTGTCCCCCGCCCGTTGCCGTCCGGGGCCACCGCCCGCCGGCCGGGCGTCGGGGACCGGGATGCGGGAGCGCCGGCCGTCACCCCGCGCGGGATCGCACGACCGCTGGCACCGCCGCGCCCCGACGCCCCCGGGACCACGTCGGTCGCCCCGGCGCCGCCGCGGCGTCGGCTCGACGCGCCGCCCCCCGCGCCACGACCGGCGCCGGTCGTTCCCCCGCGCCCCTTCCCCTCCCCGGCGGCGGTTCGCGCCGGTGCGTTGCCCCCGCCCGGGGCGACCGAGCCCGCGCTTCCGCCAGCCGCTGCGCGTCATTTTCCCCGACCAGCGCCGACCGGCGCCCCCGAAGCTCTCGGGGCGGTGACCGCGCCCCGACCGCGCGCGCCGGAGCGCGCCGCCGCGACCGGGGCCGAGCGCGAGCCCGTCCTGCCCGAAGACGATGACGATACCGCCGGGCTCGAGGACGGCACCGCGCTGCTCGAGGAGCTCGAAGAGCTCGAGGAACTGGCTGCCGCACCGCCCGCGCCGACCACGCCGGAGCCGTCCCCCGCCCCGGCCAACGCCGGTCCGCTCGCTGGCGAAGCCGCGCCGGGCGAGCCCGCCCAGCACGGGCCCGCCGGAGACGACCCGCAGCCTCTCGCCGCCGTCGCCCCGGATCCCGCGCCGAGCCCGGCGGCGCCTGCCTCGCCCGAACCGCTCCCGCGCACCGAGCCGCTCCCGGCGCCGGTGCCAGCGCCATCCCGACCCCGCGGCGCAGACGCCGCGCCCGAGCTCGAGGAGGATCCCGTCGACGGCCTCGAGAGCCTGCCGCCGCACGCGTTCGACGCCGCGGAGAGCCCCGGAACCGCGCCCGCCCACGCCGCCGGCACGGCGTGGCCGGACGAGCGTCCGGCGGCCTCCTTCCTCGCCGAGCAGGACGGGATCGCGGAGTTCTCGGCGCGGGCCGCCTGGTTGGAGGCGGAGGCGGCGGCCTGCGCGGACGCCGGCGCGCGCGCCCGCAGCCTGCTCGTCGCGAGCGAGCTGTGGGCGATCTGCGGCGAGGTGGGCCGGGCGCGCGACGCGGCCGAACGCGCCGTGAAGGCGGCGCCTGGCATGCCGCTGGCGACCCGCCAGGTGCGCTGGCTCGCGTCGCTGAGCGGAGACCAGCGCTTCGTCTCGACGGCGCTGGAGATCGAGACGCGGGCCTCGGCGACCGCGGACGCGCGGCTCCACGCCGCCTGCCTCAACGCCGAGATCCGGCGGATCGCCTTCGGCGACGCCGAGGGGGCGCTGCAGCGCGCCGACCTGGCCGCGCGCCTGGACCCGGCCGATCCTCGCCCCCACCTGCTGCGCATCGCGAGCCAGCTCGGAACGACGGTGGCGCCGTCCCGCCACGCCTTGCAGGCCCTGACGGGCCCTGACGAGCCGAGCCTGGCCGCGTTCCGCGCCGCGGTCGTCCCGGGGGCGCGCCGGCGGGGGCGCGGCCCCGCCGACGACGGGCCGCCAGTCCCGCGCGTCGCCTTCGAGGACGCGCGCCGGGCGCTCGCCCGCGAAGACGTGATCGCCGCGGCCGAGGCGCTGTCGGTCCTCGCCAGCGTCGAAGGGCTCGAGCGAGGAGCTCTGTGGCTCGCCGCCTCGCTGCTCGCCCACGGCCGCGACACGCGAGCGCGAGCGAGCCACCTGCTCGCGACCCTGGAGCGCCACGAGCGCACGACCCCGGTCACCCGCGCCGTGCTCGCCCGAGCGCTGGAGCTCGGCGACACCGCGGGCGTGCAGGCCGCGCTCGCCGCCGAGCCGGACGATCGGACCTTCTCCGTCGCCGACCGCCTCGTGCTCGGCGTGCTCGGCGGCGCCGATGGCGCCGCCCTCGCGCCGGCCGTGGCAGCGCTCGCGCAGGACCCGGCGCTCGCGCCCCTGGCACAGGCAGCCGCGATGGTCGCGGGACCGCCGACGGGCGCCCCGCCGGTGCCCGAGGCGGTCACGGTGCGCCTCGGGCGCGCGCTCGGCGGCGAGGAGGTGGAGGCGCTCACCGAGGCGCACGACGCCTACATGGCCGAGCATGGGGAGTCCGCCCTGGCGCGCGTCCTGGCCGTCGAGCTGGCGCTCCTCGGCCGGGCCGCGCCGGCGCTGGCCATGCACGTCGCCGCGTGGCCAGCCGCGCCGGACGAGCCGAACGAGGATCGGGATCGACAGCTCGTCGCGGGGCTGATCCTCGCGGCGGCGGGGCGGCGCGACGACGCCCGAGCCGCGCTCGAGGCTGCGCTCGCCGCCGATCCGACCTGCGAGATGGCGGCCCGCGCGCTCGCCGCGACGGACGAGGCGGACGACGCTGCGGCGCGGTTCGTCTCGCTCGCGGAGCAGACCTCGGACGAGACCGCGCAGGCGCTGCTGCTGGTGGAGGCGGCGCTGCGCAGCGGACGCGCCGACGCGACCTACGAGGCGCTGCTGCGCCGAGCTGCGGAGATCCAGCCCGATCTGCCCTTCTCCGCCCACCTCGGCGAGCTCTCCGCGCGCCGGCGCGGAGACGCGGAGGCCGTGGTCGACTGGCTCCGCCTGCGACGCCTCGCGGCGACGGACGCCCTGGAGCGGGCGCTGGACGCGACCCGGGAGGCGCTCCTCGTCGCGGATGGCGCGCCCGAGGAAGCCGCGCGCCGGCTCGAGGAGTGCCTGGCCACGCGCCCCGAGGACGTCGGCCTGCACGCGCTCGCGGAGCGGATCTCGCCGGCCCCCGCGCTCGGGCGCGGGCGCTGGCGCGAGGCGCTGGCGCCGACGCTGGACGACGCGGCGGCACGCGCGCTCCTGACGACCGCCAGCCTGGAGTACGAGCTGTGCGGGGCCAGCGAGGATGCGTGGCGCAGCGCCGAGGCCGCCGCCGGGCGCGGATCGCCCTTGGGACGCGTCGTCGCCGAGCGTCTGGCGCCGACGACCGCCGGCGCGGCGGCGCTCGAGCTCCGGTGGACGACCGCGGCCGAGTCGACCACCGACCCGGCAGAGCGCCGCCGGCTCCACGCGCGCCTGGCCGAGCTGGCGAGCGCCCGGGGTGACGCCGAAGCCGCGCTCACCTGGACGCGCGCGCTGCTCGCCGACGACCCGCACGACCTCGGCGCCCTGCGGCGGCTCGAGCATGCCTACCTGGGCGTGGATCGGGCCGCCGAGCTCGAGCCCGTCGCGGCCGCGCTCGTCGGAGTGCTCGACCGCGCGGAGTCCATCGCGCACGCGCAGACGGCGGCGCGGCTGCGGGCCCGGCTCGGGCGGTGGGAGGAAGGCCGGGAGCTGGCCCACGCCGCCTTCCGGCACGGTGATCCCGGGCTCTGGACGCTGCGGCAGCTCTCGGCCCACGCCCGCGCGGCGGGGGACGACGAGGAGCAGCTGGTCGTCGATCAGTTGCTCCTCGGCCGGGCGAGCCGGGCGATCGACGCAGCGACCCTGGCGCTGCGCGCGGGCGAGGTCGCGGCGCGGCTCGAGCGCTTCGAAGAGGCCCGCGGCCTGCTGGAGCGGGCGGTGGAGCTGTTGCCCGAGCACTTCGTGGCTCTGACGACCTACGCCGAGATCCTGGAGGCGACCCGGCAGTACGAGGCGGCGGCCACGGTGCTGCAGACGCTGGCCCAGGCGTGCCAGGTCGACCGACACCGCGCGGAGGCGTGGCACCAGGCGGGGATCCTCTGGCAAGACCGGCTCGGGAACCGCGAGCGGGCCTGCGCCGCGCTGGAGCAGGCGGCCGAGCTCGACCCGAGCGAGGAGGACGTCTTCACCCGCCTGCAGGCCCTGTACGTCGAGGGCGGCGACCGCGCCGCGCTGGCGACGCTGCTCGAGCGCCGGCTGGCGCGGGTCACCGATCCCGAGGAGCGGGTCCGCCTCGAGATCACCCGTGGCCGCGCGCTCGCCGAGATCGGCGATCGGAGGACGGCCAAGAGCGCCGTGGCGGCGGCGCTCGACGCCAACCCGGATCACGCGGAGGCGCTGGCGACCTACGCCGACCTCTGCCTCGCCGACGCCGACTGGGAGGGCGCCGAGCAGGCGTGGATCCGCCTCGCGCGCCACGCCACCGAGCCGGCGCGGCAGGCGGAGATCTACCAGCGGCTCGGCGCGCTGTACGACGATCAGCTCCCGAACCCGCGGCGGGCAGAGCTCGCGTACCTCGAGGTGCTGAAGCGCCGCCCGCAGGACCTGGACGCCACCCGCCGGCTGGTCGCCGTGTACGGGCGGCTCGGCCAGCCCGAACGCAGCGTGGAACTACAGACGGAGCTCGTCAACCGCGCCGAGGTGCCCGAGGCGAAGCGGGACCGCACGCTCGAGCTCGCCCGCGTCTACGAGGAGATCGTGGGGGACGGCAAGCAGGCCGAGGCCACCCTCGACAAGGCCCGCAAGGCGTGGCCGCACGACGGACGGGTGCTGCGGGCGGTGGCGGATTTCTACCAGCGCCGGGGAGAGAACAAGTCGCTCCAGGTGCTCCTCGAGCGCTCCGCCAACGACGCCCGCCGCGCGCTGAACACGGGACGGTTCGACCCCGCGTTCTTCGACGTCCTGGCGAGCGTCGCGGAGCTCCGCGGCGGCGCGGACGCCGCCCGCATCGCCAACGCCACGGTCGCCGCCCTGGCGGGCGAGCCGTCGGCGATCGACGGGGGGGGGCCGGCCGCGGGTGCCCCCGAGCTCGACGACCTGCTGGCGCCGGAGCTCATCTCGTTGCCGCTCCGCGTCCTGCTCAAGCGCGCGGGCACGTCGCTCGATCACGCCTTCCGCTTCGACGCTCAGGCCGTCCGGGCCGCGCCGCTCCCCTCCGAGATGGGCGGCTACGTCAACCACGTGCAGCAGGTCGCGGAGGCCTTCGGACTGGGGTCCGTCGAGGTGCTGGCGACGGGCGCGCTCGGCCCGGTCTGCGTCCCGGCCCGCGCCGATCCCCCGGTGATCGTCCTCGGCCAGGCGCTGCTCGACTCGGGCGACGACGCGGGTCGCTTCTTCTTGCTGCTGCGGAGCCTGAAGATCCTCCAGGCCAACGCGGGCGCCCTGTCGCGCGCGGCGCCGGTCGATCTGTGGCCCATGCTCGCCGCGTTCCTGCACACGCTCTGCCCCTCCTGGACCCCCTCCGGGGTCGACGCCCGGCGCCTGGAGGATCACCGCCAGCGGCTCGCGGCCGTGATGCCGCGCACCACCGACCCCGACGTGGCCGCGCTCGCGCTCGAGGTCGCCGGGGCGCTGGGGACGCGCGCCAGCCAGCTCGGCACCGCGATCCACCAGTGGGGCAACCGCGCGGCGCTGCTCGCCGTCGGCGATCTCGACGTGGCTCTCCGCGCCATCGCCAAGACCCAGGGCCACACCGCCGGCCCGCCCCCCTCCGGGATCGAGCGCATGAAGTGGATCACGCGCAACCCGGAGGCCCGCGACCTGGCCGTCTTCAGCGTCTCGGACGCCTACGCCGAGGCGCGCCGCCAGCTCGGGCTCACCTGATCGCGCGGCGCCCGGAGGCCGGCCGGCTCAGAGCTCCGGGGTGCGCCAGGTGGCGCCCTGGTCGTCGGAGACGAGCACGGGGTAGGTCTGGGTGACGCGCGGCGCGCCGCCGTACAGGAACGTCCGCGCGCCCAGGACGAGGAGCCGGCGCGGGACCGGCACGTGCGCCTCGAAGCGGGGGTCCTCCGCGCGGTCGAACGCCACCACGAGCGGCGTCCAGTGCGCACCGTCATCGCGGGTCGAGGCGACGCGAACGACGTCCCCGGTGTTGACGGCGAGCAGGGTCGTGCCCTCGACGCGCGCCACGTCGACCGGAAACCGGGGTACCCCGCCGCCGATCCCGAATCTCGGGAGCGGCATCTCGACGCAGGGCGCTTGGTAGCCGCAGCGATGCAGGATCACGGAGTCGTCCCGCGCGCCCTTGGTGCCGACCACCGCCGCGGCGGCGTCGCAGACGACGGCGAACACGGGGCGCTCGCTGGAGGCCACCTCGACGGTGACATGAGCGAGCTCGGCGCCGTAGGAGGTGAGCGTCGTGACGTCGCCGCTCGCGTCGATGCCGAGCTCGAACGCGTGCCCGGCGACGCCGCAGCGGCGCGCGTGGTCGGCGACGCCGGGCGTCGCGGCGCTCGCGGGAGCCCAGGTGAGCCCGCCGTCGGTGGACTCGTGCACGGTCAGGTGGGCGCCGGCGCCGAAGGCGACGAACCAGCTCGCGCCGTCTCGCCAGGCGGAGCGGTAGGGGGCCCGCGCCGCGGGCAGCCCGCTGCCGAGGCTCGGGCGTGGCAGCGGGACGGGGTGGGTCGCCTCCTGGGCGTTGACCGAGCGGGTGACCAGGCGCGTGTAGCCGCCGCTCGAGAACGGTCCGGCGCGCTCGGCCAGCTCGGCAAGGCGACGGGTGGTCACGCGGAGCTGGTCGACGGTGACCGTACCGAAGCGCCCGGCGGTTCGCTCCTCGGGCCTGGCCCCATACTCCACGAAGCTCCACGCCATCGCCTGGTGAGCGCCGAAGACCGCATCGTCGGCCGTAAGCGCGAGGGCAGCCGGCGCGCAGCGGAAGAAGGGCCGCTCCTCGGGGGAGGCCCCCACCACCCGCCGGCGAACCAGGCGCCGGAACTCCTCCGGGTTGTCACGGAGCAGGGTCGGACCCGTGGGACCCACCATGCACAGGGCGTAGTCGGCGAAGAGCGTCGCGGCCGTCTTGAGCTCCACCGCCGCCCGTGCGCGGGGGTAGGCCCAGGCGATCGCACCCCCGACCAGTGCCAGGCCGAGCAGCGTCCGCAGCCGCACCAGGGGACGCGCAGCCTCACGCCCGCCGGCCGCGAGCTCGCGGGAGGCAGCGACAGACGCTACCGCCATGACCCGAGGCCCGTCGCTCCGAGGACCGCTGCTCCGGCGCCCATTGGCCCGGAGGCTAGGCGGGCGGAGCGATTCGGACAAATTTCAAGGGATGTCGATGCGCTGGCGCTTGCGCCGTCGGCGCGCGGCCTCGCTCATCTTCTTGCGGCGCTTCACCGACGGCTTCATGTGGTGACGCCGACGCTTGAGCTCCCTCAGAATGCCCTCTGCTGCCATCTTGCGCTTGAGGTGCTTGATGGCCCGCTCGATGCCCTTCTCACCGACGGACACCTCGAGGGGCTTACACTGGACTGCTTCGCTCGGGTTGGCCAAGGGCCGGACTTATGGCAGGTGAGAGGGCGCTCTGCAACCCCCAAATCCGCGGGCCGGGGGCTCCCGCCGAACCCGGCCTGGCGGGCTCGGCGCGCGCCCCGTCCCGCGGGGCCAGAAGGGCTGGCGGCCGGTGACGGAGAGGATCCGGCGGGTCGCGGTCGTGACCACCTCCTATCCCCGGGACGCGGGGGACCCTGCCGGACATTTCGTGGCCGCGGAGGTCGACGAGCTGGTCCGGGGCGGGGCCGAGGTGCTGGTGATAGCCCCGGCGGTGGGGCCACCGGGCAAGGTCAACTCCCCGGCGGAGGGCGAGCGAGGCCTGGGAACGGTCAGGCGAATCGAGATCCCCGCGGGCGAGGCCTTCGGAGCCCCAGGGTTCCTGGCGCGCCTGCGCGCCGCACCCGTCCGATCGGTTGGCGCGACGCGCTTCCTCCTCGGGGCGCGCGCCGCCCTGCGGCGAGAAGGGCCGTTCGACGAGGTGATCGCCCACTGGCTGCTGCCCTGTGCCTGGCCGATCGCGGTCGATGCGCCCGGTTCGCTGGAGGTCGTCGTGCACGGCTCCGACGCGGAGCTCTTGCTCGCCCTGCCCCGAGCGCTGCGCCACCACATCCTCGCGAAGTTGCTCGGCCGCGACGCACGCTTCCGGTTCGTGTCGCGGGAGCTCCGGGAGCGGCTGATCGCGGCGGGGCCGCCCGGCCTCGCCACGAGATCCGCGGTCCGTCCGGCCACGCTCGCGATGCCAAACGTCCCCGGACGGAGCGCCGCGCGCGCCGCGCTCGACCTCGGGCACGAGGAGACGGTGATCGTGATCGTCGGCCGGCTCGTGCCCGTCAAGCGCCCGCTCCTCGCGGTCGGCGCCGCCGTGCTCGTCCCCGGCGCCCGGGTGTTCGTGATCGGCGACGGGCCCGAGCGCGCCCGGCTCGAGGCGACGTTCCCCCAGGCGAGGCTGCTCGGCGCGCTCCCGAGGCCCGCCGCGCTCACCTGGATCGCCGCCGCCGATCTGCTGATCTCGGCCTCCGCGAGCGAGGGCGCGCCGACCGTGATCCGGGAGGCGCGGCGGCTCGGCGTGCCGGTGGTGACCACACCCGTCGGTGACGTCCGGGACTGGTCCGTAGGCGACCCCGGGCTCATCGTGGTGACCGCGCGGGCGGCGCCCGCCGAGCCCCCGGGTACGCGCGGTCGCCGGTCGCCGTGAATGGAAGCGCCCGCTCGCGCGCCTGCCCGTCTTTCCCGCAAGGCTGACCCCGCTTGCGCCTGCCGGGCGAACCGCCGATCCTCGGCGCGTCTCCCGCCGCGATCCGTCGCGGCGCCTCGTCGCCGGACCCCGCCTTGCACCGCAGATGCGCAGTCGAGCCGCCGCGCCTCCCGTGCGGTCCAGGCGCCGGGGCGCGCCCCGGACCGGACCGGACCGGACCGCGTGGGGTGCCGCGGGGCGCTCCGTGGCACGGGGCTGCGGCCCGCCGCGCGCGCCGGATCGCGGTCCTCGGGCTCCTCGGCGCCGCCAGCTGCACCCGACCCGCCGAGCGCGGCGCCGGCGGGGGCGACCTCGCCCGCGCGTCGGCCGCGACCCGCACGGCGCCGCCGCCGCGCGCCCCGCGCCCGGAGGGATCGGGTCCCACGCCGTCCGCGCTGGCGGTGGTCCGGACGCCCCCGCCGCGCCCCCGCCCCGGCGGCGCCCGTGTGGTCCGCGCGCAGACCGGGCTCGTGACCTCCGTCAACGACGACGCGACGCGCGCGGGGGTGGCGATCCTCGAGGCGGGGGGCAACGCCGTGGACGCCGCCGTCGCGGTGGGGTTCGTGCTCGCGGTCACCCACCCGAGCGCGGGCAACCTCGGCGGCGGCGGCTTCCTCCTGGCGCGCCCGGCGTCCGGACCCACGCTCGCGGTCGACTTTCGCGAGAGCGCGCCGGCGGCGCTCACCCGCGAGCGGTTCGACGCGATGATCCGCGCCGGCGGCGGCGGACCGGCCTCCGTCGGGGTCCCGGGCACCGTGGCCGGGCTCCTGCTCGCGCACGAGCGCCTCGGGCGCCTCACGCGTCGCCAGGTGCTGGAGCCGGCCCTCCGTCTCGCGCGCGACGGCCACCGGGTGAGCGCGCGGACCGCGCTCACCCTCACCTGGAACTACCCCGAGCTCGCGCGTGACCCGGCCGCCCGTGCCGAGTTCGGCGCCCGCGGCAAG
Source organism: uncultured Polyangiaceae bacterium (assembly GCA_964454025.1). Taxonomy (GTDB): domain Bacteria; phylum Myxococcota_A; class Polyangia; order Polyangiales; family Polyangiaceae; genus JAFGBI01. Next base: position 6,777 of record CAYVRP010000009.1, on the reverse strand, counting down.
CCGCTCGCCGCGGGGACGCGGTGGGTCCGGCGGGACCTCGCCGGCACCCTCGAGCGCATCGCGGCCGAGGGTGCCCCCGGCTTCTACGAGGGCACCGTTGCCGCCGCGATCGCGCGCCGGCTCGAAGGCCACCTCTCCACGAGCGATCTGACAGCCTACGCCGCGCGCCTGCGCGAGCCGCTCCGCTTCGACTATCGCGGGCTGACGGTCGAAACCATGCCGCCGCCCTCGGCGGGCGGCGTCGCCCTGGCCGTGATCCTGCTCGAGCTCCAGCGCCAGCGCGCGGAAGAGCTCGAGCCCGGTTCGGTCCTCGCGCTCCACCTCTTGCTCGAGGCCTCGCGGCGGGCCCAGGTCGAACGCCGCTTCCGCGTCGTGGATCCCGACCGGCTTCCGCCGGAGGTGCTGGCCCGCCGCGTCGCGGAGTGGACCGATCCGGCGCGGCCCCTCCCGGGCACCCTCCCCATCGACCGCGGCCGGGCCACCCCGTCCGCGGCGCTGCACCCCCTCTTCGCGGAGGCGCTGCGCGAAACCGAGCACACGACGCACTACTCCGTGATCGACGCGGAGGGGATGGTGGTGAGCGTGACCACGACCCTCTCGGCGGGGTACGGGGCGAGGATCGTCGTCCCCGGGACCGGCGTGCTGCTCAACAACTCGGTCGCGTCCTTCGCGTCCATCGGCGAGAACGTGCCGGAGGCCGGCCGCCGCATGACGAGCTCGATGGCGCCGACGCTGGTGCTGGCGGAGGGGCGCCCCGTGCTCGTCCTGGGCACTCCCGGGGGCGACACCATCCCGAGCACGATCGCGCAGGTGCTCAGCAACGTGATCGATCACGGCCTGACCCTCGACGCCGCCGTCGACGCCCCGCGGGTCCACCACGGCTTCGTCCCCGACGAGCTGCGCTACGAAGCGGCTCGCCCCCTCCCCGGCGCCGTGCTCCAGGGACTACGCGCGCTCGGGCACGCGGTCAGCGACCGCCGCCTCCCGATCGGAGACGCCAACGTCATCGCCCTCGCCGACGGCGCCGCCTGGGGGTACGCCGATCCCCGCGAGGGAGGCCTGGCCCTGGCCGCGCGCCTGCCGCCGGCCCATCCCGCCGCCCCGGCCGACACCCGGTGAGCTGCGCGGCCATGGTCCGCCGACGCGCGCCGGCGGCTCGCCCCGAGGAGCGCGACGCGCGGGAAGACGCGCGGAAAACCGCACACGAAGCGCGACGATTCTGGTATGGGCGGGGGCGGGCCGTCACCCCCCCCGGCGGAGGACGGGAGATGAGCAAGCCGTCGAAATCGAAGCGCACCATCGAGTGCCGCACGAGTCTGTGGGAGGCGTTCGAATCACTGGCGAGAGAGCTCGACTGCAGTCTCGACTTCCTCGTCTCCGACGCGATGAAGCAGTACGCCCGGCAGCGCGGCGTCTCCCTCGGCGCGCGGGGAGAGGTCGACCCGGGCGAAGGCGCGCCCACGGAGGAGCCCGCCGCCGCCGAGCAGCCCGCCGCCGCCGAGCAGCCCGCCGCCGCCGAGGAGCCCGCCGCCGAGGAGCCCGCCGCCGCCGAGGAGCCCGCCGCCGAGGAGCCCGCCGCCGCCGAAGAGCAAGACGAGAGCCTGCCCGCCCCCGGCTCCCAGCGGGACCGGCCGGCTCCTGCAGCGCCCGCCCTCGTCGAGCGAGGGAACGACGAGGAGCTCGGGGCGGCCCCGGCTCCCGCCGCGACCGCCCCGCTCGTCGCACCCCCACCGCCACGAGCCACGTCGCCAATGCCGCCTGCGGTGGGTGGCATGGCGCCGCGGTCGTTCCCGCCACCGCTACCCTCACGTCCGCCGCCGCCGGTCGAGGCAGGGAGCGGCGCGCCCGCGCGGCTCTCCGCGCCGCCGCCGCTCCCTCCGAGCCCACCCCGGGCGCCGGCCCCGTCCTGGAACCCGGAGGCGGTCACGCTCCGTCCGCCACCGGTGGCGGGGACAAGGGCGCCGACGCTGCCGCGTCCGCCCCCCGCGTTCCCCTCCACGCCACCGGTTCCCCCGGCGGCGCCCCCGCCGCCACCCCGCGCGACGGATCCGGGGCTCGGCGAGGCGGCGCGCGCGCGCGCCGCCGGGGCGCCGCCGCGGCTCCTGCTCCACTTCCAGGGCAACTCCGTCCCCGTCACCAAGGCCCGCTTCGTCATCGGCCGTGGCAAGCAGGGCACGGATTTCACGATCAAGGACCCGAACGTGTCCCGGCAGCACGCCATGGTCGAGTACTCCGACGGGGTTCACTACCTGGTGGACCTCGGCTCCACCAACGGCGTGCTCGTGAACGGGGAGCGCATCCAGCGCAAGGTCATCGCCGACGGCGACGAATTTCGCATCTGCGATCACACCCTGCGCTTCACCCTCGGCTGACCGCGAGGGAGGTCCGCGCCCCCGGCTCGTCCGCGCGCTCCTTGCGCCCCCTCCGCGCAACTCTTGCGCGGGTCATGGCGGCAGGGTCGCGACCCGACCCCACCTCGCACGAAGTCGACGCCCTCCGGCGTTTCATGCTAGCGAAGGCACGAAGCTTGCTGTTCGGCGGCCCCGGTGCCGCAGGAAAGGTCGATGGCGACCGTAAGCAACTCCCTCGAGACAACCTTGACCTCGGAAGCTGGCTGCATGGGCGAGCGAGTCCCCCGGGAAATCCCGGACGACGACGACGAGCCTCCACCAACCTCGGGCGAGCTCGCGGAGCCGCCCGACTCCGGTCGAACCGGACCCCCTTCGCACCCCGCCTCGGTGCCGTCCCGTCCCCCGCCGCGGCGGCACGTCCCGCTGCTCAAGGTGGTCCCTGACGGGACGGCGCTCGGGCCGCGCTTCCGCTCCCCGAGCTCCGCGACCACCCGCGCCTTCCGGCGCGCGCACTACCCTGACGTCTCGGACAGCGACTGGAACGACTGGCACTGGCAGGTCCGCCACCGGGTGCGGAGCCTGGCCGAGCTCGAGCGGATCCTGTCGCTGTCCGCCGACGAGCGCGCGGCCCTGACCTCGGACGCAGCGACGCTGCCGCTCGGGATCACCCCCTACTACCTCTCGCTGGTTTCCGCGACGGACCCCACCCAGCCCCTGCGGCGCACGGTGGTCCCGTCGAGCGCCGAGCGCCTGCGCTCTCCTGGCGAGGCGATCGACCCGCTCGGCGAGGACGGGCACACCGCGGTGCCCGGGCTGGTCCACCGCTATCCGGACCGAGTGCTCTTCCTCGTCCACGACTTCTGCACCACCTACTGCCGGTACTGCACCCGTTCCCGCCAGGTCGGCCACGGGGCGCTCGGCTCCTCCCGCGAGCACCTCACGGCGGCGATCGAGTACATCCGGGCGCACCGCGAGGTGCGGGACGTGCTCCTGTCCGGCGGCGATCCGCTGAGCCTCGCGGACGAGAAGCTCGGCTGGATCCTGGAGCAGCTCCGGGCCATCCCCCACGTTGAGCTGCTGCGCATCGGCACCAAAGCGCCGGTGGTGCTCCCGCAGCGGGTCACGCCCGGGCTCACGCGGCTCTTGCGCCGCTACCACCCGCTGTGGATGAGCCTCCACTTCACGCACCCGGACGAGTGCACCCCGGAGGTGAACCGCGCCTGCGCGCGGCTGGCCGACGCGGGGATCCCGCTCGGCTCGCAGACGGTGCTGCTGCGCGGCGTCAACGACGACGTGTGCACCATGAAGCGCTTGATGCACGAGCTCATCAAGATGCGCGTGCGCCCCTACTACCTCTACCAGTGCGATCCCATCGTCGGCTCCGCGCATTTCCGCACGCCGGTGGCGAAGGGCCTCGAGATCATCGCGGGGCTCCGGGGCCACACCTCCGGGTACGCGGTCCCCACCTACGTCATCGACGCCCCCGGCGGCGGCGGCAAGATCCCTCTTCTGCCCGACTCCGTCGTCGGCCGGGAGGGTGACGACCTGGTGCTCAGAAACTACGAGGGGAACACCTACCGGTACACGGATCCGGGCTAGTGCGGATCCTGGTCCTCACCCAGGCGGTCGACTCCGCCGCCGCCCCGGACGAGCGCGACGTCCTCGCGCAGGCGGCGTTGGTGTCCGGCGCGCTCCGCCGGCTCGGCCACGAGGTGACCCGCGGCGAGGTGACGCTCGATCTCCGCGCGCTCCGGCGGCGCCTCGCCGCTGACCCCCCGGATCTGGTGTTCAACCTCGTGGAGTCGCTCGACGGCGAGGACGAGCTCATCGCCCTGGTGCCGGGGCTGCTGGAGGCCCTCGACGTGCCGTTCACGGGCTCGGGCGCCGCGGCCCTCGCCCTCACCGGCGACAAGCCGCGCGCCAAGGCGCGCCTGCGCGCGCGCGGGCTCCCGACCCCCCCCTGGTTCGGCCGGGGCGCCCCGGCCGAGCCGTTCGCGCCCGGGCGCTACCTCGTCAAGCCGGCGCGGCGACACGCCTCGCAGGGCATCGACGCGCGCTCCCTGGTCGAGGCCGCCAGCCCCGCAGCGCTGGACGCCGCCGTCGCCGCCCGCGCGCGCGAGCTCGGAGCCGACTGCTTCGCCGAGCGATACGTCGACGGGCGGGAGGTGTCGGCCACGCTCCTGGCGCGAGACGGCGCCCTCGCGCTGATCGGGATCGCCGAGATCGAGTTCGTCGACTTCCCGGCGGACCGCCCCCGCATCGTCGACTACGCGGCCAAGTGGGAGGTGGGCTCGTTCGCCTACGAGCACACCCCGCGCCGGTTCTGGTCACCGACCCGCGAGGGGCCCCTGTACGAGCGCGTCGCCCGGCTCGCCCGGCAGTGCGCGAGCGCCCTCGGCGTCGCGGGCTTCGCCCGGGTGGACTTCCGCGTCGACACCGCCGGGAACCCCTGGGTGCTCGAGGTCAACGCCAACCCCTGCCTGTCCCCCGACGCGGGGTTCCTCGCCGCCGCCGCCGAGGGGGGGCTCGACCCCGACGCGGTCTGCGCGGCGCTCGTGGCCGCCGCGCGAGCGACACCCCCCCCGGCCACCGCGGCGCCGTCCCCCCCCGCGTCCTCGCGCTCCGCGCCGGCGCCCGAGGCCCCGATCGTGCTCGACGACACGCTGGCGCTCGAGCGCCGCGCCGAGCTCCGGAGCCTGGTGGAGCGCACCGGGTTCTTCACCGCCGCCGAGATCGACGTCGCGGTCGAGCTGCTCGACGAGTTCTGGGCCAAGGGCGCCGACGCCAGCGGCTACCGCTTCGTGGCCGCCTACCTCGGCGCCCGACTGGCGGGCTACGCCTGCTTCGGGCCGATCCCCTGCAGCGACACCAGCCACGAGCTCTACTGGATCGCGGTCGACCCGGCGCTGCAGGGGCGCGGGCTCGGCCGGCGCCTGCTCGAGCGGGTCGTCGAGCGCGTCCGCGAGGAAGGCGGTCGGCAACTCTACCTCGATACCTCCGCGCGCGCGACCTACGCGCCGACGCGGGGCTTCTACCTCGGCAGCGGCTTCCGGATCGCGGCGACCCTCGAGGACTTCTACCGCCCCGGAGACGGAAAGACGATCTTCGTGCGCGAGGTCTGAGCCCGCGTCACTCCGGCTCGTCGTCGTCGTCGTCGCCGAGGATGTCCGAAACCCCCACCTCGATGGCGTCGAACGGCTCGGCGAAGACGCGCTCCCGCCCCCAGGCGGTGACGAGCTCGCAGTACTCGTCGTCGCCCCGCTCGAGCACGAGCAGGCGCCGCGCCTCCGCGTCGACCAGCCACACGTAGCGCACGCCCGCGCGGTGATAGGTCGCGAGGCGGCGGTCCTGGTCGGCCGTCCTCGGCGCGGAGTCGAGCTCGACCACGAAGGCGGGCACCACCCGCAGCGGCTTCTGCGCCGGGACCGCGGCCAGCCGCCGCCGGATCCAGCCGGCGAGAAGCGGCCGGAAGACGTCGCGCGGTCCGAGCGCGAGCTCGGGACCAACCGCGAAGACCCAACCGTCCTCCTCACCGCGCTCGCCCGCTCGCCGGAACTGCCCGAGGAAGGCGAGGAGCCCGAACTCGGCGGCGCCCTGGCTGACCGAGCTCGGCGCCCGCTCGACGAGCTCCCCGTCGAGCAGCTCGTGTCGCCGGTCCTCGTCCGGGATGGCCAGTAGCTCGCCGAAGCCCTCGCCGCTCGACCGGTCCTCACCGCTGCCCATCGTTGCCCGGAATATACCGCGACCGCGACCGCTCGCCCCCATCGACTGCGCGGCCCACCTCCGACCACACCGTCGATGGAGTCACCGACCACCCGGGGCCGCGCGCGCACGAGCCCGCTGCTCCCCCCCGTCCGCCCCCACCATCCCCAACACCGGAAGCCGGCCGGAGGGCGCCGCGCCCGCTCGCCGCGCCGGAAGCGGGCGGGCCAGACCGGGCTCGAACTCACGAGAGGCACCGGTGGTTCCGCTCCCCGGCCAGGAGAAGCCTGGTGGAGCGCGGCGCCGACGCCGGCGAGGTCCTCGTCGCGGCGGCCCCGCCCCGCTCGTCCGGAGGCGCGGGGCGGGCGCCCTCGAGAACCTCGGGGGAGCTTCCGGACCGTCGAGGATGACCCGGAACGGGCGCCGCGAAAGCCGCCGGTGCCCGCCACGATCGTCGCCTCGATCCCGACGAGAAAGGCGGCGCGGGAGTAGCGGGGTGACGCTGTGCCGCGCCCGCCGTCAACCGGGGGTCCGCCCGAGCCCGCGGGTCACCCGGGTGGTCGGGGCTTGCGGCGCACCCGGGCCCCCGCCAGCGGCCGTCGCAACCAGCCCCTCACGCCGGTCACGCCCTGGTCACGCCGACTCTCGCCCCCGCCAGAATCCCCGGTGATTACCGCTGCGTGCCACGCTGGATTCGAACCAGCGACCTTTGGCTCCGGAGGCC
>CAYVRP010000008.1:110744-110828 GCA_964454025.1 uncultured Polyangiaceae bacterium | reverse complement strand
TGTCCTGCAGCACCGGGTTCTGCAGCACGATGTCCTGCAGCACCGGGTTCTGCAGCACGATGTCCTGCAGCACCGGGTTCTGCA
>CAYVRP010000008.1:0-110644 GCA_964454025.1 uncultured Polyangiaceae bacterium | reverse complement strand
GTATCACACCTTGCTCGGCACCGGCCGCTCCGGAAACCCCTGCCCCGCCCGCGCCCGCGGTGCCGACGCCGCCAGCGCCCGCGGTGCCGACGCCGCCAGCGCCCGCGGTACCCGCCCCGCCCGCTCCTCCGGCCCCGCCCGCCCCGCCGGCGCCGGTTTCAGCGGGCAACCCACAGACGGCTTCCGCTTCACAGCGATCCGAGGCGCAGTCGATGGCCTCCTCGCAATCGGGGAAGCAGAAGGCCTCCGTCGCGGTCAGCGTGATGCATCGGAACCCGTCCGGACAGCCTCCCGTGGAGACGTACGTATCCGCCGGCTCGCACTCACGGAGACAGAGCCCGCTGTCCCCCCCGTCAGCGAAGCAAGCCGTCCCAGCCTCGCAGGTGATGGTCGCGTCACAGAGGCCCCCCTCCTCGCCATCCTCCGCCGCTCCCGGTACCGGTCCGTTGCAGCCCAGGGTCGAAGCCGCGTCGTCCACCGACGCAGCGCAGTCGTCACCGCCGACGCCACCGCTACCCGGTCCCGCACCGCCCGGCTCGCCCTGGCCGCCCGCGTTGCCTTCTCCCGCCTGGCCGCCCGTTGCGCCGGTCACGCCCCCGGTGGCGGCTTCACTGTCCCCGCCCTCCCCACCGCGGGCATTACCGCCCGTGGCGGTTGCTCCGCCCGTGCTTCCACCGCCGGTGCCCCCGGTGGTCCGGCCGCCGGTCCCGCCGCCGCTGGCACCACCCGCCTCCAGCGCTCCCCCCTCCCCGGCGCGACCCGGCACGGAATCGCTTCCGGCGTCGTCGTCCTTCTTGCAGGCCACGAACAGGGAAATCAGAGCTAGACCGAAAACCAGGCGCGTCCGAGTCATAGAGGCCCTTATTGTAGTCATGGCGAGACGGTCTTCAACCCCCGAAAACGTCCGGGGCGGCCCCCTTTCCACCGAGCGGCTGGGAGGGGGAGACGCGGAGCCGGGGAGTCCTTCCGACGGGACGCCCGGTTGCGGGACGGACCGGCGCGCGGCACGCCCGGGACGCTGCGCGCTCGGGGTTGGCGACGAGTCGCGATGAAACCACTCGCGCGGGAGGCGCCCCAGAACCCCGGCAGATCGGCGGTGGTCGAGGCGGCGACGCGGCGTGGACTCCGCTGGGTTCGTCGGGCACCGTGAGCGTGGACACCTGCTCGACGGACCGGACGACGTCGAGACCGCGTCGGCTAGGGCGGCTCCTCTTGTCGGTCACCGGGAGCCTCGTCCCGGACGCCGACGACGCGAAACGTCCATGGCTCGCAGCGCTGGCGACCGGCGTAGCGGCAGTGGCGGGCGCGCGCCTCGACCATCGAGTCGAGGACCTGGGGCCGGAGCCGCTTCACGATATCCGTTGCGTGGCCTGCGTTCGTTGATCCCTCGTGTCGCCACCCACGCGCGCGCGCATGGCGCGTCAGGCGACCCGGGCGAGGCGGGTGGCGGAGCGGCGCGCAAGCCGCAGACGTCCGAGCGGTTCGCGAGCGGGCGGGGTTCTCGGCGGGGGCTTGGGGTTTCGCCCTTTCTCCTACCTGGCCGGCCGCGGCAGCAGCAGGCCCCGGATCATCCGCCGGCCCGCGCCAAGTCCTGACGCGTGGCTCGACCTGGCAGAAGATGCCAACCCACCAGACTGCGCCGGGTAGGCCCGCTCGGCGAGGAGTCGATCTTGCTGCATCACTCCCTCACCGAGGAGCCATGCCCGACATCCATCCCCTCTCACCGCTCGCGCCCCTGACGGACCTCGGTACTCCGCCGACGTGGCTCGGGTTCGCCGACTTCCTCGTCGGCGGGAGTGGGTTGGATCCAGTCGTACGGCTCGCCCGCGGTCACCCGGACGCTGGTCGCCGCCGACGCGGCCAGCAAGCGACATCATGAGGCTTGCCACCGCTTCTTCTCCCGCGGGAGCTGGAAGGCGAATTCGCTGGGGCTCTGGCTGTTCCCGAGATACCAGCGATGCCTGGCGGCGGACGGGACGGCGCGGTTGGTCATCGACGACACGCGGGCATCCTGGGACGGTCCGCACCGGTTCGGTGTCGCTGAGGCAGGAGACGGCGGTGGCTGTCAGAGGGGCGTCGAGGGCCTCCGGGAACGGCAACCAGACGCTCTGGCTCCGCCGGCGCGGGGAGCTCGAGTAGCGCCGCGCTCGCCCAGGCAAGGGACACGCCGCCGACGTGGTCCACCTTGCGAGCCCTGCCGTGAGAGCGCGCCGGCGGCGCCACGGAGCCGCGTTCGACGGTGAGGGCTCTCGGATCGGTCGTGGGGGCTCGAATGGGGGCCGACCCGCGCGTCCCCTCCGCCCAACGGTCGGCGGCGGCGACGCCGCGCGAGGGGGCCACCCGCGACGCGTCGGGAGCCCCCGAATCCGTTTCCGCTCGCCGGGCTCCCTCGACCCGCGCCGCGGTGGTGTAAAGTCCCCTCGTCCGCCACTCTTCACGATCAGACCATGCACATCCACGTGATCGGGGTCGCCGGTACCGGCATGGGATCACTGGCTGGACTGCTCCAGGAGCTCGGGCACGAGGTCACGGGCAGCGACGTCCGCTTCGACCCGCCCATGGGTCCCGCCCTCGCCGGCTGGGGGGTAGTCTGCCGCGAGGGGTTCTCGCCGCGGCACCTCGAGCCGCGGCCGGACCTGATCGTGGTGGGCAACGTCTGCCGGCGGGACAACCCCGAGGTGGTCGCCGCCCAGGCGCTCGGCCTCGAGCTCTGCCACATCGCCGGGGCGCTCCAGCGCTTCGCGCTCGAGGACACGTCGCCGCTGGTGGTCGCCGGTACGCACGGCAAGACGACCACCACGGCCCTGGCCGCCTGGCTGCTCGACGCGGCGGGGCTCGAGCCCGGCTTCCTCATCGGCGGGCTGCCGAAGGACTTCCCCCGGAGCTTCCGGGCCGCCCGCGCGCCGCAACGGGCCGCCGCCGCCGCGCCCCCCGGGGCGGTCCCGTTCGTGATCGAGGGGGACGAGTACGACACCGCGTTCTTCGAGAAGACGGCCAAGTTCCTCCACTACCGGGCCAAGGTCGCGATCGTGACCTCGATCGAGCACGATCACGTCGACATCTACCCGACCGAGGCAGACTACGTGGAGGCGTTCCGCCGCTTCGTCGGCGGGCTCCCGCCCGACGGGCTGTTGGTGGCCAATGCGTCCGATCCACGGGTCGTCGAGGTCGTCGGCGAGCACGCTCGGGCGCCGGTCGCCTGGTACGCGCTCGCCGACCAGCCGGTGAACGTGCCGCCCCGGTGGCTCGCGACTCCTACCTCGGGCGGCCCCGCCGGCACCGACTTCGAGCTCACCGTGGCGGGCGTCCCGCGGGGGCGCCTCGTCACGCCGCTGCCGGGTCGCCACAACCTGGCCAACACCCTGGCGGCCCTGGCCGCCGCCGCCGAGGGGTACGGCGCCCCGCTCGAGCGACTCGGCGCCGCGCTGGCCAGGTTCCAGGGCGTGCGGCGGCGGCAGGACCTGCTCGGCGAGCCGGGCGGCGTGCGCGTCTACGACGACTTCGCCCACCACCCCACCGCTGTCCGTGAGACGCTCGCGGCCCTGCGCGCACGCCACCCCGAGGGCGCCCTCTACGCCGTCTTCGAACCGCGCAGCGCCACCGCCTGCCGCGCCCGGCACCAGGACGAGTACGCGCGAGCCTTCGACCGGGCCACGGAGGTGTTGCTCGCCCCGCTCGGGCGGTCCGGGATCGCACCCGGGGAGGCCCTCGACCTCGACCGCCTGGCGGCCGCGGTGAGCACGCGGGGGGTGCCAGCGACCGCGCTGCCGTCGATCGAGGCCATCGTCGAGCGGCTCGCGGCGCGGGCGCGCCCGGGAGACACCATCGCCCTGTTGTCGAACGGCGCCTTTGGTGGCATCCACGGGCTCCTGCTCGCGGCGCTCGGGCGCCCGTGACCGGGGACGGCGGCCTTCCCTCACGGGGACCGGGGTCGCCGAGAGAGGATCCGGAAGCCAACCATGACCGACCAGCCCGCCACCCCGAACGAGACCGCCGCGCCGGGCACGACCGATCCCACCAGCAGCAAGGAGTGGCTGCGCGAGACGTACGGCCCCTTCTTCCGCGGCGAGCGCTACCCCCAGACCCCCGAGGAGCTGATGGGGTCGCGGTACGCGGCCTACGCCCTGGGCGAGATCGACTGGGTGATCTCCACCCACTGGCCCGACACGCGGCACGAGGTCGATCGCGCCAACACGGAGCAGTGGTCCCGGCAGTCCGAGTGGCTCGGCTTCGAGATCACCAAGAGCGAGCCGGTCAGCGACGAGCATGGCTTCGTCGAGTTCGTCGCGCGCTACAAGCTCAAGGGAGTCCTGCTGACCCATCGGGAGCGGGCCGAGTTCAAGAAGCACGCGGGCCGCTGGTACTTCGTGGACGGCGAGCAGATCGCGGGTCCCCCCGTCCGCGTGGAGAAGCTGCCGGGCCGCAACGAGCCGTGCCCCTGCGGGAGCGGCAAGAAGTACAAGAAGTGCCACGGCAAGCCGGGGTGACCGGGGTGACCCGCCCTACGGACGAGCTCGCGGCGATCGCGCTGAAGGGCGCCGAGGAGGCGGGCGCCCTCGCGCTCGAGGGCTGGCGCTCGCCGCTCGCCGTCAGCCGCAAGGGCCGCACCGATCTGGTGACCGACCGGGACCTCGCGAGCGAGGCGCTCTTGCGCCGGCGCCTCGCCGAGCTCACCCCCGAGATCCCGATCGTCGGCGAGGAAACGGACGGCGATCCGGCCGTGCGCACGACCCGACCGGGCCGGGTCTGGTACTGCGACCCGATCGACGGCACCACCAACTACGCCCACGGTCACCCGCACTGGTGCGTGAGCGTCGGCGTCCTGGAGGACGGTCAGCCCCTGGCCGGCGCGGTCTTCGCGCCCGTGCTCCGCGTCCGCTACACCGGCTACCGCGGGGGCCCGGCGCTCCGTAACGGGGAGCCGATCCGGACGAGCGACACCGACGACGTGACCGACGCCTTCGTCGCCACCGGGTTCCCCTACGCCGGCCGCCACCTCGAGCCCGACAACAACTTCGCCAGCTTCGAGCGGGTCAAGCGCGTGGTGCAGGCCGTGCGCCGCTGCGGCTCGGCCGCGCTCGACTGCTGCTTCGTCGCCGAGGGGACCTACGACGGCTACTGGGAGCGGTCGCTGAAGCCCTGGGACGTCGCGGCCGGGCTCGCGGTGGTGCTGGCGGCAGGCGGCGTGGTGACCCACCTCGACGGCAGCCCCGCGCGGCTCGAGCGCGGCAACCTCCTGGTGACCAACGGGCGGCTGCACGCGGCGCTCGGCCGCCTGGTGCTGGGGAGCTAGCGCCGCGCGACGCCGGCCGGCGCGCGCGTCAGTCCCGGAACAGCTCCAGCGTCCGCCGGTCCGCCGACGCGCGGCGCGCGCGGTGCTCGGCCCAGCGGCGCAGGGCCTGCACCTTCTCCTCGTACAGGGTCGCCAGCGGCACGACCTCGGTGAGGGCGCTGCGCAGGTCCTCGGGCGTGACCTCACGAGCGGCCGAGAAGGCACGGAACAGCGCCGCGATCACGCCCTGCTCGAGCTCCGCGCCCGAAAAGTGCTCGAGGCCGCGCGTGAGCTCCTCGACCGGGAACGCGCGCGGGTCGCGGCCGCGACGCGAGAGGTGGATGGCCAGGATCTCCGCGCGCTCCTTGGCGGCGGGCAGGTCGACGAAGAAGATCTCGTCGAACCGGCCGCGCCGCACCAGCTCCGGCGGCAAGCTCTCCACCTCGTTGGCGGTGGCGGCGACGAAGACCGGCGCGCGCTTCTCCTGGAGCCACACCAAGAAGTCCGCGAACACGCGGGCGCGAGTCGGATCCAGGGCGCCCCCGCCCAGGCCCTTCTCCAGCTCGTCGACCCACAGCACCAGGGGCGCGATCGCCTCCGCGATGCGCTCGGCCTGCCGCAGCGCGTGCTCCGGCGATCCCGCGGCGAAGACGGCGGCGAAGTCGAGGCGCACCAGCGGGACGCCGAAGACCCGCGCCGCCGCCTTGGCCACCAGCGATTTGCCGCAGCCCTGGATGCCGCACACCAGCACCCCGCGCGGCTCCGGGAGCCCGAAGCGGCGCGCGTCGTCGCCGAAGGCGGCCACGCGCGAGCGGAGCCAGCCCTTGAGCACCTCGAGCCCGCCCACCTGATCGAGCGTGACCTCCGGCTCGATGAGCTCCACCGTCGCGCTCTGGCGCATGACCCGCCGCTTCTCCCGGAGGACGCGGGCGAGCGCCAGGCCGGGCTCCCGCTCCATGCGCGCCATGCGGAACGCCCGCGCCGCCTCCGCCGCGGTGAGCCCCCGCGCGGCGCGGGCCACGGCCTCGGGCTCCCAGCCACGGGCGGCCGCGTCAGCCACCTCCGCCGCGAGCACGGCGGCGAGCTCCGCCGCGCTCGGCAGCGGCAGCTCCAGCACGCTCACCTCCTTCTCGAGCTCGAGCGGGATCGCCGCCGCCGGACCGACGAGGATCATGACCTTCTTGCCGCGCCCCGCCTCGGCCGCGAAGTCGCGCAGCGCGCGCACCAGCGCCGGATCGCCGAAGTACGGGTGCAGATCCAGGAAGACGTGCACTCCCGCGCCCTGGGCCGCGCGCACGGCCTCCACCGCCCCCGTGCCGCCGCTGGCGGACCAGACCGGGCACGCCTGGCCGTGCAGCAGCTCCCGCACCGCGGCGAGCGCCCGCTGCTCCTCGTGGGTGACCACCAGGACGATGGGGAAGCCCGCCGCCACCTGCCGCCGGAGCTCCTGGGCGAAGGTGCCCGTGGTCACCCGTCCTCCACCGTCACGCGCAGGACCTCCTCGAAGGAGGTGAGCCCCTGGGCGAGCTTGCGGATGGCCGCCTCGCGGAGCGTGAGGAGGCCATCCTGGCGCGCCTGCCGCAGCAGGTCCTTGGCGCCGGCGCCGGCCCCCACGAGCTTCCGGAGCTTCTCGTCGACCTCGAGCACCTCGAACACGCCCGAACGCCCGTAGAGGCCCGTGCCGCGGCACTTCACGCAGCCGTCGCCGACCGCCACCATCAGCTGCGGCGCCTCGCCCTGCGCCTCCAGGTCCCCGACGTCGATCCCGAGCAGCGACATCTGGTCCGGGGTGAGGAACGTCTCCACGCGACAGCCGGGGCAGACCAGGCGGACCAGCCGCTGCGCGATCACGCCCGTCAGCGTGGACGCGAGCAGGCAGGGATCGACGCCGAGATCCAGCAGCCTGGTCACCGCGCCCACCGAGTCGCTCGTGTGCAGGGTGGCCAGCACCAGGTGCCCGGTCAGCGACGCCTGCACCGCGATGGCGGCCGTCTCCGCGTCGCGCACCTCGCCCACCATGATCACGTCCGGGTCCTGGCGCAGCAGGTGGCGCAGCGCCTCGGGGAAGGTGAGCCCGATCTTGGGCTGCACCTCCACCTGATTGTAGTGGTCGACCACGATCTCGATCGGGTCCTCGATGGTGGTGACGTTGACCTCCGGGGTGGCCAGCGCGCGCAGCGCGGAGTAGAGGGTGGTGGTCTTGCCGCTGCCGGTCGGCCCCGTCACCAGCACCAACCCGTGCGGCCGCGCGATGAAGCGCTCGACGGTGGCGAGCTGCGCGGACGTCAGTCCGATGTCGCCGAGGTCGCGCACGATCACCTCGGGGTCGAAGATGCGCAGCACGATCTTCTCGCCGAAGGCCACGCTCATGGTGGAGACGCGGATCTCGACCTCGCGGTCACCGCGCGCGGTCTTGATCCGGCCGTCCTGCGGCCGGCGCTTCTCCGCGATGTCGAGCCGCGCCAGCATCTTGATGCGCGACACCACCGCCGGGTGCACGATCTTGGGCAGGGTGTTGACGGCGTGCAAGACGCCGTCGATCCGCATCCGCACCACGGACTGCTCACGGTGCGGCTCGATGTGAACGTCCGAGGCGCGCTGATCGAAGGCGTAGTGGAAGAGGTACTCCACCGCGTTGACCACGTGGCTGTCGGTGGCCTCGATGTCCTCCACCTGCTTGAGGCGGACGTATCGCTCGAGGTTGCCGATGTCGACGCCGGCGGTGAACTCCCGCTCCGCCGCCACCACCGAGGTACGGAAGCCGTACAGATCGGTGATGACGCGCTGGATGTCGCTCGGCGCCGCGACCACCAGCCGCACCTGGCGCCGCACGAAGGTCCGGAGGTTGTCGACCAGCTCGACGTCGAGGGGGTTGGCGACGGCCACGGTCACGCCGGCGTCATCGCCCGCGATCACCACGGCCTGGTGCCGCCGGGCGAAGGGACGGGAGAGCGTCTGCACCGCGAGCTTGGCGTCGATCTTGAGCGGGTCGAGCGCGACGTACGGTACGTCGATGGCACGCGCGAAGACCTCCATCACGAGCTGCTCGGTCAGGGGGAAGCGCGGGTCGCCGCCGACGTTCAGGCCGAGGGCCGCGATCACCTCCGCGGGGGGGACCTTCTCGGCGGCGGCGCTCGTCCCCCGCCGCCCGGGTCCTGCCCGCTGGTGCAGGATGCGCGCCCGCTCCCGCTCCTCGTGCAGGAGCGCGTCGCGGCGCTGCTCGAGGGTCAGGAGTCCCTCCCGCTCGAGCGCGTCGCAGAGCAGGGCTAGCGTCAGCTCGGTCCGGCCCGCCACTCGTGGCTCCCGCCCTCGCTTACCACGGGCGTCGGGCAGGGGCGCCCTGAAGGCCCGCCCGACGGGGGCCCGCGGCGGTGGGCCGGCGCGGCGAGGCGCGACGCGACCACCCGGCGCGACGGGCCCGGGGCGCGGCGCCCCGGGCCGACAGCCGCACCGCGGCCGGCCCGGGGCCGCTCCTCGGGGACGGGGCCGCGGCGACGGCGGCGCGAGGAACGCCGAGGAGCCCCACCCAGGGCCCGCCCAGACCCCCAATTCGGCCTCTCGCGCCCGGTTCCCTCGCCCGGGCCGGCTCGACGCGTAGAATCGAGGGGTCGGTGGCCCGTGGGTCGGTCACCCGTCGCCGCTTCCCGCCGCCCGCCGGTGCCCCTGGGCTCCGCGCGCGGCGACCCCCTGGAGTATCCGATCATGACGCGACTTCGCTGCTTCTCTCTGGCCGGGCTCGGCCTCGCCGCCGCGCTGCTCACGAACCTCGGGCACGCCGAGGTGTTCCAATCCGACGCGGCCGCGACCCCGCTACCGCAGCCGGTGAGCGCGAACGAGATCCGGCTCTCGGACGATCTCGGGTGGGCCGCCGATCAGCAGCTCTGGAAGGACTTCGAGGGCAACAACCTCAATCCGCCGGCGCTCTACTCGGACTACTTCCCGGAGTTCGAGACCGGTGACGCCGTGCGCCTGAGCGGGCTCTTCAAGTGGCGCGGCGAGCAGATCGACGAGATCGCCGACGCGCGCACCGAGCCCGGCTACTTCTCGCCGAGCTGCGGCTTCACCGGCGAGCTGGTCCTGCGCGGCGGCAACTGCACGCTGGCCTTCGGCTGGTACAACGTCGCCGATCCCACCGACCCCACCCCCCCGGCCCCGAACGAGATCTACGAGCTCATCCCGTCGAACGTCGAGACGTACATGCAGTGCATGACGCAGAACGGGGAGATCCAGCCGGAGGGGACCGGCTTCTGCCCGCTCGGGTGGGACAACCACCACCCCTACAACCCGCCCCAGCTCGCCTGGGTCCCGCGCGTGTTCGACTCCGGGGAGATCGCAGAGGACCCGCGCTACCTCGGCGGCTACGTCGCCTTCGCGCTCATCGGCGACCCCGACTCGCAGTGCAACCAGACCAAGCACTCCATCGCGGCGCACAACGACCGCAACAGCAGCGGGGAGCCGTGGATCACCACCCTCATCTGGCAGTCCACCCTCGATCCGGAGGGGTTCTACGTCGCGTTCGAGGATCTGAAGATGTCGCCCGAGGACTGGCACAACCCCGGCGCCGGAGCCCAGGGCAGCAACGATGGCGACTTCAACGACTTCGTCTATTACATCACGGGGATCAGCTGCAAGGGCGGTGGCCAGCCCTGCGACACCGGACTGCTCGGCGCGTGCTCGCTCGGCCGCACCGACTGTGAGATCGAGGGGGTCCCGCCGACCTGCCGCGCCATCATCCAGCCCGGGGCCGAGCTCTGTGACAACGTCGACAACGACTGTAACGGCCTGGTCGCCGCCGGCGAGGGGCTCTGCCAGGAGGGCTTCGCGTGCGACCAGGGCGTGTGCGTCAAGGCCTGCGGCACCGGGGAGTTCGCCTGTGACATCGGGCTCGTCTGCGCGAGCGGGATCTGCATCAACGAGATCTGCGCCGGGATCGAGTGCCCCGCGGGACAGGCCTGCCGCGACGGTTCCTGCGTGGACCCCTGCGAGGGGCGCACCTGCCCGGAGCGGCAGGAGTGCCAGCTCGGCCGCTGCGTCGATCCCTGCGCCGCCGTCAGCTGCCCGGCAGGCCGGGTCTGCGAGCGGGGGCTCTGCGTCTCCACCTGCCAGTGCCGCGGGTGCCCCGAGGGGCTGGTGTGCGGCGACGACGGCCTCTGCGCGGATCCCGCCTGCGCCGGCGTCCCCTGCGAGGCGGGGCTGGTCTGCAAGCTCGGGGCGTGCGTCGATCCGTGCGCGGGCGTCAACTGCCCAGGCGGGGCGGCGTGCGTCGCTGGAGTATGCCAGGACCCGGCCTCGGTCGTGGAGGGCGGCGGGCAAGGCGAGACTCCCACGGTGATCGATCCGGGGGACGACTCCGGCCCCCCGGGCTCGAGCGGCAGCGACCCCGCGAGCGAGGGCGCGGACGGCGGGTCGCTGGCGGCGCCGGAGGGGGAGATAGGCTGCGGCTGTCGCACCGCGCCGCGGAGAACGGGCAGCCGGGTCGGCGCGCTGCTCGGCCTCGCCCTCGTCGCGGCCGCCGCGCGCCGCCGCCGCGAGGAGTCCGGCCAGAGCAGCCCTCCGCGGCTCGGTCCGCGCTGAACGCGCGGTCGTCCCCCGCTGGAATCGGGGCGCCGCCCTTGCGGCGCGCCCGCCGGCATCGGATGCTTCCTGGGCTCCCGAGGAGGGGGAGCCATGGCAGACGAGCAGGGTCTATTCGTCGTGCTGGATCGGCACGGCTGCGTCGCGCGGTTCGGCCCGGATTGGGAGCGGGTCGGGCGCTGGTCGCCGGCCACCACCATCGGGCGCCCGCTCCCGGAGCTCCTGGTGCCCCTCGAGCCACCGCAGTACCCGCTCTTCGGCGCGGCGGAGGTCGAGCTTCACTGGTGCGGACTGGTCGCGCTCAACCCCGGTGACGGGGGCTTCCCCACGCCGCTCCGGGCGCGCCTCGACGCGGCCGCCGGCGCGGCCGAGGTGCGCCTGGAGGCGGAGCCGCTGCCCCCGACCGGTATCGACGGCGCGGAGGCGCCGAGAGGGGCCGCGGCGGCCCCATCGCGGCCCGCCGCCGCCACGCTCAAGGCGCTCACCGCGCGCTCTCTCCGCGAGGCGCCGGCTCACGCCAACGAGCAGCGGCTGGGCCTGATCCTCGGCCACTTGCCCGGCTTCTGCTACTCGGTGGACGAGCGGCTCGTGTTCACGGCCAGCGCGGGCGCCGGCCTCTCACCGCTGTCCCTCGCCGAGGATCAGCTGGTCGGCGTGTGCCTGTGCGATCTCTACGGCACGCGCGACCCCACCTACGAGCCGCTCGCATGCCACCTGCGGGCGCTGGCAGGCTTCCCGCAGACGTACCAGGACGTCTGCATGGGGCGCTCGCTGGAGTACCACATCCAGCCCCTGCGCGACCCGGAGGGGCGCATCGTCGGCGTCATCGGCGTCTCCCAGGACGTCACCGAGCGCGAGGCGATGAAGGAGGCGCTGGCGACGGTGCACGCCCAGCTCCGGCAGGCGCAGAAGCTCGAGACGATCGGGCAGCTCGCGGGCGGCGTGGCCCACGACTTCAACAACCAGCTCACCTGCATCCTGGGCAACATCGCGCTGGCCTTGCCGCACCTGCCCGCCGGCTCGCGCGCCCTGCGGCACCTCACCGACGCGGCCGGGGCCGCGGAGAGCGCCGCCGCGCTGACGCGCCACCTGCTGGCGCTCGGGCGCAAGCAGGTCGCCGAGCCGCGCCCCATCGAGCTTGGCGCGCTGGTCGGCCGCGTCCAGAGCATGCTGCGGCGCCTGCTCGAGGCCCGGATCACGCTACGCGTGGAGGCCTCGGGGGATCGCTGCCCGGTCTACGCGGATCCGGGCCAGGTCGAGCAGATCCTCATCAACCTGGTCGTGAACGCGCGGGACGCCATCCAGGACCACGGCGAGATCGTCATCGCCACCCACGCCCACGACTGCACGCCGACCTGTGAGCACGCGACGCCCGAGCTCGACACCGGCCGCTACGCCGTGCTGTCCGTCAAGGATGACGGGGCGGGCATGTCCGACGCGGTCCGCGCCCGCGTCTTCGAGCCGTACTTCACCACCAAGCCGATCGGCGAGGGCACGGGGCTGGGTCTTACCACCGTGCTCGGGCTGGTGGAGCAGAACCACGGGTTCGTCACCGTCGACTCCGCGCTCGGGCGCGGCTCGCGCTTCCAGATCTACCTGCCGCGTCTGGCCGACGACGCGGTCGCGGCGACCGGTCCCCTCGCCAGCGGCGCGGGCCGCCCCGGCGCGCCCCCCGAGCTGCCGCGGGGTACGGAGGTGATCCTGCTGGTGGACGACGAGCCGCTCGTCCTCGAGATGGCGCCCTGCGCGCTGCAGCAGCTCGGCTACGAGGTGGTCCCCTGCGGGAGCGCCGACGAGGCGCTCCGGCGCTTCGAAGAGCGCGGGCGCCGCGTGGATCTGCTGGTGACCGACGTCGTGATGCCGCGCCTCAACGGTCGCGAGCTCGCCGCCCGGATCGGCGCGCTCCGCCCCGGCCTGCCGGTCCTGTTCACCTCGGGATACGGAGAGAGCACCATCGCGCGGCACGGCGTCCTCGAGCCGGGCGTCAACTTCCTCGGCAAGCCGTACCGACCCTTCGAGCTCGCCGCGAAGATCCGCGGCCTGCTCGACGCGACCCGACCTGCGTCCGCGGCCGCCGCGACCCCGTGAGCGGCGCCGCCGCGTCCCGGGCCGTGCTAGGACCACGGCCGGTGTCCAGCGCGGATCCGAACGGCCTCGCCCCGGCGCCGAGCGGGGGCGGGCGCCCCCGACGGGGCGGTCGAACCTACCTCGCCGAGGGCGGCCCGGGCGCCGTCATCGGGCCGGAGCGCATCGCCGCGCTGGCGGACGCGCTCCTCGCGGCCCTGGGACCGCTGCGGCGGGTGCTGCTGCTGCCGCCAGACACGACGCGTCGCCACTCGGGCGCGGGCGAGCTCACGGCGCTGCTGTACCGGCGCCTGGCCCCGACCGCGCGGGTCGAGGTGCTGCCGGCGCTCGGCACCCCCGCGCCCATGCGCGCCGAAGAGCTCGCCGCGATGTTCCCGGGGATCCCCCTGGACCGCTTCCACGTACACTCCTTCCGCGACGGGGTCGTCTCCCTCGGCGAGGTGCCGGCCACCTTCGTGCGCGAGGTGTCCGGCGGGCGCGTCGACTACCCCATCCGCTGCGAGGTCGCGCGGCGGCTCGTGGAGGGTCGCTGGGACCGGATCCTCTCCGTGGGGCAGCTCGTGCCCCACGAGGTGGCCGGCATCGCGGGGCACGACAAGAACGTGTTCGTGGGCGCCGGCGGCAAGGACGCCATCGACCGCACGCATTTCTTGGGCGCCGTGGCCGGCATCGAGGCGGTCCTCGGGCGCACGGACACGCCGGTGCGCGCCGGGCGCGCGTACATGGCGGCCGTGCTCGGCCGCGAGCTGCCGGTGACGCACCTGATGGCGGTGCGCGCGCGCACCCCGGGCGGCGCCATGGTGACGCGCGGCCTCTTCGCGGGCGACGGGTACGACTGCTTCGCCGCCGGCGCCGCGCTCGCGCGCGAGTGCAACGTCGAGGTGGTGCCGGCCCCGCTCCGCAAGGTGGTGGCGTACCTCGAGCCGGGGGAGTACCGCTCGACCTGGGTCGGCAACAAGGCGATCTACCGCGCGCGCATGGCGCTCGCGGACGGCGGCGAGCTCCTGATCCTCGCCCCGGGGGTGACGCGCTTCGGGGAGGACGCGGGGCTCGATCGGCTGATCCGCCGCCATGGCTACCGGGGCACGGCGGCGACGCTGGCCGCGATCACCGCGGATCCGGAGCTCATGGGCTCGCTCTCGGCGGCGGCGCACCTGATCCACGGCGCCTCCGAGGGGAGATTCCGGATCTCCTACGCCCCGGGGGGCCTCTCCCGCGAGGAGATCACCGGCGTCGGCTACGAGTACGTGGAGCTCGCGGCCGCGCTCTGCCGCTACGACCCCACCCGGCTGGTGCCAGGCCCCAACGTCCTCGCCGACGGCGAAGAGATCTACTTCCTGCCAAACCCCGCCGTCGGCCTCTGGAGCACCCGGGAGCGCCTGGCGGACGGCTGAGACGCCGCGCGACCGCAGCGACGATGCCCACGCCGTCGTCGCTCGACGGGGCACGATGCCGGGTCACGCCGCTGACGGATCTCGGCACGCGCGCACCCCGCGCCGGTCGCGGGCCAGGCGAAGCCGCTCGCTGGACCGCGAACCCCTCGCTCGCGGGTCCCGCGCGAGGCGGTGGTGTCGCGACAGGCCTGGATCGTCGTATCCCGCGCGGCAGCCGGCCCCTCAGGGAGGTCTGGCCATGCACGACCGACACCGAGGAGCCGGGGGTCTGCTCCCGCGACACGGCGTCGGTCCGGGCTCGGCGCGGCAATCCTCGTGGGCATGTCCGCGTGCGGGGGGAGGCGGAGCCGCTCGACGTCACGGCGCCCGGCGCGGCCTTCCCGAAGACGGAGGAGACGCGCGCCGCGGCGCCTCGCGCCTGCGGGTGCCAGCCGCCGGGGAGCGCCCCCCGCGAGTTTCGCGCTCGGCGTGGCGCTGGTTGACCGCACGCCACCGCCGCCGCCCCGGTGGTTCGCTCAGAGGGGCGGGTTGGCCGCCTTCATCATGTCGATGAGGTGGGCGGGGAACCACTGCCCCGCCTCGGGCGCGTCGGTGCGCGCGTCCGGCGACAGGCAGTTCTCGTCGAAGCGCGCCGCGGCCCTGTCCGCCACGCCGTCGGCCTCCCCCGGCGGCTTGACCCAGAAGAAGGCGTCGAGCAACGGGCGTGGCGCCGCCTTGGGGCGCTCGCCGCTCCCGGCCTTGGCGATGTTGCACCAGTTGCCCCACTTGGTCCGCGTCTCCACCACGCCGTTGCGACCGGTATCGATGATGTAGCCCTTGTCCTTGATGCCGTGCTCGGCCAGGGTTTCGGCCAGGCCCTTGACGTAGGCGTACTCGCTGGGGGTCGGCGACGAGGGCTCGAGCTTCAGGCCCCAGTCCCCATCGAGGGCGTTGTAGTTCGAGGTGTTGGTGGCGAATCCGCGGATCCGGTCGGGTCCGCCCGCCATGTCGAGCACCTCCTTCATCACCTTGGCGAAGCCGGTGCGGTTGCGGAGCCAGCCGAGCCACCCGGCGTGGGCCGCGTCCACGTACAGGTAGACGTTGGGGAGCGACAGCTCGGCGATGGCGTAGGCGATCGAGTGCTTGTAGATGAGCTCCGACTTGGCGCACTTC
This sequence comes from uncultured Polyangiaceae bacterium, assembly GCA_964454025.1. GTDB lineage: Bacteria > Myxococcota_A > Polyangia > Polyangiales > Polyangiaceae > JAFGBI01. The sequence continues at coordinate 95,167 of CAYVRP010000008.1, read as the reverse complement.
TCGATGGGGAGGTTGGTCACCACGTTCGGCAGCGAGTCCGGCTCGAGCACGACGGCGATCTTGAGCTCGGGGTGCTTCTTGAAGTGCGCGGCGATGGGATCGATGAACTCCGTGCGGTAGCGCTGCTCGCCGCCGCTGGCCGCGTCGAGCTCGCCCGCGGAGGCCTTCGCCGAGCAGTCGCGGTTGGGCAGATCGTAGACGACCACCACCGGCACCACGGGCTTCTTCGCCTTCTTCGACTGCGCCGCGGCGTCGTCGAGCCACTTCGGAAGCTGCTCGATGGCGGCGATGCGATCGAGCCAGAGCCCCGTCGGGTACCCCTTCATCTTCTCGAGCATCGCCTTGATGGCCTTGTCGTCCGTCTTGGTGCTCGCGATCTTCTCGGCGTAGCCCGGGTCGCGGTAGAATTCGGCGCCCACGAAGGGGTTCTCGGCCGGCGCGGCCTTGCCCTTGGCGGGCTTCACCGGCAGCGCGGGGAGCGGCTCGATCTTCGCCGGCTCCGGCTCGTTGCCGAGCAGCACCGCGCCCGAGGCCGGCTGCGCCGCCGAGCTCGGCTCTGCGGGCGCCTGCTGCGCTGACCCACAGGCCCAAGCCAGCGTCGCGCCGACGATGATCGTCCACCCCACCCGTGCCCGATTCGTGCTCCTGATCGTCATGGTGAACGGGATGGTGCCACGGTGAGACGCAAGTCTCTGCGCGTTTTTTGCCGGATTCGTCGCAGAGACGACGGGCGTGCTCCGAGACGGAAGCGACGCCCTCGCCCCAGGACGGAAATGTCCGCCCCGAAAGGGGATTTCGGTCGTCCGCACGGGAACCCCGCGTGGACTGGGCCGGCGGACGAAACCGTTTCGGGCGAGGGCTCGACCCGCGGAAGCTTCCACGAGACGTGGTCGTATGGCACCGTGCTGCGGCGGGAACCCAGGGCCGACCGGCTCCCGTTTCCCTTGTGATCTTGGAGCGATACCATGCATGACTCGAACCGCTCACGACCTGCTTCGAGCTGGCTCTTCTGCTGCGCCGTCGGGCTCGGGGTGCTCGGCTGCTCCGATGGCGAGTCGAGGTCGGACGACCTCGCAGCCACGGGCGGCCGCGCCAGCACCGGCGGTCGCCACACGGGGGGCGAGGAGGCGAATGCCGGCGAGGACGGCGGCGGCAGCGACCCCGATGACGGCGGCTCGGGCGGCACGCCCTCCGGTGGCGCCCAGACCGGCGGGGTCCAGACCGGCGGCGTCCAGACCGGCGGTAGGGCGACAGGGGGCGGACCGGCCAGCGGCGGGGCGACAGGCGGCGCGGCGACGACCGGCGGCTCGAGCGGCAGCGACAACTCCGGCGGCCTGCCAGCGAGCGGCGGCGACGCGGGCGGTGACGATCCCGGCGGGACGGGCGCGGGTGGCGCCCTGCCACCGACCGGCGGGACCGGCGGGGGCGGCGCCCTGACCGGCGGCGCCCTGACCGGCGGCGCCCCGACCGGCGGCGCCCCCCTGGGCGGCGCCCCGTCCGGTGGGTCCGGCACGGGCGGCAGCGACGACCCGCAGCCGCCGGACTGGATCTGCGGCTCCGTTGACGCCCCCGAGTACTGCGTCCCGGGCGCGGCGTGCAACGCGGAGACGGGCTGGTGCGAGTGCCGCGCGGGCTGGGAGGGGCCGGGGTGGGCCTGTCTGCCCACGGCGCCCTGCGCCGACGACCCCTGCCTGAACGGCGGCACCTGCCACGCCGCGGGGACGCAGGCGATCTGCACCTGCCCCCTGGGCTTCGGCGGCCGGCGGTGCGAGATCGACTGCTCGGGGAACATCGACTTCCCGGATCCCGTGCTGGCCGCGGCCGTGCGCCGCGAGGCGATGCTCGCGGACGGAGAGCCCATCACCGCCGAGGCGCTCGCGGACGTCCACAGCCTCGGCGTCTACGAGGGAACCATCGGTGACTTCACCGGCCTCGCCTGCATGACGGCGCTGAGCTGGGTCTGGATGGACGAGGTCGGGCTCACGGATCTGACCCCGTTCGCGGCCCTGCCCTGGCTGCGGGAGCTCGACGCCCCCTGTAACCCCGTCACTGACCTTGCGCCGCTCGAGTCGGTCGTCAACCTCACCTCGCTGAGCCTTGGCCAGTACTCGCACTGCGAGCTTCCGGGCGGCGTGAGCGATCTGTCGCCGCTGAGCGCCCACACCGGCCTGCACTCGCTGGACCTGGACGGGCACGAGGTCGAGTCGCTGGCCCCCCTCGCCGCGCTCACCCACCTCGAGTTCCTGGTCCTCGACGGCAACGCGCCGCTCACGTCCCTCGCGGGCATCGAGGGCGCGACCCGCCTCGAGTACCTCGTCGTCAGCGACACCGCGATCACGAGCCTGGCCCCGCTGGCCGAGCTCCGGCGCCTCGGCACCCTCTACGCCTACGGCACGGGCGTGACCGATCTGACGCCTCTCGCCGGACACCCCACCCTCACCGACCTGTACCTGAGCGACACGCCGGTCGCCGACCTCGGACCCCTCGTCGACGCGACGGCGCTGCAGTACGTCGACGTCGCGAGGACTCAGGTGACCGATCTTGGACCGCTGGTGCAAAACCCCGGGATCGGGCAGAACGACTGGGTCATGGTCGACGGTACCCCGCTCGACTGCGCCGCGGCGGCGGCGGACCTCGCGACGCTCACCGACCGCGGGGTGAACGTCTACTCCGACTGCGAGTGAACCTCCGCTCGGCCGGGCTCGAGCTCGACCGGGTTGGTGAGGGCGCCGATGCCCTCGATCTCGACCGTCACCACGTCGCCGGGCCGCAGCCACCGCGGCGGGGACGCGGCCATGCCGACGCCGTGGGGCGTGCCGGTGAGGATGACCGTGCCGGGCAGGAGCGTCGTGCTCCCGCTCAAGAAGGCGATGAGCGTGGGGACGTCGAAGATCATGTCCCCCGTGTTCGAGGCCTGCCGCACCTGGTCGTTGACGAGGGTGCGGATCGCGAGCGCGTTCGGATCCGGGATCTCGTCGGGCGTCACCAGGCACGGCCCCAGAGGCGCGAAGGTGTCGAAGGACTTGCCGCGGCACCACTGCCCGCCGCCGAGCCGCTTCTGCCAGTCGCGCGCCGAGACGTCGTTGGCGGCCGTGTATCCGCGGACGTGCTCGAGCGCCCGCGCGGGCGGGACGTTCTTGCAGCGCCGCCCGATCACCACGGCGAGCTCGCCCTCGTAGTCCACCTCGTCGCTCGGCAGGTGCCGGGGCAGCTGGATCGGCGCTCCCGGGTCCTGGACCGCGTTCAGGCCCTTCATGAACACCACCGGGTGCGTCGGGATCGCGGCGCCCGTCTCCGCCGCGTGGCGCCGGTAGTTGAGCCCGATGCCGATCAGCGCGACGGGCGCGACCGGCGCCAGCCGCCGCGCGATCTCGGCGACCTCGCCCGCGACGCGGTGCTCACCGAAGGGGTCGCCCTCGATCCGGAGCAGCGCGCCGTCGGCCGCCTCACGGGCGTGCCGGACGACGCCGCACGGATCGAGGTAGCGGTGAATCCTCACGGCCCCGCCCCCCGCCGCTCCCGGGCCGCGGCGGGCGCCGCGGGGGTCGCCGCGACGCGGCGGGGGCCGCGCGCCAGCGACGCCAGCGCGCCGAGCAGGGTCGCGCCCATGAACGCGCCGAACGCCGCCCGCATCGCGGCGACGAGCCCGGCCGTGGTCCTCGGCCCGAGCTGCACGTGTCCGACGTGGACGGAGACGAGCAGGAGCGCGAAGGTCATGGACAGGGCCTGCCCGACGTTGCGCATGGTGGAGAGGGTGGCGTTCGCGAGCCCGAGGTCGGAGCTGGAGACGGCGCTCACCACGGCGTTGGTGTTCGGCGAGGAGAAGAGCGCGAAGCCGACGCCGAGGAGCACGAGCGCCCCGACCACCACCACGAGCGGCGTCGCCACGCCGATCGGCACCAGCACCCCGAGGCCGAGCGCGGAGAGGACCATGCCCGAGGAGGCGAGCCAGCGCGGCTCGAAGCGGTCCGAGAGGCGTCCCGCGAGCGGCGAGAGGACGGCCATGCAGGCGGGCTGCGCCACCAGCAGGAGCCCCGCGTCGAGCGGGCGGAGGCCGCGCACGCTCTGCAAGTACAGGCTCAGGAAGTAGCCGATGGCCGAGGTCGCCGCGTAGTGGATCATCGCCGCCAGGTTGGACAGGAAGAAGACGCGGTTCGCGAGGAAGCGTCCGACGTCGAGCAGGGGTTGCGCGAGGCGACGCTCGATCGCGAGGAAGGCCCCGAGGCCCAGCAGGCCGAGCGCGGCGAGCAGGACTCCCCCCGCGTCGGTGAGCGCGGAGCACCCGAGCAGCAGGGCTGCGAGCGCCGCCGTGTAGGTCGCGGAGCCGAGCAGGTCGAAGCGGCCGTCGTGCGGCGCGGGCGCGTCCACGGGAAGGCCCCACCACACCAGCGCCAGCGCCGGGATGGTGCCCAGCGCCGGGACGAGGAACACGCCCCGCCAGCCGAGCCACTCGGTGAGCAGGCCGCCGGCGAACGGCCCCACCGAGAGGCCGACGTAGCCGGCCGCCACGGCGATCCCGAGCGCGGCCCCGCGCCGGGCCGGGGGAGTCACCGCCACCACGATGGCGAGCGAGGTGCTGAACTGCAGCGCCCCGCCGACGCCCTGCAGGGCGCGCAGGGCAATCAGGGTGGAGGCGGTGGGCGCCAGGGCGCTCGCGATCCCGGTGGCGATGGAGAGGGCGAGACCGAGCGCGAACAGCCGCCGCCGGCCGAGCCGATCCGCCAGCCCGCCGAGCGGGAGGAGGAGCGAGGCGGAGACGAGGAGGAAGGCCGTGACGATCCAGTTCAGGGTCACCGCGTCCGCCCCGAGGGCGGCCCCCATCGCCGGCAGCGCGACGTTCACGCTGGACCCCATCAGCGCGCCCAGGAAGCCGGCGAGCGACGAGGCCAGGAGCGCCGCCGTGGCCTCCCGCGGGGGGCGCGCGTGGGCGCGCGCGGCGGCGGGGGACGGCAGGTCCGGCAGGGCAGCGCGCGGACGCTAGCACACCCCCCCGCGGCCCCGGCTCGGCCGGGCTTCGGCGGCCTTCCCACGCGGGTCGAGCCCCGGCCTCGGACGCAGCGTGGCGGTCGCCGCGTGGGCGCGTCGGGGCCGGTGACCGCGCCCGCGCGGGGACGCCGCGGTGGGCGCTTGCGGATTTCGTCGCGCGAGAATTCGCCCCCGGGTCGCCGACCCCGGCGGCGCGAGCGAGTCACCCCGTGATCCGAGCGAGGCTTCGATGGGAGCGCGCGAGGTCGCCCGTGCAAGGCGGCTTCTGCGTTTGCGTCGCGCGTCGTTCGTCGTTGCGTGGCGTGCCCGCGCCGCGAAGCACGCGCTTGTTCCCGGGCCATTCTGCGGAAAGCTTCGCTGTAGGATCGCTGCCCTCCCTGCGCCCTCGCGGCGATCAGTCCTCCGCGCGCGGCGGCGGGTGCGGGTGATCCTCGAGCGAGGTGCGAGCATGACCACGGCGACACTCGAGTCGATCCTCCTGACGAGGAGCCCGGGCGCGGCGCGCGCGGCGTCCCTGCTCGACGCCCGCGCGGAGCGGGGGCACGCGGATCCGCCGCCCGTCGCCCCCGGCCAGCTCCTCGTGGTGTCGAGCGGGGTCGAGCGCGCAGCGCCCGACGGCGTGGTCCAGCATCCCGAAGGCGTCCCCCACCCGACGATCGAGCTCGTGGCGCAGGGGGCCGGAGCACTCTGGATCTCGGGACGCCGCCACACGCTCGGCCCCGGCATGATCTTCGCTCATGGACCCGGCGTACCACTGCGACTCGTGACCGGCCCCCGCACGGCCCTGGTGAGGTACTCCGTGAGCGTCGCCGGCGCGGGGGTGGCCGCGCGGCTCGAGCGGTACGGCCCCGCGCCCGGCGCCGTCGTGTACACCTCCGCGCCGCGGGACATCCTCGATCTGTTCGAGGAGCTGACGCGGACGACCGAGCGCGCCACCGAGCTGTCCCGGCGCATCGCAGCGCTGATCGTGGAGCGGCTCGTCCTGCGCATCGCGGAGACGTCGGTCGCGCACGGCGTCGCCCGGGGCGCCGCCTTCGGCACGTACCTGCGCTGTCGCCAACGCATCGCGGAGCGGTGGAACGCGATCTTCTCCCTCGAGCAGCTCGCGCGCGAGTGCCGCGTCGATCCCGCCTACGTCTGTCGCCTGTTTCGTCGCTATGATCGGCAGACTCCGTACCAGTACCTGATGCAGCAGAAGATGGCGCACGCCGCCGACCGCCTCGCGGCGCCGGGGGCATGCGTGCAGCGGGTCGCGCAGGAGCTCGGGTTCAGCGACCCGTTCCACTTCTCGCGGGTGTTCCGCCGGGTGATGGGCGTGCCGCCGGCCCGCTTCGCCCGCCTGCACCACCACGGTGGGGCGACCGGGGGGCGCCCGCTCGAGCCCCGCGTGCCCCCGGCGTGTGACCTTGGCTCAGTCGTCGTCGGCCTTGCCGAACCGCCGCTGCAGGCGGCGGCGGTAGGTCCCGGGCGGCATCCCGATCTCGCGACGGAAGGCCACGCTGAGCAGCGAGGGGCTGGTGAACCCGCTCCGCTTCGCGACCTCGGCCAGACCCAGCCGCGTCGTCGCGAGCCAGTGCTTCGCCGCCTCGACGTGCGCGCGGCGGATCTCCTCCTGGATCGTGCGATCGAGCGCGCGGCGGAAGCGTCGCTCGAGCCGCTGCCGGCCGCCGCCCACCGCGCGCGCCACCATGGGCACGGTCAGCCGCCGATCGGCGTGGTCGTGGATCCAGGCCACGGCGCTCGAGACCAGCGGGTCGTCGATGGCTAGCAGGCGCGAGGAGCGCCGGCCCACCACGGCGACCGGTGAGACGACGACCCGCCTCCCTGCGATCTGCTGGCGGCCGAGCACGAGGCGGACCAGCGTGGCGGCGGCCCGCCCCACCTCTTCCCAGGGGATCATCACGCTGGAGAGCGGCGGCGAGATCAGCTCGCACTCGAGCACGTCGTTGTCGGCCCCCACCAGCGCCAGGGCCTCCGGCACGCGGAGCCCGGCCTCGCGCGCGTAGCGCGCCACCGTGCGCGCCCACCCGTCGGTGCAGGTGAAGATGCCGCAGGGCTTCGGCAGCGCCCGCAGCCACGCCACCATCGCCGCCGGGCGCTCCCCGCGCTCCGACGCCGAGAAGTCCTGACCGCCCCACCCAGGAGCGACCTCGATCCCGACCGCGCGCGCCTGCTCGGCGAACGCGCGCTCCCGGGCGACGGCGAACGGCGACTCGTCGTAGCGGAAGGTGGCGACGGCGCGGAGCCGCGTCGCGGCGAGGTGCTCCAGCGCCAGCGCCGCGATGGCCTCCTCGTCGAGGCAGACGGAGGCGATCCCGTCCGCGCTCCGGTCCACCGTCACCGAGACCAGCGACGCCCGCGCCAGGTCGGCGAGCGCGGCGGGGTCGAACCCGGACCCGATCACCACGGCGGCGGGGCGCCACTCGTTGACCAGCCAGTGGAGGTCCGCCGAGGGATGATAGTGGAGGAGCGTCCAGCTCTGCTCGTGCGCGGCGGCCATGAAGCCGCGCAGGATCCCTCGCGACCAGGCCATGTCCGTGCCGAGCATCACGAGCACGCGCTGGGCGCTCATCCTCCCCGAGCAGCTACCACGACGCCCCGGCAGCGTCCAAGCGCGGTCCCGCGCCACCTGCCGGGACGGCGCCGAGGCTCACCGCGCCGAGGTCAACGGGGCGCTCTGCTGGGGGTTCGGGCGACGGTCGCGGCCCGTTCTCGCGCCGTCGCTACCGGGGCGTGAGCGTGACGATCGCGAGCGCGCCGGAGGCGTCGCTCGCCCACACGATCGAGCCATCGGGGCGGCCGACGAGATCGTCCCCCGAGGTGAACGCGAGCGAGGGGTCGAGCGCGGTCTTCGGCTGGCAGACGGCGCCATCGCCATCGATCACCATCGTGTAGTAGCCGCTGACCTCCGCTCGCCAGCCGCTGCCGCTGATCTCCGCCCAGGCGAGCAACACGAGCCCCCCGGTGCCATAGGGCGCGGACTTGAGCTGCGCGAGCGACGCTCCCTCCGTGAGCTGGGGATCGAGCCAGGTGGCGGTCAGCTCTCCGGGTGCGTCGCCGCGGGGCACGCGCAGGATCCCGAGATCGGTCCCGTGATCGGCGGCAGCGCGGATCTGATCGGCGATGGTCTCGTCGATGTCGGGCCAGGTGCCGGCGTCCAGATCCTGGGGGATCGAGTTGTTGGTGATGAAAGGGACCAGGATCTCGTCGCCCAGGTCGACCAGGCCGCCGAGCTGGCCGTTGGTGGCGCCGTTGCCGGCGGAGGCGAGCGGATAGATGACGTTGGTCCGGGGTTCGCCCTCGAGGAAGGCGAAGAAGATCCCCTCCGGGTAGGCGTCGCCGAGCCCCAGGATCGCCGCCGGGGCTCCGGCGACGAGCAGGCGCTGATCGAGGTTGTGGCTGCCCCACCAACCGCTGATGAGCCGCTGCTCCCCCGCGCCGTTCACGGCGGCGAGGTAGCCCCCCTGGTGACGCACCCCGTCGTCGTAGCGCTGGGTGTGACCGAAGTAGGCGACCAGCTCGTCGGATCCGGAGAGGTAGCCGAACCGGCCGGTCCCGGGCGCGCCCTTGGTCCCGACGTCCTCGAGGTTGCTGGACCGGAACAGGTCGGTCTGGAAGAGGACGCCGCCGCTCCAGTCGTAGCGGGCCACGGCCGCCCAGGTGCGTTCGTCGACGGTTTCGTTCGGATCGAAGAGCAGCGCGGCGACGCCGTCGCTGGTGACGGCGACCCCGGCGAGGACCGCGCCCGGGGTGGAGGCGACGACCCCCTCGACACCGGCGATGGTGGCGGCGCCTGCCACCGAGGTGAACCCGACGTAGACCTCGCCCGTGGTAGGGTCGACGGCGACCGGCAGCTCGGCGAAGTTCTCCGCGCCCCACCCACCCGCCACCTCGCCGGGCACCAGGGCGGGATCGAGCGGCGTGGCGGCGATGGCGTACGGCCCCACCGCCTCGGCGCAGGTGAGCGGCTCCGGGATCCCACCCGTGCTCTCGGCCCCGCCGCTGCTGGGCGCGCCCCCGCTGCCGGGCGCGCCGCCCTCCCCGGACAGGCCGCCCGTCTCCGCGCCGCCGCCGACGGACGCGGCGGCCCCCGTCCCCGCGGTCCCGCCGGGCGCAGTGCCGCCCCCGGGGGAGCCGCCACCCGACCCGGAGCTTCCACCCAGGCCGGGCTCGCCCCCGGTCTGGAGCCCACCGCCCGCCGGCGGCGCCGCGCCCATCCCCGAGGCCCCGCCCGTCGCCGGGTTTCCCGCGTTGCCCACGAGGGCCGGGCTGGCACCGGAACCGGGGCTGCCCCCGGAGCCCATGGTGGTTCCTGACGCCCCGCCACCGACCGCGGTGAGGGCACCACCCGTGGTCGCGGGCTCGCCCCCCGACGCAGCGGCGTCGGAGTCCGACGGCTCGTCCGCCTGGCCGCAGGCGAGGGTCAGCAGGGGCAGCAGCGAGGCGACCGCGACACGTCGAGGGTCGAGCATGGTTCGAGGGCTCCCGGGCTCGGGGGTGCGGTCGGAGCGAGCCGCGCAGGTGCATGGCCGCGGCCAGGCCGACCCGTGGACGAATCGGCGCGGGAACGGGTCCCCGGGCGCCGGCAGGAGCGGGTACCGGCGGAGCGGCCAGAGCAGTGCCCCCGCGATGACGAGCACGAGCGCCCAGAAGTGGGCGCACCCGTACTCCCGGTGGAGCTCCGGCAACCGGTCGCAGCTCGTCCCTTAGACGCCGACCAGGCAGGTGCCCGGGGGAAAGACCGCGCTCACCACCGTAAACCGGTCCATGACCAGATTGGTGCGGCGGCCGACCAGCGACACGCGAAGGCGCCACGACTCGCTCGGGATGGCTCGATCGACGAGCACGGCGTGGAGCAGGTGCTCCACGGTGCCCACCATGTTGGCGAGGAACGCCTCGCGTCGCCTCGCCGATGAAGATGGACTTGCGCCTCGCCCGACCCGTGAGCGCCGCCCGGGCCGGGAGCAAGATCGGGCGGAAGTGCAGCAGGTCCGCGCCAAGCTCGGAGATGGCGCCGGACACGACGTCGTCCACCCGCTCGCCTCGGAGGGCGTCCGGGAGCTTCTCCACCCGCTCCTCCAGCAGCTCCTGCACCGCGAGGTAGCCCTCCACCTGGTGCTCCCAGAGCTCGAAGACCAGAAAGCGCGGGCTCTGGGCGCGCCGCTGGAAGTCGGCGCGGCAATGGCGGTGCGCCGCGGACACGAACAGGACCGAGCCACGGTGGAGGGTGACCACGAAGCCCCCGCCCGTCACCACGTCCGCGGGCTCCGGAACGAGGGCCGTCTCCCGCGGGCGGCAGCCGGAGACGGCCAGGCGGACGCTTCCGTCGCACCACGCCCGGCGGGCGAACGGCTCCCCGACGAGCGCGCCCTTGAGCACGCGCCAAGACACCGGGCGGAAGCGTGGGAGCGCGGCGAGCGCGCCGTCGGGCTGGTCGACGCGGCCCCACCCGCGTTGACTCGCCAGGCGCCACCAGGGCAGCGATCTCCTCGGGCGCGAGCGGGCGCGGGCGCGGTCGAGAGGTCGAGCGCCGCCGAGTACGCCTCGCCGGGCCGTTCCGGCGAGGGCGGCAGGGAGCCGTCCCCTCGCTCGTCCGACGAGCCCCGCGGCAGGCCGGGAACCCGGGACAGCGGCGGGCAGAAAGGGGCTGGCTGGCGCCCCGGCGGCAGCCGATAACTCGCCGGTCCATGCCCCCCTTCATCCACGAGGATTTCCTGCTCGAGACGGACACGGCCCGCGAGCTCTATCACGAGCACGCCCGGCTCCAGCCGATCCTCGACTTCCACTGTCACCTCGATCCGGCGGCGATCGCGGGGGACCGCCGGTACCCCACCCTGACCGCGCTCTGGCTCGAGGACGACCACTACAAGTGGCGCGCCATGCGCGCCAACGGCGTCCCCGAGCGTCTCATCACCGGCGACGCGACCGACTGGGAGCGCTTCGCGGCCTGGGCGGAGACGGTCCCGGCGACGCTCGGGAACCCCCTTTACCACTGGACCCACCTCGAGCTCGCGTTCCCGTTCGGCATCACCGAGCGGCTGGGCCCGGCGACCGCGCGGCGGATCTACGACGCTGCCAACGCGCGGCTCGTCGAGCCCGCCTTCTCGGCGCAGGGCCTCCTCGCCCAGCACCGGGTCGCCCTGGTCGCGACCACCGATGATCCGGCGGACGACCTGGCCCCGCACCGCGCCCACCAGGCGGCCGCCGGCGCGCGGACCCGCCTGGTGCCGACCTTCCGCCCCGACGCGGCGCTCGCGGTGGACGACCCGCCGCGGTTCGGGGCCTGGCTCGCCCGGCTCGAGCGGGCCGCGGGGCTCACCATCGCCTCCTACGACGATCTGCTGGCCGCGCTGGAGCGGCGGCACGAGGCGTTCCACGCCGCCGGGTGCCGCGCCTCCGACCACGGGCTCACCACGCTCGACGCGGGGCACTGCACCCTCACCGAGGCGCGGCGGGCGTTCGCCCGGGCGCGCGCCGGGGAGGCGGTGGGCGGCGAGGTGGCGGTGGCGTACCGCTCGGCGATCCTGCTCGAGCTGTCGCTGATGGATCACCGCCGCGGCTGGGTGCAGCAGTACCACCTCGGCGCGGCGCGAAATCTCTCGTCGCGGCGGCGGGCAGAGCTCGGCCCCGACACCGGCTTCGACGCCATCGGAGACGCCCCCGTCGCGCCCGGGCTGATCGCCCACCTGGATCGGCTCGACCGGGAGGATCGGCTGGCCAAGACCATCGTGTACCACGCGAACCCCCGCGACAACGACCTCCTGGCCACCGTGATCGGCAGCTTCCAGGGCGGCCCGGCGGGCAAGCTCCAGCTCGGCAGCGCCTGGTGGTTCCTCGACCAGCTCGACGGCATGGAGCGCCACCTCGCGGCGATCTCCAGCCACGGCCTGCTCCGGCGGTTCGTGGGGATGGTGACCGACTCGAGGAGCTTGCTGTCCTTCTCTCGCCACGACTACTTCCGGCGCCTGCTCTGCGATCTGCTCGGGCGGGACGTCGCGCGCGGCCGGCTCCCCGACGATCGCGCCCTGCTCGGCGAGCTGGTGGCGGCCGTTTGCTTCGGCAACGCGCGCGACTACTTCGGCTTCGAGCTCGGCCCGGCGAGCGGCAGCCTCACCGGTTGACGCCGCTGGCGAGGAACCCCCCGTCGACCGGCAGCACGACGCCGTTGATGAAGCGAGCCGCCGGGGAGGCGAGCAGCACGGCCGCCCCCACCAGCTCCTCTACCTCGCCGAAGCGGCCGAGGGGAGACCGCAGCAGCAGCTCGCTGCCCCGCGGGGTGCCGAGCAGCAGGTCCTTGTTGAGCTCGGTGGGGAACAGGCCGGGAGCGAGCGCGTTGACGTTGACGCCCCGCGGGCCCCACTCGACCGCCAACGAGCGTGTGAGTCCGACGACGGCGGCCTTGCTCGCCGCGTAGGCGGTGACCTCCAAAAAGCCGCGGAAGCTGGTCAGCGATGCGATGTTGATGATCCGCCCGTAGCCGCGCTCGAGCAGGTGGCGGCCGAAGACCTGGCAGCCGCGCAGGGTGCCGGTGACGTTGGTGTCGAACGTCAGCTCCCACTCCGCCTCGTCCACCTCGAGGGTGGGGAGCCGGCGGATGCGGCCCGCGCAATTGACCAGGATGTCCACCTGGCCGAGCGCGTCGACCGTCGCCGCGAGGAGCCGCTCGAGCGACGCGCGATCGGTGACGTCCGACGCGAGCGCGACGGAGCGCCGGCCGCGCGCCTCGATTGCCGCCGTGATCTCCCGAGTGGCGTCCTCGCGCCGCGACGAGGCGACCACGTCGGCGCCGGCGGCCGCCAGTCCCAGCGCCAGCGCGCGACCGATGCCGCTGGTGCCGCCGAGCACCACGGCCACGTTGCCCTGCAGATCGAGCCCGACGTCTCCCATGAGCCACCCGCGAGCGCCCGGGGCGGGCGCGGTCGACCGGGACATAGACCGCGGGGGTGCGCGGGGCAACGACGCGGCGCGGGGCCGCGCGGGCCGCGGTTGCGGTCCGCTCGCGCCCGGCTACCATCGCCCCGCACGTCATGGCGAGCGCGGCCCGCGAGCGAGCAGGGTGGCCCATGACCCAGGGAGATCCGATGAAGAACCCAGCCGCCAGCGCCGCGACCGCCCGCCGGTCCATCCCCTTCGCGTGGCTGATCGGGGTCGGCGTGGCCTTCACCCTCGTGCTCGGCGCCTGCATCAAGCGCCAGCCGCTCCCCGCCGAGGCGCCGACCGCGACGGCGGCCGCTTCCGCTTCGGCGGCGGCCCCCCGGGCGCCGGCCGCGCCCACCGAGCCCACCGGCAACTGGGGCAAGGTCCCGGGGACGTCGCTGATCGGGCCCGGCGGGATCCGGGAGTTTCAGGTCCACGGCCAGACCGACAAGGTCCGACTCGCGGTGGTGAAGGTCGATGGCGAGGGGTTCGACGAGGCCGCCCGCGCCGTCGTCCTCCGCAGCTCGGCCAACGCCTGGGACGTGCAGCTACAGACCAAGACGGTGGCCCCGGTCGCGAAGGGGGACGTGATCCTGGCGACCTTCACGTTCCGCGTCACCGAGACGGAAACCGAGGGTGGTGACGGTGACACCGAGTTCGTGTTCGAGCTCGGGCGCGAGCCGTGGACCAAGTCGGTTTCCTTCCCCGTCCGGGGCGGCAAGGAGTGGCGGACGGTGCGGGTGCCTTTCCTGGCGGGAGGCGACTTCGCCGCCGGGGAGGCGCAAGCGATCTTCCGCCTCGGCTACGCCCCGCAGACCATCGAGATCGGCGGGGTGACGCTGGAGAGCTTCGGCAAGCAGCTCGCGCTGGCGGATCTGCCGAAGACGAGCCCCACCTACCGCGGGATGAGCGCCGACGCCGCCTGGCGCGCGGCCGCCGAGCAGCGGATCGAGCAGCACCGGAAGGCGGCGCTCAAGGTCGTCGTCCGGGACCGCGGCAAGGCGGTGCCGGGCGCCGAGGTCCACGCCACCCTGCGGCGCCACGCCTTCGAGTTCGGCACCTGCGCGACCGCCGCGCGCCTGCTGGACGCGAGCGACCCGAGATACCTCGAGACGCTGGCGGAGCTGTTCAACTCGGTCACGCTCGAGGACGATCTCGAGTGGCGCGCGCTCGCGGGCGAGTTCGGCCCGGGCTACACGGCGGCGCGGACCCGCGCCGCCATCGACCTGCTCGCGAGCCGCAAGATCGCGGTGCGGGGCCGGGCCCTGGTGCGGCCCGCCTGGGACTCGGTGCCGGCGGCGCTCCGCGAGCTTCGGGGAAAGGCCCCGGAGCTCCGCGCCGAGGTCGATCGCCATGTCCGCGAGGTCCTGGGCACGCTGGGCAAGGACGTGAGGGGCTGGGGAGTCGTGGACCTGCCGTACGCCCGCCGCGCCCTGATGGCGCTCGTCGGCCCGGCGGCCCTCGGGGACTGGTTCACGGCGGCCCGGTCCGCCGCCCCGGAGGCGGAGCTCCTGCTCGCCACGACCGGCGTCCTCGGCACCGGTCCGCTCCCCGATCGACAGCGCTCCTTCGCCGAAGCCACCTTCAAGGGCTTGCTCGCGGCGGGCGCCCCCGTCGACGCGCTCGGGATCCAGGCCCAGTACGTCTCCAAGCTCACCTCCCCCGAGGAGATCGTCGCGACGCTCGACCGCTTCGGCAGCCACGGTAAGCCCATCGTGGTGACCCGCTTCGACCCCCTGATCGACGAGGACGAGCTCGCGGCCCAATACCTGCGCGATTTCTACCTCGCCGTGTTCAGCAGCCCGGCCGCCAAGGGCATCGTGCTCTGGGGGTTCTGGGACCGTGCACACTGGCGAAATCGCGCCGCGTTGTACCGGTACGACTGGTCCCTCAAGCCCGCCGGAACCCTCTATCGAGAGCTGGTGCTTGGTCGCTGGCGCACGGACGCCCAGGGCTCGACGGACGCCCAGGGCACGTTCACCACCGCGGGATTCCTCGGGGAATACACGGTGAGCGTCCGCGCGGGGGACCGCACGGTCACCCGGGAGGGGTCCCTGCTTCCGGGCGGCTCCACCCTGGAGATCGATTTGGGAGGGTGAACGCACCCCGCGCCTGAGCTACGGTCCGACCGGTGCCCACGCCCCGTCGACGCTGAGGGGGCGCGCGGCGGCAGGGTCGGAGAGCGAAATCGGTTCTTTGGTTTGTCGGGCGTTCGACGGGGTCGACGCGCTGGGCGCGCCCGCCACGCCCCGGAGGAATTCGGATGAACAAGCGTACACTCCTCACCATCAGCGGCCTCTGGATGCTGTCTCTCGCCACCTTCGTCGGCTTCGCCGGCTGCGGCGTCGAGGACGACGAATCAGGCGACGACGGAAGCTCCGGCGGGTCGGCGACGGGCGGCGCCAGCACGACCGGCGGCTCCGGCGCCGAGACGGGCGGCAGCGCCGGCGCGGGGAACGAGAACGTCGCCGGCTTCGTGTGTGATCATGATCAGTCGGCCACCAACGGCCGCATCACCGACTTCTCGGAGTTCGAGGAGGGCGCGAGCTGGAGCGACGGCAGCGGGCCAGAGTGGGGCAACGATGAGAGCCTCACCGGCGGGACGCACAGCTACTCCGCCGGCACCGGCTTGACCGCGACCGTCACCGGCGGGGCGCTGCACCTGACCGGCACCGTCCCCGCGGGCGACTACGCCGGCATCGTCTTCTGGTTCGGCCCCTGCTACGACGCGTCGATCTTCCAGGGCGTCTCGCTCAACCTCTCGGGATCGGTCACCGACGCCAAGCTCTACATCCAGGTGCAGCAGGCCAAGAACTACCCGATCGACGAGGCGAACGAGAAGGGGCAATGCGAATTCTCGAGCGAAGAAACCAAGTGGGACGAGTGCAAGTACGCCCAGGTCGAGGTCGAGATCCCCGAGGACGGGGGCGTGCTCGAGTACGCGTGGGCGGACTTCACCGGTGGCCTCCCGGAGACGACGCTGGCGTCGAACGAGCTGCTCGGCGTCCAGATCCATATCCAGGAGTGCGCGCCGTCCGAGGACGGCGCCGGTGGGGCTGGCGGCGCCACCGCCGCGGCCACGGGCTGCCCGGTCGACCTGACCATCGATGACCTGATGTTCTATTGAGCGGGCAGGACGGCGGGCACCCGACCCGCGCGTAGAGGAGCGGCGGCCGTACGGCCGCCGCTCGCGCGTACGGGGCCACCGCGGCGGTGGGCGCGGAGCCGCGCCGGAATCAGGGCGGGGTCGCCGCCGTCTTCGACGCCGTGGAGACGCCGACCAGGCGGTAGAGCGGGCAGCTCCCTACCGCCCCCGTGACGAGCGGGACGAGCCCGATCAGCCCGAGCGGCGACTGCGGTCCCGCCACGGTGAGGGCGAGCAGCCCGAGGCCGAGCCCGACGCGGAGGACGCGATCGACGGTGCCTTCGTTGATGGGCAAGATGGCGCGGAGCATCAGGACCTCCTGGCCCAGCCTCCTGGCTGGGACCCGACCCGTTGGATCCCGCGGGACCGGGGAAGGGTTCGGGGGTCGGCCGAGGTTCGCAGGGTGCGGAGGGGATTGCCCACCCGGGCGGGCTGAAGTGAGGCGCCTGGACCCGCGCCACCGCGCGCCCGAGCTCGTCAGAGCGGCTCCCGGAGCGGAGCTGCGACGGCGCGACGGGGCGGGACGGGGTGAGGGGCTCGGTGACGCTGGCTCGCCGCGTCTGGACGGACCGAGCTCTCGGGCGCGACCACGGTGGACTGCGCGAGCCGCATCGACCAGGGGTAGCTCTACCTCGAGGCGAGCGGCGGGCTCGTGAACCCGGCCGACGACGAGCGCCTCTACGTGGACGACGTCACCATCACCCGCTAGCGAGCGCCGCGCCGCGCCCCGGGCGCGCGCGCGCCGGTTCGCCGCCGCGCGCGCGCGCCCGCGGAAACCGGCGCCGCACTCCGCGACGCCGCGAGCAGGCCCTGGACCGTCTGCCGGGTGGTGACCACGAGGAAGGCCACCCCGAGGACGAGGACCAGCACGAAGGCGGCGAACATGCCCCACTGCGGCAGCACCGGCGCGCTCGAAACCTCGAAGTACGGCCGGAGGTAGATCTGGCGGACGAGGTCGCGCACCACGACGAGGCACGCGACCGCGCCGAGGAGCAGGTGCGCCCCGAGCAGGGGCAGGCCCAGGCCGGCGCGGCCCCGCGACTGCCAGGCCGCGACCAGCGCCCCCAGGGCGAGCAGCGCCGCCGCCGCCGCGAGCCAGGCCAGGGCACCCGGGGCGGCGAACGCCCCGCGCACGGCGGCCGGCGCGGTGAGCCCGAACCACGCCGCCGCCCCCCTCTCGAGCAGGAGCCCCACCGCCAGCGAGCGGACACCCACCGTGTACGACGCGTCCGCCTCCGCGGAGGCCCCCCGGCCGCGCAGGAAGCTCGCCCGCAGCACCAGCGCCATCCCCGCGGTCATCAGCGCCGGCACGACGAACAGGAGGTAGCGCGCGTGGAGCGTGGGCTCGCCGTACACCAGGGCGTTGCCGCTCGGGTAGGCGGCGTAGTGGGCGAGCCAGAGGTCGGGCCGGAGCGACAGGGCCAAGTTGTTGACGTAGATGTAGCCGACCAGCAGCGTACAGGCGACGATGGCCGCGATGATCACCGGCTGGTTCCGCGTCCGGCCGTCGCGGGTCATGCGGTGCCAGTACGAAGCCCCGTAGCCGGCGATGATGAGCGGGATCACGGCGATCCAGTAGGCGCCGATCAGCACCGAGGAGCTGTAGAAGAACTGCCCGTAGATCACCTGCACGAACAGGAGCGGCGGGATCCCGAACGTCACCAGGTACGAGAAGCCGAGGGGCAGCGCGGTCCCGAAGAAGCGCGCGATGCCGGGCTGCCGGCGCCAGCAGAGGAGCATCAGCAGGGCTCCCCCCACGGTGAACTGCATGGCGGCGAAGTGGAGCGTGAGGGTAAGGTACGCGATGGCGTGGAGCAGCCCGGGCGAGAGCGGGAGCCCGAGCGGATCGAACGGGGGCACGGGGGCGTTCATGGCCTCACCTCGAAGGGCCGGGGGCGGCGGGGCGGCGGCGGGGGGCGCTCCGCCACGTCCGCGGGCTCGACGCGCGCCCCGCGGAGCGACAGGAGGTAGGCCACGAGGGCGGCCCTGTCCTCGGCGTCACCCTGGAAGGGGGGCATGACACCGGTGCTGTCCATGGTTTCGAGCCACTTGTAGCCGAACTCCGGCGTCCACTGCCGGGTGCGCTCGGTCAGGGAGCGGTACCCGCCCCGCGTGTGACAGCTGGCGCACTGGAGGCGATAGATCCACTCGCCCCGCTCCGGGGTGAGGGGCGGGGGCCCCGGGTGCCAGCGGGCGCGAGCGAGGAAGGGCTGCTTGAGCGTGGCCGGCGTGGCATCCCGGACCCACAGCGAGTTCGAGTAGAGCACGCCGTGGACGACGTACGGCTTGCGCGAGAGCTCGCGGAAGAATTCCGCGCCCGCGATCCCGATCTGGGCCGTGCCCAGCAACGCGAGCGCGGCGCCGAGCGTCAGCGCCCGAGGGCGCAGCAGGAAGGTGAGGGTCCCGAGCACCAAGAGGCTGCCGGTGGTCCCGGCGCGCCAGCGGGCCCGGGACATGAGCTCGAGCTTGCCGCCGGAGTCGCCCACGACGCCGTCCTGCGCCAGCTTGATGGCGAACGGGGGAAGCTGCAGCGAGAACAGGTAGCTCGAGGCGGGCACCAGCACCGCCGCCGGGATGACCCAGAGGGCCGCGAACCGGACGACACGACCCCGGAGATCGTCGTGCTGGTCGAGGAGCGCGGCCACGACGAAGGCCGAGAGCCCGGCCAGGAGGAACATCACCCCGGTGCGCAGGAGGAGCGCCGGGAAATAGCCGGGGTTGAAGAACCCGGCGGCGAGATCGCGGTTCTCCAGGGTCCAGCCGCCGGGCGTCAGCATGAAGGTCAGGATCCCGTTGATGATGACCAGGGACATCCAGGCGATGCCGAAGTAGGCCCCGGCCAGGAAGACCTGCCGCCGCTCCGTGCTCGTGCTCCAGCCGTAGTAGTAGAGGTAGAGCACCGTGAGCTCGCCGAGGAACGCGACCCACTCCATCGCCCAGGCGAAGACGAACTGATGGATGAGCAGGCTGGTCGCCTCCGGGCTGGCGAGCTGGATCGAGAACCAGATGCCCACCCCCGTGATGGCGCCGAACACGGTGGTGAACACCAGGAAGATGGTCAGGTAGCGGTGGAGCCAGGCCCGGATGCGGGCGCTGTCTGGCTGGCGCCCGGCCCACAGCTCGGCGATGAACAGAAAGGCGCCGCCACCCACGGCCACGTGCGAGACGAGGACGTGGAAGATCGCGATGATCGCGACCACCAAGCCCGCCCCGATGCCCGGAACGTCCCAGACCGGGTAGTTCATGACCACCACCCCCAGAGCGTCATGCCGATGAGCCCCATCAAGGCCAGGAACCCGAGGCCGATGACGTTGCGGCCGCGCTCGTTGGTCGGGATCGCCCGGTCGAAGAACGGCAGCGCGAGCGCCAAGAGCGGGATGCCGCCGAGGAGCACCATGCCGACGACCTCGAACTTCCCGGGAAAGAGCTTCAGGGCCTGGTACTGCGAGAGGAAGTACCACTCCGGCTTGATGCCGGGCGGCGCGGGGGCGGTGGGGTCCGCCTCCGGCGCCAGGCCCCGCGGGAAGAAGGTGGCCAGAAACGCCAGCAGCGCCCCCATCAGGAGCCAGACGGGGATCTCGGCGAAGAGGTAGTCACCGAAGAAGCTCACGCTCTTCCGCTCCTCCGGCGGCAGGGCGAGGTAGCCGTCGGGGGCGCTCATGCCCTGGATCTGCACGAAGAGCAGGTGCACGCCGACGAGGCCGAGCACCAGCAGGGGGAGGACCACGACGTGCAGCGGATAGAAGCGGCCGATGGTGTCGATGGTGACGTCGTCTCCGCCGCGCGCCAGGTGCGCCACCCAGGCGCCCACCACCGGCGCCTTCTCGAGCTCCGAGATCCCGACCCGGGTCGCGAAGAACGACAGGTCGTCCCAAGGCAAGAGATACCCGGAGAACCCGAAGGCCAGGGCCAGCCCGAGCAGAGCGAGCCCGGTGAGCCAGGTGCCCTCGCGGGGCGGCCGGTACGCCTTGAGGAAGAAGGTGCTGAACAGGTGCACGAAGATCGCCAGGATCATCAGGTTGGCGGCCCAGTGGTGGACGCTGCGCACGACGTTGCCGTAGGGGACCTCGTTCACTATCCGCTGCACCGACTGCCAGGGCTGGCTCGGCCGGTAGTAGACCATCAACAGGATCCCGGTGACGATCTGCACCGCGAAGAAGAAGAGCACGATGCCGCCCACGGAGTACCAGGCGGAGTGCCGGTGCACCGGGACCGACTTCTTGCCGAGAAAGTCGAGGACGGGCCAGACGGGGTAGCGAGTGAGCAGCGCGCGACCCGCGCGCCCGAGCAGTGTCCGCTCCGGAGGCAGCACCGCGAGCGCCTCGGGGGGGATGGGGGCATTCGGCTCGGTCATCGGTCAGCTCCCCGCCTCGGCGTCCGCGCGGCTCACGTACAGCTCACCGTTCTCCTCGACCACCCGGAGCGCGGTGAGCGGCCGGGGGGGCGGCCCCGAGACGTTCCTGCCCAGCAGGTCGTAGATCCCGCCGTGGCAGGGGCAGTGGATGCGCGAACCCTCGAAGCTCACGTTGCACCCGGCGTGGCTGCACTTGGCGTCGAAGGCGCGGAGCACCCCGTCCTCGCCCCTCAGCACGATCAGCCCGCGGCCCGCGTACCCGCCGTTCTTGCCCTGCCCGGGTCGGGCGACGTCCGCCGGGGTGATCTTGTCCACCTTCGCCTTGCCCGTGGGGCCGAAGGGGTTCGCCGCCGAAGGAGGGCTGAGGAACCGGTAGATGGGGTAGACCAGCGCGCCGAGCCAAGCCAGGGACAGGCCCCCGAGCGCGAGCAGGATCCCGCGCCGGCCGCCGGTGTCCCGCGGTTGTGTGAGCTTGCTTGCCGATTCGTTCATGGGCGGGTTTCTCGCGATGGGGGCCGCGCGCGAGGCCGGCGCGGCGGTACGTCGCCGGACCAGGCGGGGGATCCAGCGAGGAGGCGCGTGAGCCTCGCATGAGACGCGTCGCGCCTCCACCGCTCTCTGCCGCGCCTGCTCCCCTGCCGTGAGCGTCCGCGCGGCGCGCGTGAATTGGGCGGCCCACGGCGCGCGCCGCGACGGTCACCAGTCAGCCGCCGGGCACTGCTCGCCCAGTCAGGGGATGACCCGCTCGTCCTTCGTGAACGGGCACCGGCGGCGCGGTCGGCGCGCCGCCCGCGTGCCCCGCGCGGCTACTCCACGAAGAGCGAGAGCTCCGGGGTTTCCCCCATCTTCTGGTAGCCCGCCGGTCCGGGGTGTAGCCAGTCCGTCTGGGCCCAGGTGGCGTAGACCGCCTGGAGCGCGGGGGGGTTGCCGCCGTCCGTGAGCGCGGCGTCGAAGTCGATCACGCCGTCGAAGACGCCGCTCCGGATGTAGGCGTTGACCTCCTGGCGGACGGTTTCGTGCGCGGCGCTGTAGTAGCTGTTGCCGCTGAAGGGGAGGATGGTCCCGCCGTAGATCAGCAGCCCGGCGCCATGCGCGCGCGCGATGAGGTCGTCGTAGGCGGCGCGCATGGCGGCGGTAGACGCGCCCGCGGCGCCGATGTCGTTGACCCCGTGATAGACGATCGCGTAGCGGACGCCGCTCTGCCCGATCACGTCCCGG
Organism: uncultured Polyangiaceae bacterium; assembly: GCA_964454025.1. Lineage (GTDB taxonomy): Bacteria > Myxococcota_A > Polyangia > Polyangiales > Polyangiaceae > JAFGBI01. The sequence continues at coordinate 73,547 of CAYVRP010000008.1, read as the reverse complement.
TCGAAGCGGGCCTGGCCGGCGGTGCCGCTGTTGCCGATCAGGTTGGTGGCGCCGATCCCCTGGTTGAGGACGGCGACGTCCGCGGTGTCGGGGTTCTGCTGCAGGCGCGCGGCCAGGATGTCCGTCCACCGGTTGTTGTGGTTGGTATCCGTGCCCCGACCGTCGGTGATGGAGTCGCCGATGGCGACGACGGCCCGGGCCGAAGCCCCGGCCATCACGTCGATGCCGGAGATGAAGTACCAGTGGTCGGTCGTCTGCGCCGAGGCCATGCTCGGCGCGCTGACGTCGCTGCTGCCGGTCTGGATGTAGGACGTGGTCCGGGAGCCGGAGTGACCGGTGACGTTGCTGGGGACCGCGCCGAAGGCGGTCGTGATGGTCAGGTTGCCGAGCGGCGGCAGGTCGAAGGCGACCGGGTCCGACCAGAGCTCCTGGCCCTGCGCGATGGTCACCGCGGCCGAGCCCGAGAACGCGAGCGGAGTGTCGGTCGCCGTCTGGATGGTGCTGTCCACCGCGGGCGTCGACGGGCAGAGCGCGATGTGCGCCGAGTTGATGGTGACCGGGCCGTTGCCGAACAGGTTCGAGAACTGCACGCGCAGCTCGCGGCCGCCCAGCGAGACGTGCGCGATCTGGCGGATGACGCCGTTCGCCAGCGAGACGGGCGGCTGGTTGCCCGAGTCGTAGTAGGGCGACGCGGTCCAGGTCCCGCCCCAATGCTGCGGCTCCTCGCTGCCGCCGCTGCCGCCGGAGCCGCCGTCGCTGGCGCCGCCCGTCGCGACCGCGCCGGCCTGGCCCCCGGCGCCACCGCTGCCGTCTCCGCCCGTGGACGTGCCGCCCGTTCCGGCCGCGCCGCCCGTCAGGCCGCCGGTGCCGCTGTTCCCACCCGACGGGAGGCCACCAGACCCCGCGCCGCCGGTGAGCGGACCGCCGCCGCTGCCCGCGCCGCCCGTGACCGGGGCGCCACCGCTGCTCGCGCCCCCCGTCAGCGGACCGCCGCCGCTGCTCGCGCCGCCCGTCACCGGACCGCCGCCGCTGCTCGCGCCGCCCGTCACCGGACCGCCGCCGCTGCTCGCGCCCCCGGTGATCGGGGTCCCGCCGGTCGCGAAACCCCCGCTGCCGCCGGGGGCCTCGCCGCCCGTCACCGGACCGCCGCCGGTGACCGCACCGCCCGTACCGCCGCTCGCGCCCGCGGCTTGACCCCCGCTGCCCTGCGAGGAGGCCTCGCCTCCCGAATCGCTCGAACAGGCGGCCATCCAGAGCAGGCCGGCGAACACGACCGTCAGTTGCAGGGGCTTCATGGCAGGGTAGCTCCTTCGTCGCTCGAGGGGACCCGTCGCCGACCCGCCGGACCTCGACCCGAAACCTTCCCACGGATCCTGCGCCGGGCAAAGCTCGAGGCGCACGGCTCGCCGCGCAGGCCGCAGCGGCGCTCCGTTCGCGCGCCCGGCGCGTGCCGCCGCCGTCAGCGCGCGCGCAGGCCGCGCGTCACTGGCAGGTCAGGAACTGGATGTCGTCGATGAAGAACTCGAAGGTGGAGCCGGGCCGGATCTTCCAGTTGAGCGAGTAGATCTGGGCCGGGGTGACCGATTTCGGTCGCGGGTTGCCCCAGCCCTCCTCCTGCCGGAGCTCGGAGAAGAGGACCTGGTATTCCTGCCACTCGGTAGTGAAAGTGACGTACTTGCCGAAGTGGTTCCAGCAGCTGTCGCAGACCTCGCCGCTCGGGTGCGTGTTCACGTCCGCCACCTCGACGCGGAACGTCTTGGTCGACTTCGGCCCCACCTTCGCCTTGAACGCGATGCCGACGTACGCGCTGGCGTCGTAGAACCCGGCCCCCACGAAGTTGCCGCCGATCTGCGCGCCCCACGCCTCGGTGGGATCCCCGAGCACCGTCTCACCCATCGGGTGCAAGGCGAGCGAGCCGCCTGGGCCGGCCGCGATCGGCCCCCAGTCCTCCGGTCCGAAGAAGGAACCCGCCGAGTCCGTGCTCTTCCACCAGTACCCCCCGCGACCCGCGACGGCGGCGGTCTTGTTGTCGCCATCCTCGAAGTCGTCGATGAGCCCCTCGGGCGCGGGCACCACCGCGCCGGGACAGTAGCGCAGGGCCGCCGCGGCGGCGCCCGGCTGCGTCGCCGAGACGCCGATGCAGGCGCCGAGGGCGGTGGCGCCGAGGGCCGCAGCCGGCAGCGCCAGGAGCGCGAGTGACGGACGCATGACCTTCCTCCTCGGCGGGCTCGTTACCACCACATGCTACCCGACAGCGAGATGACGTTCTCGTCGGGGACCGCGTCGGGATCCAGGGTCGGGGGGTACCCGGTGCGCACCGGTACGGCCGAGCCGTTCACGAAGCGAGAGTACTGGAGCATGACCTGGTTCGACGCCTGCCAGTCCGTCCGGAAGATGAGCCGGGGGGAGAAGATCATGAACGACTGCCGCCTGTCGTCCTGGTCCGGGTTCACCTGGTCGAACCTGCCGGAGACGGCGAACCAGGACAGGAGGCTGTAGGTGGCCTCGGCGCCCAGCTTGAGCTTCAGCACCTCGTCGTAGAGCGAGTCGTCGCTGGTGACGCGGGTGCCGAGCGCGAACAGGCTCACGAAGATGTCGGGCCCGTCGCCGGAGAAGGGGACCGGGTAGCTCACCAGCTTGCCGACGCTCAGATCGTACTGGCCACCGAAGCTCAGGAGCGTCCCGTTCCCATGGCTCTGCGGGCCGAGGTAGTTCTCGATGAGCCCGTCGCCGCCCCGGGTGTTGAGCACCTCGATGACGCGGCTGACCACCCGCGCGTGCTCGGCCGACGTCTGCGCGACGGCGCCGTACAGGTGCCCGAAGCGCCCGAGGTTGAGCCGCAGATCGGCGCCGAGGACGCGGACGCTGCCGTCGGGCCCGATCATGCCCGTCGCGGTGTCGTCCTGGCTGAGCGCGTAGACGTAGTGCGCCCCGAGGGTGGCGAGGCTCTGGTAGGCGAGCCCCGCGTGCCCGTGGTGCGCGAAGGTCGAGCCGACGTTGGGATCGGCGAAGTCGTTCCACCCGTCGGGCGTCAGGTCCGGCGGCGCCTTGTTGGACTGCCCGACGATGCCCTGCTCGAGCAGGAGCGCGAAGTCCTGGCTGAGCCCGAGGGTCGCGACGACGGCCTCGCCGACGCCGTTGACCCGGGCGATGATCGGGGTGCCGTAGCGGCCCTCGTCGTGCTCCCCGGGGCTGCCGTAGCGGCTGGTGAACGCGCCGACGTAGAGATGCAGGCGGGCGTTCTTGCCCACCTCGGGGCGGATGTCGAGGAAGACGTCGTTGATGCCGGCCTGCGACGGGGGATCGAAGTATCCCGCCGACACCGACGCCTGTTCGGCGAGCAGCGAGATGTTGCCGGTGACGACGGAGTTGCCATAGGACAGGTTGAGCTGGACGTACGGGGTGGGGATCGTCGCGGTGTAGGTGAAGGTTTCCTTGTCGCCCGGGATCACCGGCGGCGCGTGGAGGACCCGCTCGCTCTCCCCCGGCTGGCGGTCGGCCCGCGGCGCGATCCCGACGTTCATCGGCATGGTGAACTGGCCATGGAAGTCGAAGCGCCAGTCGCCCGCGCCCTCGGCGCTCTGGCCGTAGGCCGGGGTCATGCCGCCAGGCAGCGCCCCTGCCTGCGGCGCGGACGGGTCGAGGCTGAGCGACGGGTCGAGCTGCCGGAGCCGTTCTTCCTCGCTCTGGGTCGGCGGGTCGGCGGCCTGCGCGGCGACGGGGCTCGCGACGAGGGTCGCGGCCGCGGTCGCCCCGAGCAGCAGCCACCCCCGCGGCGCGCGGGGACCGCGAGCGGCGCCGGTGGGACCGCGCCGGCGCCCGCCCGGGGCGCCAGGCGGCTTCATTGTCTCTGGCGATCCGGTGACCACCGTGAGCGTTCCTGCGATGTCGGCTGCCATGATTGTGCTCACCACCACATGTTGAAGTTCAGCGCGACCATCTGGTCATCGAGCCTCTCCGGCGTCCGCAGCCCAGTCCCCTCGTTGCGCGTCCGAGGACCGTAGAACCACTTGGCGTAGATGAGCTGCACCATCTCGTGCGAGTTGTAGTTCGAACGGAAGACGAGCCGCGGCGACAGCACCTCGAAGGCCTCGCCCGAGTCGTCGGAATTGGGCGAGACGCGATCGCCCCGCAGGCCGACCCCCATGTAGCGGTGGAACGTGTACAGGGCGTCCAGGCCGTACTTGTGCCGGCTCTGGCCGTCGTAGGGCTCGAACTCGCTCCAGATGCGGGCGATGTGCAGGCCGGCGTTGATCACGATGTCGGGCCCATCGCCGACGAAGGTCCCCGGGTAGTTGACCAGCTTGCCGATGCTGAAGTTGTAGTTGAAGCCGCCGACGAGGATGGACCCCGATCCGCCGGAGGGCACGCCCCACCAGCGCTCGACGACCTGCTCCCCCTCACCGCCGTAGGTGTATAGACCCTTGAGCGGGTAGGCGTCGTGCCCGTCCACGTAGGCGACCCCCACCCCGAGGAAGCCGAACGCGTCGTGCATGACGCGCACGTCGGCCCCATAGACCGTGAGGCGCCCGTCCTCGACGTCCTCCTCGTTGACCGCCTGCGTGCCGGGGTTGTCGACCAGCGACTCGCTCCGATCCTCCTGGGTGAAGCTCGTCATGTAGTGGGCCTGGAAGGTCGTCTCGAACGCCCCCTTCACCACGAACCCCAGGTGCGCGTGGTGCATGAAGGTGGCCGCCCACAGCGGGCGGCGCCAGCCGTTCATCGGCCCCCGCACGACCTGGGCGGGCGGGGTGCCCTCGCGCGTGCCCATCAGGCCGTGCTCCGCCGTCAGGCTCACCGTGCGACCGACCGCCAGCTCCGCGCGCGTGAGCTCACCGTCGCCCCGCGGCCCGCCGGAGATGGCGTTGGTGTAGAGCCCGTTGCCCCAGCGGCCGAGCTGGCCGTAGTTGGTGCTGAACCGTCCCACCTGGAAGCGAAGCCGCAATTTCCCCAGCGCTTCAGGCGTGTAGGTCACGAAGGCGTTGTTGATGAAGTACTGGCTGCCGACCTGGTAGTAGGTCGTCGGCTGGGTGGGGTTCCAGGTGTCGACGGAGACGGTCGCACCCACCAGGGAGTTGCCGTAGTAGAAGGTGTTGCCCACCCAGTTGCCCGGCACGGTGGAGGTGCTGACGAACTGACCCCAGTTGTCGATGGTGGCGGGCGGAGTGTGAAAGACGGTGGTGCGCTGCTCGTCGGTGGGGTAGCGGCGCTCGTCGATGCTGAACTGCAGGGAGGCGGTCATGAACCCCGACCACTTGAAGGTCCAACCCTGCAACGGCAGCGCGGCGCCGAACCCGGCCGTCATTCCCCCCGGGAGGCCCGGGGTGCGCGGGCTGTACGGCGACATCCCGAGCGCGACGTTCTGGCGGTAGCCGGGGACATAGCCCGGGATCGGGAGCTCGTCGCGCTCGAGGCGCGGAGGCGACGCCGGGGCGGGCGCCGGGGCGGTCGGGGGCGCTGGCGCGATCGGGGGCGCTGGCGCGGTCGGGGGCGCTGGCGCGGCCGCGGGAGCCGGCGCCGCGGGGACGTCCGCGGGAGGCAGCGGCGCCGCCGCGCCCGCCGGGGGCGCGACGGCGGGCGCCGGCTCGGCCGCGGGGACGTCCGCGGGAGGCAGCGGCGCCGCCGCGCCCGTCGGGGGCGCGACGTCGGGCGCCGCCCCTGCCGGCGGCGAGGTCGCGTCGGGCTCCCCGGCGGTGGCCTGCGCCCACGCCGGATCGGTCACGACGAGGAGCGCGGCGGTGACCCACGGCGCGGCGCCCGCGCGAAGCCGAAAGCTGCGGAGCCGCGGGCGCACGAGCCTGTTCGGCTCGAGGCTCTCCGGCGCCGCGTGTTTCGATGGTTCCCTCATCCGCTCTCGTCCTGGCTGATCGCCGCGCCGGCGCGGCACTCCCGACGCGGGAGGCCACGCGTCGGCACATCCGTGTCTCGGGGCCCGGCGCACTCTAGCCGAGGTCGTTCGTCACCAGAAGCCCCGTCGTCACCCCGCGGCACGGGGTTCCCTGTGGACGCCGAGGCCCGGGTTCACGGCCGAAGCGGGTGCCGTGAAGAGACTCGCCCGCGATCGAGACGACGCCGCAGCGGCGCGCCGCCGTGACGAGGCTCGGCCCGCTCGCTCGCAGCGCCGCTCGCCCGGTCGCCACCTCGAGGGCACCTTCACACCACTGCCCCGCGCCGGCCGGGCGCGGGGAGCGGGGGCCCCGGGCTGTCCCTCTGCCGGGTCAGCCCCCGCGCCTGCCCCTCCGCGCCGCCACCTCGCATTAAGGCGCGTTCCTCTCACCGCCCAAGCCCGGGCCCGCCGGCTCGGCCGCGCGCCTTGCCCGGGAGACGACGGCTCACCGTGTGTCGCGGTAGAAGCGCACGTCGTCGATCCAGTAGTCCACCCAGCCGCGGTCCCAGGTGAAGCGGACCACGGAGATGCTCGTCAGATCGAACTGGAACTGCTCCTTGGCCCAGCCCTGCTGGTGGAGCTCGGTGAACGGCACCTTGTAGAACTGCCACTCGGTGCTGAGGTACACGGGCGCCATCCAGAAGTCGCCGCAGAGATCGACCCCCTCGGGCGGATCCCGATCCTGCCCGGGGTCGAAGCAGAAGGAGTTCGAGGTGCTGCCGCGAAAGGCGAAGGGCGTGCAGGCGCGGCCGTTGAACTGGGCGTCGCCCACCTGGAAGGGCTTGTAGAAGGCGTTGCAAGCGGCCTCGCCGCACTCGGCGTGGACCACCCGGGACACCGGCTTGGGATCCTCCGGGGACGCACAGACCCGGCGGCCTCCGTAGGGCGTCGCCACGCAGGACTCCCCGTCGGCGCAGTCCGCGTCCCGGGCGCAGGGGACGAAGACCCGCTCCCCGCCCGCCGACACCCACGCCTCGGGATACGGGTCGATCGCCGGATCGTAGCAGTAGCTCATGGCGCGACAGTGGCCGTAGCCCGTCGCGCCGTAGACGCCGTCCGGCTCGGGCTCGCACCAGCCGCCAGGGCACTCCTGGTCGCGGGTGCAGCCACAGCGCCCGACCTCGGTGTCGCAGCCGGGGCCGCCCTGGCCGTAGTTGCACTGCGCGTCCTCCTCGCAGTACTCCCCCGCGACCGGACTCACGTCCACCGAGCAGGGGCGGTTGTTGAGGCAGCCGCACTCCCGCCGCCGCTCGCAGAGGGGCTTGGAGTCCGGGTTGATGTGGTACTGCAGGTACCGAAGATCGTCGTCCGTGTACCTGTCCCCGAGCGCGATGCGGATCCCGGGCTGGCTGTTGGGGCTGCGGCGGGCCCAGAAGCTGATGCCGTCCCAGTCGCTCAGGTCGAGCGTCATTCCCAGCAGGAACTCCTCCTCGCCCGCGCTCTCGGGACCCTCCTCGGCCGCCCTGAGATCCCGCTCGGGACAGGCCGACCGGATGAGCTCGTCGTCCTGCGTCGGCGCGCACGCCCCGACCTCGTTTCTGCCCTCGTCATAGGCGTCTGGCCCGGCGCCGCAGGACGGATCCGTCGTGCCCGAGGCCGAGGTCGGCAGCATCGTGTCGTCGCCGACCTTGACCCGGCCCAGTGTCGAAGACTGGTTCAGACACTTCAGGCCGCGCCCGACGCCGCCACCCCACTCGGTGAAGGGGCCACCGAAGAGGTGGAGGACGTTGTTCGTGTTCTTCGGTGGAGCCAGGCAGCGCTGAATCGACAGCACGCTCGCGGGCTTGAGGTCGGGGTTGAAGGGCCACGCGTCGTTGACCCCACCTGGCCACTCGAGCGTCGAGTTCGCCGGCGGCTCCCAGCTATTGGGCGAGAGGTACTCGAAGGGCGCGGTGTTGTCGGTGTAGTGGTACATGTTGGAGGCGACGCCGTCGCGCTCCATGCTCCAGACGTTGAGCGGGTAGAATTCGGTATCCGCCTCGGCCGCGGCGCAGTCCACCGGCGGTGGCAGCTCGTCGTAGTAGCAGGCGTTGATGCAGCCCGGCTCGATCACCCGAGCGGGCGGCTCGCCCTCACCGCTCGGCGGCGAGGTGCAGGCCGTCACGGCGGCAGCGAGGGTGAGGCCGGCGGCGACGGAGCGACCGAGCGACGAGCGATGACGGCGAAGACTCATGGTGCGGTCCAGGCTCCCGGGTTCCGGCGACCGGCGGAGTATGCCCGCGCCCCGCGCCCAGAGTCTACCCGTTGACCCGGGGTTCGACCCTCGGTCGACGAAACCCGCAGGCCAGCGCTCCCGGCCGTCTTCGGGAAGGCCCGGGTGCCGAGTGCAAGCGACCCGCGCGCGTTGGATCCCGGGCGCGCCTTCGCCCAGCGCGCGGGGGATCGGGGGTGAGCGTCGGCGTCACGGTGGAGAGCGCGGGCGCCGGCGCTGCGGTCGGGGTGAACCAGCGCCACCTGCGCGACCTCGAGACCGCCACCCGCGTCCCCCCGCGCCAGCTCGGGGACTCCGGCCTTGTCCGCCTGACGCCTGGTGAGCGCCGGCGGGTCAGAATCGCGCTCACGCCCAGGGTTCGTTCGCGGATCGCCGGGGCGGCGATCCGCGCGCTCGCGCCCCGGAGGCTTCGGCGCCGCCAGCGGCGGTGGGTGACCCGACACGCGGAGCGTGGCGCGGATTGGAGGCGCCGCCCGTCCGTGGCTTGGGGCGCGGTGGTCGGAGGACGCCTCGCCCCGCCGCGCGGAGCGCGGTGCGATGGACCGCTCGGCGGCGCTCGGCCCGCCTCCGCGACCTCGCGAGCGAGGAAGATCGCACGCCGTGAGATCGCGGGATGCCGGGCCGTCCGGGTTGCGGCTCCCCGACTCCGTCGGCTATCCTGGTGATCACGGTCCGCTGCCGCCGCAAGCTCCGGGTGGGTCACCGGCTGGCGCCGCCCTCACCCTCCCTCGGAGGGAGGGGGGGGGAGCGTCGGTCGCGGGCCGCACTCATGGCCGCGACGCTGGCGGCGGCGCTAGGCGGTTGTCATCGGGACAACCCCTGGGGCGACGGCCTGGGCTCCCCCGCGGGCGGCGCGACCGCGGCGGGAGGCGCGCCCGCGCGCGGAGGTGGCGCCGGCGCGGAGTCCGGAGGCGCTGGCACCGGCGGGGGAACGACGGACGGTGACGAGGTCGGCGCCGCAGGCTCGAGCGGCACCGTCAGCGCGGGCGGGCGGGTCGAAGGAGACGGCGGCGTGAGCACCGGCGGCGAGGGAGCGACGGGGGCGTCCCCGGGCGGCAGCGGCGGCGGGGGCGGGGGGCCGGGCGGCGCCGCCGGGAGCGGCGGCGGTCAGGCGGGCGGCGAGGGCCAGGCGGGCTCGACTCACGGGGGGAACGGCGCGGCGACGAGCGGCGGCGGTCAGGCGGGCGGCGATCGGGCGGGCAGCGGCGGAGCGGAGGTGGCGCCGCCAGTGCTCACGGGCCTGACGGTGGAGCCGAACCCCAACAACACGCTGTCGGCCTACGTGAGCTGGACCACCGACGTCGCGGCGGACTCCGTGGTGGAGTTCGGCACCACGACCTACGAGCTCCGCGTCCGGGACGCGACCGCGGTCACCGCGCACCGGATCCTCGTGCTGGGGATGCACGCCGATTCGACCTACCGGCTCCGCGCCGTCTCGGCGACGGCCGGGGGCTCCGCGAGCGCCGAGGGGACCTTCACGACGGGCTCGCTGCCGGACACGGTGCCGCTCCCCACGGTCACCGTCGACACCCGGGGCGGCCAGGCCTGGACGCTGGTGAGCGTGCAGCCGGCGAGCGCTGGCGGGCCCTACTCGACGCGGCCCCCGGGCGTCGCGGTCATGTACGATCGAGCCGGGCTCCCCGTCTGGTACTTCGTCAACGGCGACCTGCCGGACGAGCTCGGGGACGCCTCCGTGAGGCTCACCCGAGAGGGCCACGTCCTGCTCGGTCCGACCACACTGACCCCGCCGCAGGAGATCGATCTCGCCGGAAACGTCCGGTGGCGGGGGCCGGAGCAGCCTGGCGGCGGGGGCGAAGGGGTCCCGGGCATCATGACCCACGACGCCGGCAAGCTCGAGAGCGGCGACTACGTCCTGCTCCGGAACGAGGTCGACGCCAACGGCTTCGTCGGCGCGCGGGTCGAGGAGGTCACGCCCGATCACGAGGTCGTCTGGTCGTGGAGCCTCTTCGAGCACCTCCGGCCGGACCCCGCGCGGGACGCGGTCGACTGGTGCCACCCGAACGCGATCACCATCGACGAGGCGAACGACGTGCTCTACCTCGGCTGCCGCTGGCTCGGCGTCATCAAGGCCCGCATCGGAGGGGACCAGGCCATCCTCTGGACCCTCGGCGAAGGGCTCGACGGGGGCAGCTTCACCTTCATCCCGCCGGAGGCCGGCTTCGCCGACGAGCACGATCCGGAGATCCACGACGACGGCACCGTGCTGCTCTATGACAATGGGGGATACACGCCCTTCCCCACCGGGAGCGAGCGATCCCGGGTCCTCGAGCTCGCCCTCGACGAGTCGGCGCGCACGGCCTCGCTGGTCTGGTCCTTCCCGGGGGACTTCGCGGTCGACGCCTGGTACCGGGACGACTGGTACACCCCGTTCTGGGGCGACGCGGACGACCTCGGCGACGGCCACGTCTTGATCACCGCCGGCGTGCGCAGCGAGAGCGCCTCGAGTCGCGTCTTCGAGGTGCGGCGCGCGGACGGCGCGGTCGTCTGGGAGCTCACCTTCCCGCCCAACATCGGCACCTACCAGGCCGAGCGGGTCACGCCGCCGGTCGAGGCGCTCTGAGCCGCGCGGGCGGCGCCGGGGGAAACCTCAGTCGCAGGCGTCGATGCCCTCGGTCGCCACACAGTCGAGCGCGCCCAACAGCTCCGGATCGAGGTCGTCGAGCGTCGGCACCCCCCGCTCCGCGAGGGTGACGTCATCGCCCCCCGCGCAGGCCCCCTCGGCCAGGGAGAGGGCGCCCGCCTCCACGGCGTAGTACTCCGTGGTCATGAAGGTGTCCCAGCAGTCGACGAGGCTCACGTCCGCCGCGAGGGCGCCGCCGGAGACGGCCGCCTCGCCCCGCCCCGCGGTCCCGTGGAAGGCCGCGCGGAGCGCGAACGTCTCGGCCAGATCGTCCACCACGTTGCCCTCGAAGCAGCTGTCCGCGGCGGCGTCGCAGAGGTCGCCGGTGAGCGTCCAGTCCATGAAGTGCCAGCGCGCCCCCTCCGGATCGACGGCGGAGCCGTAGAGGAAATCCAAGTCGGCCGGGCCGGTTCCGGCCTCGGCGTCATCGTCGACGAAATCCCTGAACACGGCCACGTTGAAGGCGAACCGCGAGCCGTCGTCCTCGCCGGCGCCGTACAGCATCGCGATCCGCCCCTGCGCCCGGCGCGCCTCGGGATCGAAATCCGGGTCGTGCTCGCGGTCGAAAGCGTTGTTGGCGTCGATGTCCCAGAGCGTGACCCCCACGCCGCGGTCCGGATCGTCGGGGGCCGGGGTGGCCCCGCCCGCGATCACCGGCACCGCGGCTGACGGGTCGTCGCCCGCCAGCCGCGCGAAGGCGTACGAGTAGCGGAAGTCGGCGTCCGCGTCGTTCTCGGCGACGTAGACCAGCACCTTGCCGACGCCGTCGTCGTTGTCCCAGGGTCCCCACACGAGCTCGCGCCGCTCGGCGTCGTAGGTGGTCGGCGGGAAGGCGGTGACGACCTCGAGCGTGGTCACGATCATCGCCGCCGGGAGGTTGACCGCGACCGCGGCCTCGATGGCGAGCCGGGCGATGTCCGAGTCCGCCTCGAGCGCCAGCGCGCCGGCGCGGCTCTCGGGGGTGGGGATGCCGGACCTCAGGCGCTCCGCGGACGGGAGCGCGGTCCGGTACTCCTGGACGAGCGCGTCGTCGAAGCTGTCGTCGTCCTCCCCGCTGGCAGCGCAGGCGACGAGCGAGAGGGGCAGGAGCACAGCGAGGAGACGATACATGGGGAACCTCCGTCGGATCAGGGGGGATGGGGCGCCACGCCGTCGCGGCGTGGGTGCTCCCCGAAGTCGCAATTCCTGCAAGCAAGCCTCGGGCCAGCCCGGCCCCCTCGCCGATCGCGGGCGACGGAGCCGCACGCTCGACGTCGGATGCCGCCGAGCGTGCACGGGAGTCAACCTCCGGCCGTGAACGCCCGTTGTCATGTGGCCGCGCGCCTGCCTCGTGGGCCACGCGGGTCCCGCTGTCCTTGCTCCGCGTCCGGTCCGAGCGAGAGGCCCCGGGGCCTCCAGGACCAGACGGCGCGCCGGGCGACCGGCGCCACGGCTGGGCCGCGTTCCCGCCGGAGGCCGTTGCGCGGGCTCGCGCGGCGGGCGCCGGCGGTCAGAAGGCGTGCGCGGGACAGTACTCCGCGCAGACGGCGGGATCGCAGACGTCGCCGATGAAATTCTCGCAGGTGTTCATCCCGCCGCACTGGTCCACGCCGAGCTTCACGCAGTCCGCGCACTGCTCGAGCACGGCGGGATCGTCGTCCGCGAGCGCGCTCAGACACCCGTCCACCGTGATCGCGCGATCGGCGCAGTAGGCGAGGCCGCTGCAGATGATCTCCGCGTCCGTGCGCGCCACCGGGGGCGCCGCAGGCGCGCGCGCCGCTCCGTCCGGACGCAGCAGCCGCCCGACGAACAGCACCGTCCCCGTGCCATGGTCGTAGATGAAGAAGAGGAACGGGCGGTCGAACCAGAGCTGGGGCGTGATGGCGCTGGGGACCATGACCTCCCCCGTCGCCGCCGCGGCCGTGGTGCCGTACTCGTCCACGCCGATCGTGGACCGCTGCACGAGATCGTCCACGTAGGTTTCGCCCTCCGGATCGATGCCGGTCAGATCGGCCGCGAGCGGGTCGAAGAGGGTCGTCACGCCCAGTGACTCGAGAGCTGGGCGCAGCGCCCGGGCCGAGGAGAACTCGAACCGCGGCACCACCGCGCGCACGAACGCCTCGTCGCGCTCGGCCTCGAGCCCCGCCACGATCCGCTCTACCTGGGCGGCGTCGAACCCCGCCTCGAGCGCCTCGAGCTCACCCTCGTTCGGGAGCACGAAGACCAAGCCCATCTCGGCGTCCCGGAACGGCAGCTCGAGGGCCCGCCAGTCGACGTCGAACACGTGGGGGTAGTCGAAGGTCCGGCTCATGAACGGGACCTCGACCACGTCCCCGTCGGGCAGCCTGAACTCGCCGGTGAAGGTCGTCTCCGGCTCGAACCGGTCCTGCCAGGGCGCGGAGAGGTAGGCGGCGCTGGTGAGCACGAGCGCGGTCGTGGGGTCGAGATCGCCGGCGGCGAAGAGCTCCGGGATGAGGCCCGCTGTCTGCTGGTCGATCCACTCGTTGATGCGGGACCGGGCACGGTCGGCGTCGTGCGCGAAGTCGACCAGGTAGATCCCGGTGTCGTAGTGCTGCGAGAGCACGTCCAGGAAGGGGGCGCCCGTCGGGCGACCGGCGGCGACCCACAGGGACTGCCAGGCGTCGAAGCGGACGTCGGTCCCCGCCACCCCCGCGCGGAGATCCTGGGCAAGCTCGTTCATCGCGACCGGCAGCGCGTCCGGCGGCAGCCCGTGCCCCAAGGCCGCGGCGAGCTCCGCCTCGGTCGCTCCGCGCGCCCCGGCCGCGGTCATGGCGAGCACGGTGGCGACGCCGTAGGGCCCGAGGAAGAGGTTCTCCTCCGCCACGGTGTCGGCCGCCACGGCGCGGTAGAGGTCGAGCGAGAAGCGGCGCAGCCCCGCGCGCAGGGCGGTCCGGTCCGCCGCCGGCGCCTCCGCCTCGGCCTGGTAGGTCAGGGCCGAACGCCGGAGCTCGATCCCGTCGGGGCCAGCCGGGTTGTCCGTCTCGGTGCCGCTGGTCAGGCAGCCCGGGGCCAGCGCCGCCACCAGCGCCAGCGTGGAGCAGATCTCGAGGGTGCGGCTCATCGTTCGGTTTCCTTCCTCTCGGACAGGGGGAAGAGCTGGGAATTGAGCTGCACGACGCGCTCCGGCGGGCCGCCGAGCTCCGCCAGGTGGAGCAGCTCCCGGCGGAACTCCCGGATGCGCTCCTTCAGATCGAGGAGCACGTCGTGGCTGACGCAGAGGGTCAAGCTCGAGATCTCGCGCTCCTCCCGCGGGATCTCGTCGATGGCGGCCGTCGCGCGCTCCAGCATGGCGCGGTGGTAGTTGACGACGTGGTGTCCGAGGGGCCCAGGGCCGGTCGTCACCAGCGCGTCCGCCTGCCGGACACGGCCCGCCTCGTCGCGGACCAGGAGCGCCAGCTTCAGCAGCGTCTGTAGGGCCTTCTCGGCCTCCTCGGCGGTGATGCGGGGGATCAGGGTGCGCGCGATCCACCGTGGGTCCGAGGAGAAGTCCGCGCGGGCCGCGAGCTCGCGGATCGCCGGCAGGTACCAGGTCGCGTGGTAGGCGGCCTGCGCCGCGTCGAGCTGGTGGATGGCCCGGTACTGCCGGAAGCGGCCGAGCCGCTCCTGGCAACGGTTGCGTTCGACCGCGCTCGCTGCCTGATTGAAAGCGACGAGCTCGCAGAAGTAGTCCGCGGCGGTCCCCTCGAGCCCGCACCCGGTCGCGAACTGGTGGGCCATCTCGGGGGTGAGGTTGCGCTCCCCGTCCATCACCAGCTTCAGGTAGTTGGTGGACCTCAGCCCGGCCCGCCGCGAGAAGGCGCGGTGCGAGAAGCCGTACTCGTGCGCCTTGCGCTCCGCGTAGTGGTCGCGGAGGTACGCCCGGTAGTCGAGGTACGCGAACACGTTTACTCGTGCGCGGGATCCCACGCCCTCATCGTGAATCGGGTGGGGGCGATTGCCAAGCGAGCCAGCGTACCAGCAGCCACTAATCGTGTACTGGCTGTCAACGGTGCGGCGCCCCGCGGAGCGCGATCGGTTCAGCGGACCACGACGGTGGTGACCGACCGCGTCGGCAGGTCGAGCGCCTCGCCGAGCTCGCCGAGCTCGCTCCAGAGCCGCGACTGCCCGGGGTCGAATTCGGTCTGGAAGACGTCGCCGCCACGCCCGGTGAGCGCGCCGAGGTCGAGCGTGATCGACAGCGCCTCGTCGCCCACGTTGAGCAGGACGAGGGTGAGTCGCTCGCCGTCGGGCGCCAGGAAGGCCGAGGCGCGCAGCCCGGGGACGCTGGTCCGGGTCCCGACGCGGACGTCACCGGGGTCGGTGTGGAGGGCGAAATGGCGGAGCGCGTAGTACTGGTCCCTGAGGACGTAGTCGCCCTCCCCCTCGAGCGCGATGAGCCCGCTGTTGGGCCAGACCAGGTCCCAGTAGAGGAACGCCGAGACGCCCCCGTCGACGAGCGCGTTCTGGATCAACCAGGCCGTCTCGAAGCCCCCGTCCACGAACTCGTCCTCGTCGGTCTGGAATTCGGTCTGGAAGATCGGCAGCCCGCGCGCCGCGGCAGCGGCGCCGCGCATCGCGGAGACGTAGCTGTCGGGGCCCGGGCTGCGCCAGTCCCAGACCCCGTCCCCGCCCTGCTCGTACAGGTGGTAGGCGACCCCGTCGAGCAGGTCGGCGTCGAGCGGTGCCAGGTAGTTCGGGATCTTGTCGTAGTGCACGCCCTGGGGCTCCGGACCCAGCAGCCCCACTGCGTCGCCCGCCTCCGCGAGGGCGCCGGCAACGGCGGCGAGTGCCTCCGCGTAGCCGGGCAGCTGCGCCGTCTCGGCGGGCTCGAAGCGGCAGCCCTCCCAGCCGTTGGGGGTGAAGTCGGGCTCGTTCTGGATCGAGATCCACTCCGGATCGATCCCGGCCTCCCGGTAGAAGGCCAGCGACTCGACCCAGTACGCCGCGAACCTTCCGTACGCGAAGCCGTCCCCGTCGTCGATGAGGGTGCAGGCCGCGACGTTGCCGTTGCAGCCCTCGCGCCCCCCGGCCTTGAGGGCCGCCGGCGGCGACCAGGAGGAGAGCAGGATGCGCGGCGGGTGGCCCAGCGACTCCGTCGCGCGCTCGGTGATCGCCGCCTCCTCGGCCACGTCCGCCGGCTCCTCGCTCCGGGCGTAGCGGTTGCGGAAGCGCAGGATGTCGAGGCCGAGCCCCGCGAAGGCGTGCTCGGTGAGCTCGTCCGCGAGCGGGTGCGCGAGGAGCGCCCCCTGGTACCAGGCGAGCGAGGCGCCGAAGCCCTCCACCGTCTGATGGGTGTCCTCGAGGTCGACGGCGAGGGCGGCGCCACCAGGAGCGGCGAGCGGGGTCGAGCAGGCGGCGCCGGCGAGGCCGAGCAGCGCCGCCAGGGTGCGGCCCGCGTGAGGGCGCAGGGCAGGGCGATGGATGGGGACGGGCATGGGCGAGCAGCTCCGTTTCGGGCGGCGAAAGATGCGTTGAAGGCGGTCCGGAGTCCAGGATAGGCTCCCGCCATGTCGCACCGACCGGGTCACCGCCGCCTCGCGGCCTCGACGATCGCGCTCGGCGCCGCGGTGATCGCCGTCGCCTGCGTCGGCCGTCCCTGGACGCCGCAGGAGGCGAGGGGGCAGAAGGGCGCGGCCGGGGATTTCGATCGCCAGGAGGCGAAGTACGACTACGACAGCGGCGAGCGGGGGAAGGCCACCTCGGTGGTGGTCGACCTCGACCGGCGCTACCAGGTGCTGGACGGGTTCGGCGCGGCCACGGCCTGGTACCACGATCGGATCGTCGGCAAGACGCCCGACGGCCTCTACGAGCTGCTCTTCCCGGAGCTGGGGCTCGACATCCTGCGCCTGCGGAACCGCTGGCACCGCAGCGAGCAGAACGACAACAACCTCGAGGTCGAGGTCGAGATCATCGAGCGGGCGACCAAGGCCCTCGGTCACCCGCCGAGGGTGCTGCTCACTTCCTGGTCGCCGCCGTCGTCCCTGAAGGCGAACGGCGCCGAGCGCTGCCGCAGCAACCCCGACTGCACGCTGATCAAGAAGAAGGGCGCGTTCGTCTACGAGGAATTCGCGGATTACTGGGCGGAGTCGCTGCGCGACTACCGGAAGCGCGGGATCCCGGTCGACTTCGTCAGCATCCAGAACGAGCCCGATTTCACCCCGCCGGACTGGGAGGGTTGCCGCTTCACCCCGGCGGAGTCCGCCGAATACCCCGGCTACGATCGGGCACTGGCGGCCGTGCACCGCAAGCTGCAGGCGCTGCCGGACCCGCCCCCGCTGATCGGTCCGGAGTGCATCGGCGTGCACTACGACAAGGTCGAGAGCTACCTCGCCCAGCTCGATCAGAGCCTCCTGTACGCCGTCGCCCATCACCTGTACGAGCAGGGCGGCGACGGGGTCTGGGACTGGCGGGATCCGGGCCCGGACAGCTACGCGGACGAACTCCGCGCCGTCGGCATCGCGACCCAGAAGCCCCGCTGGCAAACCGAGTTCGCCACCGATGAAGACAAGGGGGTCGAGGGCGGCTTCGAGACGGCCGTGCTCATCGATCACGTCCTGGTCGCGGAGGGCGGCTCGGCCTTCGTCTACTGGAACCTGACCTGGGACGGGGCGAACGGCCTGGTCGGCATGATGGGGCGGCGCCCGCGCGTGCGCGACCAGTACTACGCCGTCCGCCACTTCGCCCGCTACACCGATCCGGGGTGGATCCGCGTGGGCGCCTGGACACCGGATGACCGGCTCCGGAGCTCGGCCTGGCTCGCTCCGGACGGCGCCGCGCTCACGGTGGTGCTCCTGAACACCACGGACACGATGCTCGACGTGAGCCTGGATCCGGGGGCCTTCACCGCGTCTTCCGTCCAGACCTACCGCACCACCTTCCGCCCGGGCAAGTCCGAGCGCTGGCGGGACCTCGGCGCCGCGGGCCGCGACGGGGTGCTGCGCATGCCCCCCCGCTCGGTGGCGACGATCGCGCTCACGCGTTGAGCGCGCGACGCCCGCGGCCGCGAGCACCTCGACTCATGGGCCGTGAAGGGCCTCGGGCGGCTGGGGGACGCCGCGAGCCCGCGGCGGCCTCTTCCTCACGGTCGCGACGGGGGCTCACGGCGATCGCCGCGCCAGACGCCTGCGCGACCCGCGACGGCGACCGCTCGAGGACGGCACCGGCGCCGATCACCGTGCCGGGCAGCCGCGCCCGCGGCTCGACGACGACGTCCGCGACGCCCGGCGTGGTGAACGAGCGCACCGCGCCCGCCCCGTCACCATCCCTCCGACCCGTTGCGCGAGGGCCGCCGACACCGCGTGAGGGTGGCGGAGAGCCAGAGCGCCGTGGCGCGCAGCGGGAAAGGGTCGTCTCTTCGCGCGCGTGTCACACACCGGCGCCCGGCAAGCCCCGGTTCCTCGCGACGCCGCGGCCCTCGCCCGGCAGGGCGACCGCGCGACCGCCGCGCCCGGGGTCTTGAAGTCGCCTGGGAGCGCCGGTATAAATCGCTTTAGTAGGCGTATTCTCCGGGTCCGGCGGGGACGATCCCGAGGCGGAGGGGCGCGACGGAGTGGACCCATGCGACATCATCAGCGAATCAGCCGCGGCGCGCTCGCGCTCGGCGCGCTCTTCTCCACCGCCGGCTGCCTGAGGCTCGCGCAGCCCGCGGCCCCGCCGCCGCCCAAGTACATGGAGACGACCGGTGAGCTCCCGCTGCTGGAGGTGCCGGAAACCGCGGTGCCGAGCGCCTATTTCGTGGCCGACGGCAAGCCCTTCTGCTTCCAGGGCACCAACAACTACTACCTGAACTTCAAGTCGCGGACGATGGTGGACGAGGTGTTCAAGCAGATGCCGGCGATGCACCTCAAGGTCATGAGGACCTGGGCGTTCCTCGACGTCGGCTCGCTCGACGGCGCGGTCGAGACGATCGACAACATCAAGGAGAACGTCTACCTGCAGTACTGGGACCCGGCCGCGGGCAGGCCGGCCTACCACGAGGGCCCCGACGGCCTCGAGCGGTTGGACTACATCCTGCACCGCGCGCGCGCCACCGGCGTGACGGTGATCATGGTCCTGACCAACAACTGGAAGGACTTCGGGGGCATGGACCAGTACCTGGTCTGGTACGGCCTGAAGAGCCACTACCAGTTCTACACGGACGCCCGCGTGAAGCAGGCCTACAAGGACTACGTCGCGCACCTGATCCACCGGGTCAACACCATCGACGGCACGCCGTACCGGGAGGACCCGGCCATCTTCGCCTGGGAGCTGGCCAACGAGCCCCGGTGCAGGAACTACGGGCGCTTCGATGACCTGTCGGGTTGCGACCCGAAGCACCTGACGGCCTGGGCCGACGAGATGAGCGCGTTCATCCGGTCGCTGGATCCGAACCACATGATCGCCGTCGGCGACGAGGGCTTCTTCGACGACGGCGGGAAGCACTGGACCCACCAAGGGGACGACGGCGCCGATCACGTCGCGTTGACCTCCCTGCCCAACGTCGACTTCGCCACCTTCCACCTGTACCCGGACAACTGGAGCACGGGCGTCAAGTTCGGGTATCAGTGGATCATCGACCACGTCCAGGTCGCGCAGAAGATCGGCAAGCCGACCGTGATGGAGGAGTACGGCACCATCGTCCGCGCCGACCCCAAGACCTTCGCCATCACCTGGGGCTGGGAGCGGCGCCGGGCCGCGTACACCAACTACAACAACCTGCTGTTCTTGAACGGCGGGAACGGCGCCCTGTTCTGGATGCTGGCCGCCTACGACGACTATCTGAAGGCGCCGTACCCGGACTACGACCACTACACGGTGTATAACGGCCTGCCGACGGGCGAGCTGCTCAAGGCGTTCGCCCAGCGCTTCGGCCCCGAGGCGCCCGCGTGCAAGCTGGCCGCGAAGGATCTGCCGCCCACGACGAGCCCGACCCCGTTCGTGACCTGGCGGCCCCCGCCGGGGCGGACGGACCCGACCACGACGGCGCGACCCGGCGCGGGCGCGCCCGCCACGACGGCGCCGACGCCCGGCTGACGGCGCGCGCAGCCCGGCTCGGGCGGGTCCGACCGCGGCGCCGGACCGGCAGGACGCCGCCGCCGCCGCGCCGACGGCCGCGGCGCGAGCTCCCCGCCGCGGCGCGCCCGGCCGCCGGGCGCCGCCCCGGGGCGCCCGTGGAGGCCGGCGGTTGACACGCTTGTGCTAAATCGTTTTACTGATGCCGCCGGGCGGGCGCCGCGCCGGCTCCACTCGCGAGGGCGCATGAGGTCAATCGGCAACCGGGTTCTGTGGTTCGTCGCGCCGTGCCTGGGCATGGGCTGCATCACCAGTCCCGTCTGGGAGTACGGCGCCACCGCCGACGCGAAGAAGACCGAGCTCGGCCCCTGTCCCGACGGCCTCATCGATGACGCGGAGGACGGTGACAATCAGATCATCGAGACGGCGGGCCGGGACGGCTACTGGTTCACCTTCGTGGACGAGTGGGGCTCCACCATCCAGCCCCAGGGCGAGTTCAAGATGTCCGCGGGAGGCCGCGAGGGCTCCCGGTTCGCGGCCCGGATGAGCGGCAAGATGGCCAACGCCGGGGACAGCATCTACGCCGGCATGGGCTTCGCGTTCACCAACCCCAAGACGCCCTACGACACGCGACCCGCGAGCGGACTCCGGTTCTGGGCGAAGGGCCCCGGGAAGGTGCGCTTCAAGGCCCCGGACGTGAACACGATCCCCGAGGGCGACCGCTGCACCGACTGTTACAACGACTTCGGGGTCGACCTGTTCCTGCAGGAGGGCTGGACCCGCTACACGGTGCCGTTCGACGACATGATGCAGCAACCGGGCTGGGGCGATCGCGCCCCCGAGATCCAGCGGGACATGCTGTTCGCCGTCCAGTGGCAGTACAGCACCGCCGGCGCCGAATACGAGATCTGGGTCGACGACGTGGAGCTGGTCGGGTGCGAGCAGGCTCCGTGAGCGGCCGCGCGAGGACCCCGGAGATGCGACGCATGGCCGCACCACTTCCCCTTCGCCGGCACGAGCGGTGGACGACCGCGGCCGCCTGGGCGCTCGCGGCGCCGCTCCTGACCGCCTGCGGCGGCGCCGACCGCGGCCGCCCGGGCGTGGACACGGACCCGCAGCGGCTCGGCCCCTGCCCCCCCGGCTACGACACCGAGGCGGGGTTGTTCCGCTGCGACCCGGACGTGCAGGATCGCGGCAGCGGCCCCTACCGCTGCGACGACGAGGCCGGGTACGAGCCGGTGCCGGTGTACGACCCCGCGTTCGATCCCGTGCTGCCCTACGCGGAGTGGCCGGCTCCGCCCACCGGCTGCGCCGATCCGGACGACGACGAACCCTGCGTCTGCGACGCGGACGACCCGCCGCCGGAGTGCGCCGGGGTGGTGCGGCGGCCGGAGTACATCGAGGATTTCGAGCTCGGCGCCGCCGGGGGCTCCTGGTACTTGAACAACGAGGTCTGCGAGCTCTGCCAGAAGTACATCGACCTGCGCGTCGGCGCCTACGACACGGCGGGCTCGACGCAGCGCACGCTGCTGGTGCTCGAGGGGCTGGTCCGCGATCCTGACCACGAGGAGCTGGCGGAGGACCTCCAGGTCGAGCTCGAGCGGCTGGTGCGGTTGCTCGGCTACTACGCCGACAAGTATCCGCACCAGGGCCTGTACGACGAGTTTCTGGCCTGGCGCGCACGCCTGAGGGAGGTCCTGGACGCGGAGCTCGGGGAGGACGATTGGCAGCCGCTGGTCGACGAGTTCACCGCCATCGAGGACCGGCTCTACGCGGCCACGGCCGACTGCCACGACGAGTGCGCGGCCAGCGAGTGGCCGACGCCGATCTGGACCAAGCCGGTCCCGGCCTCGCTCATCCCGGGCGGCGGTCGGTGCGGGAGCCGCTACGCGCTGAACGCCAAGACCGCTCCGCTCATCAAGTGGGGCGGCACCATCGGCCTGCGCTTCGGCCCGCCGCTCGACGGGAGCGCGTGGGAAGGGATCGCGTTCTGGGCCCGGGTGGGAGCCGGCGATGGCTCCCCGGAGCGCCGGGTGGACGGCAGCCGCACCCCGGTGCGGGTGGAGCTGTCGGATCGGCACACGGACGAGAAGTTCGACGAGGGCGACGGCCCGATCTGCGACCCGTTGCACACGGAGGACGACACGGAGGTCGGCTGTGACAAGTTCGGGATCGCGATCCAGCTCAGCCCGAACTGGACCTTCCACACCCTCGCGTTCGACGAGCTCCGCCAGAAGGGCTGGGGCAAGCAGGCGCCCTTCTTCGACGTCTGGGGGATCCGCTCGCTGGCGTGGCAGTTCGAGCGGGGCACCTGGGACATCTGGATCGACGACGTCCGCCTCTACCGGAGGGCGGAGCCTTGAGCGCGCCGCGCCCCGCGCCCGCGCCGCGTCGCGCCGCCGCACGGCGCCGCCGCCTCTTCGGCGCCCTCGCCGCCGGAGGCGCCACCTTGACCGCCGCCGTCGCGCGCGCCGAGGACGAGAGCCTCGGCGCGCAGTACGTCGACGTCACCCCCGAGCAGCGCGCCGCGGAGCAAGCGGCGGCCGAGCGAGAAGCCGCCGCGCGCGGCGACGTCAAGGACCACGCCGAGTATCTGCCCGGCTACCGGCGATCGCCCTCGGTCGGGCTCTCGCCGTACGCCCCGCAGATGCAGCCGGCGATGCCCGGCGCGCTGATGCCGTCCTTCGGCGCCCCCGTGCGCGGTCACGGCTGGCGCTTCGATTTCCAGGGGTACCTGCAGGCGGTGATGCGCGCGAGCATCGGCACCCGCGATCGCGCGGTCCCCGGGCAGAAGAACACGACGCTCCACGGTGACCCGGTGGTCCCGGGCGGCTCCTACGGCTGGTTCGATCACACCCTCACCGTCCCGACGCCATGGAGCCAGCTCAACTTCCTCTATGGCAACGAGACGGTGCGCGCGACGGCGATCCTGGGAGCCTGGAGCGTCGCCGGCGCCGACGAGGCCGCGGGCAACCGCATGCCACAGGCGCAGGTGCTCTTCGCCAACGCCTTCCTCACCTACACGCCCGCCCTTCACCCGGCCGTCCTCCGCGTCAACGTCGGCGCGTTCCCGGACCGGTACGGCGCGATGGCCCAGTGGCACGAGGGCGCCTATGGCGCCTCCCTCATCGGCTCAATCTACGGCGTCGGGACGACCGCGACCCTCGAGCTCCCGTTCGAGGGCGGCCTCACGGGGCGCGTCGAGGCCGGCTTCAAGGGGGAGCTCGACAAGCCGCCGGTCGGCATCGTCCAGAACGGCACCAACGAGCACGCCCGTGACGAGGAGGGCTCTACCTTCGCCGTCCATGGGCACGTCGGGTTCACCTACCGGTCGCTCACGCCCACGCTGCACCTGATCCACAGCTTCAGCCAGGACGACCGCATCGATCTGCCCGACGACGTCTACACGGAGTGGGACGAGTCGGACCTGCGCCAGGACGGCAGCCTCGACGTCCGGGGCGCCGATGTGCGGATCGACGGCGAGCGCTTCGGCTACTTCTACCTCGGGGCCCAGCGCACCCTCGGCAACGACGCGAACGCGGTGAGCGATCTGGTGAAGATCCTCAACGCCGGGAGCGGCAAGGAGTTCAACGAGCACTTCTGGGGCTTCGTCTCCCGCGGCAACGGCGCCCTGACGCTGGTCGGCGGCCAGTACACGCTGAGCCTCGGGCGCCTGCTGCGGCACCCGATGGAGTTCTGGGGGGAGGGACCGGATCTGACGTTGAGCGCCTTCGGCATCTACGGCCACGCTGACAGCGATGTCCGCGAGTTCGACGACCAGGACATGGTCAAGTACGGCGTCGAGGCGGTGTACAGCTTCAGCAAATACGTCGCCGCGTCGGCGCGGATCGACCAGGTGAACCCCGATCTGGATGATCTGTCGCGCAGCTTCGGGGTCGTCTCACCCAAGCTCATCATCCGCAGCGGCTGGGTCACGCGCGAGGCCCTCACGCTGCAGTACGCCCACTACGTTCTCGGCGACGCCGTCCGGGTCGAGGGCGACAACCGGCTGGTGAACATCATGTCGAGCAACCCCGACCGCGACCTTGTGGCCCTGTACGGGACGATCTGGTGGTAGCGATGAAACGATCGGTAACGGTAGCCTTCTCGGCGTTCTTCACGGCCGCCCTCGGCGCCGACCCGGCCGGGGCGCAAGCGCCGGCCGCCCCGGCGCCCCCCGCGCCGGCCGCCCCGGCGGGCGCCTCCACCGCCGGGGACGAGGCGGCGGCCGCGCCCGCCGCGACGCCAGCGGCGCCGGCGGCAACGGCACCCACGGCGGCCGCCGCCCTACCGGACCACGCCGACGAGGCGACGCCCGCGACCGTCGCGGGCCAGGCGGCGGCGCCGACCGCGCCCGGCGCCCCCCCGGTCCCCGCGACCCCGACCCCGAAACCGTGCCCCCCGTGCCCCGGTGAAGACCAGCGGCCCGCCGCCGAGCTGGTGGCGTCCCCCAAGCACCGGCTGGCGGCCACGTCTACCCTCGGGCTCGCCCCGGGCGCCCCGCAGGTCGCGACGCTCCCCGGCGGGATGAGCCCGTCCTTCGGCGCTGCGCCGACCAAGGCCGGAGACTGGCGCTTCGACTTTCACGGGTTCCTCAACGTCCCGCTGCGGATTGGTGTCGGCGAGCGAGAGGACGCCGGCGCCGACCAGAAGATCACGACCCTGCACTCCCCCCCCAGGGTCCCGGGCGAGCTCGAAACCTTCGAGTACAGCTCGGTGGTGCCGGATCCCTGGGTGCAGCTCAACTTCTCCTACGGTAATCCCGTCGTGGTCGCGAACGTGATCGTGGCCGCCCGGACGGTGAGCAACGCGAACGGCTACTTCGATCCGTCGAAGATGCTCGGGATCAACGACGCCTACCTCACCTTCAAGGTGCCGGCCGCCGAGAACGTGCACCTCAACCTCAACGTCGGCGCCTTCGCCAACCGCTACGGGAACATGGGCGAGTACGATCTCGGCCGGTACGGCACTCCGCTCATCGCGCGGGTCGCCGGCACGGGCGTGACGGGGACCAGCGCGATGGACCTCGGGGACGTGGACCTGGTCGCGGAGGTCGGTTTCCAGGGGCAGCTCAACAAGGCGCCGGTGGGCGTCGAGCCGGCGGCCTGGAACGGCTACGCCGATCCGAACGTGGGCACGAGCTTCGCGGCCCACGGCCACGTCGCGGCCGGGTTCGTCGACGCCTTCCAGCTCGGCGCCCATTACGTCTACGCCTTCGCGCAGGACGACCGGGCGACCCCGCAGAACCAACCGGACGGCAACATCAGCGTCATCGGCGTCGACTCGCGCCTGACCCTGGGGCGGTACGGGCACCTCTACGCCGGGTACGCGCACACCGGGGCCGACACGGCGCGCAGCGTCTCGGGCGTCCTCCGCGTCCTCAACGCTCCCGGGGGCCCGGGCCTGATGCGCGAGTACTTCGGCCCGGACAGCGAGGGCACCGGCAGGCTGCACACCCTCGGCGCCCAGTACGACCTGAGCCTGGGCAACCTGCTGCGATACCCGAGCCGCTTCGAGGGCAATGCCCCGGATCTGGTGTTCAGCCTCTTCAGCATCGCCACCTTCGTGGACAGCCCGAACGACGTCGTGCTGGAGCAGGACCCCGACGACCAGGCGTACGACGGCGTGACCAAGCTCAAGTACGGGGGCGAGGTCGGCTACAGCATCAACCGGTGGTTCGCCCTGGCGAGCCGCTACGACCGCGTCCTGCCTGACATCGACGACGCCACGGAGACGCACGCCATCGTCAGCGGGTACGTGATCTTCCGCAGCGACTGGGCGGCTCAGGACCAGGTCACGCTGCAGTACTCGCGGTACCTCTGCGGCTCCGGCGCCACGGTCATCGACGGCTACCCGCCCGAGCGCGACCCCTCGATCGTCCCGGACGGGCACGTCGTCGCCCTCAACGCGAGCATGTGGTGGTGAGCATGCTCCCCCGCCTCCCGCCACGCGCCCGCGCTCGCCGCTCGCCGTCAGCCCTGCCGGGCGCCCTGACCCTCGCGGCGGCAGTCCTGTCGGCGGGCTGCGGGGGGGAGGACGGGGTGCGCCCGGCCGCCGCCCAGGGCCCACGCCTCGCGCCGCTCCCCTCCGATCCCTGCGCGGCCGACGACGGCTACGAGTTCGAGCTCATCGAGGACTTCGAGGACGCCCACGCCCAGCGCTTCTGGGTGAGCAGCGACAAGACCGAGGCGGAGATGGAGCCCCCGGACGGGACCAACTCCCCCTCGGTCCCCGCGCTCGACGAGGCGCGCTGCGGCGAGAGCCGCTTCGCGTTGCGCATCTTCGCGCGCGGCCTCTCCAAGTACGGCGGGGCGTTCGGCATGAGCTACGACTACGATACGCCGTTCGACGCCAGCGAGTGGGACGGGATCTCCCTCTGGGTTCGCCGCGGCGCCGCGTCGGGGACGAGCCTCTTCGTCGGCGTGAACGAGAGACACACCGACGAACAAGGCAGCGCGGCGGTGTCGCCGACGGCCGAGCCGTTCTGCCTGAACGACGCCCCCACCGAGCAGGACAAGTGCGATCGGTTCGGGGCGGGGGTCGCCCTCGACGAGGAATGGCGCTTCGTCGCCATCCGCTTCGATCAGATGGCGCAGCGTGGCTACGGCGTGGTCGCTCCCTACCTCGACGTCGCCGCCATCCAGGGGCTCAACTGCGGATTCGAGGTCGGAGACTGGGAGTTCTGGGTCGACGACCTCGCCTACTTCCGAGCGCCGGAACGAGAGCATGAGAACCTCTGAAGTGACCACGACCGGAGGCGCCCCGCACCCCCTGTCGTTCGGACCCATCGTCGATCGGCACCCGGGCAACCCCATCCTCACGGGCGCAGACTTCCCGGCCGAGTCGGGGATCGTGCGCGTCTTCAATTCGGGCGTCGTCAAGCGCGGCGACCGGTACCTGATGGCCTGCCGCGCGGAGAACCGCGCGCTCAAGGACTTCATCTGGATGGCCGACAGCGACGACGGGGTCCACTTCACGCCGCGGCCCGCCCCGATCCAGATGCCGGACGATCCGGAGTTCGCCGAGTACACCGCGGGCATGTACTACGACCCGCGCATCACCGAGATCGACGGCACCTTCTACGTGATGCACGCCGCGCACAGCGGGCACGGTTGCCGCCTGAGCCTGCTCCGCACGCGCGACTTCGAGCGCTTCGAGTGGCTAGGATTCGTGTCGGAGACCGACAACCGCAACGGCGTGCTCTTCCCGGAGAAGATCCGCGGGCGCTTCGCCCGCCTGGATCGGCCCAACACCGGCGGGGACTTCGGCGACATCTGGGTGAGCTACTCGCCCGACCTCCTGCACTGGGGGGGCTCCCGCTGCGTGCTCCGGAATTCCGCCGTCCACTGGGCGTGGTCGAAGATCGGGCCCGGGGCCGTCCCCATCCGCACCCCCGAGGGCTGGCTCGTCCTCTTTCACGGGGTGCGCACCCAGTGCAAGGCTCACTTCGTCTACCAGCTCGGCGTCTGCCTGCTCGACCCCGAGGATCCCTCCCGGGTCATCGCGCTCAGCGAGGACGCCATTCTGGCGCCCGAGGAGGACTACGAGCTCGTCGGACAGACCCCGAGCGTGGTGTTCACCTGCGGCGCCGTCGTCGAGCCCGACGGGGGCGTCAAGCTCTACTACGGCGGCGCCGACACGGTGATGTGTCTGGCGACGACGACGCTGGAGCGGCTGCTGTACGCCTGCCATCACCGCTAGGCAGGCCGGCCGCGACCACCCGTGGGCCGCGGGGCTCCCGCCCCCCGGGCCTGGCCGCGTCGGCGGCCTCGGTCCCGCCGGAGCCGAGGCCACCGCCCGGCGCGCGTCCCCTACTCGATCGATATCGAGTCGATGTACACCACCGCGGGGGTCGGGGCGGGCTTGCCCTCGTTGGCCCCACCGGAGGAGATCTGGACGGCGACCGAAACGGCCATCGAGGGATCGTAGCCGTCGTTGCTGTAGTCCGGGAAATCGAGCTCGAAGACCACCTCGACCCACTCGCCGAAGGTCCCGGCGCAGAGGTTCTTCCAGGGGCTGCCGCCGTATACCCAGTCGCCGGTCTTGATGGACAGGATGGCGCCACCGCAGTAGCTCTCGCTGTCCACGAGGCCGGACTCGACCTTCACCCACGCGTGCAGGACGCGCCCGGCCCAGTCCATGCTGCCGTCGAGCTGCACCTGGATGTCGGCGAACTGGTCGTCCCCGGAGAAGGGGATGTCCATCCTGAGCATCCCGGGCTCCCCGTCCTGGCCGGGCTCGTCGACCCAGGTCAAGGTGGTGGCCGCGGCGGTTTCCGACCCGGCCTGGGCGAGGTTGGTGTACTGGTCGTCCCCCGGGGTGTAGTCCTGGATCGTGAAGCCCATCGCGTCGGTGGCGAAGTCGAAGAGCATCTCCGCCGCCGGCGCACCCCCGGTTTCGCTGCCGCCGGTCGCGGCGGCGCCACCATTCGAGGTCCCCCCCGTGTCGCCGGTGGCCCCGCCGTCGTCGCTGCCACCACTCTCGACGCCCCCGGAGGCCGTCTCCGTCCCGCCAGTCTCGTCCTCCCCGCCGTCGTCGCTCCCCTCCGAGCAGCCGAAGACGCCCAGGACGAGCCAGGCCGAGCCGATACCAAGGTACTTCGCCATCTTCAGTGTCATGAACTCCTCCGAACGCAGCGGGCGCGGGCGTTGGGCCCGGCACGACCTCGAGCCGAAGCGGCGCCGCTCGAGGCTCCTCGGCGTCACGCCCTCCGGATCGATCCCGTGATAGCACGGGCTAAAACGGTTAATCAATGCGCCCCAGCGGGGGTGGGCACCGAGGGCCGGCCGCTCAGCGCGTCCGTCCCGGGGCGATCGTCACTGTCGCTGCAGGATTTCGAGCAGGGCGACGTCCACCTGCCGTCCCGCCAGCGGGGCGAGCTCGGCGCCCGGACGCGCGACGTCGAAGATCCCGAAATCACCCGCGAGTTCCCACATCGTCCAGTCGAACCCGGCCGCCTCGAAGAGCGCCACGTGATCCTCCAGGAAAGCGGCCGTCACGTCCGCGGGCACGGCGCGGAACACCCCGAACTCCCCGACCGTGACGCGGACCCCCGCCGCGGCGAGCGCCACCCAGTCGTCGTACCGGCGTCGCCAGTCGTAGACCCCCTCGTAGCCCTCCGGGATGACGGCCGCCTCGAGCCGCCCGGTGTCGTCGAGCGTGAACGTGGTCTGCGGCACCCCCCAGTCAGGGATCCCGGGCGCAAGCTCGATCGACTCCTCCCCCCGTTCGATCCGGATGGAGCCGACGGTCAGCCAGTCCCCCTCGACGACCTCGAAGGTCAGCGCGCTGGCCGGGGCGGCGAGCGCGTCGGCGGTCCACTCGCAGTCGCAGAGGTTCTGGTATCGCGCGTACTGCTCGACGTAGTTGATCTCCTTCCAGACCGCCTCGTCGTCGTCGGCGACCAGGCGCTGTCGCAGGATCGGGGTGTCGTCCGCGCGCAAGGAGAGGGCGGCGACGCCCGAGACGCGGCCGACCCGCAACGATACCCGGGTGCCCGCCGGGAAGTCGCCCTCGATCACCAGCGCCGTCGCGAGCTCCCCCTGTTCGGGGCCGAGCAGATAGGTCGGCAGCGGCGTCGGCGGCCAGGTGGGCGCGGGCCAGGACTCGGCGCCGCTGACCCAGCCGGCGCCCCAGTGGGTGAGGGTGAACGGATCGTAGACGTGGATCGACTGCCCGACGCTGGGATCGTCGAGGGTCGCGAGCAGCTCACGGCCGTAGTTCAGCCCGTCGAGGGTGACCTCGCGGGCGGGGGTGACCTCGTGGATCGCGTCGATGGCGGGCGCCATCACCTCGAGGTAGGTCGCCTCGTCGACGCCGCTCGGCTCGTTGACGAGGTTGAAGCTCAGGTACTCTGGGGGGATCCGGGCGTAGCGACCGGCAAACATCCGCCAGTGGGCGGCGAAGGCCTCCTGCGCGTCGGGGTCCGACCAGAGCGACAGGTCCTGCGCCTCCGGGATGTACTGGTCCTGCTCGGCGTGGGCCGAGTACCCGGGGGCTCCGTGGAGGTTCAGCACGACGTGGATCCCGTACTCTTGCCCGAGCTCGATCCCCCGATCGATCTTCGCCAAGGCATCCTCGTAGAACAGCCGCCAGTCCCTGACGTCGGCGTAGGTGAGGTAGTCGAGCGGGAGGCGGACCGCGTTGAAGCCGAGGTCCGCGAGCAGCGCGAAATCGGCCTCGGCGTAGCCGTCGTGGAACCCGTCCCACGCTTGCTTGTACATCCCCTGCAGGTTGAAGCCGCGGCGGCGGACGTCGCCGATCGCCACCGGGTCGTCCACGGGCGCCACTGGG
This sequence comes from uncultured Polyangiaceae bacterium, assembly GCA_964454025.1. GTDB lineage: Bacteria > Myxococcota_A > Polyangia > Polyangiales > Polyangiaceae > JAFGBI01. Next base: position 43,544 of record CAYVRP010000008.1, on the reverse strand, counting down.
GTCGCCGCGGTCGCCTCGTCGACGGGCGGCGCGTCGTGCGCGGCGGGCGTCTCGTCCTCGCGCTGCTCCGGGCGGAGCGGCGCGTCGGTCCCCTCGGCGCAACCGGTGAGGAGCGCGCCGAGGAACGCGACGCCGGCGACGAGGGGGAGCCCGCGGCGCGGGGGCGGCGGAGAAGCCATGCGCGGTAGCATGGCAGACCCGTTCCCACGATCCAGCGGGCCCGCCGGGGGTGGGCACCCTCCCGCCGGTCCATCCGATCGGTCCCGGGTCTACCGATATCGTTCGATGAAAAAACGTATTAGCTTGCGGCCGGCGCCGTCGCCCTCGGGCCCGGACGGCGCCGCGGGCGGGCGCCGTCGGGGCATCGCGCGCGACGCTGCGGCGCCAGCGTGGGCGAAGCCCGGCCCCGGGAGGCGCGACGGTCAGCGACGCGTGTGCGACGGGCACGACACCCGGCCGCCGCACGACCTCACCGCGTCATCGTCGGGAGCCGGACCACCCGCCGCGAGCGGCGGCGCATCGCGTGCGCCAGTGCGGAGCGCGGGGTGGGGCGCGCCGGATGCCCGCGCCGCGTCCCGGGCGCGCCGTCCGTCGCCGCGCGTAACGGTCCTCCGGCAGCGCCTGCGACCGGAGCGCCCCGACCGAGCGAGCGACGGGGCTCAGCACCCGGGGGCCGATCGCGCGCAGACGCCGTTGTTCACCCGCCCTTGCCCGCGGCGAGGACTCTGGGAGCTGACGGCCCCCGGCAGGGACAGCCTCGGCGGTCGAGCGCCCTCGCCTCACCCCGCGCACCAGATCGGCGACCGTCGCCGGTCCCCGGTCGCGGCCCGCGCGGCTCGGCGCACGCCGTAGCGGGCCGTGTACGGACGGAGGACAGGGAACGGCCATCCGTTCGGTGTGATATGCCGATAAGATCGTTGTGAAATCTTTGAACCGCTGGCGAGGAGAGCCCTCCGAGCGAGCGTCGCGCGGGGGAGCCACGCCGAATAACGGGACGCGTCACCCCGTCAGACGGGCTCCTCGTCCGGGCGTCCCGCGCGGACGAGGAAACCGTGCCCCAGGCGCTCACCGGAAGAAACCGCGCGCGATGTGCGAGCGAAGGGGGCCGATACCGTGCTACACACCGCCGTTTACCACCGTGGAGGAGAGGGCTCATGACGATCGAGATCAACCGATTCTTGGCTTTGACGATGGCGCTGGCGACGGGCGCGATGGCAGCGACGGGCTGCGTCGTGACCGATGACGATCCCGCCGACACGAACAACGTCACCGACGAAGGCGGCGCGGGCAACGAGGGCGGCAACGCGGGGACCGACGGCGGTGAGGTGGTGGCGGGTGCGGCCAGCGGCGGGGCTAGCAGCGCCGGCGCCCCCACCGAGGGCGGCGCCGCGGCAGCAACCGGCGGCGCGAGCAGCGCCGGCGCCCCCACCGAGGGCGGCGCCGCGGCAGCGACCGGCGGCGCGAGCAGCGCCGGCGCCCCCACCGAGGGCGGCGCCGCGGCGGTGACCGGCGGCGCGAGCAGCGCCGGCGCCCCCATCGAGGGCGGCGCCGCGGCGGTGACCGGCGGCGCGAGCAGCGCCGGCGCCCCCACCGAGGGCGGCGCGGCCGTAGTGGCGGGCGGTGCCGCCAACGGCGGCGCGGCCGGTGCCGGCGGCGCGGACGAGTGCCTCGGCGACGCCAGCGTCGAGCTCGACTGCTACTCGACGATGCCGATGACGAACTGCGCGGAATCCGACCCCAACTACAGCGGGTACTACCCGAACCCGGTCCTCGAGGCCTGCTACGGGGTCGGGTCGCTCCGGGGCGGGATCCAGGCGGCGATCTTCGACTGCCTGCTCACGATCGAGGACGATCCGTGCTCGGACGAGGCCGCGGAGGCCATCGCGGCCTGCGAGGACGCAGCCCTCGACCGGGCCTGCGAGAACCCGCTGGCCGTCACCGCTTGCGTTGACGGCTACACCGACGAGTGGGACCAGGCCCACGCGGCCATCCTGTCCTCTTGCGACGACGGGACGCTCGACGAGGCCACCTGCGTGGCGACCCTGAACCCGCTCCTCGACTACGGTTACGTCGCCGACTGCATGGACCCGAACGACCCCTCGGAAGAGCTCTACGACCCGAGCTTCACCGGCGACTGCGCCGCGCGCCTCGTGTCCTGCCGCGGGTACTGACGGGGCGACGAGCGAGGGTGACCGCGGCGCGCGAGCTCACGCGCCGCGGTCGCTCGGATCCCGCATGGCGCGACCCGACGCTCCCCCCGGACGCGCGACGAACGCGGCGTCTGCCCGCCGCCTGGTCCGGCCGGTTCCGGCGCGGGCTCCCTGGGCGGAGCCGTACTTCACCGTCGGCGTGACGGGCACCAACGGCAAGACCTCGACCACCCACCTGGTGGCCGCCGCGGTCCGCGCCGCCGGGCACCCGGTGCTCTGCCAGTCCACGCTCGGCTACTTCGCCGACGGTGAGCCGCTCGCGGTCGAGCGGAGCGAGCGCGGCTTCCTCGGCGCGCTCGCGGCGGCCGCCGCGCGGGGCGCACGCCACGCGGTCGTCGAGGTGACGAGCCTGGCGCTGAAGAACGGCTACGCGAAGAAGTGGCGCTTCGACCTCGGCGTCTTCACCAACCTCACCCGCGCCCACGTCGCGGAGCACGGCTCCTGGGAGCATTACCTCGCCGCCAAGGCGCAGCTGTTCGTCCTGCTCGGACCGGGACGAACGGCGGTGCTCAACGCGGCGGACGAGGCGGCGCTCCTGATCGACCGGGCCACGGCGGGGGACGTCCAGCGACGCTGGTACGCGGCGCCCGGTCGCGGCCCCCGCCTGCACGAGGCCGACCTCGCGGCGCGCGAGGTGGAGGTCACGACCGCCGGGACCCGGGTGGAGCTCGAGCCGTCACCGCTCGCCGAGCAACTGGGCGGCGACCTGTCGATCCGCCTGGTCGGCGAGGTCTTCGGCGAGAACGCCCTGGCCGCCGCGCTGGCGAGCCTCGCCTCCGGGCTCGATGCGTCCGCGGTGCGGCGCGGCCTGGCTGAATGCGCGGTGCTCCCGGCGCGCTTCGAGATCGTGGCGCGACGGCCCACGGTGGTGCTCGACTACGCCCACACGCCGGACGCGATCGCGCGCCTCTGCGCGACGGCCCGCCGCATCGCCGGCGCGGGGCGCGTGCTCTTGGTTTTCGGCGCCGGCGGGGAGGTCGACGTCGAGAAGCGCGAGCCGATGGGCGAGGCGGCCGCGCGGGGCGCGGACGTCGTGTTCATCGCCAACGACCACCCGCGGCGTGAAGACCCGGCCGCCCTCGTCGCCGCCCTCGAGCGCGGCGCGCGGCGCGGAACGGCCGACGTGCGCGTGGTCTTCGACCGGGCCGACGCGATCCGACACGCCCTCGACGCGAGCCGCGAGGACGACGTGGTGCTGGTCGCGGGGCGCGGGCACGATCGCGGCATGACGTTCGGAAGCGGCGTGGTGCCGTACTCCGATCCGGAGGTGATCGCGCGCCTGCTGGCCGGACGGGGGCCGGGGTGAGCGGCGCGGCGGCACGGGCCCGGCCCTCCCCTGCGTACCCGGCCTACGCGGCGTTCGACGCCGCCGGCAACCGCGGGGTGTGGGGCCGCGGCGCCGCGGGCCCGCGCGACGCCGCGGCGGCGCGCGCGCTGCTCGGCGCGAGCCCCGATCCGCACGCCGAGATCCTCGCCGTGCTGGGCCCGGAGGCGCCGCGGCCGCGAGCGTGGTTCTACAACCCGGACGGCTCGCCCGAGCGCCTGTGTGGCAACGCCCTGCGCTGCCTCGCCGCGTTCGTCGGCGCGGACCGGGGCCGCCGGGTGCTGGCGTGGACGGCGCTCGGCGCCGCGGCGTCGTGGCTCGACGCCCACGGGCTCGCCTGGGCGGCGATCCCACGGGCTCCGCTCGCGGTCAGCGAGCACGCCGGCTTCCACCTCGTGGACGTGGGCACCCCGCACCGCGTCGCCTGCGTAGCCGACGTGACGGCCCCCGAGGTGAGCGCGCTCGGGCGTCAGCTCAGCGCCGGCGCCGACGGCGTGAACGCGACGTTCTTCACCCCCGAGGGCCGCGCGGCCCTCCGCGTCCGGACCCTCGAGCGCGGCGTGCTCACCGAAACCGGCTCCTGCGGAACCGGGGCGATCGCCGCCTACCTCACGGCCCGCGCGGCGGCGCCGCGCGCCCACGCCGACCGGGTCACGGCCCGGTTCCCGTCCGGCGAGTCCTTGGTGGTGCGCGCGCTGGGATGGGGTCGCTGGCTCGCGGTAGGGGGGCGGGCGCGGCGCATCCCGTGAGCCGCCGGGGCGGTGCCCAGCGCCCCGCTTGGCGGCGAGGCGCCCGGGCGCCGACGCCCCGTGCGGTGGCCGCCTCCGCGCGGGCGGCGGGCGCGCGCCCGGTGAGCGAATCGCTAGTCCACCAGCACGCTGCGGACGGTGCGGTTCCCGGCCTGATCGTAGACCCGGATCACGAGTAGCGCCGGTCCGCCGGCGCCGATCGCGGTGACGTCGGCGTCGAGCTCCTCGTTGGGCTCGTCGAAGATGCCGTCGACCGGGTAGAACGGGACCCACTCGTCGGAACCAGCGCGGCAGATCTCGACGCGCTGGATGGGGCCCACGCCATCGACCAGTCGTGCGGTCACTCGCCGCCCGGTCGCCTTGAGCCCGAGCACGGCGGGGGCCGAGTTGTCGACGAGCACGATCGCGCTCTCCAGGGTGTGCCGCTGCACGCGCTCCGGCGGATTGCTGGGCTCATCGCTCACGGTGACGCGGATGCGGTACTGCCCTTCCGGTAGATCCTTCGTCTCCCAGGTCGTGCTGTCCTTGGTGAGCTTCTCTCCCGGCGGCAACAGATCGAACCACGTCTGCGTGCCCACCAGGCGATACTCGACGCGATAGCGGAGCTCGTCCTGGTCGGGGTTGAGGACCTTGAAGGTCAGCTTGATCTTGCTGTCGGGATCGCCGGTGATCGGCTCCCCGGACTTCTGCACGCCGTCGCCCGTGCCCGTCGGGGTCGCCCCCGACTTGGCCTCGATGCCCGTGAGGATCGCGCGCAGGTTGTCGGTGACGAAGGCGACCTCGACCTCCCGGAGCTCCGCCCGGGGATCGACGGCGAACCGCGCACGGATCTGCAGGAACCGCGCGGGCGCGCTGGGCACCTGCCCCGGCGCGGTGAGCGGCGGCCCCCAGTCGCTCCAGCTGTCGTCCGGCTCCTTCGTGTTGCCGCTGCGGGTCGAAATCTCGACCTTGCCGGTCGCGTCCCAGGCGATGCGTCCGAAGGTGGCCCGGATCCCCGCGTCCAGCGCGCGGCTGGTCCACACGGCGTCCTGGCCCCCGATCCCCTTGATCGGGTGGGCCACGACCGGATCGCTGCCGACGACGTACTGCGGTCCGCTCCCGAGCAGGAGCGCCCCGATCTGCCGCTCCTCGGTGTCAGCGACCAGGGGCGAGGTGCGGGCGGCGGCCACGGTGAACACCTGACCCTCGACCCCGGTCCCGACGTACGGCTGCCCGTCAGCGCCCACGGCGAGGGCCGTGAAGTGCTGCTCCTTGTCCGACAGGAGCTCCACCGGCACCCCGCTCGCATCGAAGCCGTAGAGCACGCCCTTGCCGCGGGCCTTGGCGCCGCTCGACGCCGGCGCGGCGGGCCGGGTGCCGTCGTTCGCGGGTCGCTTGGGCACGGAGGCGCCCCCGGTGAGCGCGTTGGCGATCGCGAACAGGTCACCCCGGGGCCCGACGGCGATCCCGCGCACCTCGGTCCGTCCGAAGTCATGGAGCACGGTGGCGCGACCCGGGCCGGTGACGCGGTACAGCTTCGCCGGCTCGCTGGCGCCGGCGTAGACGACCCCATCCTTCGCCACCGCCAGGCTCATCAGGTGGCTCTCCTGGGCGTCGAAGAGGACCTGGGCCTCGCCGCCCGCCGTGATCCGGAAGAGCTTGCCGGCGGGCCCGGTGGCGGCGTAGAGCGCCCCCGCGCGCGCATCGAACGCGAGCGCCCAGACGTGGTCGGCGTCGGGCAGGTCGGCGAGCTCGGAGAGCCGATCCTTCTCCCAGCGGAAGATCTTGCCCTCGGGGATGGTAGCGAGCGCGACGGCTCCCCCCCACACCTCCACCACGGAGGTGATGGCGAGGGCCTTGGTTTCGGCGGCGACCTCGACGACGTCACCGCGGATCCGGAGCAGCTTGCCGTCGTTGCCGGTCCCGAGCAGGACCGTGCCGTCGCGCCGAGCGAGCGCGCTCCACACGGTGGGAGCCGCCGCCACCGGGACGGCGCCGAGCGCGAACCCGGCGCGCACTCGCCCGTTCGAGTCGATGGCCGTGCCCTCGAGCTCGCCGCCCTCGAAGTCCTTGGCCTCGCGGAGCACGAACCGACGCGTCCCGACCGCGTCCGAGGGCGGGGCGACGAGGAGGATGGCGGTCCCGAGGGCGAGGACGGTGAGGTGCTGGAGGAGCTGCTTCATGTTGCCTTGTGCCGGATGACGCGCCGCCTCAGCGGCGAATCCGCTTCACGGAGACGGAGACGGAGTCACGACCCACCGCGAACTGGTCGAGCGGGAAGACGTAGCGCGCCTCGGTGCGGAACACCTCCGGCGCGATGGAGGTCGTGGTCGGCCGGAGCGCGTCGAGCGCTCCCGGCGGCAGCTCGGAGGCCACGTGCGAGCGGTACGCTACGGACGCCGCGTTCTTGAGGTAGCTCACCACCAGGCTCCGGCTCGGGTAGACCGGGTCCCTGAGGTTGGCGAGCAGCGCCGCCACGCTCTCCGGATCAGGGTGATCCTTGTTCTGCGTGTAGCCGGGGCTGACCTCGAGGCGGACCGTCTCGCCGGCGAACTGCTCGGGGATCGGCACGCTGATGACTCGGGTGACCGGGGGCCCGGCCCACGGCTCGAAGGTGAGCCGCAAGCGCGCCGGTTGGCCGGGCTCGAGCTCGGGGTCGAGCACCTCCAAGCCGCGCAGCCGGAGCATCTCGCGCGCGAAGCGGAGCTCGATGTCGGTGTCGACGCGCTCGATGACCACCGGCTCCCAGGGGTTGCTCAGGATCATCCCGAGGGCCTTCACCAGGTTGAGGCGCAAGAACTCCCCCGCCTGCGGGGTGCCGCCAATGGACACGCCGTAGTCCTGGATCACGACGTCCCCGTGTCCGCGCACCGCGACGGTGGAGCGGAGGTTCCAGCTCACGTCCTGCCGCTCGCCCGCCGTGGTCTGCAGGGCGCTGCCGAGCGCGATGGCGACCAGCATGGGCGTCATCAGCTTCTCGTGCGCGACCGTGAAGCTCCAGGACGGCTCGGGAGCGCCGGGCACGCCGCGGATCTTCATCGTCACCGGGATGGTGGGCGCGCGCGTGGCGTGCGAAACCACGATCGACGCCTGACGATCGTTGACCATCGCGCCCAGGGGACGGGCGGGGTTTCCGACCTTGAAGCTCCGCATCTCGCTGGCCATCATCCAGACGACGCGGCCGACCGAAGTGGGCACCGCGGTCGCTCCGGCTTCCATCATCGGGTGTCCGAAGGCGATCAGCTGGTCGCCCTCCACGCGCGTCACGGTGCCCAGGCCGGACATGCTGATGTCCCCGCCGATCAGGTCCACGCCGATGGCGCCGCCATCGACGTAGCGATCCGGCGCCGCCGGGTCGGGGGTCCCGCCGCCGCCCCCGGCCTGCAGCGGCTCCAGACCGAGCGGGGCCAGCAGCTCCGTCGCCAGCGCGAGCGCCCCTGGGGTGAGGCCGCCGACGGCCAGCGGGGTCGCGACGGGGGTGAGGGCAGGCGTCCCCGCGGGGGGCGTGTACGCCGTCGCGGCGGCGACCTCCGCCACGTGCGCTCGGACGTCGTACTCGGCGAGTGGCCCCCGAAACCGGTGCCGGCCGGAGGCCGCGGCGAGCCGCTCCTGGCGCGACGTTGCGAGCTCGGAGCGACCACCGTCGCCTGTCTTCGGTTGGACCGCACGGGCACGGGACGTCCGCGCGGGGAGCGGTCGCAGCGGCCAGCCGTCGATGGTGTCGGGCAGCGGCCGGGCCAGATCGTCGAGCATGTTCCGGATCGGGGTGACACCCGCGACCGGCTCGGTCCCGAAGGTCCACCCGTAGGCGTAGGCGCCAGCCATCTTGCCGTCGAGGTAGATCGGGCTCCCGCTCATCCCGGCGACGATCTTGGTGACCTCGAGGCGGGGATGCCGGGTCCGGATGAGGATCAGGTCCTGCTTGGGGCGGAAGTTCGGCAGCACGTCGATCACCTCGACGTCGAACCGCTCCGGCCGGTAACCCTGGAACACGGTCAGCCCGTAGCCCTTCATCCCGGGCTTGACGTCGGCCACCGCGATGACGTCCGGTCGAGTGGCGACCCCGGCGGCGCGGGCCGCGCCGAAGAAGGGCAGAGGAGCGAGGATGCCGGCGATCACCGCGGGCGGCACGAGGTTCCGGAGACGCACGCGGCGAGGATAGCAGGGCAGCACGGGAGGACGGCTGGATTCGCTGCTGAGCCGCGTGGCCGGCGAAGACGGCCAGGGGGCCAGACCGGGTACCCCTGGGGGGCGGGGGGGCAGGAGCGGAAGGGACGGCCGCGATGACGGCGCTCCGGGGTAGCCTTTCGCCGTGGACATCGCCCTGCTGGTGCTGCTCGTGGGGGCCTTCGCCATCCTGGTGACGGCCCACGTCGCACTGTCGGCGGCGCTGCTCCGCCGCCCGCGCCCCTGGCGCGGCGTGCTCGCGCTCCTGGTGCCGCCGACGGCGCCGTACCTCGGGTGGGGCGAGGGGCTCCGCGCCTGGCCCTTGACCTGGCTGGTCGCGCTCGCAGCCTACGGGATCACGCTCTTGCTCGCGCTGCGCTGACGACGGCCGCGGCCGGTAGGCGGTCCGAGCAACGGGGCTGAGAGACCTGCTTGTCGCACCGGTCGCGCCAGGGCGCGCGGCGACCGCGGCGTGGCTGGGATGCCCGACTCATCGCTGCTAGGCTCCCTCCCGTGAGCTTGCCGCGACGCTGGGTGGTGGCGGCGCTGGCCGAGGCCGCCCTCGCGGCGCTCCCGGTCGGCTGCACGCGTGGGGAGGAACCGACCGCGCGACCGCTGCCGTCCGCCAGCCCCTCGACCGAGGGGATCGCGCTGGCCGGGCTTTCCCCGGGCGACCGGCTGGCGGCCGCCACGGCGCTCTGTGCCGAGCGCGCGCCGTGCGAGCAGGCGCGGGCCCGGGCGCTCCTCGCCGCCGCTGCGGATGAGCGAGAGCGGGAGGCGCTGCGCAACGCGGCGAGCCCCGCGCTCTGCGCCCGGGCCGAGGCGGCGCTACGCGAGCGGCTGCGACCGGCGAAGGTGAACGCCGAGGGCCCCGGGCACCGCACGCTGCGCATCGTCAGCGAACACTGCGACGGCTTCCTGCTCGAACGCTTCATCGACTCGACCGAGGGGCGGACGGCTCGCGCGCTCGGCTTCGATCGGGTCAAGTGCCAGCACGGGGGCGCGATCCTGGAGGCGGCCCTCGACGGGTGACCGGGCTGGCGCGCCGCGCCGAGGAGCGAGCGGCAGGGCCGGCCGCCCCGGGTCAGCCGCCAGCCGCCGTGACCGGGTCCATGCAGCAGCGCGTGCTCACGAAGTAGTAGACGAAGCTCGGGGCGTGGCTGGTCGTGACCGGTCGGCAGGCGTTGCGGACGTGGCCCCAGGCCCCACCCTTGAGCGCCGCGGCGTGCCGCGGCGGCGGGACGCGGGGCAGATCCGCCCGGACCCACTCGTCGAAGTTGCCCGTGAGATCGAAGACGCCATAGCCGCTGACGCAGCCCGGACGGGCGCCGCTGGGCACCCCCTGATCGAGCCGCCCGAGCTCGGCGTCACGAACCGCGGGGTTCGGCGAGTGGAGCCGCGAGAGCTGCGGGCTCCTCCAGGGTTGGTCGATGTTGCACCTGGCTCCGTCGCGCGCGTGGCCGTAGGGGAAGGGCAGCTCATCGGGGCCCTCGCAGGCGGCGGTCCACTCGCTCTCCGTGCAGAGCCGCTTTCCGGCCGCCGCGCAGAGCCGCTCGGCCTCGTGCCAGTCGATCATCACCGGCGGGTGCGCGCCCGCGCGGTTCGGGTATTCATAGCGATCGATGCAGAAGTCGAGGTGAAGCCGGGCCTCGAGGCAGCGCTGCTGACCGGGCACGAAGCGGTGGCAGATGGTGATGTGGTTCGAGGGCTCGTACTCGCTGTCGCTGCAGTGCCGCTGCATGACCGGGCAGAACTCGTGCACCACGTGGGCCATGTCGTCCGGACAGGCGACAGGGAGCGGACCCACCGCCGCTGCGCTGAGGGGAGGTGCCGGCGCCGGCACGCGGGGCTGCTCCACCGGGCGCCCGTCAGCCGGCGCGAGCGCGGGCTCCGCGGCCGAGCCCGAAGGCGGGAGGAGGCGCTCCGCGTGGGTCGTGGCCGCGGGCGCGCGGCAGGCCAGCGCGGCGCCGGCGAGGGTCGGCGCCAGAGCGGCGGCGAGCCGCCCGGCAGCGACCGCGCGACTGCCCGCGGCCCGACGCGTCGAGATCACCGGCGACACCTAGAGCATGCCCGACCTCCGCTCAACCGGGGGGCGGCGGAGAGCCGGGGATCGGGGTCGTCCGCACTCGACGCCGCCGCCGCGCCCCCACCCCCGGGCCTCGCCGCCGGTCGACTCTCGGGCGGTGGCGGCGCGGCCTCGCGCGAGCTTCGCGCATGGGTCTCGTGCCCCAGTCCGTCACGGCGCGGACGGCGGGCTCGGCGGCGGCGGATCGAGCACGAAGTGCGGTTGCATCTTCTGCAGGGTGGCGGGACCGATGCCGCGCACGCGGAGCAGGTCCGTGGGGCGACGGAAGGACCCGAGGCGCTCCCGAAGCGCCAGGATCGCCTCGGCGCGCTTGGGACCGACGCCGGGCAAGCGCATCAGATCGGCGAGGCCGGCCCGGTTGAGGATCACCTTGCCGTCCGGCGTGAGCCCGCTCGACGCCACCACGCCAGCCTCCGCGCTCGGAGCGGGAGAAGGTGAGGCGGAGCCCGAGACGCTCGGTGGCGGCTGCGCCGGGGCGCTCGACCGCGGTTCGAGCCCCGCCGGGAGCGCGGCGGGGGGAGCTGCGTCGGAGGCGGTGCGGGACGGCGAATCGGCGACCGGCCCGGGGACACCGCGGCGTGTGGGAGACCGTGCCCGATCCGCAGCGTCGGCCCGGCCGGGGGCGAGCCACGGCGCCGTGATCTCGGCCACGGCCAGACCTGGAGGCAGCTCGCTGGTGGCGGGAAGGCCGAGCGCGACCGAGATCGCACCTACGGTCCCGAGCGCCGCGAGCACGGCGCCGATCGCCACGGCTCTCCCCACCACGGGCAGCCAGACGGAGCCTCGGCAGCGAGCGCTCAGGCGAGCGCTCAGCGAGCGCAGACCGCTCCCCGGGGTGGGGTTCGGGCCCTCGAGGAGGGCGGGCGGGGACGCCGGGAGGGATCGAGCTTCCGGGGCGTCCCGGGGCTCAACGAGGGGCGAGGAGCCGGCGGTGACGGTCACGATCTCCCTCGCTCGCTCACGCCAGGGTCGACTCGGCCTCGAGCCCGGCGCCGTTGCCGGGCGCGTGCGCGAAGGCGTCGCCGTTGGTGGCCGCGTCGCGGGGCGCCTGGTCGCGGATCTGCATCTCGCCCGAGATGGGCATCGACTCGAGCCGCACGCTGAGCGAGCCGTCGCGATTGACGAAGGCGACGCCAACCCGCGTCCAATAGCTCCTGCCGGCGCGCTCGGTGACGTTGTACACGATCTTGACTTTGGACTGGTCCATGGGGTTCTCCGTGTCGTTGAAGGGCGCCAAGGGGGGCGCAGCGACGCTGCCTTGCGATGCGCGTGCCAGCCCTTCTGCCTGGTGATTTCCGCGGCAGGCGGGCGGTGGGGCGGTGGCGATCGCCAGCGACGCCGGCCGCCAATGCGCCATGTCTCCGCCGCCGACGGGCGGCGGAGGGCGGCAGGGGAGTGGCGGCCGGCGGGGGAGTCGCGGTATTGATTGCTGGCTCCGCGCTCATGCGCCCTCGCCTCGAGGTTCGAGGGGGGCCGAGCGCCCGAGCGCTGGGAGCTGGGAAGAGGATGAGCAAGATGAACGCGAAGATCGGTTGTGCGGCCGCGGTCCTGACCCTCCTGCTGGGGAGCGCGTGTGGCGGTGATTCCGGCGACGATGAGGGCAGTCGTGCCGGTGGGGGCGGCACGAGTACGGGCGGCGTCTCGGCCACGGGCGGGGCGCGCACCGGCGGCACCGCGACCGGTGGGGTGGAGTCGGGCGGGGAAGAGGCGGGCGGCGCAGAGTCCGGCGGCACGGTGACCGGCGGCGCCGCGACCGGCGGCGAGGCGGAGGGCGGCGAGGCCGCCGTAGGTGGTGAGGCCGGCGGCGCGGCGGTCGGGGGCGAAGCGGCTGGCGGCGCTGCGACCGGCGGCGCCGCGACCGGCGGCGAGGCGGAGGGCGGCGAGGCGGCTGGCGGCGCGAGTGGGGGCGCTTCGGGCGCCGCCGCCGGCGGCGTCGTGAGCGCGGGGGGCGCAGGCGGCGAGGGCGCGGTGAGCGGCGCGGCCGGGTCGAGCCAGGGCGAGGCAGGCGCGACGGGGACCGGCGGCGAGGCGGGTGCCCCGGTGACGATCGACATCGGGGACTGCGAAACCTTCACGCCGTGCGGCGGGGACGTCGAGGGGACCTGGGCCTACACGGCCGGGTGCTTCGATCCGGCGGCGCTCGGCATGGACGACGAGGCCATCGGGCTTCTCACCGCCATCTGTCCGACCGCGACCTACGAGACGACCTTCGAGGTGACAGGCACGGTCAGCTTCTCGGACGGCGCGGTGCTGCGGGACGGGGGTTGGGCGGCCGAGTTCGACCTCGTCATGCCGGCCTCGTGCCTCACGCTGCTCGGCAGCTGCGCCAACCTCCAGACCACCATCGAGGCGGCCGCCCCCGAGGCGACGGTGGCCTGCGTGGACAACGCCGAGTCGTGCGACTGCCAGGTGTCGCGGGGCGCGGAGGGCTGGGAGGCCACGGGCTACACCGTGGACGGGAGCGTCATCACGTTGTCCGACGGGAGGACCTTCGACTACTGCGTCAGCGGGGCGCGCCTGGAGTACGTGGAAACCAGCCCCGACCCGGAGCCCGGGACGTTCCAGCTCACGCTACGATGAGCCCGACGGCGGCGCCGTGACGGCTGGTGTCGCGGCGCCGCGCGCGGACTGGACCCGGGAGGAGCCGTGGAGTCGCCCCATCGATCGCTGTCGCGCCGCCGCTGGATCCAGGGTGCGGCCGCGGCGGCGGGAGCCGCGACCCTCGGCCACCCGCGGAGCGCCGCGGCCGATCCACCCCCGCTCCTGGCGGGGGTTCCACGCGAGTTCGTCGCGCGCCCGCCCGCGGGGTTCGCGCCGCTGACCCTCCCGGGCCGCATCGCGAAGGCTGCCGCCAAGGGCGACTTCGCGTCGATCATGCAGAAGAACGAGCTCTGGCCGCGGCCCGAGGTGGCGCGCCGCCTGGTCGAGCGAGCGCTGATGGATCTGACCGGGGCCCCGAGCCTGGTGGGAGCGATGCAGCGCTTCGTTCATCGCGAGGACGTGGTGGCCATCAAGGTCAACGGGATCGCTGGCCAGAAGGGCCAGACGATGGCCGTAAACTACGAGGTCATCCTCCCCATCGTGGAGGCGTGCCTCGCGGTCGGCGTGCCGCCGGACAAGATCACGGTCTACGAGCAGACGACGGAATTCCTGCAGGGGACGCGGGTCAACGTGGGGCCGTGGCGGCTCCCGGACGGGGTCCGCACCCACGCCCACGGCGGACTCCGGGTGAAGATGCCCCGGCTTCGCATCTGCAGCGGGATCGAAACCGCCTTCGTGGCCGCGTTCACCGACTCGACCGCGGTCATCGACGTGACGCTGATCAAGGACCACTCCATCTGCGGCTACACGGGGACGATGAAGAACGTCACCTTCGGCAGCGTGACGAATCCCCACGAGCACCATGGCCACCAGGCGAGCCCCCAGATCGCCCTGCTCTACAACCACCCGATCGTGACGAGCCGGGTGCGGCTGCACGTCACCGACGCCTTCAAGATCATCGCCGACAAGGGGCCCCTCGATCGCGACCCGAGGATGCGGGTGCCCCACGGCGCCGTCTACGCCGCCACCGACCCGGTGGCCATGGACACCATCGGCTGGAAGGTGATCGACGAGGAGCGCCGGAGGCTCGGCATGAAGACGCTGGCCGAGGCAGGGCGAACGCCCCGCTACATCAGGACCGCGGCGGACCTGGGGCTCGGCCTGCACGACCTCGACCGGATCCGCATGACGAGCGTGGAGATCTGAGGCTCGCGATCCGGCAGGCCTCTCCGTCAGAGGCACTCCACGCGGAACTTCTTCACCCCTCGGGCGTCGAGGTAGTACGGCGACGCGCAGTCCGCCGAGCGGGCCGGGGCCGCGGAGGGGCGAGCGCTGGCGGCGGGAGGCGGCGCCTCGGCGACAAGGGCGCGGCGGGGGGCCTGGGGGTGGGGCGGGGTCGCGGACGCCGAAGGCACGGGGAGCGGCTCGAGCGAGAGCACGAGGTCGGTGTCTTGCGTGATGCGGGCGCGACGCGACACCGTCTGGAAGCCGGGCGCCTCGGCCACAATTTCGTGCCATTCGTGATCGACCGCCATTTCTTCCGAGAACGGGTTGGACGGCGCGCGCACGCCGTCCACCCGGATCACCGCGTGGGCCGGGAACGCCGTGATCCGGAGCGTGACCCGGGGGCTCGGCGCTGTCGCGGCGCGCGGCGGCGCGCCCGGCGGCGCCGGGGTGGGCGTGCGAGCTTCGCGCCCGAACAGGCCGAGCCCGCCCGCGATCACCGCCGTCCCCGCCAGCGCGGCGTAGACCCGGGCGGAGAGCGCCCGGCGGCCACGGCGCGGGCCGTCGGGCGCTGGAGCCGGGAGCGACACGGACTGCTGACCGGTGAGGGAGAGGGAGGTGTCCTCGGCCAGCGCACGCTCGATCGCCTGCCGCGTCTCGCTGCGGAAGTCGGCGAACCACACCGCCATGCGCTGACCGATGTCCGCGTTCCGGACCCGCGGGGTGAGGCGAGCGGCCAGCGCGTCCACGTCCGCCCGGAGCTCGGCGGCGGTAGCGTAGCGGTCGGACCTCGCCTTGGCGAGGGCGCGCTGGCAGATACGCTCGAGCTCGACCGGGCAGACGCTGTTGACGGAGCGCGGAGACGGGATCTCGCCGCTGATCACCCGGTTCATGATGGCGGCGTCGGGGAGGTCCTTCCACAGACGCTCGCGCGCCCCGGCCTCCCACAGCATCACGCCGGTCGCGTAGACGTCGGCGCGGCGGTCGACTCGCTCGCCGATGAGCTGCTCGGGGGGCATGTACCGGAGCTTGCCCTTCACCACCCCGCGCCCCGTGTCGTCCTGCCCGACGCCAGCGCGCGCGATGCCGAAGTCGAGCACCTTGACCACGCCGTCGAACGTCACGAACACGTTCTGCGGCGTCATGTCCCGGTGCACGACGTGCAGCGGCGTGCCGTCGAAGTCGCAGAGCTCGTGCGAGTAGTGGAGGCCGACCAGCGCGTCCGACAGGATGCGCAGCGTCATCGGGAGGGTCAGCTCGCCACCGGCACGGAGGATGACCTCCGACAGGGGCCGGCCCTCGAGGAACTCCATCACGAGCGCGGGCATCCCCTCGTGCTCGATCACCTCGTTGACCTGGACGACGTTGGGGTGGTTCAGCCGGACCGAGAGCCGAGCCTCCTGGAGGAAGCTCTGGCGCAGCTCGAGGTCGTTCGCGAGCTTGGGCTTCAGGCGCTTGAGCACCACCAGCTTCTCGAACCCCTCCGGACCGTAGGCCACCGCGAGGAAGACCTGCGCGGTGCCGCCCTCCCCCAGCTCCCGGAGGAGCCGGTATCGAGGCGGCGACGAGCTGTTAGCGGCGGCGGGTCTGCGCACCAGTCTGCCAGGGTACGCAACCGGGGATGCAGGCGCAACAACGCGGATGGAATGGAGTTTGGGAACGCGGGCGGGCAGGTGGGTCAGGCACCGCGGGCGGAATCGTACATAGTCACGGCATTCACCGGACCTCAGCGCCGGCGGCGGGGCAGGGTGGTGGCGTGCACGACCGCGGGATACGGGGGCGGGAGCCGGTGTAGGATCGTGGCACGAGCGAGCTGCACCCGCCGAAGGCCGGGAGAATTTCTCGGAGGCTCGCGCTGGCCCCGCGGCGACGGTGGGGCGAGTCGCGACGGCGATGGCGCGCGCAGGCGGCCGGAACGGGGACCCCGGCCGTCTCCGGGTGCTCGCGACGGGGTGATGGGGCGGGATGAGCCAGGATTCCCTCCTCCCCCCGGCGACGAGCGAGCGGCATTACCGCATCCTGGTCGAGCTCGGCCGCGGGGGGACCTCGGACGTCTACCTCGCCGTGGTGGACGGGTCGGGTGGCTTCAACAAGCTGGTGGTGCTCAAGGCGCTCAAGCCCGAGATCGCGCGAGACCGCGCGGCCCGACGCCTTTTCCTCTCGGAGGCGCGCCTCTCGGCCCGGCTGAACCACCCCAACGTCGTCCAGGTCAACGAGGTGATCGAGCAGGCGGGGATCCCGATCATCGTCATGGAGTACCTGGAGGGGCGTTCGCTAGCCGAGATCCTCGAGCATGGTCGCGAGCGCTTCCCGCTGGGCCTCCACCTCAGGGTGCTCTCCGAAGCCCTGCGCGGGTTGCACTACTCCCACGAACTCTGCGACTACGACGGCACCCCGCTCGGCGTCGTGCACCGGGACATGTCGCCCCACAACGTGCTGGTGACCTTCGAGGGGCAGGTCAAGGTCCTCGATTTCGGCCTCGCCAAGGTCGCCGGGACGGCGGACACCCAGTCCGGGGTGCTCCGGGGGCGACTCCACTACATGGCCCCCGACCAGCTCGCCGAGGATCGGGCGCTCGACCGCCGCGCCGACGTCTACGCGGCTGGGGTGATGCTCTGGGAGGCCGCGGCCGGGCGGCGCCTCTGGCACGACGTGAGCGAGCCCGTGATCATGCGGCGAGTGCTGGAGGGGCGCCTCCCGCCGCCGAGCTCGGTCAACCCACGGGTGCCCCCGGAGCTCGAGCGGATCTGCATGCGGGCGTTGGCCCGTCACCCCGAGGACCGCCACGCCACCGCGGCCGAGCTCGCGAGCGACGTCGACACCGTCGCGGCCCAGCTCGACGAGCCCAACGACTGCCGGGCGCTCGCGGAGGCCATGACGCGCGAGTTCGGCGACGTCCGCCAGGCCCGCCATCGGGAGATCGAGGCGCGGCTGGCCAGGGACGGGCGAGCGACCGGCGCCTTCGCGCGACCCACCTCGGGGCTCCGGCGGCGCGATCTACGAACCGCTCCCCACGGGCCCGCTGGCACGACCCGGTCGGTGTCGAACTTGCCGGTCCCCCGGCGACACCTCGGCCGCGGGTACGCGATCGGCGCGCTGCTCGTGGCCACCACCGTGGCGGTAGCCGTCCGCCTCACCCGCGGGCCGGCGGGCCACGCCGAGCCGGTGTCGTCGAGCGAGCGGGACGTGGCGGCGCCGCCACTGGCGTCGGCGCTGCTGCGGGTCACCGCCTTCCCGGCGGCGGCGCGGGTGCTGATCGACGGACGAGACACGGGCGAGAACCCCTGCGCGCGCGAGGTCCGCGCGGGGACCGAGGTGGCACTCCGCGTGGAGGCGCCGGGGTACCTACCCATCGAGCGGAGCCTCCGCGTCAGCAAGGACCAGGAGCTGGTGCTCTCGCTGCAAGCGTCGCCGCCGGTGGCCGCGGTGACGCCGTCCGCGAGGCCGCCCGTGCCCACCCGATTCCCGGCACCGTCGCCGCCTCCCGTCGCCAACGCCGACTGCACCCCCCCGTACTACCTCGACGCGCGGGGAGTGAAGAAGTTCAAGCCCGAGTGTCTCTGAGCGCCGACGCCGCCGCGACGACGCCGACACCCTACTCGAGCGCCACGTAGTTGGCGACGAGGTAGTTCTGGATGATCTCGATCGAGCCGGCCTGCGTCGCGGCCTTGAGCTCGGACGAGAGGTTCTGGAGCGTCCCCGACGGCAGCAGGCCGGAGAGCGCCATCGCCAGCCGGTCGCGCCGGAACGCGGCTGCGGTCGCCCGGTGCATGGAGTCGAAGGCGTCGGGGAAATCGGCGAGCTCGTCGAGGGGCTCGAGCGCGGTTTCTACGTCGGTGTCGCCGACCCAACGCAGCAGATCGGCGCCGATGTTGGCCTGGAACGTGTCGGGCGGACTGCCGAGCGCGACCCGCGCCCGGAGGGTCTCTCGGGCCTTCTCGGCGTACTCTTCGGCCGCGTTGATGACGGTGAGGCCCGGGTGCTCCTCCTCGAACCGCCGGATGACGGCGTCGAGCGCGTCCTCCTCACCACCCGAGGTCCACCAGCTGAAGATCTCGACGGTCTCCGGGGGGGATCGCCGGCTGCGCCGCCAACCGACGTGGCCTCCGGGGAGGCGCCGCCGCCGCCGTCGTCGAGGCAGCCGATCGCACCCAAGGTCATGAGCAGCAGGAACCCGCTCGGAACCGTCGGCGCTCGGGGCTCGTCGCGCATGGTCGCCTCGCCCGAGCGGCCCCTCCACCGCCCGCGAGCTCCGATCCCGAACGGTAGCAACCATCACCGACGAGGGATACCCCGAGCGCACCCGCGTCGTCGTGCCGCGGCCCGGGCGCGAGACGCCCCGGAGGACTGGGGGATCCGCGGACCGCAGCCCAGGTGCCGCCGGCACGAGCGCCGCGGGGACTGCGACCGCAACCCGAGCAACGGGTGCGAGGCCAACCTGAACGAGGACGTCGCCAACTGCGGCACCTGTGGCGGCCGTTGCGACCCGCTCCCGCACGCCGAGGTGACCCGCGGCGGCGCGAACTGCGTCGTGCGCCAGTGCGACCGGGGTTGGGGCAACTGCGACGGGATCCAGCGCAACGGCTGCGAGACGGAGCTCACGACGAGCGCCGAGCACTGTGGCCGTTGCGGCAACGTCTGCGTCTTGGATCAGACCTGCGTCGACGGGACGTGCACCTGAGCCCGACGAGCCGCGCCGTCCCGCGTCGGGGCCGTCCGCGTCACCCGCTCGCGACGCGCCGCAGCGCCGGAGCGACGAGCGCGCCGAGCTCCGCCAGGGCCGGCATGTCGTAGGTCCGGCCGAGCGCGGTCAGAAACCCGAGCGTCCCCGCCTCGTCCTCCACGGGGAGCACGAGCCAGGTAGCCTGCTCGTCACGCTCGAGGGTGACCGCGCCGCGCGCGTACCGCGCCGGCGCGGCTGCGTCCACCAGGGGGAGGCGCGCGCCGTCGTCGACCTGGAGCACCACGCGGGCGAGGTCGCGGCGAGACCCCTCGTACACGCTGAGGCTGAAGCTCTCCAGGCTGAGGGTGGGGAGCGCCCCTTCGACGGCGCGCCGAACGTCCTCGAGATCGCTGGCGAAGACCAGGCTCCTCCGCAGGCGCAGCATCGCCTGCGCGCGGGCGGTGTGCAGGGCGAGATCGCTGGCGCGAGACTGATGCGTCGCCGCCTCCAGCTTGGCGCCGAAGGCGTCGAAGCCGTGCGCGAGCCGCTCGCGCAGCCCTGGTCGGCCCTGGAGGGAGTGGATGGTGCGGTCCCGCAGCTGCCGCAGGTGCACCGGGAGCTCGGCGAACCGTTGCCGCACGCCCAGCTCCCAGGCCGAGAAGAAGAGGGAGCATCCCGGGTCGGCCTCGGGCCCCGAGTGGCGGGGCACCGAGGCAGGCGCGCCGCAGCTCTCCCGCACGACGAGCTCGGGCGGGAACGGGACCTGCTGGGGCACGCTCGTCCCCGCGATCAGGCGCTCCGCCAGGGCGGCCGCGTGGCGGCCGAGGTCGTAGGTGGGTTGGCGCACGGTCGTCAGCGGCGGCGAGCCGAAGATGGCCTCCAGATCATCGAACCCCACCACCGCGACGTCGCCAGGGACGTCCAGGCCTCGGGCGGCGAGCGCCTGCTCGGCGCCCAGCCCCATCAGGTCGTTGGCGGCGAACACGGCGTCGAACCCAGGCGGGGGGTACCGGGCGAGCAGGCGCTCGGTCGCGGCACGCCCGGAGGCCTCGGTGAAATCACCCTGCTCCACCAGCGTGTCGCTCAACCCGAGGGACAGCTCGACGCACATGTCCTCGTAGGCGCGCCAGCGGGCCTCGGCCTCCGGGTTGTGGACGGGACCGCGAATGAAAGCCACCCGCCGGCGCCCGCAGCGCTCCACCAAGTGCTCCATCATCGCGCGGACCCCACCCGCGTTGTGGATCCAGACACTGGGGACGCCTTCGATGCGCTGTCCAACACACACCGTCGGCAGCGGGGCGCGGCGCGCGGGGAAGCCCCGGGCATCCCCGCCAAACGCCGCCGGCGCCAGCACGATGAGCCCCGCCACGTTCTCCGGACCGATCAGGTCCCAGAGGGGATGGACCCCCGCCACCTGAGCGGTCCGGCGGGTCCGATGGCCGAGCGAGAAGCAGACGGTCGAACAGCCGCGCGGCCGGAGCTCGTCCGCGATCCCGCTGATCAAGGTGGTGGCGTAGCGGCTCACCACCCAGGCGGCCGCGACGGCGAGGCGCCGCCTCCCGTGGCCGTCCGTGGACGCCATCGAACCCTCATGATGCCGACGGGTCCCACGAGGTGCAACCGGTCACGGCCAGCCCGACGACGGGTCGTGCCTTGGCTCGGTCCTTGCTCAGCGCCCGTGAACGGGAGATCGATCCCAGGGGCCTCGGCGCGGCACCGCGCCGATGACACCGGAGAACACGACAACTGGGTGCGAACTTTCCACCACTGGCCGCCGCGGAACCGTGAATTTCGTGCGCGCAGCGGGGGCGGAGCTCAATTCCGAGCTGAAGGATCCCCGCACCCGCGTCATCCTGTTGGAGCGCTGGTCGGCAGCCTTCCGACGAAGCCGCCAGCGCGCACGGAGTGGAGGACCCCATGCAGGATGATCGAACCCGCGTTCGGACCGTTCCCCGCCATGGTGCGTGGACCGCACTGGTATTGACCGCGCTGGCCTCGTCCGTCGGCGCCGAGGCGTGCGGCGATGACGACACGGTGACCACGAACGCGACCGAATGCCGGACCGGCTACCGCCTCTGCGACGGCGTGTGCGTCGACCTGATGGGAGACGAAGCCAACTGCGGAGCGTGCGGGAACGTGTGCGCGCCGGACGAGTTCTGTGCCGTCGGGTCCTGTAGCTGCCTCGGTGCCTGGAGCAAGAAATGCGATGGCGTTTGCACGGACCTCGCGACCGACCCGCAGAACTGCGGCGATTGCGGGGTGACGTGCGACCAGGACCTGGTATGCGTCGAGGGAGAGTGCGAGATCGACTGCGGGCCCGACCTCAGGGGCTGCGACGGCGTGTGCGTGGATCTCGCCACCGACCCGGAGCACTGCGGGGGCTGCGACGTCGTCTGCGCCCCCGGGGAGGAGTGCGTCAACCGCGCCTGCCGGTGCCCCGAGGGCGCCGTCTGCGGGGTCGGAGGCGCTGGCGGGGGTGGAGGTGCCGGTGGGTCGGCACCCGGCGGTGCCGCCGGGGAGGGAGGAACGGGCCAGCCGGGGACGTCCGGCGAGGGCGGCGAGGAGCCGGAGAGCGGCGCCGCCGGCGAGGCCGGCTCGGTAGCATCGTCCGGGGCCGGGGGCGAGACGACGACGGGCGGCGACGCACCGGTCGGGGGGGCGAGCGGCGCTGGTCCGGTCCTGGCCGGCCAGGGCGGCGAGATCACCGGCGCGGGCGCCAGCGCAGGCGGTTCCGCGGGGTCGTCGGGCGCGGCGGCCGTCGTCGGCGCAGCGGGCGCCCCGGGGCAGCCCGGAAGCGCGGGGACGGCCGGCACCGCCGGGCTCGCCGGCGCGACAGGGTGATCGACCGGACACTCGGGCTCGGTCCTGCGCCCCTCCCCGGGCGGGGCGTCACGCCCCGCCAGCCCTCTCCTCGACGGCGCGCCGGAGCGCGGCCAGCAGCGGCTCTACCTCGGCGCGCCGGAGCTTGAACTCGGCCCGGTTCGCGACCACCACGCTGGAGACGGGGCAGATCTCCTCGCGAACGACGAGCCCGTTGTCCCGGAGCGTCCCGCCCGTCTCGACGATGTCCACGATGACGTCACAGAGCCCCACGAGCGGCGCCAGCTCCACCGAGCTCTGCAGGAAGATGACCTCGGCGTGGACACCGCGGGAGGCAAAATGCTCGGTCGCGACCCGCGGGTACTTGGTGCCGACGCGCGGCACCGCGGGCACGGGCGCGCCAGCGAGCCCCGCGACCACCATCCGGCAGCGGCCGATCCGGAGATCCAGCGGCTGATAGAGATCGTAGCGACGCTCGAGCAGCACGTCCCGCCCGCTGACCCCGAGGTCCGCCGCCCCGAACTCCACGTAGGTCGGGACGTCGTCGGGCTTGAGCAGCAAGAACCGCAGACCGAGGTTCGTCTCCTTGATCAGCCGCCGGTCGTCGGCGAAGAGCGGCGCCGTGTCGATCCCGGCTTGCTGGAGCAGGGGCGTGAGCTGCGCGAGGACCCGCCCCTTGGGCACCGCGACGGTGAGCGGCCTCACGGCGGGCCCTCCAGCGCGAAACGCTCGACGCTGGCGCCCACCCCGGACAGCTTCCGCTCGATGCTCTCGTAGCCACGATCGAGGTGGTAGACGCGGCGGACCACGGTTTCTCCGTCGGCGACCAGCCCCGCGATGACCAGCGAAGCGCTCGCGCGAAGATCGGTGGCCATCACGCTCGCGCCCGACAGCCGGGGCACCCCGTCGACGAAGGCGACGTTGTTCCGCACCTCGATCCGCGCCCCCATCCGGCAGAGCTCGGGGACGTGCATGAACCGGTTCTCGAAGATGGTCTCCGTGAGCACGCTCTGGCCAGCCGCGACGCACATCATCGCCATCAGCTGCGCCTGCATGTCGGTGGGGAAGCCCGGATGCGGAGCCGTGGTGGCCCGGACGGCGCGGACGGGGCCCTCCCGCACCACCCGCACGTGCTCCCCCTCCCGTTCGATGGTCATCCCCGCGCGGCGGAGCTTCGCCACCACCGGCTCCAGATCGTCGAAGGGCGCGCGCTCCAGGAGCACGTCGCCCCCGGCCGCGCCCACGGCGGCCATGAAGGTCCCGGCCTCGATGCGATCTGCGATCACCGCGTGATCGAAGGGGTCCAGCTCGTCGCGCCCGATCACGATGATGGTGTCCGTCCCCGCCCCCTCGACGCGAGCCCCCATGCGGTTCAGCACCCGCCCCAGCTCCTCGACCTCGGGCTCCCGCGCGCAGTTGACCAGGGTGGTGCGTCCCTTGGCCAGCGTCGCCGCCATCATCAGGTTCTCGGTCCCCGTGACGGTCTGCAGATCGAAGACGATCTCCGCGCCGCGCAGGCGGGGCGCCTCCGCCACCACGTAGCCGTGCTCGACACGGATGGTGGCCCCGAGCGCCTCGAGCCCCTTGAGGTGCTGGTCGATGGGCCGCGCGCCGATGGCGCAGCCGCCGGGCAGGCTCACCTTGGCGCGCCCGTACCGCGCCAGGAGCGGGCCGAGTACCAGCACGCTGGCGCGCATCTGGCGCACGAGCTCGTAGGGGGCCTCCGGACGGACGTCGCCCGTGGCCGCGCCGACCCGCACGGTGGGGCAGTCGACGGTCGCTTCCCTCCCCAGGAACCGCAGCAGCGCGGCGGTGGTTTCGATGTCCCGCAGGCGGGGGACGTTGCGCAGCTGGCTCTCGCCGTCAGACAGCAGCGTCGCGCAGAGGATCGGGAGCGCCGCGTTCTTCGCGCCACCGATGCGGATGGTCCCCGAGAGGCGCGGAGCGCCGCGGATTCGAAGTGCGTCCATGGGCTCCTCGGCGACTACGCAATCGCCACGGCGGCGGCAAGCACGATTCAGACCATCGACCGCGGGCGAGCTCCGAGCGCGCTGGCGCCGCGCGCCCGCCGCGTACTAGGCTTCGCCCATGCGACGGGCGCTCGGGCTGGCCGCGGCGGCGCTCGCCGGCGCCACCCTGGCGCCGCGCGCGAGCGCCCAGCCGTCGCTGGACGTGCGCACCCTGCGCCCCCCCGCCGATCCGCGCGGGGGGATCGTGCAGGAGCCGACCTCGACCGTCGGCAACGGCGTGGCGGCGCTGGGGTTGCTCGTCGCTCACTCCTACCGCCCCGTCGTGCTCGAGCTCGATGGCGAGGTCGCGGCGGCGCCGGTGGAGCACCAGCTCACGGCCGACGCGCTCTTCACCCTGGGCATCGGGCGCCGCACCGCCGCGTGGCTGCGGGTGCCGGCGGTCGTGTTCGCCAGCGGCGACGATCTCGCCGCCGTGCTGCCCGACGCGGCGCCGCTGCCGACGACGGCGCTGGGCGACGCCGCGGTAGGCGCCAAGGCGACGCTGCTCGCCACGAGGGGCCGCCGGCGGACCGGGGTGGCCGCCACCGCGGAGATCACGACACCGACCGGCGACGATCGGAGCTTTCTGGGCGAGGGAGCGCCGACGGTCATCGTCCACGGGCTCCTGGAGCGGACCGGGGGCGCCTGGGCCTGGCGCGCCCAGCTCGGCCCGCGGTTGCGGGTCCAGCCCGGCGAGTACCTCGGGACCGAGCTCGGACATGAGCTCGCCTGGGCGCTCGGGACCGCGATCCGCCCCGCCGAGTGGGGGATCGACCGGCGCCGACGCTGGGAGGTCCACGCGGCCCTGCACGGCGCCGTCGCCCTCACGCCGGAGCCGCTCGGGGACCGGCGGTCGCCCGCGCTCGCCAGCCTCGCCGCGCGCTGCCGCATCACCGCCGTCTCCGTGCTCGGCGGCGTCGAAGCGCCGCTGGACTCGGCGCTCGGCGTCCCGCTCGTGCGCGCCGTGCTCGCCGTCTCCTGGGCGCCTCGCTTCTATGACGCGGACGCCGACGGCATCGGCGACAATCGGGACCGCTGCGTGAGCTCACCGGAGGACCGGGATGGTTTCGCCGATCAGGACGGCTGCTCCGATCTCGACGACGACCGCGATGGTATCCGGGACGACGCGGACGGTTGCCGCACGATCGCGGAGGACCGGGACGGGACCGACGACGCGGACGGCTGCCCGGATCCGGACGATGATCACGACGGCGTCCCTGACGGGGCGGATGCGTGCCCCCGCGCGGGCGGCACCGCCGCGACGCGGGGCTGCCCTGTGCTCGACGCCGACGCGGACGGGATCTCCGACGACCTCGACTGGTGCCCCGCCCGCGCGGAGGACCAGGATGGGTCCCAGGACGACGACGGCTGCCCCGACCTCGACGACGACGGCGACGGTATCCCGGACAGCGAGGATGCCTGCCCGCACGAGCCGGGGACTCACCGCGGCGGGGCGGGGCGCTACGGCTGCCCGGCCGTCGATCGCGACGGGGACACCTTCGACGACGACGCCGACGCGTGTCCCGACGCCGCCGAGATCTTCGATGGCCGTGACGACGACGATGGCTGCCCCGAGGTCGAGGCCGCGCCGCGGGCGGCGCCCCTGGTGACGCTCGAGCCTGCGGCGCCGCCGGCGCAGGTCCGCTGGCAGCGGCCGCCGCGGCTGCGCCGGATCGACGACGCGCTCGCGATCGAGCCCGCGTCGCTGCCCGCCGTGCGGGCGCTGGCGCGGCTGCTGAACGAGCACCCCCGCTGGGTGGCCATCGTCTCGGCGGGGCCAGCGGACGAGGCTCGGGCCGAGGCCGAGGCGCTCGCGGCGGCGCTGCGCGAGCTGTGCCACCGCGACGGGGCGGCGCGGTCGGAGGCGCTCGTCGCGGCGGGCGGGGCACGGCCCCCGCCGGTCGCCAGCCCGTCGGTGCGGGTGGTGGAGATGCCCGCGGAGGAGGGCGCCCCGTGAGCCGGCGTCGCGCGAGCGCGCTGGCAGCGCTGCTGGTCGTCGCGGGCGGGGTACCGGTCGCGAGGGCCGCGCCCCCGCCGGGTTCGACGGAGGCGACGGGGCACTTCGGGATCGCCCACGCGGAGCGCCTGGTGGCGCGCGGGGACGTCGAGGACCTCGAGCGAGGGATCGAGCGCCTGGGCGCCATCGGGACCCCCCGCGCGCTCGGCGCGCTGAGCGCGCTGGCGACCGCCGACGCGCCCGGCGGCTCGAGGGCGCGCCTGACCGTGGTGCGGGCGCTCGCCCCCCACGCGGCCGATCCGGTCGCGCTCCGCGCCCTGGTGCGCCTGATGACCGCCGACGGGGGCGACGCCGCGGATCGGCTGGCGCCGCTGGTGCGCGCGAGCGCCGCGCTGGCGCTGGCGCTCGCCGATCGTCGCGAGGCGTGGGAGGCGCTCCGCCAGGCGCTCGGCACGGACGGGCCGCTCGGGGCGATCGCCGCGGCGGCGGTCCTGGCCCACCCCCCGCGCGACGTCGCCGTGCTGCTCGGCGACGCTCCCGTCGACTCGGTGCGCCTCGTCGAGACGCTCGCTGCGCTCGGCGACCAGCGCGCGTTCCTCGCCGTGCGCGCCGCGATCACGGCCGGCCCCCCCGCGCTGCGCGCCCGCGCCGCGGTGAGCCTCACCCGCCTCGGGGCGTTCGAGACGGTCCCGCTGGCGCGGCACTGGCTCGCCACGGGCGCGCCGCCGCCTTTCCCGGCCGCCGCCGCCGAGATCCTGACCCTCGCCCGCACGTCGGACGCCCCGGCCGCGGTCGCCGCGCTGGCGGAGGCGGAGGCGACGCGCGGGGCCTGGCTCGCGCTCGTTCGCGCGACGCCGCGACCGGAAGCCGCCCCGCTGCTGATCCGGGCGCTCGCCACCGCCGAGGGCGCGGAGCGGGCGCCGCTCTTCGCGGCGCTCGGGAGCGCGGGCGGGCCAGCCGCGATGCAGGCGCTCGCCGATCGACTCGCGGACCCCGAGGCGACCGCGGACGCGGCCTACGCGCTCGCCCTGGCGCCGGACCCGGCCGCGGGGCGGGTGCTCGAGGCCGCGCTCGGGCGGCCGGCGACGCGCCGCGCGGCCGCGCGCGCCGCGGTGATCCGGGCTGTCGCTTGCGGTCGGACGACCCGGGGCCTCACCGACGCGCTCGAGGCGCTCCTCTCCGCCTCCGAGCCCGCGGACCGCGCGGTCGGGGCCTGGGGGCTCGCCGTCGTCGACCCGCGGCGCCGCGTGGGGCTGCTGGGAGCCGCCGACGCCACGGTCGTCGCGGCCGCCGCCCGCGCCGCGGTGCCGCCGGCCGCCGCCGCCGCCGCCGCGACCCGACTGGAGCGAGAGCGGGATCCCGCGCTCCGGACCGCGCTGGCGATCTCGCTGGCGAGCGCGGCCGGCCGCGACCGCGTGTCCACGGCGACGCTGGTCGAGGTCCTCGCGGAAGGCGGGGCCGCCGCCCCGCTGGCGGCGCGGGCGCTCGCCGCGCGCGACACGGCGGGAGCACGCTCACAGCTCGCGCGCCTGCTCACGAGCGGGGCCGCCTCCCTGCGCGCGCATGCTGCGTTCGGGCTCGGAGACAGCCGCGACCCGCTCGCCGTCGCGCGACTCGCGCGCGCGTACCGCTTCGAGCCGGACGCCGCCGTGCGGCGAGCCATCGTGGCGGCGCTGGGGCGACGTGACGCGCCCCCCCGGCGCCGCCCGCTGGAGCTGGCCGCCGATCTCGACGCCGACGCGGCGGTGCGCGCCGTCGCGCGAGCCGCGCTGGCGGGGCAAGCGGCTTCGCTCGACCCGGTGGGTCGGGGGACGGTCTGGGTGTCCGTGCGGAGCCCCGAGGGGACCCCGCCCGCCGGGATGGCCGTCACCGTGACGCTGCCGAGCGGGGTCGCCCTCCCGGCGCTGCCCGACCCGGACGGGACGGTCACGCTGGCGGGCGTCCCGCCGGGCGAGACGGAGCTTCAGCTTGCGGCGCTGCCCCGCAGCGACAATCCTCAGGCACACCATGGCCGCGAGGGAGAAGGCTCCGCAGGCGCGCGCTCCGGGCGATGAACGCCCGCCGTCCTTCGAGGAAGAGGTGCGGGAGCTCGGCGTGATCGTCGAGCAGCTCGAGGCTGGTGAGCTGCCGCTCGAGGAGTCGCTCGCGCTCTTCGAGCGGGGCGTCACGCTCGCCCGGCGCGCGCAGGCTCGGCTCGACGCGGCCGAGCAGCGCGTGGAGGAGCTGCTGGGGCTCGACGAGGCGGGCCGTCCCATCACCCGCGAGATCGTGGAGGAGTAGGTGGTGGGCGGCGACCGAGAAGCGGCGCCAGGCGACCCCGGATCCGTCCGCACGGTCAGCACGGCCGCGGCGGTGATCGTCGGCAACGAGATCCTCAGCGGAAAGGTGGCCGACGCGAACCTGGCGGAGCTCGCCCGGACGCTGCGCGGGCTGGGGATCCTCCTCGCCCGGGCGGTGGTCGTCGCCGACGACCTCGACGAGATCGCGGCCGAGATCCGCGCCGCGCGCGCGCGCTTCGACGTCGTGTTCACCTCCGGCGGCGTCGGTCCGACCCACGACGACGTGACCATCGCCGCGGCCGCGGCGGCCTTCAGCGTCGAGGTCACGGTTTCGGAGGCGATGACCCGTCTGCTCCGTGACCACTTCCGGGAGCGCTTCCGGGAGGAGCACCTGCGCATGGCGCGCGTGCCCGCCGGGGCCTGGCTGGCGCGCTCACCCGGCGTGGTGTGGCCCACGGTGGTGATGCAGGACGTCTGGCTGCTGCCCGGTGTCCCCGAGGTGTTCCGGGCCAAGCTCGAGGTGGTGCGGGCGTGGCTGCGCGGGCCCGGACCGTTCTGCTCGCGGTCGGTCTACCTCGCCACGGAGGAGGCGGAGCTCGGCGCGACCCTCGATGCGGTGGCGGCCGCCCACCCCGACGTCCAGATCGGGTCCTACCCGCGGTGGGTGCCGACGGACCACCGCACCCGGGTCACCTTCGACGGGCGCAAGATGGCCGCGGTGGAGGCGGCGTACGCCGATCTGCTCGCCCGCCTGCCCGCCGGGGAGCCCGTGCGCGTCGAGTGAGGCCCCGCGCGGCAACCGGGCGCGCCGGCCCGTGCCCGCGCGGGCGGCGCGCGTCACCCCGGGTGACCGGCGAGGAGCGCCGGCGCCACTGGCGGCGCGCCAGGGCGGGGAGGCCCGGGGGCGCGGGGCTCACGGCGGCACGAGGCGTGCACGGCGGGGGGCATGGACGAGACGACACGGCGGGAACCGCGGGAGCGTGGCGGCCTGGGCGGCGCCTCGGGGCGGGCACGGCAGCGACCGGGAGCGCACCCGCCGGCGACCAGGCCCCCGGCCGAGCCGGGGGAGACCGGCGAGCTCTGGCGTCTGATCCGCACGGTGACCGGTGAGCGCGGGAACGCGACCTCGGTCGCGGCGCGCTCCGTCCAGGTCCTCGCGGCGGTGGGCGGGATCGGCGGGCTGGCGCGGGCCGACGCGGCGACCTTGATCGAGTGCGGCCTGCCGCGACGCGCCGCCGCGCGCCTCCTGGCCGCCGTCGAGCTCGGTCGGCGCGCGCTGCTCGCCGACGTGGAGGGCGAGATCCTCGCGTCGCACGAGGCGGTCGTGCGCTGGGCGCGGCCGCGGCTCGCGCACCTGGAGCACGAGGAGGTGTGGGTGCTCCTGCTCGACGGTAGGCCCCACCTGCGCGCCGCCACGCGCGTGGCGCAAGGCGGGCTCCACGCCTGCGCCCTGACCCCCGCCGACGTGTTGCGGCCGGCGATCCGTGGCGCCGCCAGCGCGCTCGTCCTCGTCCACAATCACCCGAGCGGTGATCCCGCCCCGAGCTGCGAGGACGTGACGATGACCCGCGCGGTCGCCGCGGCCTGCGAGGTGGTCGCGGTCCCGCTACTCGACCACGTCATCGTGGCCCGCGACGGGGCCTCGTCGCTGCTCGACCGGGGGCTGCTTCACCGCGCCCGCTGACCGCGCGAGCAGGCCCGGGGGCCGCGGGCGGGCCGCCGGTCCATGTGGCCGGCCCGTCTGGGCTCGGGTATCGTGCCCCGCGATGAGCTTCACCGAGCTCCGCTACTCGGCGGTCACGAACGTCGGTCGCCAGCGGGACCACAACGAAGACAACTTCCTCGTCGACAAGAAGCTGTCCCTGTTCATGGTCTGCGACGGCATGGGCGGGCACGCGGCCGGGGAGATCGCCAGCGCGCTCGCGGTCCGCGTCATCCACGAGGAGATCAAGCGAGAGATCGATCTGCTGCAGGATTACGTGGCCGCCAAGACCGGCGTGGACCGCGTCACCAAGCGGGACATCACCAACATGCTCGAGTTCGCGGTCAACCGGGCCTCGGCGCGGGTGCACGCCGAGGCCCTGCGCGATCCGAGCAAGCGCGGGATGGGGACCACGCTGGTGCTGCTGCTCATCCTGGGCCAGCAGGCCTTCATCACCTACTGCGGAGACAGCCGGGTCTACCTGCTGCGCGACGGCGTGCTGGAGCAGGTGACGGAGGATCACACCGTCTACAACGAGCTCATCCGCCGCAAGAAGCTCCCGCGCGAGCGGATCGAGGAGATCGCGCCCAAGAACGCGATCACGCGCGCCGTGGGGGTCTTCGACCACGCCGAGCCCGAGTCGCTGGTGATCGACCTGGTCAGCGGCGATCGCTTCCTGCTCTGCTCGGACGGTCTGAGCGGCTACTTCGAGGACCAGCCCGAGCGCCTCGGGGCGCTGCTCTCCGAGCCGTCCGAGGACCGCGTCACCGAGAGCCTCATCGAGGCGGCCAACGCGGCGGGCGGCAGGGACAACATCACGACGGTGGTGGTCACCGTCGGCGACGCGACCACGCGCGACGAGAAGCGGGCGCGCCGCATCCAGCTCCAGCGGGACATCCTGGCGCGGATGCCGCTGTTCCGGACCCTGAGCGATCGCGAGATCCTGCGCTTGCTCCAGGTCACGGTCGTCCAGGCCTACCGCGACGGCGAGGTCATCATCCGCGAGGGAGACATCGGCGAGGACCTCTTCATCGTGCTGGCCGGGGAGGTGAAGGTGAAGAAGGGGGACACCGATCTCGCCCGGCTCACGCCGGGGGAGCATTTCGGCGAGATGGCCCTCATCCGGAACCAGCCCCGGTCGGCAACGGTGACGAGCAACGGGGACAGCGAGCTCATCGTCCTCAGCCGCTCGGAGTTCTTCGAGATCCTGCGCAAGGAGCACCAGCTCGCGGTCAAGCTCCTCTGGCAATTCACCGGGGTGCTCGCGGACCGCCTCGCCCAGACCAACCGCGAGCTCGGTCACGCGCGCGAAGAGCTGGCCGCCGAGGACATCACGGCCGAGATGTTCGTGGACGGGGAGGACGACGGACGCAAGACCCTGGTGAGCGTGAATCCGCGCGAGTAGCGCCGAAACGTGTCGAGCGGGAGTGCCCGGCAGCGCCCGGCGAAGACGCGCCACGGCCCTCGGGCCGGTTTTGGGGCCCCGGGCGGCGACGGGTTCGGCGCCCACATGGTCCGTTGACAGTTTCGCCCCGGCGCCGGTAGCGTCACCTGGCACAAGGCGGCGAGAATGGGCCGGAAACGCGCGACGAGCTGGGCGGGCTGGGGGCGGCAGGCGGTGGCGGCTCCGGCGGGGCTCCTGCTGGTGGTCGCCGGGTCCGCGCTGGCGCAGGAGCCGCGGCGCGCCACCGAGCCGAGCGTCCTCAACGAGCCGGCCGAGGTGATGCAGATCGTCGACTCCTTCGACGTCGACGATCCGTTCGACGTCTCGATCTCGCTCGGTTTCCAGCAGACCTCCAAGCGCGCGAAGATCCGCCGCGAGACGGCCGTTTCCCAGCCCGGGCTGACGACCGGGGGCTACGTCAGCGACGACCTCGAGATCGCCCGGTACCGGGAGCGGACCAGCCGCCTTCTGCCGCGGGTCGACCTCGGCCTCTACCGGGACATCGCCATCTACGCACGGATGCCGATCATCCTGGCGAACCACCGCAAGCTGGAGGCGCTCGAGGGCGCCGGTGAGAGCCAGTCCCTCACCCTGCGCGGGGAGCCGGGCGAGCAGCTCTTCCGCCTCCCATTCGAGTCTCCGACGCGCAGCGGCGTCGAGTACCTCGCCCTCGGGCTCGAGTTCGCGCTGATGAACCAGGCGCGCAATTGGGTGCGCCCCACCTGGATCGGAGGGATCGAAGGGCGCATCGACGTCTCCGAGCCGATGCACGCCTGCAATGCCTCCCCGGAGCCGCTGAACCAGGTCGACGGGACATCCCAGGTCGACTGCGCCAACCCGTCCGACTACAACCGGAACGGCGAGGATGGGGACGCGGTGGGGGCGGACGGGGTCCCGCTGGAGGGCGTCTTCTCCTCGAACCCGGGGGCAGGGGTGAGCCGGGGCGTCACCGGCCTGCAGGTCTACAGCCTGGTGAGCAAGCGGGTGAAGTACGTCGAGCCCTACGGCGGGTTCCGCGCGCTCTTCGAGTTCCCGAAGGAGAACAGCGACTACGGGCTCACCGACCTCGAGGGGTCGCTCGTCAACCACCCGCCGCTCCGCGGCAACTTCATCGCGGGTATCGCCATCATCCCCTGGGAGATCCGCGAGCGGTACCAGCGGCTGACCTTCGATCTCCGCTTCCTCGGCACCTACGTCTCGGAAGGGCGGGACTACTCCGAGCTCTTCGACGCCCTGGGGTCGAGCGACGCCCGCAGCCTGCGCCGGCCGCACTACGCGGGGTACCAGCGCAACCCGGAGTACATCGATCCCGAGACGCCAGGCTACCCCGCCGACCCGACCCAGAGCCAGGCGACGGCCTCGATCGTGGACCCGCAGTCACAGAAGGTCTATTTCACAGGCATCACCGACGTGCAGCAGCACGCCGAGTTCAGCCTCAGCGGGCAGGCCACCTGGCAAGCCGGGGAGTACGTGAAGTTCAACCTCGGGCTCGGCTACCAGTACGTGCAGCCGCACTTCATCACCTTCGACGAGGCGTGCAACCCGGACTTCTCCGGCGATCTGTACGAGGCGGGTCCTTGCCGCACCAGCTCCACGGCGCAGCTCGGGGGGATCCTCTCGGCGACGGGTATCCCGAACCCGAACTACCGCCGCACCCTGAACACGCCGGGTTACCGCTTCAAGGTCGACGACGCGAACCTGGTAGACGGCTGGCTCAACGTCAGCGTGCTCTTCTGAGCGGGGGGCGTCCAGCTCGCGCGCGGAGGAGCTCCGGTGGGTTCGAGTGTCGGTCGCGCGCGAGGTCGGGACGGGATGACGCCGGGTCGCTGCGCGCTCCTCGCGCTGCTCGCCGCCACCACCGGCGCGACCGTCGTGCACGCCGAACCGTCCAGCGTCGTGCTGCTGCCGACCACGGCGCGCAAGAGCCCGTTGCCGGCGGCGCGGCCGCGACGCGACGTCGAGGAGCAGAACGCGCGCCTGGAGGAGGCGGCCCGCGAGATCGATCTCGTGCTGAGCGAGGCCGTGCAGGATCTCGGGCTCACGCTGGATCTGGCGGCTCGACTCGACCTCGCCGCAGCGCCGACTGAGGAGGAGCTCGTGGCGCGCGCGGAGGCTGCCTGGGTGAGCGCCCCCGAGGTGGCGCCGGAGCGCGGCGAGCTGGTCGTCCGCATCGTCGCCGTGGCGCCCGGGTCGAAGGTGGTCCTCTCGCGCCAGGAGCGGGTCGACCCCTCCTCGCTGGAGGTCGAGGCGATGCGCCTGCTCCGGGACGTCGTGGAAGCGGGGAGGGGCGAGGTGAGCGCGGGGACCGAGGCGCGGCCAACGCCCGCCCCCGCGACGCCGGTGGAGCGCGCCCGCTCCGCGGGGCGGCCCGTGCTCGCCCTCAA
This sequence comes from uncultured Polyangiaceae bacterium, assembly GCA_964454025.1. Taxonomy (GTDB): domain Bacteria; phylum Myxococcota_A; class Polyangia; order Polyangiales; family Polyangiaceae; genus JAFGBI01. The sequence goes on along the minus strand of CAYVRP010000008.1, from coordinate 10,006 downwards.
CATGACCGTGCTCGGGGGCTACGCCGGGCTCTCCGTACAGCAGGCCAGCGGGAGCGACGACGCGCGGCTGGTCTATCCGCTGACCGCGCTGGGGGCGGGACTCGGCCTGGGCGCGTCCATGGTCGTCGCCGACGAGTGGAACGTGACCGTGGGCGACGCCTGGTTCGTCGCCAGCGGCATTCAATGGCCGGGCGCCGCCGGGCTCCTGCTGGCCCATGGGTACGCGGTCGAGCCAAGCGAGGAGCGGTACCTGTACGGGCTACTCGGCGCCTCGGGGGGGATGGCCCTGGCGACGGCGGCGACCGGCTTCGGCCACGTAGAAGGGGGGGGCGCAGCCCTCGCCCACTCCGGCGGCCTGTTCGGCACCTTCCTCGGCGGCCTGGTGCAGGCGGCGGTCGCCGGCACGACGACCGAGCCCCTCCACCTCGGTCTGGGGTACGGCGCCATCGGTGGCGTGCTGGTCGCGGGCGCCGTCGGGACCCGGTTCGAGGGATCGGCGTCGCGAGTGCTGTTCGTCGACCTGCTCGCCGGGCTGGGGGCGCGCGGCGGCGCGGCGCTGGGCAGCCCCCTCATGGTGGGCGACTACCAGTCCCCGACGGAAACCCGCGCCTGGCTCGCGTCCATCGGCGCCGGGACGCTGGCCGGGGCCACCATCGGCGCGTTCGCGACCCGCCCCGACCGGCCCCGCTGGCGCCCGCGGGACGCCGCGGGAACCGCGGTGCTCCCCTACGGTGGGGTCGTCGCCCCGGCCACCCTACCCCAGGCGCCGCCGTTCGTGGGCGCCGGTCTGACAGGCAGGTTTTGACGGAGGTCCGGCTCGTCGTCGCCGAGGCGGAGGGGGGAATGCGCCTCGACGCGTTCGTCGCCCACCACGTCCCGGCGCTGTCGCGCCGCTCGGCGGCCGCGCTCTGCGCGGCAGGCGACGTCACCGTCGACGGGCGGCGGCGGAGCAAGGGGGCCGCGCTCGTCCCGAACGCCACCGTCGTGGTGCGGGTCCCGGACCGCGCACGGCCCGCGCCCGAGTTCGGCGCGGGTCTGGTCGTCGTGCTGGAGCGGGACGATCTGGTGATCGTGGACAAGCCCGCGGGCCAGCCGACGGCGCCGCGCACCCCCCATGAGCGGGGGACCCTCGTCAACGCCCTGCTCGGCCGATACCCTGACCTGCTGGACGTGGGCTTCGGCGGGCTCGAGCCAGGGATCGTGCACCGCCTGGACAACCAGACCTCGGGCCTCGTGATCGCGGCGCGGTGCCCGCAGGCCTTCACGCGACTGCGGGCGGCGATCACCGCCGAGCTGCTGGACAAGCGGTACCTCGCCGTCGTGGAGGATCGCGCGCTGCCCCCGGTCGGGGAGGTGACGGCACCCGTGGTGCCCCACGAGCGGAGCGCGCGCCGCGTGCGCGTCGTCCCGATGGATCGCGCGGTGCCCGGGTCGCGTCCGGTGACGACGCGCTATCGGGTCGGCGCCCGCGCGGGTGGGCTCGCCCTGCTCGAGGTCGAGGCGCGGCGGGCGGCGCGCCACCAGATCCGCGCTCACCTCGCCAGCGCCGGCCACCCGATCGTGGGGGACGCCGTCTACGGCGGCGCGGCGCACCCGACGCTCGGCGCGCGTCACGCCCTGCACGCGAGCCTCGTGCGCTGGGACGGCGACGCGGTCGTCGCCGCCTTCTCCGCGGCCGCTCCCTTGCCGCCGGAGCTGGCGGCGCTCGGGCCATGGGGCTCGACGATGGGCGGACGACGCCGCCGCGGCCCCCACGCAGCAACCGCTCACGGGTGCTGCGGCGCGCCGTCGAGCCCGAGCGTCTCCGGGAGGCCGAACATCACGTTCATGTTCTGCAGCGCGGAGCCCGCCTGGCCCTTCACCAGGTTGTCGATGTGGCTTATCACGCGGAACGTCCCCGTTCGCTCGTCGCAGGCGACGGTCACCAGGACCCGGTTGGAGCCGCGGACGTCGCTGGTCCCGGCCGGCGAGGTGAAGTCCTGGACCTTCAGGAAGGGCTCGCGCGCGTACTCCTCACGGTACGCGGCGAGCACCTGCGCGTGCGTCACCCCGGGCGCGAGGCGCCCGTAGAGCGAAGCCAGGATCCCGCGCACCATCGGCACGACCTGGGGCGTGAAGGTGACGCGCACCGGGGTGCCCGCGAGCTCGCCGAGCTCTCGCTCGATCTCCATCACGTGCTGATGCCCGGTGAGGCGGTAGGCGCTGGTGTTCTCGTATCGCTCCGGGTAGTGGTGAGCCGAGGAGGGCTTCTTGCCGGCGCCGGAAACCCCGGTCTTGCAGTCGCACACGAGCCCCTCGATCTCGGCCAGCCGGTGCCGCACGGCCGGGGCGAAGCCGACGATGCAGGCCATCGCGAAGCAGCCCGGGTTCCCCACCACGCGCGCGCGAGAAATGGCGGTGCGGTGGAGCTCCGTGAGGCCATAGGCGCTCCCGGCGAGCAGGTCGGGGGCGCGGTGCACGGGATCCCGGCCGATGCGGCGGGCGTACTCGGCGTAGAGCGCGGCGGAGTCGAACCGGAAATCGCCGGAGTAGTCGATGACGCGGCGCCCCGCGGCGATCTCGGCGGGCGCGGCCCCCTGCCCCACGCCGTCCGGCGTCGCGAAGAACGTGACGTCCGCCTCCGACCCCCGCGCGGCGTCCGAGTCAGGGGCGACGATCACCTCGTCGCAGTACCCGTCGAGGTAGGGCCAGAGATCGGAGAGGCGCTTGCCGACACCTTCGACATCCACCAGCGTGACGAGCCGGGCCTCGGGGTGGCGCCGCAGCAGCTCCACGAGCCCGATGCCCCCGTATCCTCCCGCACCGATCAGCTTGACCCGCACCATGACGACCTCGACGACACGCCGGGGCCCGCTCCCGTCGCGGGCTCGACGCGGCGCCGGTCCTACCACGCGGCGCGGGCGGATCAACGTCCTCCCACCCGGCGCCGTGTCCGGCGTCGATGAGGGCGTGACGGCAGCGGGCCGGCGTTCTACCGTGCCGGCATGAGCCGCCGCGGCTCGCCGTTTGCGGGCGTCACCCAGGGCAGGGTCCGTCGTGTCCGCTTCGCCTTCGTCGCCGTGCTCCTCGCGGCTGGCTGCCGCTCGGCGACGCCAGCCGCCCCCGGCGAAGACGCGACGCGGGCCGGGCGCGCCGAAGCCCGTGCCTCCGCGCCCATGTCGGGCAGCGCAGCGGCGGGGGAAGCGCCGGTGGCCGCCGCGAGCGCGCCCCCGCCGAGCGCCGGCCCCGAGGACGCGAAGCTCCCGTTCCCGTACCCGGCAGCGACGACCTCGGCGCGTGCCGGCGATCGCGTCCTGGCTCCACCGCAGCGCTGGGTGAAGAACGCGCTCACCGCGGGCGCGCAGAGCCAGTCCTTCGTCTACTTCGCGGCGCGCATGGTCGCGCCGGGCTCCGAGGCCGCGGTGCTCGAGGTGCCGGGCGGCGTCCTGGAGGCGCTGCCGAACGTCCTCATCATCCCGTTGCCGCCGGGCGAGCGCGCGCAGCCGGGCGATCTCGTCCTCACGTCCTGGGCGTCCGGTACCGGGATGCAGCGGGCCATCGTCGTCGAGGGGGGGACCGCGGAGGCGCCCCGCGTGGCCTACCTGGACCTCGACTACGACCACCCGTCCGGGGCGGGGAAACGCGCGGAGGTGTTGCCGCCGGGGTCCTTCCGGTTGCTGACGGAGGCAGGCGCGGTGGGAAGCTCCGTGGAGTGCGACGACGGGCCGCGCCGCGTTCACTACGTCGTCGTCCATCGCGGCGGCCCCGGAGCGCTGCTCGGGCTCGGCTTCGGGGGTCGCCTCCGTCCGCTGGATCCCGCCCGGTGCCGGCCGATCCCGCTGCGGCCGCGGATCGAGGCGGGCACGCTGCTGGTGCCCGTGCTCGGCGTGCTCACTCCAGCGCGCGCACGCCACCTCGAGTCCGAGATCGGACGGGTCTTCGTACGCTACTCCGCCGGGCAGAAGGACCGTGACGCCGCCGTCGCCACCCTGAACGTGGTCGTGCAATGACGGGGCGGTCCCGGCGGTTCGCGCGCCCGGCCCCGGGCTGGAGCAAGCCGCGTGGCCGCGCGTGTGCGACAGATCCCGACTCGTGCCCCACCGCGGCGCGAGCGGAGCGGGGGGCGCGTGACCGGGGAGGCGGTCGCCTCGAATGACACGACCCACGGCACGTGATAACCTAGCTACATTCGGCGAGGGTCGTCCTCGCCTCCTCCGGTCAACGCCATGACAAGCCTGCGTTCGCTCCCCCTCGGCGACTCGGTCCTCGGCGTCATCCTGGCCCTGGCGTTCGCGGTGGGCTGCGGGACGCACGGTGAAGACGAGGACGGGCCGGCACCGGTCGAGGCCGGCACGATCGACGACGACGACGACGATGACGAAGTGCCCCCCCCACCCGCTCCGCCCGGCGACGACTGCTCCACGCTCGGGGAGACGAAGGAGTGCACCGTCTACCTCCCCGAAGTAAACGGCATCGTGAGCTGCTTCGTCGGTATGCAGGTGTGCGAGAAGGGCGAGGATGGCGAGCCCGGGTGGTCCGAGTGCCTGAGCCAGGAGGACATCGACGAGAAGCTCGCCGCCATGGAGGCGAACGGGGACCTCTAGATCGACGCGCGCGACGGCGGGGGCATCCATGCCTCAGGCCGCCGGGCACGGGGAACCCGGGGCGCAATCAGGCGCGAGCGGCGCCTCGTGAGGCGCCGCTGGGTCAGGGCGCGCCCGCGGCGGGCGGCAGCGATCGTCTGCGCGGCGAGACGGCTCAACCCCGCCGGCGGGGCGGCGGGACGGCGCTGACGCGGCGGAGCGCCGCGTGAGCCTCGGCGAGGAGCCCGTCGAGCAGGACCTCGTCACGGCGGAGCGCCGCCAACCGGGCGAGCCGCACTCGCGGGTCAGGTGCGGGGAGCGCCGCGAGCGCCGCGACGAGCATGCGGATCTTCTCGTCGATCCGGGCGTTCCGGTCCAGCGGGAGAATCCCGCTCGACGGTCGCGTGGGGTTCGGCCGTGATGAGGCGCTCTCGCGCGCCCCGCCGCGGTCGTCCGCCGACGCTGCGATGCGCAGCGCCGGACCCGAGGGAGCTCTGCCGTGATCGCCCATCGCGCCTTCCTTGCGTTGAACCTCCTCCATGCAGGAACCATTCCCACGCACCGGCGCGCGTCGGGCTCGCCGGGATCCCCGGGGTTTCGCGCGGCGCCCATCTGGTCGGCCTCGGTCCGGGGGCGCCGCGCGGCGGCCCGAAGGCCGCGCGGCGCCTGATCCCGTGACACGGGCGTCATGGCTGTGTCTCGCCCCGGCTTGACCCGCTCGCGGAACGGCGCGAAGCCTTCACCCACAGGAGGTGGATCGTGCAGGACGATCGAGAAGGTGCCCGAGCGGACGACGAGACGATCATGCCGCTGGTGCCGGAGTCGCTCGGGGTCGATCCGGTGCTCCTGGCGCTGCTGCACGTCGCGTCGCTGCTCGACTTCGCGGACGACGAGGCGGTCGACGCGGACATGGCCAACGCCGCGCTGGAGCGCGTGGAGGCGTGCATGCAGCGCCTCGATACCGACCGTCTGGAGGCGATCCAGGCGGACCTGGACCGCGTCGAGGAGTACGGGGCCGAGCACGGCTGGTCGGAGGAGATGACCGATTTCGTGCGCGACTTTCTCTACAATTGCGGCCTCGGCGAGGACGACGAAGACGAGGGGGCCGCGGGCGAGGACGCGTGAGGGAGGGTCCGAGCGGATCGCTCGCGCTGCACCACGTGGCGCTGGGGGCGGCGGACGTGGAGCGCGTGGCCGCGTTCTACCGCGACATCTTCGGGCTCCCCGAGCGAGCCCGTCACCGTGACGGTGTCGGCGCGCTCCGTAGCGGCGGGCGCGGGCGCGGGGAGGCGCTGCTGATGATCGCGCGCAGCGCGGCCGCGCCGCGGCGGGTGGACGGGGTGGGGCGCGGGCTCTTCCTCCTCGCGTTCCGGGTCACGGGCGAGGCGCGCGCCGCGCTGGAGGCGCGCCTCGCCGCGGCGGGAGCGCCGATCGAGGACCGCACGGACCATACCTCCTATGCACGCGACCCGGAGGGGAACCGGATCGCGGTGAGCGCCTACTGAAGGACGGCGGCGAGGCACGGTGGCGACGACCCTCACCGTGGAGCGCCTGGCCCCCGGCGGCGAGGGGCTCGCGCGCGCGGGCCCGGGGCCGATCGTCTTCGTGCCCGGCGGACTGCCAGGAGATCGGGTGGCGCCGGAGCAGGTCGAACGGCACCGCGGCTTCCTCCGCGGCAGGAGCTTCCGGCTGGTCGCGCCCGGCCCCGACCGCGTCGAACCTCCCTGCCCCTTCGCCGACGCTTGCGGCGGCTGCGATCTGATGCGCCTGGCGCGGCCGGCCCAGGTCCGAGCCAAGGCGGAGATCCTGGCGGATGCGCTGCGGCGCACGGGCCGCCTCGGTGGGGACTCGGCGCCGCCGACGGTCGTGACCGCCGGGGGCGACCTCGGCTACCGGCATCGCGCGCGCCTGCATGTGGACGCGCGCGGGCGGGTCGGGTTCCACGGGCGGCGCGCGCACGATCTGGTCGCCATCGACCGCTGTCGGGTCTGCTCGGAGCCGGTGAACGCCGGGCTCGACGCGCTCCACTCCGCCAGACCGGGCGCGCTGGCGCCGCTCGAGTCGATCGAGCTCCGCGCGGCGCCGCGCGGACCTTCGTTGGTCGCCGTGGGCGCCCCGCGCCCCGGGGCCGGAGCGGCGGCGCTCCGGGCGCTGACCCGGGCGCTCGGCGGACTGGCGGCGGTCTGGGTGGCGGGCGCCTCGACCGGCGACGCCCCGGAGCAGCGGTTTCCGCTGCCGGGCGGGCTGGAGCTTCGGGTCGGGCCGGAGACGTTCACGCAGGTGAACTGGGCGGTCAACCTCCGGATGGTCGGCGACCTGGTCGCACGCGCGATCCAGCGCGACGTGCGGGGTTTCTCGGACCTCTTCGCCGGAGCGGGCAACTTCGCGCTGCCCCTGCTCGCCACGGGGATGAGGGGCCTGGTCGTCGAGCGGTCGGCGGAGGCCGTCGCGCGAGCGCGCGCGAGCGCTCGCGCGGCAGGGCTGTCCGGCGGCGAGTTCCGCGTCGGCTGCGCCGAGATCATCGCCCCCAGGCTCGCGGCCGAGCACCCGGCAACGGAGCTCGTGCTCCTCGATCCACCGCGCGCCGGCGCGCGCGCCGCGCTGCCCGGTGTGCTGGCGGCGCGGCCGCGGTTCGTCGTTCTGATCGGCTGCGATCCTCCGAGCTTCGCGCGCGCCGTGCGGACGCTGCGCGAGCACGGCTACGCCCTGCGGGAGCTCGCCGCGTACGATCTCTTTCCCCACACGCACCACGTGGAGGCGGTGGCCTGGCTCGGGCGGATCTGACGTCGGCGCGTCCCGCGCGAGCGCGAACCTCCGCGAGGATCACGGCGCCGGAGCGTGCCGAAGACAGGCGCGCGCCGCGGCGGAGGATCCCCGAAGGTCCGGCCTCGCTGCGCGCGGACCACGGCGGCCCGCGCTACCGGTCGGAATGGCGCTCTGGCCGCGACGAGGAACACCCGCCCTGCAGCGGCTGAGTGGCCGTCCTGGGTGGACGGCGTTGACCACGACCTGCGCTGCCGTAGTCTTCGCCCGTTTCCTTCCGGGAGGTACCAGGCAATGGTGGTCGGCACTTGGGTGAGGGTCGGTGCGGTGATGGCGCTGCTCGCGGTGGCGAGCTGCGCCAAGGACGAGGGGCCGGGGGCGTTGGCCACTGGCGGGTCGGACGACGGCGCGACCACGGGTGGGTTCCGCGCCTTCGGCGGCACCCCGACCACGGGCGGCCGGAGCACGGGCGGCGGCGGCACCGGCGGCGGCGCGACGGCGGGGGGCGCCGTGACGGACGGCGGAGCGGCGACCGGTGGCTTGGTGAACGAAGCGGGCACCGCGCCCGCCGGCGGAGTAGCGGGAGAGGGCGGCGAGGGTGGAGGCGGCGGGGTGCGCCCCGTCGGGGGAAGCGCCGGCGCCTACTCGACCGGTGTGTTGACGCTGCGCTACACGGATCGGACGGAGGGGGCCTCCGGGCAGCAGCTGAGCTTCGTGCTCGAGCTCGAGAACGACAGCGCCGCGCCCATCGATCTGTCCACGGTGACGATCCGCTACTGGTTCACCGACGAAACCGGACAGGTGCTGGTCGCGGAATTCGACTACGTCAGCGGCGCGTTCACGTCGAGCAGCAACGTCAACGCCACGTTCGGCGAGGCGGCCTTCACGTACGCCACGGACTACGTCGAGTTCGGCTTCGATCAGGGCTGGCTGGTGCCCGAGGCGGAAACCTCGAGCGAGCTCCAGGTCCGCATCCACACCGAGGGATATCGGACCGGAACCTTCACCCAGACCAACGACTACTCTTTCGGCGACGCCGATCGCATCGCCGTCTACGTCGAAGGGGTGCTGGTCTGGGGCGTTCCCCCCGAGGGAGTCCCGGACACGGGTGAGGGCGGCGCCGGCGGCGCCGGCGGTGCCGGCGGTGCCGCCGGGGCGGCGGGCGCCGCAGGCGCGACGGCGGGCGAGGCCGGAGGCGGCGCCGCGAGCGGGGGCGCCCCGAGCGGAGGCGCAGCGGGAGCGCCGATCGGCGGGGCCGGAGGCCAGGCCCTCGCGGGGGCGGGCGGCGCCGCCGGGGCAGCGAGCGGCGGCGCCCAAGCTGGCGGCCCGACGAGCAGCGGGACGGCCGGCGCCGCGGGCGCGGGCGCGACGGCGGGCGAGGTCGGGACCGGGGGCTAGCCCGCGCGGCGAACTGCCGGTTTCGCGACGCTCGCCGCGCGACCCCGCCGGAGCGCCGGTTCGGAGAGCGGACCTTCTTTCCCGACTCCGCGCCCCGGTGTCTACTGGACGCCCGTCATGCCCCGCTCGTCGCCGGGTCAGCGTTTCCTCGTCGGGACCGCCTGCGTCGTGATCATCGTCGCCGGGCTCAAGGCCGCCGAGTCCGTGCTGGTCCCGCTGGTCTTCGCCGCGTTCCTCGCCCAGCTCACGGCGCCCTTCGTGATCTGGGCTCGCTCCCATCGGATCCCGGTGTGGGCGTCGGTGACCGTGGTCGCGTTCGGCGTCGTCGGCGTGCTGTCCCTCTTCGCGGGCGTCGTGGTCACGTCCATGACGTCGTTCGTCGCCGGCTGGCCCACCTACGCCTTTCGCCTCGACGCCACCCTCTGGCACGTCTCCCGGTGGCTCGGCGCGCACGGCATCGCGGTCGACTGGACCGCCGCGAGCGACGCGCTCGAGCCGAGCACCTTGGTCGGCATGGTGAGCTCGACGCTGGCGGGGCTCGCTGGACTGCTCGGTGACACCACCGTCGTCGTGCTGGTGCTGGTGTTCATCCTGCTCGAGGTCGCCGACTTCCCCGACCGCCTCCGCCGAGCCCTGTCCAGCCCGGACGCCGATCTCAGCGTCTTCAGCCGGATCTCGACCGAGGTCCGCCGCTATTTGGTGCTGAAGACCTACGTCAGCCTCGGCATCGCCGCCGCGGTCTATCTCCTGCTCGTCCTGCTGAAGATCGACTTCGCGGAGCTTCTGACCCTGGTGGCGTTCCTCTTCAACTTCATCCCCAACGTCGGCGCGTTGATCGCCGGGGTGCCCACCGTCATCCTGGCCGTCCTGCAGTACGATCCCGCGGTCGGCGCCGTGGTCGCGATCGGTTATTTCGCGATCCACATGGTGATCGGCAACATCATCGAGCCGCTGGTGCAGGGCAACCGCTTCAGCATCTCCGTGCTGGTCGTGGTCCTCTCCCTGGTCGTGTGGGGCTACGTCTGGGGCGTCGCCGGGATGCTGCTCAGCCTGCCGCTCACGATGGCGATCAAGATCGCGCTCGAACAGCTCGACGACTACCGCTGGATCGCCGCGCTGATGGACCCGCCTCCCCGCCAGCCCCTGCTCCGGCTCTCCCTCCGCCCCCCCCCGCGCCCGGGTGGCCCCCCCGCCAGTTGATCAGGCGGGCCGCGCTGGCGGGCCTCGCGGCGGGCGCGCGCGGTGCCGCGGCCGGCGCCCGTTGCCGCCGGCGGGCGGCCAGG
>CAYVRP010000007.1:0-111492 GCA_964454025.1 uncultured Polyangiaceae bacterium | reverse complement strand
ACCAGCGGCTCGCTCATGCTGGCGGCGGGCAGCGGGCCGGCCTGGATCACGGTGTAAAAGCGTGCGGATTCGCGCATCAGCTCGCGGGCGCCCTCCAACAATGCACTGGGGGAGAGATCCGTGACCGGCCTGGCCTCCCCGTCGCTGCCCCCGCCACCCGGCGCCCGGCCCTCGCCATCGCTCCCACCACCACCCGCGCCGGGACGCGTCGCACCCCCACCGCCCGCTTCCGGTCCGATGGAGATGGACTGGGACGACGACGACGAGAAGACGAGCGTGTACGAGAAGGGCGGCCAGGAAGACGCCGCCAAGGCGCTGCTTCGTAGCGCCCCACCACCCGCCGCCGGAGCACCGCCACCGGCCGCTGGCGCGCCCCCCCCCGGCTTCGAGCACCGGCTCGGCGCGGCCGGCGCCCTCGCCAGCACCTCCGGGGGAGCCGCCGCCCTCTTGCCCCGCGCCGAGTCGCGGAGCGGCGCCCGCGCCGTCGCCATCCCCGACACGCCCTCTACGAGCGGCCGCTGGCTCATACTCCTCGCCGCGTTCGTCGCCGTTGCGGCGACGGCGGCAGCGGCCATCCTCCTGCTCAGACCGTTCGGCAGGGCCTCGCTGGTCATCACGGTCGCGGGCCCCGAGAACAAGGCCATCGACGCGGTCGAGATCGTCGTCGAGGACTCGACGGGCGCCACCGTCAAGCAATGCGACCGCTCTCCGTGCACGATCACCGACGCCCCGCCGGGGACCTACGTGGTCAAGGCCAGCGCCACTGGCTACGACGCGCCGGCGCCCGAGCCCATCAAGCTCCGCGCCGGCGAGAACGACCCGAAGAAGATCGAGCTCGCCAAGGCCACGCGGGGCACCGGGATCCGGGTCACCGCGCGGGGCACGGGCCTGCGCCTGAGCGTCGACGGCAAGGACAAGGGGCCGCTGCCGACCACCATCGACGACCTCGCCCCCGGCGAGATCACGGTGCGGATCTCGGACGAGAAGGGGCGCTACGAGCCGTGGGAGAAGAAGGTCACGGTCGTCAAGGACGAGGTGCTCTCGATCGAGCCCACGTTGAAGGTGCTCAAGGGACTCGCCAAGATCAAGCCGGGCCTCAACGCGGAGAACGCGCGCGTCCTGCTCGTCAGCGGGAGCGAGCGCCGCCCGCTCCCTCGGCTGCCGATCTCCATCGAGATCACGCCAGAGAAGCCGTACCAGCTGGTGGCGAGCAAGGCGGGGTTCCAGGACTACGTCCGCGACATCACCTTCGACGACGGCATCGCCGAGAAGGTCTTCGAGATCGTCCTGTCCGAGTACGGGAAGGCGCCCGCCGGCGGTCAGGACACGACGCCCGCCACCGGGGGCTCGCGACGAACGACGGGCTCGACCGCCGCCGGTCGCACCACCACCACGACCACCGCGACGACGGGGACCGGGACCATCAGCATCAACTCGATCCCGGCCTGCAACGTCCTCGTCAACGGCCGCCCGGTAGGCACGACGCCCACGCGCTGGACGGGGCCGGCCGGCACCCACACGGTGATGTTCGTGCATCCCCAGTACGGCCGGAAGATGCAGAGCGTCGTGGTGAAGCCCGGCGGCACCGCGGTCGCGGCGGTCCGCTTCCCGTAGCTAGAGGCTCCCGGCTTCGCCGAGCCGCGCCACCCATCCCCGCCAGGTCGCCGCGCAGCCGAGGGGATCGCCGCGCCCGCCGGCACAGCGCGGCGCCGCCAGCGGGGGGCCGAGCAGGAGATAGAGGTCCTCGGCGACGAAAGGCAGATCCGCGCGGCGCGTGGCCTCGAAGCGGGAGCGCCGCTCGGACAGCGTGGCGTCGAGCTCCTGCCCGAGCTCCCGCTCGAGCATCACCCGCGCCTTGGCGCGGACGGAAGGGTCGTCGGAGAGGGCGAGGAGCCGCTCGAGGAAGCGGATGGTGGCCTGGCGCTCGCCGGCCCGGTTGAGGGTCTTGGCCGCGCCGATGCACTTGCGGGACAGGACCCGATCGTCCGCCCCGATCTCGCAAGCGCGCGCGAGGAGGCGCGCCCCCGCCGTGCGCCACTCCTTCTGCACCTCCGGGTCGCTGAAGGCGCTCGGCGCGAGGTACGCGACGTACTGCCCCGCGACCAGCCACAGCTCGGCGTCGTAGGGGAATTGCTCGAGCCCCCGCTCGAGGATCTCGCGCGCTTTGACGTAGTTCTCCACCGGGGGCCGGACCGCCTGCAGCGTGAGCAGAGTGTCCGCGAAGTAGTACGTCTCCCGCAGGCCGGGGTCGAGCGCGATCACGGTGTCGAGGTAGTTCCCCACGAACTCGAAGGGACGGCGCTCCTGGGAGCGAATGCCATACCCGACCAGGGTGTTCGCGTAGATGAGATCCGCGAGCGCCGCGCGGTAGCCCAGGCTGACGCCTACCGTCTGCTCGGGGCTCGGGAGCGCGTAGACGTCGCTGACGTCGCGCAGCGCGCCGTGGTAGGCGACGAGCACGGCGCGCGCCCGCCCGATACCCACGGCCCCGGCGACGGCGAGGATCACACCGAGGACGACCTCGAGCGGGACGCGACGCCGCTCACTCGACCTCACGGTGCATCTCCAGGGGCTGGACGAACGGGGCGCGCCCCTCGGCCGAAGCGCCCGTGATCGCGAACGTGCTCAGGCTGCCATCGCCGTCGAGGTCCCCCTGCGCGTAGGCGCGGAAGGTCGCGAGCGTGGCCCCGTGCTCGCTCGTGAACCCGAACGAGTAGGCGTGCGGCGTGGGGGGCTCGAAGCCGAGCTCGAGCCAGGTGGGGTGGGACCAGGTGCCGGGTGGATCCACCACGCGCTCGCCGCGCGGCACCTTCTCCGGGGTGAGCCCCACCGTGGCCGGGAAGGCGTGGGTCACGGCGCGCCCGGCCGCGAGCGCGCAGGCGCGCCCCGCGATCCTCTGCAGCCCGGCCAGGGGCTCGACCAGCGCCGAAGCGTGCAGGTTCTCGAGAAACGCCGGCAGCATCGCTGCGAGGACGGAGCCGCCGACCGCGACCGTCAGGGCCGCCTCGACCGGGGTGAGGGCACGCACGGGACGAAGCTAGCACCTCGGGCCCGGTCCGCGAAGCCGCCGACCACCCCCCGCCTACTCGTTCTCGGACTGGCTCTCGAAGCTGGGCGCCACGGTCACCACCAGGCCCACGTCGGACCCCTGGATCTGACCGCGGAGCGTGTAAGTGGAGAGCTCTTGATCACCGTCCAGATCCCCGAAGGCAATCGCGGTGAACTGGCCCCCGACGGCGCCGATGGGGCCGCTGGTGCGGTAGTCGTAGGCGTAGTACTGCGGGTCCTGCATCGAGAACCCGAGGCAGGCGAAGCCTGCCGCCGCCCCGCGGGTGCTGGCCGTCGCGTCCATGTTCCACTCGGCCGGCGTGCTCTGGTACTTCCGCCCCCGGATCTGCGCCGAGTTGCCAGGGATCATCTGGCTCGCCTGCTCGCAGAGCTCGTTGGACACGGCCGCGGCGCTGCCGAGGGGCAGGACGGTGCCCGCCATGACCTCGGAGTTGAAGCGCGTGGAGGCGTCCTTGGCGATGCGCCCGCTCCCCTCCTTCGCCTCGACCGTCTTGGCGGTCATCACGTAGCGTCGAACGCCGTAGACGGCGAGGGCGGCGAGCACGCCGATGATGGCCACCACGATCATCAGCTCGACGAGCGTGAAGCCCCTCTGCCGCCGGGCACGCGACGACAGGCCGGGGCCGCCCGCCCCCCCGAGAAGGGGGGCACCCGGGAGCAGCGAGGCGATGGCATCGCGTCGCCGCTCCCTCCGATCCCGAGCCGGAACCTGGGTGCCCAAGGGATCCCTTCCCGCGGGGTCGTTCGCGGTCCTGGTGACTGCTACTCGAGCGGATCGACGTCAACGAAGTTCGGCGCCACCGTCACGACCATGCCGCTGCCGGCGACCGACTGGATCTGCCCCACGAGGTAGTAGGTCGAAACCGTGGTGTCGCCATCGAGGTCCCCGTTGGCCGAGGCCGTGAAGATGTCGCCACTCGCATCGCAATCGCCGTTGCAGTCGGTGGTGTACCCGTACATGAAGTACTGCGGGTCCTGCATCGAGAAGCCGAGGCAGGCGAAGCCGGCGGAGCTGCCCGCAGGGCCGGCGGAGGAGTCGACGTTCCACTCCGCGGGGCTGCTCTGGTACTTCTTGCCCTGGATGCTCGCCGACGAGCTGGGCACCGTGGCGGAGGCGCCCCAGCAGAGCTGGTTGGAGCCGGCGGCCGTGCTGCCGAGCGGGAGGACGGTGCCGGCCATGCGCTCTGCGTTGTAGGCAGAGGAGGCGTCCTTCGCGATGCGGCCGATGCCCTCCTTGGCCTCCGCCGTCTTGGCCGTGAAGACGTAGCGGCGCACGCCATAGATGGCGAGGGCGGCGAGCACGCCGATGATCGCCACCACGATCATGAGTTCGACGAGGGTGAAGCCTCGCCGGGATCCCTTCTTCATCGTCATCGTTGAATCTCCCTTCTAACGCTGCCGGTGGGGTTCGTCTCGACGACAGGCCCCACCGGTCCTGTCGCCATCCAGGCCGCGGCGGGGGCGCCCGCCGCGGTGAGCTCTGCTCGGAAGTCCTCGCCTATTCTCGCGGCGCGTGACTCGTGATCTCGTCGGTGAGGCTGGACCCCACGAAGTAGCTCAGGTCGCCGTCCCCGTCCTGGTCCCCCTGGGCACGCACGACGTACCAGGGGCCGGCCGCGACGGGCCAGTTGAAGTCCGCGCCCGGCACGCCGGGGTTGGTCGGGACCACGCCCGGGGGCCCGGCGACGACGGAGTAGGCGAACATCACCGGCGCGTTCGGCCTCACGCCCAGGACGGCGAAGTTGTCGAGCACGGCTGAGCTCGCGTCGGCGGCGAAGTCGCGCTTGTTCCTCCCCACCGAGCCGGGGGCGGTGGCGCCATAGTTGCCACCCGACACGTCGAGGTAGCGATACGTCTCGTCGCGGTACGCCTCCTCACCGGCCCGAATGTTGTTGATCATGCTGTAGACTTCCGAGGTGCGGGCGCTGCGCACGTAGGCCTGCACGCCGTACACGGCGAGCGTGGCCAGGACGCCGATGATGACCACCACGATCAGCAGCTCGGCCAGGGTGAACCCTCGTGCGCTGGTGCGGTGGCGAGTCATGCTCCGACGCGATGCGGTCCATGCACCCCCCGTGCCGCCGCCGCGGGGCGCCGCCCGCACCGCGGCGCTGGGAATTCCCGGGCCGATGGCGGTGATTCGCGCGGCGTGGGCTGGAGGGACTTGCCGAGAATTGTCACACCCTCCGGCGGTTGTGACAATTTTCGCGCTGTCAGGAATGACCCGAGATCGGCGCGGGGTGTCCGATCAGACCCCACCCGTACCTCCGCTCCCCGACATCCACCGTGTCCCACCCCTGACGGGACCGCCGTCGAGATCAGTCCGCGCCGCCCGTCACGACCAGCGCGTTGAAGCTGGCTGCCGAGAGGAAGACCTCGTCCCCGTCCCCGTCCACGTCGCCGCGTGCCTCGATCACGTACCAGTTCTGGTTGGCGAGCGCGCTGGTGGAAAAGGCGCTGGCCGCGGCCGGGTTGGCCATCGGGGCGGCCGCGCCGATCGCCACCCCGGGCGGGCCCGCGCGCGTGGTGTAGACGAACCGGACGCCCTGCCCGGGCGCCTGGACGGCGAGCAGCTCCCAGCGCCGCCCCGTGGCGTCCGGTGAGGCGACCCGGAAGCTTACCAGCGTCCCGTCGAGCCTGGAACGCCGGGGCCACCAGTCGTTCTGGTCGGCGGAGACGTCGAGGTAGGCGCCGGACTCCGACCGGAAGCGCTCCTGGGCGGCCCGGATCGCCTGGATCATCGCCGTCGCCTCGGCGGCGCGGGAACGGATGACGTACGACCGGAGCCCCGCGACGCCGAGAGCGGCGAGCACGCCGACGATCACGACCACGACCATCAGCTCGACCAGCGTGAACCCGCGCGGACGACGTCGCGACACCACCCTCGAAGGTTACACCCTTTGGCGAGGCACCGCACCCGGAGGATCCGGGGGCCGCGCGTCAGCCCTTGCCCGAGGGAGGCGGCTCCTCTGCCTCCTCGCCGTCGACACCCTCCGCCAGCGAGTGCTTCTCCAGGCGGTAGCGCAGGGAGCGGAAGGAGACGCCGAGCAGTCGCGCCGCCGCCGTGCGCACGCCGCCGCTGCGGTCGAGCGCGGACACCAGCAGCCGCCGCTCGACCTCGTGTAGCACGGCGTCCAGGTCGCACCCCTCGGGCGGCAGCTCCAGGATCGACGAGCTCGGCGCGCCGGCGGCGCCGGCCAGCTCCGGGGGCAGATCGCCGAGCCCGATGGCGCGGGCTCCGGCGAGGGCCACGGCGCGCTCGACGATGTTCTCCAGCTCGCGCACGTTGCCCGGGTACGAGTAGCCCGTGAGCGCGCGCGCGGCGTCCGGCGTGAAACCGACCACGTCCTTGTCCATCTCCTGGGCGAAGCGCCGCACGAAGCGCTCGGCCAGAAGGGGGATGTCCTCCCGCCGGTCGCGCAGGGGCGGCAGCTCGATGCGGATCACGGTGAGCCGGTAGTAGAGGTCCTGGCGCAGCGTCCCCGCCGCGACCGCGGCCTCGACGTCCCGGTTGGTCGCCGCCAGGACCCGCACGTCCACCGGAAGCTCCTGGGTCGCGCCGACGGGGCGCACGCGCCGCTCCTGCAACACCCTGAGCAGCTTGACCTGCAGCGCGAGCGGGAGCTCGCCCACCTCGTCGAGCAGGACCGTGCCGCCGTCGGCCTCGCGGAAGAGCCCGAGATGACGCCCGGCCGCCCCGGTGAAGGCGCCCTTCTCGTGACCGAAGAGCTCGCTCTCCATCAGCGCCTCGGGGAGCGCCCCGCAGTTGACCACCAGGAAGGGGGCCTCGCGGCGGTCGGAGCCCTGGTGGATGGCACGGGCGATCCGCTCCTTGCCGGTCCCGCTCTCCCCGGTGATGAGCACCGTGGTGCGCGTGGGCGCGATCCGGGCGACGAGATCGAGCACCGCGCGCATCGCAGGGCTCCGGCCGCCGCCCTCGGGCACGCCGGCGATCTGGGCGCGCAGCCGGCGGTTCTCCCGGACGATCTCGTGCTTCTCGAGGGCCTTCTGCACGAGCGCGACCAGCTCCGCCGTATCGAAGGGCTTCCGGACGAAGTCGTAGGCGCCGGCGCGGACGGCGCCGATCGCGTTCTCGACGGTGGAGTGGGCGGTGATGACGATCACCTCGGTGGCGTTGGTGCGGCGCTTCGCGTGGGCGAGGACGTCGAGCCCCGATCCGTCGGGCATCGCGAGATCGGTGAGGACGAGCGGGAACGGCTGGGGCGACTGGTCGATCGCCTCGCGGGCTTCCGCGAACCCGGCGACCTCCACCACCTCGTAGCCGTGCCGCCGGAGCAGGATGCCGAGCATCTGGCGGAGCCCCGGCTCGTCGTCCACGACCAGGATCCTCACGGCGGCCGGGACGACCGAGGGCGAGGCCATCAGGGCCGCCAGGTTAGCACGCCCCTCGTTCGGCAGCCGGGAGGCGCGCGCGCCGCGGAGTCCGGGGGCCTGGCGACGGAACGCCTTGCGCCGGGTCCTTGGCCGCCTACGCTAAGGGGTAACAAGCTTCGCTTCTCGAGGGGCACCGATGTCTCGCTCCGTTTCCGGTCGTGCGCCGGGGGCCGGGCTCCGCGCTGCGGCGGCGGGGGGCCTGGGCGCCCTCGCGGCCCTCGGCGGCGCCTGCGGTGGCGACGACGCGACGGCCGACTCCGGCGCCACGGTGGACACCGCCGCCCCCGGAGAGCCCGCTGGCGCGGTCGCGACGGGCGCGTCCTTCGCGCTGGGGGCGCTGGTGATGGCCCCGGGGGAGGCGCGCGAGATCACCGTCCGGATCGTCCCTCCGGGGCGGCACCGCGTTCGCTTCGCCCTGCTCGGCGACTCGCTCGACGCCTCGCTCGACCGCACGGAGGTGGACACGGACGACGACGGGAACGCCGTCGTCGGGGTCACGGCCCCGACCAACGCCACCAGCGCGGAATTTCGCGTCCGCGCTTCGGTGGGTGAAGACGTGGCCGCCGAGCTTGCCGTCACGGTGACCTCCAGCGCCACCGGGACCTTGACGGTGAGCCCCGCCTACCCGGGCGCGCGGACCGTGAAGTTCTGGGTCGCCAGCGCGCACCCGACCACCGCTTGCGCCGATCTCGCGGGGGTGCCCCCCGCGGACGGCGACATCGTGAGCGAAGCCGCGTTCGGCTATGATCCCGTCCTGTCCGTCCCGGCGGGGCGAGCGCTCGCGGTGTCGCTCCGCGGCGAGGAGAAGATCGCGGGCTGTCTCGAGGTTCCCCCGCTCGCCGCCCACGAGATCGCGGCCGTCACCGTGCCGCTCTCGGACGTCCCGCTGCGCCTGGCGGGCACCGCGCTCCGGTTGACCCTCGACCTTACGGCCATCACCCCGAGCTGGCGCGTGCTGCTGGCGCCGGCCGCCGCGGCCGTCTCGAGCGCGTTCGCAGGCGCCGCGGACGACGACGTCGACGCCCTGCTCGACGCGATGCTCGAGGTCGCCCCCGCGCGCGCCCCCGACGCCGACTTCGCGACGGCGCGGACGAGCGGAGGCTGGGACGGCGCGCTCCACGGCTACGTCGCGCTCCGGGGCGGCAACCGCCTCCTGCGCGACGCGTTGGAGCGCTGGCTGCTCGACGGCGCGGCCGGGCTCGAGTCGAGCGGAGCCCTGGTGGGCACGGTGACCCCGGTCGCGGGCGTCGACGGGAAGGCGGACTTCGTGGCCGAGTCCTTCGGCGAGCACGCGGCGAGCGCGGCAGGGTGGCCCGAGAGCACGCTCGTATCCTGGCAGGCCGAGCCCGGAGACCGGCTCCTGCTGGGGCTGCGGATCCCCTGGACCCCGGCCGAGCTGCTCCTCGCGCTCGGCGCGGAGGCCGCGCTGGCGGACCACCCCGCCGCGGCCTCGGTCGCGCAGGCGCTGGACGAGGTGGTGGACTGCGCGGCGCTGGGGGCCGATCTCCAGGTTCGCGCCCTCGGGTCGATGGGCTCGTGCGACGCGAGCTGCGCCGCGGACGTGTGCGTCCTCGCGCTCGACGCGCTGTGGCGCCGCGCCGCGACCGACACCGAGCCGGTCACGGCCAGCGTCGAGCTCAGCGCCACGGCGGCGGCCGCGGTGGACGCGCGCGCGCGGCCGGTCGGCTGCGAAGGTACCTGGACGGGGCAGATCCTGCTCGGTGACGAGGCCGCCACCGGAAGCGGCGCGATCGACGGCGTGGAGGCGCATCCAGCCACGCCGGCACCTGCCGACTGACGAGCCGGGTTCCCCTCCGCGGCCCGCCGAGCGTCGCGACCTGCGCGGGCCCCGGCCGGCGGCCACACCTCCCTCCGATCGCGCCGGTCAGGGTCACCGCCCGCTCGGCTCCCGCGGGTGAGCGCCGCAGGAGCGCCCGCTCCCGGCCGAGATCCGCGCGCTGCGAGCCTTCACGAGCACCGGGACCGCCTCGCACCGGGCGGGCTCCGCTTCAGGCGAACGAGCGCGCGAGCCGCACCTCGAGCGCGAAGGCGTAGGCCAGGAGCGCGTCGCGCGCCTCGACCGAGCGCCCGCCGCGGACCTCGCGCACCAGCGACCGGAATTCGGCGTAGCGGCGGCCGTCCAGCCCCAGCAGCAGCACCACCACGGCCGGGTCCCGCGGCGCCTCCCCGCTCGAGCCGAGCCGGCTCGCGACCGCCGCGAGGGCGCCCGTCACCAGGCGGTCGGCGGCCAGCACCGCGGCCGACAGGTCCCCCGCGGCGAGCGCGGCCTCGGCCATCTCCGCCAGCGGGCGCTCCACCGGCGTCCAGAGCGGGCCGAAGCTGAACGCCACCGGAGCTGTCCCGCTCGGCGAAGGAGCCGCGGCGAGCGCCGGCATCGGCTCGACCGGCGGCGCCGCCAGGGACCTGGCGCGGAGCTCGTCATCGCGAGACGGAGCCTCCCCGAGGGCCGGTCCGCCCGCGAGGGCGCGGGCCGCGATCTCACCGGGCGCGCGCGAGGGTAGCCCGCGCGCGTGCGCGCCGCTGCCCCCATGGATCGGAAGCGGCACCGGCGTCGGTTCGTGGGTCGCTCCGGGCTGCTCTACGCGCCGCCGCGCCTCCGCGATGCCGCCCTCGGTCGCCGTGAGCTCGGGGGCCTCGTGCGTCGTCTCTGCCGGCGCGCGTCGTTCGAAGTCGCGCAGGGTCAGCCGCACGATCGCCTCGAGCGCCTCGAAGATCCCCTCGCCGGTCGTCGCCACGGTGGGGAAGGCGGGCGCCCCGTGCCGGTTCAGCTCGCGCTCGAGCTCCTCGATCGGGGCCACCTCCGGCAGATCGCGCTTGTTGTACTGGAAGACGTGCGGCAACGCCTCGAGCTCGCGGCCGTGCTCACGCAGGTTCACGCGCAGGTTGTCCAGGCACTCGAGGTTCGCCTCGAGCCGCAGGCGCTGCGAGTCCGCGACGAACACCACGGCGTCCACGCCCGTGAGCACGAGCTTGCGCGTCGCGTCGTAGTAGACCTGACCGGGCACCGTGAAGAGCTGGAGCCGCACCCCGAGACCGCGGACGTCGGGGACGCGGACGGGGAGGAAGTCGAAGTAGAGCGTCCGATCGCCCGGGGTGGCGAGGCTCACCATCTTGCCACGGTGCTCCGGGCGGGTCGCGGCGTGCAGGTGCTGCAGAGACGACGTCTTCCCCCCGAGTCCCGGCCCGTAGTAGACGATCTTGAAGACGACCTCGCGAGCCGACGCGTTGAGGACCGCCACGCGGGAGAGGATAGACCATCTCGGCGCCATCCCGTCAGGGTCCGACGTCGGGGGCGGCGATTCCGCTCAATCCTGGCCGGTCGCGATCTCGTACTGACGCGCGGCGCGCCACTGCGGCGAGCGCGCGGACAGCAGCACGGACACGACGCAGGCGACGAGCAAGGCGGCCGCGACCCCGGCCAGGAGCCGGTCGTGCTGCACCGGCCGGCGCTCCTTGCCCAGCGCGTATCCGATGGCCACACCGGAAAGGAGCCCCCCGAAGTGGGCCGAGTTGTTGACCGGGATCAGCAGGCCGATCACCGCGGCCAGCGCGAGCGCCCGGTAGAGGCGCGCGCGAGCCTCCCAGGCCCGCCGCGCCAGCAGGATGCCCACCTCGAGCCCCAGCAGGCCGAAGACGGCCCCGCTCGCCCCGAGGAGCAGCGCCCCCCGGGTACCCCAGAGCAGGAACCAGGCGTGGCTCACCAGGTACCCGAGGCACCCGGAACCCACGAACGCCACCGTGAAACGGCTCCAGCCGATCACCGATTCGGCCGCGCGGCCGAGCGACCACAGGGCGAGCAGGTTCATCAGCAGGTGCAGGGCGTTGGCGTGTACGAACACCGCCGAGAGGTGCCGCCACGGCTCGCCCCAGCCGGACGGGACGAGGAGCGCCCCGAAACGGAGCGCCTCCGAGGTACGGACACCGTCATCCATCCAGAGGGGGAAGGCGCCCGTTCCCAGCGCCGAGAGCAAGAAGACCAGGGTGCAGAAGCCGATGAGCAGCTGGGTCACCGGGTACTCCCGGCCGAGCCCCGCCCCCACCCACTCGACCAGCGCCGTACGCATCGGCCCCGGCATGGACCGGCGGCAGCGATGGCAGCGTGCATCGTCCGCCGCGTTGAGCGCGCCGCAGTGAGGACAGACCCGGGAGCCGACGCCCATGGGCGCCTTCATAGCGCGGCGCCCAGCCTCCGGCCCGCCCTTCCCATCTCCAGAGGCCGCTGCCGCCCGCCGCCCTGGCCTCCCGTAAGCAGGGGTGAGCACCGTCCGTTCCACCGACATGACCGCCTGCGCCCTCGCCCTGTGCCCTGGCTGGACGGCGCGCTGGCAGCCGCTCACCCGCGGCGCCCTCCGGGGCGGTCCTCCGGCATGCGTCCGGTCCCTCCTCCCGTCCGTACCTATCGGCCCGAGGGACGCGCGGGCTAGAGTCGCCCGCGTGGCGATGGACCCCGGCCCTGACCTGGACGCCGAGGCCGAGCTCTGCGCTCGGGCCCGGGCGGGCGATCGGGCGGCGCTCGGCGAGATCCTGCGTCGCCACGGGCCGCGGCTCTATCGGAGCGTCCTCTTGCCGCGCCTTGGCTCCAGCGCCCTGGCCGAGGAGGCCCTCGGCGCGACCTACGTGAAGGTGGTGGAGCGATTCGATCGGTTCACCTGGCAGCAGGTGGGGGTCTACCCCTGGCTCCGCATCGTGGCCCTCCGCGTGGCGCTCGATCTGATGCGCTCCCGGAGACGCGAACGGATCTTCGATCCTGCCGATCTCGAGCGCGAGCTCGACGCGGCCGAGCGGGACGACCGTGCAGCCGACGTGCTGGAGCAGCACGACCTCGAGATCGCCCGTCGCCGGGTGGAGGCGGCGCTCGGCCGGATCCACGAGCGCTACGCCCAGGTCATACGGCTCCGCGTGCTCGAGGAGCGCTCCCGTGAGGATGCTGCTCACGAGCTCGGCGTGACCGTCGCCACCCTCGACGTGGTACTGCACCGGGCGATGGCCGCCCTCAAGAAGGCCCTGGCTACGGGGGGAGGCTCGGCGTCATGAGGCGTTCACCTCGTGACGATGCCCCCTCGCGCCCTGACGCCACCGAGCGGACGCAGGACAAGGCGGGCCTCGATCGCGCGGCGGCCGCCGAGCTCGGCGCCGCGCTGCGCGCCGCCTGGTCCCCGACGGAGCTCGACCCGGCGGTGCAACGCGTGCTCGTCGAGGCGGCGCTGACCGATCCCCTCGCGCCCGCCACCCCGGCGGAGGAGGCCGCGGCGCGCGAGCTGGGCGAGGCGCTGGACGCGCGCGCCAGGGCCGCGGGCGACGGTGACGCGGACGAGCTCGCGCTGGCGACCGCGCTGCGGGCCGCCTTCACCCCGGAGCCGCCCGCCCCCGCGACCATCGACCGGGTGCTCGCCGTGGCGCTGCGCTCCCGCGTGGCGGCGCGACCGCAGCGACCGCCCGGCCGCGTCGCATTCATCGGGTTGAGCGCCGTCACCGGGGCGCTCGCCCTCGCGGCCACGATCGCCCTGGCGCTCACCGCGCCGGGCGAGGACGCGCGCCGCCCGCCCCCCCACCTGTCCCGGTCCACCGCCGGCCTGTTCGAGTCGCGCTTCGAGATCGGCCAGACCTCGGCGCGGATCGACCGGATCGCCAGCGTTCGCGAGCGCGAGCTCCGCGACAACCGCTTCGCCAACTGGGGGGTGCCGTGAGGCGGGGGCAATCGAGGCAGCGACCCGGCTGGGTCGCGCTCGTCTTGGTCGCCTGCCTGGGGCCGGTCGCGACGCCCGTCGGATGCCTGCGACGCGCCGAGCCCGCGGCGGAGGACGCAATCGACCCTTCGCTGCTGGCGTTCCTGAGCCGCGCGCGGGCGGCCCACCACCGCGCCGATCTGTTGGAGGCCGACGAGCGGCTCGAGCCGGCCGTGCGCGAGCTGTCCGCCATCGTCGACGGCCCCCTACCCCGCGGCGGCCCGGCGCTGGCCGAGGTGCGCGAGGTGCTCGCGGACACGCTCGCCCGGCGCGCGGAGCTCTCGAGCCGGCTCGGTCAGCACGACGCGGCGACCGCCGACGTAGACCGCGGGCTGACGCTCGCAGCGGAGGTTTCCTACTTTCGCGGTCACCTGTACGAGGTCCGAGGCCTGATCGAGGAGCGCCGCGCGGCGTACCTGCGCGCCGAAGCCGAGAGGCTGCTCGAGCGCGCGGACGCCCGGGCCGCGGGCACGACGCGCACGACGCTCGACCAGCTGATCGCGGCGCGCGAGGCGGCTGCCAGCCGGGCCGCGAGCGCCAGCCCCGAGGAGGCCGATGCGACCCGCGACGCGCTGGCAGCCGCGCGCCAGGCGCTCGAGCGAGTTCGGGAGGCGCTGCTCACCCCGGCCGAGCGGGCGCGCGTCGAGGCGCGGCGCGCCGACGCCCGGACCGCCACCGAGCGAGCGCTCGCCGCCTTCTCCCAGGCGGTGGCCATCCAGGGCCAGGTCATCGAGCAGACCCTGCCGCCCCACGCCACGAGCGGGGGAGACGCTCCCCATCCGTAGACTGCCTGGCGCTGCCCCGACCGCTGCGTTTCCACGCCCCCTGCGAAGCAGGAGCAAGCCGGGGCCCGGTTTGCAAGGCCGAGAGGATCCCGGACAAGCCGACCAGCCGTCCGCGAAGCCGCCCCCGCCGTCGCGGGCCCGCTCCGACGGCGTCGCACGCCCCCCCATTCGGCGGTGGAATCCGAATATTGCGATGGAATCTGCCGGGGGCGTAGACTGGACAGGCAGCCTCTGGCCGCGCCGCGACTGCAAGTGGGAACCCCGGTCACCAGAGCCGACGATCGCAGGCCGCAGGTGGTCGCCGGCGTGGATCTGCGCGCGCTGCCCATCGGGCCGAAGGAGGCGTTCGTCCTGTCGCTGGTCGATGGGTCCTCCGACGTCGATGACATCGTGCTCGCCACGGGGATCGAGCGGGACACGGTGCAGGGCGCCCTGCGCCGCCTGCGAGAGCTCGGGGCCGTGGTCTTCAGTGATGCAGGAGGCCCCGCGCCGCGCCGCGGCGGCCCCACCCGGCGAGAGGCAACTGCCGCCATCAGCACCTCACAGCGCATCGCACGTCCGGTCAAGGAGTCGGTCGAGCCCGCGCGCACCAGCGAGCACCCTTCGGCAGCGCTCTACGACCCGGCCGAGCTGGAAGAGGCCTGCGACCTCGACCTCGACCGCAAGAAGAGGATCCTCGACCTCTACTATCGCCTCGACGAGCTCGATCACTACGCGCTGCTCGGGGTCCCCCCGGACGCCGAGAAGGACGCCATCAAGACGGCCTACTTCCGGCTCGTGAGCGTGCTACACCCCGACAGGTACTACGGCAAAGACCTCGGGAGCTTCCGCGCCAAGCTCGGGCGCGTCTTCGCTCGACTCACCGAGGCGCACGACTTGCTGACCCGCCGGCGGACGCGGCTGGCGTACGACGAGCACCTGCGGGGCAAGCAGCGCGCCCAGGACCTGAGCCCGGCGCGGCCAGACGCCGCGGTTGGGAAGGTAGAGACCGAGCGCGCTCGCCAGCGCGGCCGCAACGTGTCCCGGACCGCTGACACGAGCGCGCCCAGGAGGCCGCGGCCAGCCGCGGCGGAAGCCGGCAACGCCGCCGCCGGCGCGAGCTCGGCACCGCCCACCCAGCACGCCGCGCAGGAGCGGCAGGGCGGCGCATCGGAGGACTCCGGCCCCACCCAGAGGACGCCCGACCTGACCGTGACCAACGTCGCCCCGGTCCCCAGCCCACCGCCGGGCACCGAATCCGTCCCCCAATCGATCCCCCCCACGGCCCCCCTCGTCACCCCCGCGGCCACCCGGTCGGCTCGCGCTCCGCGGCCTCCCGCCGACGCTGCACTCGACCCGGCGGCGCGCCGCCGGGCCCTCGCCCGCAAGCTGGGTGGCAGCATTCCACCAGCACCACGGTCGAACCCACCGGCGACGACGGAGGCGTCGGGCCAGCCTCGCCCCGCCCCCGCCAACGACTTGTTGCGCCTCTACGCCTCCCGGATGACTCGCGCGCGCGACGAGCAGGTGCAGCTCTACCTCGACGCCGCCGATCTGGCGATGACGGAGGGAAACCTGCTCTCGGCGACCAACGCCCTGCGCATCGCCGTCTCCCTCGCGCCGGCTCGCACCGACATCACGAAGCGGCTCGCCGAGGCGGAGCATGCCGTCCACGTCGCGGCGGCGGACGGCTGCCTCGAGCAGGCCTCCTGCGAGGAGAAGGAAGGGCGGTGGGCCGAGGCCGCCCGGTCGTACCAGCGCGCCGCGCTCGGCAAGCCCACCGCCCGCGTCCACGAGCGCGCCGCCGCCTGCCTGCTCGAGGCCCGGGGCGACCTCAAGGTCGCCCTGGAGCACGCCCGCGCCGCGGTGAACCTCGCGCCCAACACCGCGGCGCACCGCGTGACCCTGGCGCGGGTCTACCTCGCGGCGAACATGCGCCAGAGCGCGATCGCCGAGCTGGAGCGCGCGCAGGCGCTGGCACCGCAGGATGATACCATCAGCGGCTGGTTGAAGCGGATCCGGAGGAACCAGATCTAGGCCGGTCGCGGGAGCGCCGGACGAGCCATCGGAAAGGGCCACATGGAGCGCGTCATCGGGATCGATCTCGGCACCACCAACTCGTGCGTCGCGGTGATGGAAGGGGACTCGCCCGTCGTGATCCCCAACCGCGGCGGCTACAAGACCACGCCGAGCATCGTGGCGGTCACCGAGGCGGGCAAGCGCCTGGTCGGGCACATCGCCAAGCGGCAGGCCATCACCAACGCGGAGAACACCGTCTACGCGGCCAAGCGCCTCATCGGTCGGAAGTGGAACTCGCCCCAGGTCAAGAACGCCCTGCTGACCTCCAGCTACACCATCGTCGAGGGCCCCCACTCCGACGTTCGGATCAAGCTCCGGGACAAGACCTACAGCGTCCCGGAGATAAGCTCCATGGTCCTCCAGGAGGCCAAGATCATCGCCGAGGACTACCTCGGCGACACGGTGGAGAAGGCCGTGATCACCGTGCCGGCCTACTTCAACGACAACCAGCGGCAAGCCACCAAGGACGCCGGCCTCATCGCCGGCCTCGACGTGATCCGAATCATCAACGAACCGACCGCGGCCTCGCTGGCCTACGGGTTCGGCAAGGGCCTCGACCGGACAGTGGCGGTGTACGACCTCGGCGGCGGGACCTTCGACATCAGCATCCTCGAGATCGGGGCCCACGGCGTCTTCAAGGTGATCAGCACCACCGGCGACACCTTCCTCGGCGGCGAGGACTTCGACGCCCGCGTGATCGACTGGATCGTGCAGGGCTTCAAGGAGGAGCACGACGTCGATCTGCGACAGGACCGGATGGCACTGCAGCGCCTCCGCGACGCTGCCGAGAAGGCGAAATGCGAGCTCTCGAGCGTCCGGGAGACGGAGGTGAACCTCCCCTTCATCATCTCCGCGGGACGGAACGAGGCCCTCCACCTGCAGCGCTCCCTCTCCCGCGAGACGCTGGAGACGCTGACCGAGGATCTGATCGAGCGCACGGTGGACATCTGTCGTCAGGCTCTCGCGGACGCCAAGCTCGACGTGGACGAGATCGACGATGTCATCCTGGTCGGCGGCATGACGCGCATGCCCGCCATCCAGAAGGCGGTCGCGGATTTCTTCGAGCGGGAGCCGAACAAGGGCGTGCACCCGGACGAGGTGGTGGCGCTCGGCGCCGCCATCCAGGGGGCGGCCCTGGTCGACGACCGGCACGAGATGATCCTGCTGGACGTCACGCCGCACGCGCTCGGGATCATGACCTTCGGCAGCCTCTTCGAGGAGCTGATCCCGCAGAACACCACGGTGCCGACCAGCCGCACGAAGATCTTCACCACCAGCCGCGACAACCAGACCGCCGTGAAGATCCTGGTGATGCAGGGCGAGAGCAAGCAGGCGGACGAGAACGAGCTGCTCGGCGAATTCATCCTGACCGGGCTCCGGCGCGCACCGCGCGGCGACGTCGAGATCGAAGTGAGCTTCGAGATCAACACGGACGGCATCGTGAGCGTGCACGCGAAGGATCTCGAAACCGGTCAGAACCAGTCGATCCAGGTCACCGCGACGAGCGGACTCACCCAGGACGAGATCAGCCACATGATCGAGGGCGCCAAGGACTACATGGTCGAGCGCCGGAGCGACGAGGAATTCGAGGCCGTGCGACAGGAGGCCGAGACGCACATCGTCGAGATCGAACGGCTCTTCCCCGACGTGGAGCGCGTGGTCGGGGGCGCGGACTTCGGTCGCGACGCCATCAGCAAGGCCCGGAACGTCCTCGAGCGAGCGCGTAAATCGATCGCCGCCAAGGACAAGCAGGCCGTGAAGGATCAGCTCGAGCAGCTGGCGCGGACGGAGCGCATGTTCAAGGGAGTGGTAGCGCGCGCCGAGTAGGCGCGGGACGTGAGCGATGGGTCGAGACGGCCTCCCTCCGTCGAGCGGATACCCGAGCCTGCCTCCGGAGACGGGCGAGATCGACGTGACGTGGGACGATCTCAACCTCGGCGACCTCCTCGGACCGCCTGCGGGCGCGCCGGGCGACGATGGGCTGGATGACGACGCGCTGGAGAACCGCATCACCGCCGTCCCGGACATCCCGATGTCCGAGCTCGCCGCGGGGCTGCTCGCGGAGTCGGACCGGAACGCGACCTCGGCGCTCCCGGCCACCGCCCGGGAGGAGGACCTCACCCGCGCCGGAACCGGGCGCCGGGGGTCCAGCCCGCTCCTCGAGACGGCGCTGAGCTCTCCGCGCCTCCCGCGCTTCGAGCCGCCGCCGCCCTCCTCCGCGAGCGCGCCGGAGCCGGACACGGTGCCCCCCTCCTGGACGGAGCCTGATCTCGAGCTCCCCATCTCCTCCACCGTCGAACGTCCGGTCACGCCCTGGCCCGCGGGAGGCCGCGCGGGGGATCGGCAGGCCGAGCCCGACTTCGACGCCGTGTTCGCGGCGCATCCGCTCATGCAGGTCCCGCGGGGACCGCCGGGGGCGGTGGGTTCGGCACCGCCGCTCTCGTCCGACGAGGCGCTCGGTCCCGCGCGCGACCAGCTGCCCACGCTCGATCTTGGCGCCGATCTCGAGGAGCCCCCGATGGCGACGCGGCGTGGCTCCGACGCCGCCGCGGCGCTCGAGGGGCCGCCCCGCCGCGCGTCCTCGAGCGCGCCTGGCGGCCGCGGGCGGGGCCGACCCACGGACACGCCGGCGACGGCTCCCGTCGGGCTGCGCTCCCCGCGGGGCCGGACGGGCATCGAGCTCGCGCGAGAGCCGACCCCGCCCCCGACCCCACGATCTCCGCACCAGGAGCTCCACGACCGCTACGCCGTCGGGGATTTCACCGGTGCCCTGGTGGTGGCCGAGTCGATCCTCGAGCAGGACCCTGAGGATCTGGAGGCGGCGCGCTACGCCCAGAGCTGCCGAGACGTGCTCACGCAGATGTACTCGTCCCGGGTCGGCGCGCTCGACGCCGCGGTCCGGATCGCGATCCCGCCGGACCAGATCCGCTGGCTCTCCCTGGACCACCGCGCCGGCTTCCTCCTCAGCCTGATCGACGGCGCGTCCACCGTGGAGGAGATCCTCGACATCTGCGGGATGCCCCGCCTGGACGCTCTGCGTCTGCTCTACATGCTGCTCGAGGAGCGGGTCATCGCCGTCGAGCGACGCGGCCGGTGAACGCCATCCTTGTCGGCACCATCGGCGTCGGCGCCACCCTCGCGGGCACGCTGGTGCTGGAGCTCGCGCTCGGTCGTGCCCTCGCCGAGGGGCGCGCATCGCCGACGTCGGGGCCGCCGGTCGCCGCGCCTGCCGCCCCGACCGCCGCCGGGGCGGTCAGCGCGCGCGCGATCCCGGCCACGACCCCAACCCCCGCACCCGGCTCCCCGCCCGCGGTCGCCTCCTACCACATCACCGCGCGCTTCGACGCCGAGGCGCACGCGATCGTCGGCGAGGCCGTGATCCGCTGGCGCAACGCCTCCGGCGTCGCGGTCGACGAGCTCTGGCTCCACCAGTACCTCCAGGCCTTCGCCCACCCCAACACGCTCTACCTGCGCGACGCCACGCGGCGCCACGGACGCGGCCAGCTCGGAACGCCCGGCGGCCTGGCCGTGGAGCGGCTCTTGGCTTACGAGCTCGGCGCCGTGGACCTGTGGCCGCAGCGCGCGCCGCACAGTCCGGGCGATCCCGCGGACGACACCGACATCCGGGTGCCGCTCCCGCGCCCGATCGCCCCTGGGGAGCCGCTCACCCTGACCGCGAGCTTCGTCGCGCACCTGCCGGGCCTCGTCGAGCGCACCGGGTACGTCGGGCGCTTCGTCTTCGCGGGCCAGTGGTTCCCGAAGCTCGCGCGGCTGGAGCCGGACGGCACCTGGGCCCACTTCGCCTTCCACCCCCAGGCCGAGTTCTACGCCGACTTCGGCGACTACGACGTGTCGCTCGACGTCCCGGCCCCGCTCCTGGTCGGCGCCACCGGCGAGCGGGTCGAGGATCGCGTCGAGGGCGACCGGCGCCACCTCCGCCTGCTCGCTCGCGGCGTGCACGACTTCGCCTGGACGGCCTGGGACGGGTTCCGCGAACGTCAGGAGTCGCTCGGCGACGTGACCGTGCGGGTGCTCTTCCCGCGTGGCCACCGCCGGAACGTGGAGCACGCCATGGCGGCGATCCGGTTCGCCTGGCCGCGCCTCGCCGAGCGCTACGGCCCCTACCCCTACTCGACGCTCACCGTGGTGCATCCACCCGCCTTCGCGGCCGCAGCCGGTGGGATGGAGTACCCCACCCTCATCACCACGGGCGGCCCCTGGTTCGCCTCGTTCGGCACCCGCGCCGTCGAGTCGGTCACCCTGCACGAGCTCGCCCACCAGTGGTTCTACGGGCTGCTGGCCTCGAACGAGCACCAGAGCCCGGTGCTCGACGAGGGGGTGACCTCCTACGTCGAGGGGCGGCTCCTCCGCGAGGCCTACGGCGCCGGCTCTGCCGTCGCGTGGCCCGGACTGGCGATCTCGATGGACGCGCTGCGCCGCGCGCACGCCGCCGCGCACGTCCACGACGACGTGGTGACGCAGCCGGCGCCGGCCTTCTCGGACTTCTCCAGCATCGGCGCCTTGGTCTACTCCAAGGCCGCGGTGACGCTCGACACCCTGGGGCGCACGCACGGCGAGGCCGCCCTGGATCGAGCGCTGGGTCGCTACGCTCGCGAGCAGCGCTTCGCCCACCCCCGCTTCGCCGACCTGTCGAGCGCCGTCGCCCGCGAGGTGGGAGCGGGAGCCGCCGCGCAGCTCGCCGTCGCGCTCGGCGAGCGGGGGTGGGTGAACTTCGTCGCGGAGGAGCCACGCTGCGCGCCGGCTCCCCCGCCTCCCGCCGCCGAGCCTGGCCTCGACGCGGACGAGCCCCTCACCCGCTGCCGGGCCCTGGTTCGCCGGCACGGGACCCTGCGCTTCCCCGTCGAGATCGAGCTCACGTACGCGGACGGGCACCGCGAACGCGCGCGCTGGGACGGCGAAGGGCCGTGGCACGCCATCGAGCGCTCGGGCGCGACCGAGCTCGTGGCCGTGCGCGTGGATCCGGAGCGGCGGATCCCGCTCGACACCCAGCGCCTCGACGACGCCGCCACCACGCGACCCCGCGCGCCCTCCCGCTCGCTGGAGCGGCTCGCGTACCTCGGGGCGCTCGGCCTGGGGTGGCTCTCGCCATGACCCGGAGCGGGGTGTCCCGGCTCGCCGACACGGCGAGGCGCCTGACACGGAGCTGGCGATACGTCGGCGTCCAGCTCGCCTTTCGGGTCCTGAGCGGATGGGTGGTCGCGCTCCCCGTCGTGTCCGTCCTCGGCGCCGCGATCGCGGGCTACCCCGAGGGCGACGCCGCGCTGTTCGAGCCCGGCGGCGAGCTCCTGGTGGAGGTGTGGCGGCTCCGCGGCGACGAGCTCCGCGCCGCTTTCGGGGTGTCGCTGCGCCTCGCGGCCCTGTGCGCCCTGCTGGGGCGGTGGCCGCTGGGGATGCTGCGCGAGTCCTTCTGGCGGCCGCGCGCTCGTGGCCGCCGGGTCGCCGGCCGTGCGCTCGCGCACTGGCCCGCCTTGGCGGCCATCGGCGGGACGGCGCTCCTCGCCCAGGCGCTGGTGATCGCCGGCGGGGCCGCGTTCTCTCCCGTCGCCCGCGAGCTCGGCGCCGATCTGGGCGAGCTCGGCGCTGACCTGCTGGGGGTGCTGCCGCTGGCGCTCGGCGGGGCCGCGGCGTTGGGGCTCGCCGTCGCCGCGGACCTCGGGCGGATCGCCGTCGTCCGCAGCGGGAGTCGAGGCATCGCGGCGCCCCGCCGGGCGCTCGGCGCCGCCGCGCGCTCGCCGTTCGGCTTCCTCGGCGCCTGGGCACTCGCGAAGCTGGGGACGATCGTCGCGATGGCAGGGGCCGCCGCGCTCACCGCGGTCGTGGCCGTGCACCACCCCGGCGACTGGCGCGTCGCGGTGGCAGCCGCCGCGCATCTCGGCGTCCTCGTCGTCGACGTCCTGGGTCGCGCCGCGTGGCTGGCCTGGGCGACACTGCGCCTCGAAGCGGCCCTCACGCCTTGCCGGCGATCGCCTGCCGATAGAGCTGCAGGTACCGCCGGGCTGGCCGATCCCAGCTCGCGTCCTGGCGCATGACGCGGGTGACGAACGCCGGCCACTCGGGCCGGCGAAACGCCGCGGCCGCGCGGGCGACGGCCGCCACCAGCGCGGTCGGTTCCAGCTCGTCGAAGAGGAAGCCCGTGCCGGTCATCAGGGCGGCGTCCGCGTCCACGACGTGCTCGCTCACCGCGCCCGCGGCGTGCGCGACGGGGACGGCACCGTACCGCTTCGCCGCCAGCACCGGTAGCCCGTAGGTCCACTCGCGCGCGGGAAACACCGCGAGATCCACGGCCGCGAAGAGCCGGCGCAGGGCCGCGTCCTCGACGAGATCGAGCGCCGCCAGGCGGTCGGGGTGCCGGGCGCGCTCGGCCTCGAACCGCGCGCGCTCGTCGGCGCCGAGCGCGCCGGCCAGCACGAGCGTGGCGTCGATCCGGCAGAGCTCGGGGAGGGCCTCGAGGACGACGCCGGCGTCCTGGCCGCGCTTCCCGTCGACGACCAGGCCCACGAGCGGCCGCCCTGGCTCGAGATCGAGCTCCAGGCGACGGAGGAGCTCCGTGCGCGACAGCCCCCGACGGGACGGATCCTCGGCGTCGAAGCGGCTGACCAGGCCGGGATCCGTCGCCGGGTTGTAGATCGAGTAGTCGATCCCGTAACCGATCGCCGCCGTCTCCAGCCCCCGCTCCTCGAGGAAGCGGACCAGGGCACCGCCCCGGGGGTCCGCGCGGAGCTCGTCCCGGATCGCCGCCGAAACCAGCACGACCGCGTCCGCGAAGAGCAGCCCCCCCTTGAGAGCGTTGAGCTCCCCGCCCAGCGCCAGCCCGGCCTCTCCCGCGAGGTCGGCCGGGAGCCCGAGCGCGCCGAGCAAGTCGGGAGCGAAGCACCCCTGGCGTCCGAGATCGTGGACCGTCAGCACGGTGGGCACGAGCAGATCCTCCATCCGGCTGAGGAAGACGGGGACGAGCGCCCCGGGCCAGTCGTGCACGTGCACGACGTCGAAGGGCGTTCCTTGCTGGAACCGCTGCCGGACGAGCGCGGCCGCCGCCTGCGCGAAACCGGCGCAACGCCCCGCCTCGCTCGGCGGATCGACCCGCCCGTCACCGCACACGCCCGAGGCCACGCCCAGCTCGGGCGCGTCGAAGAGCACCAGGCGGACGCCCGAGGCGAGCTGACCATCGAAAAGGGTGACCGACGCCCCGGAGGCGAGGGTCAGGGGCGTGAGGCGCCGCGCCAGCAGGAGCCCTTGCGCCTCGAATCCGGGGTACCTCGGCACGGCGATCGTCACCTCGTGACCGATCTGGCGCAGGGTCTTGCCCAGCGCCCCGACCGCTTCCGCCGCGTCCGAGACGCGCGCATATGGGGCGAGCTCGGCGGTGACCATCAAGATGTCCATGGCTCGCCGCCTCTAGCACACGGCACGGGCGTCCGACCAGCCGCCGGCCGAGGCGCGCGACGTGCCCCCGGAGACAGGACCCGCGAAGCCCCCGGCCGCCGGGCGCGCGGCCCTGGCGCGCAGAGCTGTCCTCAGCCGCGCCGCGCCCGGCGCCCCGCGCGCAGGTGGCGGCCGTTGCACGACCCCTGCGCTCCGCTACCCTCCTCCGCCATGGACGAGCTGGTCCGCAAGGCGGAGATCCTCCAGGAGGCCTTGCCCTACATCCGACGCTTCCACGGCAAGACCTTCGTGGTGAAGTACGGCGGCCACGCCATGGTGGACGCCGCGCTGCAGCAGGGCTTCGCCCGCGACGTCAGCCTGCTCCGCTTCGTGGGGATCCACGTGATCGTCGTGCACGGCGGCGGGCCGCAGATCAACGATACCCTGGATCGAATGGGCATCGTGTCCACCTTCTCGGGCGGGCTCCGGATCACGGACGACCAGACCATGGACGTCGTGGAGATGGTGCTGGGGGGCGCGGTGAACCAGAGCATCGTCGGGATGATCTGCGAGCACGGCGGGCGCGCGGTGGGCCTCAGCGGCAAGGACGATCACTTCATCCGTGCGCGCAAGCTCGAGAGCGTCTCGGGCGCGGACGCCCAGGGCAACTCGGTGATCGTGGACCTCGGCCGGGTCGGGCGGGTCGAGAGCGTGAGCCCGGACCTCGTCGTCCAGCTCGTGCACAGCGGCTTCATCCCCGTGATCGCGCCCATCGGCACCGACGAGCACGGCAACGCGCTGAACGTCAATGCGGACACCGCCGCCGGGGCCATCGCCGCCGCCCTCAAGGCGGCCAAGCTGGTCCTGATGACGGACGTCGAGGGCGTCAAGGACGCGGACGGGCGCCTGCTGCCGTCGCTCCGCGCGCGCGAGGCGCGGGAGATGATCGACGCGGGGGTGATCCGCGGCGGTATGATCCCCAAGGTGGAGTGCGCCCTCGAGGCCGTCGATCAGGGAGTCGAGAAGGTGCACGTGATCGACGGTCGCGTGCGGCACGCCCTCCTGCTCGAGATCTTCACCGATCGCGGCGTCGGCACCGAGATCGCGCGCGCCGCCGTGCTCGGGTCGCGATGAGGGAGCCGGAGCCGGAGATCACCCGCCCGGCCGGGGTCGCCGAGTCGCACATCCTGCGTGTGCTCCGGGTGCCGCCGGAGCTCTCGGGGATGCGCGTCGACGCCTTCCTCGCGACTCAGCTCCGCAACACCAGCCGGACCCGCGCCCGCGCCATCGTCGAGAACGGGGCGTTCACCCCCGAGGGCCGGCGGCTGGGGCCGAGCGATCGCGTCCGCGCCGAGGATCGCATCGCGCTCTGGCGTCCCCCCTTCGAGGTCGAGACGGAGGAGCCGGTCCCCATCACCACCCTCTACGAGGACGAGTCCCTGCTCGTGGTCGACAAGCCGCCGCTGATGGCCGTGCATCCCACCGCACGCTACCACCAGAACACGGTGATCAAGCGCCTGGCGGCGCAGCGACCGGGGGCCTTCTTGTCGCTGATCCACCGTCTCGACCGGGAGACGAGCGGCATCCTCCTGGTCGCGAAGACGTCCGCGGCCGACCGCGCCTTCAAGCGGATGCTCGAGGACCGCTCGATCGCGGCCGCCGCGCAGGGGTTGGGTGACGACCGGCTCTCGCGCGGCTGGCTCGCGGCCGCGCGACGCGGCGCGGCCCTCGCGGATCGCATTCGGAAGACCTACCTCGCCATCACCTGGGGCGAGCCCCCCGAGGGGATCATCGACGCCCCACTGGAGGTGGATCCGGACAACCCGCTGCGCGTCAAGATGCGGATCGCGCGCCGTGGCGCCGGCATGGAGGCGCGGACGGAGGTCGCGGTGCTGGAGCGGCGGCCGGGCTACGCGCTGGTCGCCTGCCGCCTGCACACCGGCCGGCAGCACCAGATCCGCGTGCACCTGGCGGCCCAGGGTACGCCCGTGGTCGGCGACAAGCTCTACGGCCCCGACGAGCGCATGCTCGCGCGCGGGGCCGACGACGAGCTGACGGACGAGGACCGGCGGCGCCTGGAGCTCGCGCGGCACGCGCTCCACGCCCACCGCTACGAGATCCCCCACGCCCTCACCGGAGAGGCGCTCGACCTCGTCGCCCCGCTCGCCCCCGACCTGGTGACCTTCTGGGCCGAGCGCCGCCGGTGATCTCGGCCCCGGGCCGGCGCCGGTGACGGTGCCCCCGGGGCCACGCCGCCAGCGGCAAGGTCCGGCTCGATCGCCACTGGTTCCCCGGCGCGCCCCGGGCGACGTACCCGAGGATTGACGGAGAACCGAGGCCGGAATACCCGGGGCCCACCATGACCCTCCGACGCGCCCTCCTCTCCGTCTCGGACAAGACCGGTATCCTGGACCTCGCCCGCGCGCTCGCCGGCCGCGGGGTGGAGCTGCTCTCCACCGGCGGCACCTTCAAGGCGATCGAACAGGCCGGCATCCCGGTGCGCACCGTGGAGAGCTACACCGAGTCGCCCGAGGTGATGGACGGGCGCGTGAAGACCCTGCACCCGCGCGTCCATGGGGGGATCCTCTCGCGGGAGGGCCTCGACGAGGCGGACCTGGCACGGATCGGCGCCGGCTTCATCGATCTGGTGGCGGTGAACCTCTACCCCTTCCAGCAGACGCTGGCCCGCGCCGACGCCACCTTCGAGGAGCTGATCGAGAACATCGACATCGGGGGGCCGAGCATGCTGCGCTCGGCGGCGAAGAACCACGCGCGGGTCACCGTGCTCTGCGATCCCGCGGACTACGGCGCCGTGCTCGGGGAGATCGCCGCGGACGGCGCCGTCAGCGCGGCGACCCGAACGCGGCTGGCGGCGAAGGCCTTCGCGCACACGGCCGCCTACGACGGCGCCATCAGCGGCTGGCTCACCGCGCTGGGCGAGGCCGACGGCTACCCGCGCGCCCTGACCCTGTCCTTGGAGAAGGCCTACGGGCTCCGGTACGGGGAGAACCCGCACCAGTCCGGCGCGTTCTACCGGGAGCGGGCCGCACCCGCAGGCTCGCTCGCCGCCGCCGAGAGCCTGGGCACCGGCGCCAAGGAGCTCAGCTTCAACAACCTCGTGGACGTCGAGGCGGCGCTCGATGCCGTGCGCGAGCACGCGGCGCCCGCCGCCGTGGTGGTCAAGCACACGAGCCCCTGCGGAGTGGCGACGGCCACGCCGCTCGCCGAGGCCTACCGGGCGGCGCGGGACGCCGACGCCTTGAGCGCCTTCGGCGGCATCGTGGCCCTCAATCGCGAGGTGGACGACGCCACGGCCGCGCTGCTCCTCGAAACCTTCCTCGAGTGCATCGTGGCGCCAGCGTTCTCGGCCACGGCCCTGGCGCGGCTGCGCGAGAAGAAGAACCTCCGCCTGCTCGCCACGGGCGCCTGGCTCGGGCCCGACCACGCGGGCTTGACCTGGAAGCGCGTCGGCGGCGGCCTGGTGGTGCAGGCGCGGGACGCGACGGGTCCCGGCGAGGTGCGGTCCGGCAAGGTGGTGACCCAGCGTGCCCCCACCGCGGCGGAGCTCGCGGCCCTCGATTTCGCCTGGTGCGTCTGCAAGCACGTCAAGAGCAACGCCATCACCCTGGCGCGCTCCGGCGCGACGGCGGACAGCTTCGTGACCGTGGGCATCGGCGGCGGGCAGACCTCGCGGGTCGCGGCCGCCGAGCAGGCCGTGCGGTCCGCGGGCGAGGCGGCCCGCGGGAGCGTGCTCGCCTCTGACGCGTTCTTCCCCTTCCCTGACGGCCTCGCCGCGGCGCTCGCCGCCGGCGTGACCGCCATCGCGCAGCCGGGCGGCAGCAAGGGGGACGCCGACGTGATCGCGGC
Source organism: uncultured Polyangiaceae bacterium (assembly GCA_964454025.1). Taxonomy (GTDB): domain Bacteria; phylum Myxococcota_A; class Polyangia; order Polyangiales; family Polyangiaceae; genus JAFGBI01. The sequence goes on along the minus strand of CAYVRP010000007.1, from coordinate 84,188 downwards.
CGCCGACGCCGCGGGCGCGGCGATGATCTTCACCGGCGTGCGTCATTTCCGCCACTGAGTGACCCGTGAGGCCAGGATGCGGCGACCCGCCGCGCCGGGGCGCCGCTCGAGGCACCCCCGCTGGGCTGCGGTGAGCGCGCCGCTGCCAGGTCACGGTGGACAGAGTCACGGGGCGGCGCGGCGGACGGCCGCGCGGAGCCGGCCCCGCCCGGCACGCCCGGGGATGCGAGCGCCCGGCGGGAAGCCGCGAACTTGGCCCGGTGCCCGCCCTCGTGCCATCGGGCTAGGGCGCTTCGATAACTCCCCCGAAGCCCCGAGGGTCCGTCGCGATGGCGATCTTGCACCAGTGCTCGGTCTGTGGACGCCCCTTCACGGCGCAGTTCAGCTACCAGATGGAGGAGCGGCTGATCCGGGAGGGCCCGGAGCCTCCCCGGGCGCAGTTCCTGTTCTTCTGCTCCCAGCGCTGCCTCGAGGCGAGCCACCAGGGCGGGGCCGCGGGGACCGTCACCTGCGATGCATGTGCGGCGAGCTTCCGCGTCGAGCTGGCCTCGCAGGTGCTGTTCATCGACGGGCAGCGTCGCTACGCGTGCGGCGCCGACTGCCGCGCGGCCGTGCTGGCCGAGGCGCGGGGCGTACGGCTCGGGGAGACGCTGGCGGCGCCCGGCGCCGCGCCGCCGGACCGCGCTCCCCCCGAGGTCGCGCCCGCCTCGCCCGCCGACGGTGCGCCCTCGACCACGGTCACACCCGCGACCGGCGGCGAGGTAATCCCGCTGCGCGCGCCTGGCAGCCGTGTACCCCAGGGTCAGGCGGAGGGGCCGCGGGTGCTCGCGATCTTCAACCACAAGGGCGGTACCGGCAAGACGACCACCGCCGTGACCTTGGCCGCCGGCCTCGCCGCCCGCGGGCAGCGCGTGCTCCTGGTCGACACCGACGGACAGGGAAATGTCGCCGTCTCGCTCAACCTGCCGACGGAGCGCTCCCTCTACCACGTCCTGGTGATGGGGCTCGCGCTCGAGGCGGCCGTCACCGCGGCCCGCCCCCGCTTGGACGTCCTCCCCTCGAACGAGACGCTCGCGGCCGCCGAGCTCTACCTGGCGGGACGTCGCAACCGAGATCGAGTCCTGGCGACCCGTCTGGCCGCCGCCCGGAGCGAGTACGACACCGTGCTCGTGGACTGTTCGCCGAGCCTGTCGCTCATGAACCAGAACGCGCGCTGCTTCGCCGACGCGGTCCTCTGCCCGGTCGCCTGCGACTACCTCTCCCTGGTGGGCGTGCGCCAGGTGCTCCGGACACTCAAGCAGGGCAACCGGGTCCTCGGCCACCCGGTGCGGCTCTGGGGCGTGCTGCCGACGCTGTTCGACGCCCGGGCACGCGTGTGCCACGAGGCCCTCGACACCCTCCGCGAGCACTTCCAGGAGCGCTGCCTGGCGCCGATCCGCTCCGCCATCCGCGTCAAGGAGGCCCCGGCGCAGGGGCGGACGCTCTTCGAGCACGCGCCCGACTCCAGCGCCGCGGAGGACTACCTCGCGGTCGTCGAGCGCTGGCTCGCCGCCCGGAACGACAGCGGCGCGCCGGTGCAGCACCAGCTGGGAGGCACCCGATGACCGAGCACAGCGACTTCCGCGAAGCGGCCGCGAAGGTCCTGGACGGCGCCGACGTGGAGGGCGTCCTGTCGTCCCGCTTCTACGCCGCGGAGCCCGCGCCACGAGGCCGCCGCCGCCACCAGCCGCGGCCCGAGCACTACAAGGTCATCTGCATCTCCCTGTACACCGAGGACCTGGCGCACCTGGACGAGATGGTCGAGACGCTCAAGGCCCGTGGGCTCACCAAGGCCAACCGCAGCGCCCTCATCCGCTACGCGCTGGGTGCGGTCGACCTCGACCGGGTGCCCCGCGGGCTCTGAGCGCCGTCCGCCCCTGGCGCCCATGGCGATGCCCCGTACCCTGCGCCGGGCCGGCCCCCCCGATCCCTCCGCGGCGCGACGGTGGGTGCGCGACCTCGGCATCGCGCGGGAGGCGGCGGCGCTCCACGCGACCAGCGACGTCGTCGATCTGCACGTCGACTCCTACATCTGGACCCGCCTGCTCGGCTACGACCTGGCCCGGCGCCACCGTCCCGGGCCGCTCCGCCGCTGGCTCTTCGGCCACGTCGACCTCCCCCGCCTGATCGAGGCCGGCGTCACGGGCGCCGCCTGGATCATCACCGCCGATCCCTCCGCCAACGGTGACGAGCAACGGGACGCGCTGCTCGCGGACCTCGCCCGCCTCCCGCGTCTGCTCGAGCGATCCGGCGCCGCTCGCGTGGTCCACGACGTCGCCGGGTACCGCGCCGCTCGCGCCGCCGGGCGCCACGCCGCCTTCCTCGGGCTCCAGGGCGCCTACGCCCTGGCCTCCGATCCTTCCCTCCTGGATCGCATCCCGGCGGGGTCCGTCCTGCTCGTCACGCCGGTGCACCTGACCAGCTCCGGCCTGGGGACGACCAGCTCACCGCTCCGGCTCGGCCCCGATACCGGGTTGACGACCCGCGGGAAGGACCTCGTCACCGCCCTGGAGGCGCGGCGGATCCTGGTCGACCTGGCCCACGTCCGCCGGCGTGGCTTCTGGGACGCGGGTTCCGTGCACGACCCCACGCGACCCCTGATCGTGAGCCACACCGGCCTCGCCGGCGTCCGCGCTCACTGGCGCAACCTCGACGACGCCCAGCTCCGCGCCGTCGCCGCGTCGGGCGGCACGGTGGGCGTCATCTACCACTGCGGCTTCCTCCGCGGCGGCCTCCTCGAGGCGAGCGCCCTCGACGTCGTGCTCCACCTCGAGCACGTCGTCGCCACCGTGGGCGAGGATCACGCCTCGCTCGGGAGCGACTGGGACGGCTGCATCGTCACCCCGCGGGACCTCGCGACCGCGAGCGAGCTACCGCGCCTGACCGCGATACTCCTCGGTCGGGGCCACTCGCCCGAGCGCATCCAGAAGATCCTGGGCGGCAACGTCCTCCGCGTGATCGGCGCCCTGCGCTGAACGCCCTCGGGGCGGCGCCGCCGCGCCGGTCAGGCGTCGAGCGAATCGTACAGCTCCTCGTCCAGCTCCGGCTCCTCGGCCCGCTCCTCCTCGTCCTCCTCGTCCTCGAGGCCGAGCTCGGCCCGCGAGAGCACCGGGAGGCGCCGCTTGCCCACCGGCCCCTCGTCGACGAAGTCCCGGAGCGCCATCATCTCCTTGAGCGCCTCGAGCTTCGCGAGCGCCTTGACCTCGACCTGCCGGATGCGCTCCCGCGTGAGGTTCATGATCGCTCCCACGTCCTCCAGCGTGGTGCCACCCCGATCCGCCACGTCGAGAGCGCAGGACTCGGGCAGCTCCCACACCTCGAGATCGGGGAAGTTCAGCTTGATGGCGCCCGTCCGCGGCGAGACGTCGATGTACAGGTGATACTTGCAAGAAACGTAGGGGCACGGCCGGGCGCCGTCGACGCACTCGGCCCGCGTCTTCGGCTTGTAGTAGTCCGTCTCCGGGTAGAGCAGGCGACCGATCTCGAGGTCGCGCTTGGTCATGCGCTTGACGCTGATGGTCCGCGCGCGGACGTCGCGCTTCCGCCGCGAGCGGCGCTGCTCTCGGGTGATGCAGCCGTCGCCGTGGTCACAGCACGAGCTCGCCTGTCGCTCCTCGGTCACCGCTGCCCCGTTCTTCTTCCCGTTCATCTGACGCCTCCGCTACCACCGCGTTCACTGCCACCCGCGCCGCGACGCACGATCCCGCCCGCCCCCGCCCTCGCGGGGGACGCCGGCCGTCTCGGCTCCCGTCGCCTCCTCGCCCTCAGGAGGCGGCGGCTCTCTCGATCCTCGCCTGCGCGGTCAACCGCGCCTCGATCGCTGCCAGGCGCGCCATGAGGTCCTGACCGACGGTGCGCGCCTCGTTCACCTGCCGCGCGAGCAAGCTCGTGGTCCGCTCCGCGCGCCGTTCCTTCAGGATCCCCGCGAGCTTGCTGAAGACGCTCGCCAGGGTCCGTTCGAGCAGCTGCAGATCGCTCTGCATGAAGAGAAATTCGCGCTGGATCTGCTCGATGGTGTAGCTCTGGGCCATCATCGCCTTGATGCGCAGGATCTGGCGCACGACGCCGACCGGGTAGAGCCCCTGGGACCCCTGGTGTTTGCCCTTCCGCCCCACCCGCACGCTGCGCGGCAAGAGACCGATCTGAACGTACTTGCGCAGCGTGGCCTCGGAGAGCGGGATCCCGTGCTCGGCGAACACGGCGAGGATCTCGGCCGACGTGAGCCCGCGATCGTGCTCCCGCTCGATCTGCTCCAGCGTGGCTTGGTCGATCTCGCTCATCCCGTCCTGCCCATTTCCCCGGTCCGGAGCTCCGGGGTCGCTCGCCGGGGGCCGACCGCGCGGCCCGTCCACCCGAACGCCAGCGAATATATTCCACTGAAGCGACTCCCCCAAAGCACTTTGGGTGCAAAAAACTACGCACGCCGCGGATCGGCTCCATGGACGCGGTCCGCGATCCGCTGCTCGGACATTCCTTGTCAGCCCAAACGGATTGTCCATGGAGCTAACTCGAGGTCCATGGCCGCGGCCTGCGCGTCCGCTCAGGGCCGGCGCGACGGCGCTCCGCGAGAGGCGGCCCACGGGGAGCGCGGGTCACCGGGGCTGTGCGTCCGAACAGCGTCGGGGAGCCGGCGGAGCTGCCGGACGCGGGGTCTGGGTGCCATCGCGACGCCGGGGCCGCGCGGCCGCGCGGTCTCGTGGCTCCGGGCGCCCGATCGGGCTACACCCGCCCTGCCACCGGGCGGCCGCGTCGGCACTCGCCTCGGTGCGCGTGACACATGACGGGAACGGTGCACCGCGACGTGACGGCGAGCGGCGTTCGCCTGCGAGTGGCCGAGCGCGGTGAGGGCCCCACGGTCCTGCTCCTGCACGGGTTGTTCGCGGACCACACCACGTGGGACGCCGTCGGCGACGATCTGGCACGCGAGTTCCGGGTCGTGTCGCCCGACCTGCCGGGGTTCGGACAGAGCGAGAAACCGCCCCCGGTGCGCTACCCGTACGGCGTGGAGGCCTTCGCCGAGGCCATCGCCGATCTGCACGCCGGCCTCGGGCTCGACCGCGTCGCGGTGGTCGGCCACGGCCTCGGCGGCGCCGCGGCGATCACCCTCGCCGCCGAGCACGCGGAGCTCGTGTCACACCTGGTCCTGGTCGACGCCCTCTGCTTCCCCGCCGCGTTCGGGTTCGAGCAGACGCTGGCCCAGCTCCCGCTCGTCGGCAGCTTCGTATTCCGTCAACTCTGGGGGCGCACGGCGTTCCACGCGCTCTTCCGGGAGCGAATGCTGGCCGCCGGAGCGAACGTGCCCACGGCGCGCATCGACCACTACTACGACGTCTTCAACTCCCCGGCGGCACGGGGCAGCGCGTTCGCCACCTTGCGCTCGACGCTCGACCCCCGAGCGGTAGAGGCGCGGACGACGCGCGTGAAGACCCCCACCCTCGTCCTGTGGGGGCGGCGCGATCGCGTCTACCCCGCAGCGCTCGGACAGCGGCTGGCGCGCCGGATCCGTGGCGCGGGCTTCGAGTTGCTCGACGCCGGACATTGCCCGCAGGAGGAGCGCCCCAGCGAGGTCGCGCTGGTCATCGCGCGCTTTCTCCGCGCCGAGCGGCCCACGCTCGCGTGAGCGCCATCGCTCCAAGGCGCGACAGGCGCGCCGCGGGCGCCGCCGCCGACCTCGCCTCGGGATCAGATCGGGGCGAAGCTCGCCGTGGGGGGCTCCTCCCCAGCGGGCGGCGGCGCGGGCGGAGGCGGCGGGCGCGCAGCAGGGGCCCGGCGCGGCAGCGCGGGGACGACCGGCGCGGTCACCGGCGGTGACACCGCGGCCCGTGGGGGGGCGGGCGGCGGCGCAGCAGCGGCGGGTGCGGCGGGCGACGGTGGCGGCGTCCCATCGCCGGCGGCGACGGGAGCGGGCGTGACCGCCACGGACGCCGTCGTGACGGGCGGCTCTGGATTGGACGGCGGCTCCACCGCCGCCGCCGGGAGGGGCGGCGTCGAGGACAAGGTCGGGGGCAGCGCGGCCGGCGCGCTCTCGGCCGCGCCCGTCCTGCCGAGCGCGCGCCACAGCAGCGGGGACAGCAGCAGGTAGACCGGGAAGGCGAGGGCGAAACCCACGACCGCGACCACCCAGCGGATGTAGCGCATGCGCCGCGCTTCCTGCTCCGGCGTCCGCCAGAGCCGCGCCGCGCGCGCGTCGTCCCCGAGGTCCTCGCTCGCTGGCGGCAACGAGCCCGGACCGCCGTCGTAGGTGCCCGCGTCGCCGGTGGAGAAGAACTCCTGGTGCCACGGCTCGTCGGACGAGTCGGCACGCCGCCGCGACGAGGGCGCGCCCGACTCATGCGGAAACCACGCCGCCTCCCCCTCCGTCTCGATGGGAGCGAAATCCGGCATCACCGTCGCCTCCCTGTCATCGACGTGCGCCGCCCCCGCGCGCCGTGGCGGCGGCGGCAAGCCGCCGTGGCTCCCTGGCCGCACGCGCGAGTCGCCGGCGCTCGATCCCTCTCCGAGCGCGGGCGGCACGGGCAGGGGCGGCAGCGGCCGCGTCCCGATCGCCGTGCCCTCCTCGAGCAGATCATCCACCTCGAGGAGCACCCCCGCGGGCCCGGCCATGGCGGCGCCGTCGCCACCGTCGCGACGGCGGAATGGAATCACCTTGCCGGAGCCGTCGCGCGACGCCGAAGGATCACGTGGATCTGGGCCGCTCGGATCGTCCGCGCCGCGCGCGGACCCGGGGTCGGCGGCGGCACCCCGACCCCCGAAGGGCTCTGCCCGCCCCTCGCTCCGCGACGGCATCACCCCGAGGGTGCCACCAGGACGCGTCGACTCTTCGCCGCCGGAACCGGTGATGGTGGGCACCCGCGGTGCAGGCTGTCCGCCCGAGGGAAGCGTGGACGCCGCCGGGGACGCCGGGCGAGGCTTCTCGCTGGCGGGCGCGGACGCGTCGATGACCCGCGACACCTCGACCGCGCGACCCACCTCGGCTGCGCGCGCGGGCTCTCCCGCACACGCGGCTCGACCATCGCGCGCAGCGTCCACGGCGCGAGCGGCGGGTTCTTCCAGCGCACGCGCGGCCTCGCCCGGGCGCGGCGCGGGCGCCGCCGCCGACCTCGAGGCGTCGATGACCCGGGTCACCTCCACCGCTCGCGCCACTGCCGCCGGGCTCGCGGCGACCGTGGGAGGCGGCGCCAGGCTTGGTTCGCCGGCACCGTTCGACGCGGGCGCCGCGGGCTCCGGCGTCACCGCTCGGGGCGGGGCCGATGGCGGCGCCGCGGCCCCGGGCGGGACCGAGGGCGGCGACGCGGCCCCGGGCGGCGCGGCCTGACCCGCTTCGGCTCGGGCCACCTCGGCGCCCGCGCTCGCGCCTCCCGTGCGCTCGACCTCCCCGGCTTCTCGCGCGGCCTCCTGACCCCCGCCGACCTCGGCCGCCAGCCCCGCGAGCGCCACGGGGGGCATCACCGACGTGATCCGGACCGGCGCGTCGCGCCCGTGCCCGGCGTTGGGGATCGGCAGGTGCCCGGGATCCCCCACCAGCCCCACCGAGGAGAGCAACGATGCGCGCCAGGACGGCACCGAAGCCTCATCGGCCCCCTCCAGCTCGCCGGGTTCGCCGCGCGCGGCCCCCTCCGGATCCAGGCTCGGCCCCACCTCGTCGGCCGCCAGCGGAGGCGCGGGCGGCGCCGGCTCCCGGACGCTCTGCGGCGCGATCTCGACGCTCGACGGACGCGCCAGACCAGGCACCAGCAGGCCCTCGAAGTAGAGCTTGGTGACCGTGGAGAGCGTCGACAGGTCCTCGAACGGCGACTCGTCGACCACGTCGAGCAGCGTCCTTCGCCCGTCGAAGAGCCGCAGGATCCCGTTCAGGTCGTCCGGGATCTCGTTCAGCCGCTCGAGGAGCTGCTCGGTGTCGATGTGGAAGACGGTGTCGAGCGGCGGGAGTTGCTCGAGCAGGCGGCCCCACTCGTCGACCCGCCGCATGCCCTCCATCAGGAGCCCCTGAGTGGAGGTGGGGATCACGTCGACGTTGTTCACCGCCTGGAACTCGACGTCGAAGCTCCCCCGGCTCCAGAGCAGCGCCCGGTACACGGCCTCCTCGCCGCGCAGGCGCCCGAGCTCAGCGTCCACCACCTTCCCGTCGCGGAAGAACACCACGACCTCCCGCTGGCCGCCGTCGGTGATGCGCGCCACACCGCTCTTGCGGCTCACCTCGAAGGTCTGGAGCAGATCGACGACCCCCATGTCCTCGAGGGACCCCGCGAGGCGGGTGCGCGCGCTGACCGGCAGCGCCGTCACCATGCGCTCCTGCGTGCGGCGCGCGAGCAGGAGGTTCACCCGGGCGATCAGCTCGCGCACGAAGATCGGCTTGGTGAGGTAGTCCTCGACGCCGAGCTCGAGCCCACGGATCTTGTCCTCGATCGATTTCTGGCTGGTGAGGAAGACGGCCGGGATCCCCGCCGTCTCCGGACGCTCCTTGAGCCGACGGACCAGCTCGTAGCCGTCGATGCGGGGCAGCCGCGTGTCGGTGAGGACGAGATCGGGCGCGGAGAACTCGATCTTGGCGAGCGCGTCGGCGCCGTCGGCCGCCGTCGTCACGATGTAGCCGGCGTTCTTCAGGCTCACCTCGAGCACGCGGAGGCTCCGCGGATCCGCGTCAACGAGGAGCAGCTGCTTCTTGGCCACGAGGGGTCCGGCTCCAGCTCGGTTGAGGTCGCAATTTCCGGGCGCCCTCGGGAAAGTCAAGCAACGGGCTGGCTTCCCGGCTCCGGATCACTTCTCCCGCCCTGAGTGTAGCCGCGCGCGAGCGTTTCGTCCGCCAGGTCTCGCGATGCGTGCGGCCGCGACGCGCATCCTCGCGGTCGCGCCGCCCCACGGTCGGCGCTCCGTTGCCGAGCGCCACGAGTACAAGCAGTGCGACGCCGCCCGAGGTACACCCGCGCGGCACCGCGCGCTCGCGGGGCGGCCCGCGCGAGCGCGCGCGGCTCATTCGAACCGAGTCACCCACCGCCCTCGCCCCGGGTCCCCGTGCCCGGGGCAGGCGCCGGCTGGGTTCCCCCGGCCTGCGGCGCGCTCGCCGGTGCCCCCGGCGGCGGCGCGTGGCCGGCGTGTGCCGGCTGGGGCGGGTAGCCCGGCGGCGGGTAGCCCGGCGGCGGGTAGCCCGGCGGCGGGTAGCCCGGCGGGTAGCCCGGCGGCGCCGGCGGATACGGGGGCTGCCCGGCGGTCGGAGCGTAGCCCTGCGGTCCCGGCGGCGGGTAGCCCGGCGGCCCCGGCGGGTAGCCCGGCGGCCCCGGGGGCGGGTAGCCCGGCGGCGGGTAGCCCGGCGGCGCCATCGGATAGCCGGGCGGCGGATAGCCGGGATACTGCGGCGGGTAGCCGGGAACCGGCACGTGCGCGCCGTACATCATCCCTGCGCCCAGCCCCATCCCGGCCGCCATCCCGGCTCCCGCCAGGCCGGCGCCGGTACCCTCGCCCCCCTGCGCCAAGCCTTGCCCGAGACCGATCGTCGCCTCCGCGCCGGCGTACTGCTGATAGCGCCCCATGTCCATCTGATTGACGTACCGCTGCCGGTTCATGAAGTCCTGATCGAGCTGGAATTGCCGCTGCGCTGCCTCGGCCTCCGCCTGGGAGATCGCGATCTTCGCCTTGCGGGCGTCGAGCTTCGCCTGCACGATCTGGTCCTGGAACTCGTCGATCCGGGCCTGATCCTCCTCCGATAGGTTGATGTTGAGCTTCGCGATCTCGAGCACCTGGACGCCGATCTTCGCGAGGTCCGGACAGTCCTGGACCACGGCGCGCGCGACGTCGGGCCCCGCGGTACCGAGATCCATCATCGTGAGATCGCCCGCCTTGATGAGGCGAGTCATCGTGGTCTTGAGCCCCATCAGGAGCTGGTCACGCACCCACTGCATGGCCCGCTCGGGATCGGCGGCGCCGGTCTGCCCCACGAATTCGAGCACGAACTTCACCGGCTCCGCGACCTTGTAAGAGTAGGTGCCGAAGGCGCGGGGATTGACCCGGATGTCGAGCTCCGGATCGCGCATCGAGCCGATCGGGCCGCCGAAGCCCTGGTTATACTGGGGGCGGGTGGTCACGAAGTACAGCTCGCTGATGAACACGTTCCCGCCCGTGAACTGGTCGACGAGCGAGCCGAGAAACGGGATGTTCTGCGTCTGCAGGGTGTGACGACCGGGCCCGAGGGCGCCCACGTACTGCCCGTCCTTGAAGAAGAGGCACACCTCGTCGGAGTCGACCGTGAGCTGGCTCCAGAACGGGAAGTTCTGGTCCTTGTGCTTGTAGACGACCTTGTCCTTGAAGGCGTCGTCGCGCGCGATCATCATCCGCTGCACGCCGCCCTTCACGAAATCCACGATTCCCATGGTCCTCTTCCTCCGCCGCGCCGTCGCGCGAGGCAGGCGGTCAGGATAGACACTCGGTCCGGCGCCGGCAACCGGCCGGGCCACCGGCGAGGCGCCACGAACGCCGCCCACACTGGCGGCCACCGCCGGATCGACGACCGCGACCGCGTCGCGTTGGTGCGCCCGCGCGCGAGCCCTCGGCGCGAACGCCGCCGGTCGCGGGTGGGTCTGCTAGGATGACAAGGGCTGCCCCCGCGCGGGCCAGCGAGCCTGACGATGGCGATCCCGATCCAGACCGACACCCTCCCCGACCTGGCGCAGCGCGTGCTCGCCGGACAGGCGCCACCCGGCGCCGTGAACGGGGCGGCCCGCGGCGTCCTGCTCGGGCTCAAGCCGGCCGAGATCGTCACCGTCGTCGCCTGCCTCACCAGCGCGAGCGATCCGCAGATCGCGACCGTCGCCCAGCGCACCCTGCGGGAGCTGCCACCACCCGTGCTCTCCGGCGCCCTCCGGGCCGATCTCGATCCGGGCGTCGCCGACCGGCTCGCGGACGCCTACCTCACGAACCACGAGGTGATGGAGCAGCTCCTCCGGCTGCCGCGCCTCCACGACGAAACCTTGATCCGCATCGCGGAGCAAGCCGACGAGCGGCTCGGAGAGCTCATCGCGACCAACGAGCAGCGGATGCTGCGTACGCCGCTGGTGATCGAGCGGCTCTACCTCAACCGGCAGGTCCGCATGTCGACCTCCGATCGCCTGATCGAGCTCGCCGTCCGCAACGGGATCAAGCTCGGCTTCGAGGCCTTCGGGGAGGCGGCCGAGGCGATCCAGAACGAGCTCGTCCCCGAGGCCACCGAGGAGCCAACCTACGACGACATCCTGTTCCAGGAGACCGTGGCGCTCGGAGAGGAGACCTCCCTGCGCCTCGGCGACGCGGACACGCACGAGCGGGACGAGACGGGCGAGGAGCAGGTCCGCGAGGATACGCGGCCGCTGTTCGCGAGGATCAACGAGCTGACGGTCACCCAGAAGATCCGCATCGCGACCCTGGGCAAGTCGGCCGAGCGCCTCTTTCTGGTGCGAGACAAGAACCGACTGGTCGCGGAGGCGGCCGCGAAGAGCCCCCTGCTGACGGAAAACGACGCCGCGCGGATCGCGTCGAGCCGCTCGGTGAGCGACGGCGTGCTCCGCATCATCGCGCAGAAGAAGGAGTTCAAGCGGAGCTACCCGGTGCAGCTCGCGCTGGTGCAGAACCCTCGCACCCCCTTCACCTTCGCCGCGCACATCATCCCCCAGCTCCGAGACAACGACGTGCGCATGCTGGCCAAGAGCAAGCACGTCCCGAGCCAGGTGCAGGCGGCCGCCAAGCGGCAGCTCGCCCGCAAGTCACAGGGCAAGAGCTGAGCGGCCCGACCGCGGGCCCGCCTTCGAGTCGCGCGGGAGCCGCCAGGGGCCGGCAGCGGCGTCAGATCGGCGCGCGCGAGCGGAGAGCCGGCCGCCGTCCTCGCCCAGGACGGCGCCGCAAGGGCGTCCTCGTCTGGCATCGAGCGCCTCCGGCGCGGCCGTGGCCACGGGCGAGCTGCCCGGTGAAGAGCAGCTGGACACCTCCGGGGAGTGGCCGCACCACGCCCTCAGCTACCGGCGCTGGCCGTCGGAGGTGGCGCTCGGTCCGTTCACCTCGGGCGACAACGCCGGCGCCGACAACACCGATCGGCTGCCGGTCGACAGGCCCGAGATGAGGGCGCTGATCGTGCCGCGCGGCCTCCACATCGTGGACAACCCCGGCCCGGACTGCGCTGGCCTGGACCGGAACTCGGCCTGGGTGACGGGGAACGCCGCCAGGGAAACCGGCGAGGCCCTCGGCGTGGGGGACCACCTCGCCTCCCAGGGGGCCGCGGGGGGCCACTGCCAGTGGCGATCGCAGGCCCCCATCGCTGCACGCGATGATCGACCGGTTCTCGAAGGGCAACGACGACGCCACCAGCGGGGACTTCGCCACCGATCTCGGCCACCCGCCCGACCCGGCCCGGTCCTACGCCTGGACCGTGCCCGATCTCACCGACCAGCTCTGAGGACGCCTCCCCGCGGCCGCGCCGCCCGCGCGCTGGGGATTCCGCGCGCGACGCCCGCTAGCCGGGAAGCGAGGCAGCGACCACGCTCCCCGACACCACGCCCTTGGCGCCGATCAGTCGATCCGCCAGGGTCTTGAGCGTCCGCGCGGGCCCCCGCGCCGCGATCACCTCGAGGCAGTGGCGCTCGTCGAGGTGAAGGTGCAGCGACGAGATGACGTGCTCCCCATGGTCGTGCTGCACCTTGACGAGATGCCCGAGCAGCTCCCGGACCTGGTGGTCGTAGACCAGCGTGATGGTGGCGACGGCGTGACCGCCGCGGTGCCAGGCGTCCTGGTCGAGGTCGCGCCGCACCAGGTCGCGCAGCGCCTCGGAGCGGTTCTCGAACCCACGCCGCGACACCAGCTCGTCGAAGCGCGCCAGCAGCGCGCGGTCCATGGCGACCCCGAAGCGCACGAGATCCGACACGCCGTCGCTCCTCGTTCCAGGCCCCGAACCCGCGATCAGTCCTCGCCGCCGACGGTGCGTCGGCCGCGGGCGGCGAGCTTGGCGGCGCGCGCCTCCTCGGCGCGCTCGACCTGCGCGGGGTCCACGACGAACGGCGCCATGCGCTCGGTGCGCTCGAACTTGACGCGGTACTGGTTCGCCTCGTACTTGGTCTTGAACGGGCCGACGCGAACACGGTGCCACAGCCCCCGTCCCGGCACGTAGGCGGCCTGCCGAAAGGCGGCGTGCCCGCGCCGCCGCAGCTCCTCCACGAAGCGGTCGGCGTCGGTCTGGTCCTTGAAGCTCGCCACTTGGATCTGGAACCCCCCATCGTTGCCGGCAGGCGCGAGATCCGCCTCGGCTGCGCCCGCCGTGACCCGGGCCGAGAGCGCCGTGAGCTCGTCCCTCGGGTTGGTGGTCACCGAACTCGACTCCAGGAGCGAGCCCGCCGGGAGCGGCACCACCGGGAGCGAGTCCGCCGCGGGCGGCGGCACCGCGGCGGCGGAGGCCGCCGCCGCCGGGCGCTCGAGGAGCCGCCCGTCGACGTCCCGGACGGCCGCCAGCGCCGTCGTCGGCTCCTTGCCGTCGCTCAGCAGGCGGGGGAAGGTGACGTCGCGACCGTCGAGGTGATCCGGCGACAGGCGCTCGCGCTTCTGCTCGGCTGCCTGGGCGACCAGCGCCGCGAGCGGATCGGCCGTGCTCACCGCGGCCGGCCCGGAGCGGCGCGCCATGGTGACCCCCGCGATCACCAGCGCGGTACCGCCGATCGCCGCCAGGACGAGGGTCGCCAGCCGGCCCCCGGCGGCCCGGGAGTCGAGCTCCTGGATCTGCTCCAAGTTGCGCACGTTCACCGTCTCCATCACCGTCCTCCGTGGCTCCTTCACCCGTCGGCGCCGTCGGGCTCGCCGTCCTCCGCCCCCGCCGCGGCCCGCACCATGCGCTCGGGCGCGGTGACCCCGAGCAGGGAGAGCCCGCTCGCGTAAACCGTGCGGAGCGCCTCGACCCACAGCAGGCGTGCCCGCGTGCGGTCCCAGTCCCACCGCCCGGCGCGCTCGGCGACGAGGTCGCTGTCGCCCGGCAGGATGGTGTCGCGCTCCTTCTTCGTCTGCGAGTAGTAGCTCTGGAAGGCCTTCGCCAGACCGTCGAGGTAGAAGACGAGCTTGTGCGGGTCGCGGCCCGCCGCGGCGTCCTCCAGCACGGCCGGGTACCGGCCGAGCTCGGCGAGGATCGCGAGCTCGAGGGGGTGGGTCAGGTGCGCGGCCAGCGCGGCGCCGAAGCGGGGGGTCGCGATCCCGAAGCGCTCGGCTGCGCGGCGCTGGATGGAGGCCAGCCGCGCGTACCCGTACTGGATGTAGAAGACCGGGTTCTCCGCCTCCTGCTTCTTGGCGAGATCGAGGTCCAGCACGATGGGTGTGTCCGCGCGCCGCGAGAGGTAGTAGATGCGCAGCGCGTCACGCCCGGCGTGCGGGTTCTTGACCGCCTCGTCGATCTCCTCGACCACCTCCTGCAGGGTGATGAGGTTGCCGAGGCGCTTGCCCATCCGCACCTCGCGGCCGTCCCGGACCAGCTTCACCAGCTGGAAGAGCACCACCTCGAAGGCACCCGGATCGCCCCCGGTCGCCTCGATCGCGCTGCGGAGCCGCGCCACGTAGCCGTGGTGATCGGCACCCCAGAGGTTGACGATGCGCTCGAAGCCACGGGCGAGCTTGTCCTCGTGGTAGGCGATGTCGCTGGCGAAATAGGTGTAGTCGCCGTTGCTCTTCCGGACCACACGGTCCTTGTCGTCCTCGTCGCCGGTGACGAAGTACACGGCGCCGTCCTCGTCCTGACGCAGCCGCTCGCGCGCGGCGAGCCTACGGAGCGAGCGCTCCACCCGCCCCCAGCGGTGCAGGGCCTCCTCGCTCGACCACACGTCAAACTCGATCCCCATCTGGTGCAGCATGGGCCGGATGCCGAGCAGGTCGGAGCCCTCGATCCCCTCGAGCATGAGCAGCACGCAGAGCCGGCGGCGCTCCTCGTCGCGCGCGGGCTCGAGCAGCTCCGGCCGGTGGGCGGCGAACCACGCGGCGAGCTCGGCGACGTAGGCGCCGCCGTAGCCACCCTCCGGCGGCTCCTGGCCGGCGGCCGCGGCGAGCACGCTGTCGGCGAGCAGCCGCACCTGGTTGCCGAAGTCGTTGACGTAGTACTCGCGCGTCACCCGGTGCCCGGTCGCCTCGAGCAGCCGGGCGACGACGTCGCCGAGGATGGCGCCTCGCCCGTGGCTCACCAAGAGGGGCCCGGTGGGGTTCGCACTGACGAACTCCACGTTGACGCGCGACCGGCTCGCCGCCGGAGCGCGGCCGTAGCCGGCGCCGGCGGCGAGGATCTCCCCCAGGACGTGGTGAAAGGCCGCCGGCGCCAGGGTGACGTTGACGAACCCCGGCCCCCCCACCTCCGCGCTCGTCACCCACGGATCGCAGCCCAGCCTCGCGGCGAGGGTCGCCGCGAGATCGCGGGGCGGCAGGCCCGCCGCCTTGGCGAGCACCAGCGCCGCGTTGGTGGTGACGTCGCCCCGGCCGCCTTTGCGCGGCGGCTCGACCGAGATGCGCGCCGTGCGCACCGCCGCGGCGTCGAGCGAGCCCTCGACCACGAGCTCCTCGAACACGGCGCCGAGCCGATCGCGCAGCAACTCCTCGAGACCCATCGATGGTTTCCTTTCGCTAGCTCTCCGGTTCGACCCGGCCCAGTTTTCGGCGGTCCCGCGCCGGCTCGGCCAGGGGACCGGGGGCCCGTCGCGGGCGCGCTGCCGCGGCCTGGCCTCCGGCGGCGCGGGGCGGGCTGGAGGCTCCACCCCTGCCCGACGAAACCGACCCGAGCCCCGCGGCGCCGCGGGGCAGGGATCTGGCGCACCGCCACGATCACGGCGGCTCTTAGCACGCCGCCGCGCCGCGGCGCGCGGCGTCGGCGCTCGCCCTGTCCGCCGGTGGACGCCGAAATCGTTCGGCGGTAAGGGGAGCCCCGCTGCGACGGATCCTCGGCTCGTGCGCGCTGCTCTTCCTCGCCGGTTGCGCCGACGACACCGACCTCGGGCCGGCGAAGGTCCGGCTCTTCACGGGCCTCGAGACGGCCGGGTGGTCCGCGCCCCCGGCGGTGCGGACGGTCGAGGTCGTCCGCGAGGACATCGCCGGCGAACGCGAGGAGTACGTGACGCTCGACGTCCCCGACGACGCGGAGACGCTCTCGTTCACCGTCAGCGGCGGCACGGCGTTCTTCGAGGCCACCGGGTACGACGACGAGGACGAGCCCGTGCTCGGCGGGCGCTCTTTCCTGCTCTACCCCGACGGGCTCCGGGGGACGACGGTGCCGCTGTTCGTCGGCCGCAAGCGGCGTTTCTCGCGCCCCGGCGAGCTCGCCGGAGCGCCGGGCGAGGCCCCCGCCCTCGGCCTGCTCGGCGGCCGTTTCCTGCTCACCACGGCGCAGGCGCTCTCCTCGGTGGTAAACCTCCACTCCTTCGATTTCGGGCTCTGGTACGCGACGGGCACCGACGAGTTCGAGTGCCCCACCCCCGGCGAGTGTGCCGTGCGGTCGATGGCGATCGTGAACGGCACCATCGCGATCCTGGTGGCGGACGAGTGGGCGACCTGGACCGACTTCAGCACCACCTACTCGGGCGAGCTCACCGTCCCCTCGGGCCTCGACGACTTCGCTGACGTGGCCGGCGGGGCCACCGTCGACACCGCGGATCTCAGGGCCTACGTCGTGGGGCCGACGCGCGCAGAGGCCACCGACGCCGTGCTGCGGGTGGCGCTCGACGGCGCGCTGAGCGGCCACGCGACCCTGACGCCGCGCGCCGGCGCCGCTGCCACCTGGGTCGAGGAGCGCGGGCTGGTGGTGGCCGGCGGCAGCGCCGAAGGCGCGGGGGTGGAGGTCCTGGGCGACGAGGCCCGCGAGTTCGTCGCCCTCCCCTTCCCCGCCGCCCCCACCACGGGCGCCGCGCTGGTCCCCATCGACGGGTCCATCGTGATGCGGGTCGGCGGCGTGGACGCCGAGGGCGAGTACGCCCCGCCCGTGGCCTTCGACCTCGGCTGCACCGAGGACTGCCCCCCCACCTACCACTCGGCGCCGATCGAGCTCACCGACGTCCAGGCCTTCCGCCTCGAGGAGCGCATCCTCGCCGTGGGCACCGACGCGGACGGCCTCACCTCGGGCCGCCTCCTCGAGGCGGACGGCGTGACCGCGATCGAGCTCCGCCAGCGGCGCTCCGGTGCCCGCGCGCTCATGACGTACCTGGGCAGCGTCGTGGTCGCCGGGGGCACCCTGGAGACGGGCGGGGCGGCGACCTCGATCGAGCTCTTCATCCTCTGATCGGCATCGGCGCCCCGATGGGGTATCGTTGAAGGTCGCAAGATGCCCGGATCAGGATTGCCCCCCAAGGCGCGCGTGCTAGTGGTGGAGGACTCGCGCAGCCAGCGCGCGCACCTCCGTGACCTGCTAGGCCAGCGCGGCTTCGCCGTGGAGGAGGCGGCGGGGGGAGTCGAGGCGCTCCGCTGCATCAAGCAGGATCCGCCGGACGTCGTGCTCCTGGACGTGATGCTCGACGACCTCGACGGCTACAGCGTCTGCCGCTGGCTCCGCCTCTCCGAGCGGACCCGTGACGTGGTCGTGATCATGCTGACCGTGCGCGCCGGGGTGGCGGACCGGGTGGAGGGGCTGCACGTCGGGGCCGACGACTACCTGCCCAAGCCCTTCGCCGACGACGAGCTGGAGGCCCGCATCTTCGCCGCGCTCCGCGCCCGCGAGGCCAAGATCGAGCTGCGCCGACGCAACGCCGAGCTCGAGGCGATGCTCACGCGCACCGAGCACCTGGCGATGACGGACGAGCTGACCGGTCTGTTCAACCGGCGTCGCTTCCTGGACCTGCTCCGCCGGGAGTGGGCGACGAGCCGGCGCTACGCTCACCCCCTCTCCGTCGCGATCGGAGATCTCGACGGCTTCAAGGCGGTCAACGACGTCGAGAGCCACGCGGCCGGTGACTCCACCCTGCACAAGGTCGCGCTCGTACTCTCCTCCTCGATCCGTGAGGTCGACGTCTGCGCGCGCTACGGCGGCGACGAATTCGCGCTACTGTTCCCCCACACCGCGCGCGACGGGGCCGTGGTGGCCCTGGAGCGGGTCCGCGAGCGTCTGCAGCGCGAATGCCAGAGCTGGAGCGCGACCGCCACGCAGCTCGGGATCTCCTTCGGCGTGGCTTCCACCGAGGACCGGTCGCTGTCCACCCCGGAAGAGCTGGTCGAGGCGGCCGATCGGGCGCTGTACGGGGCCAAGCGGGCCGGGGGCCGGCGCATCGTCGTCGCCTGGGACGGGATCCTCACGCCGTGACGCCCGGCCCGGACGGGGGCGGGGGCACCGCGCCGGAGGCTGCAGCGCTCGAAGCGGATCGCCGCCGTCGTCGCCGGTGTCCTCCCGAGGTGGCGCGCGACCAGCCGTCTAGCCCGAGGGAGCGGCGCCGGCGGGAGTCGAGGCGCCAGCGCGCGCCCTGGCGCCAGGGGACGGGGCGGCACTCGTAGCGCGGGGATCGGCCCCGGCCCTGCCGGGCCCGGATCTCGACCCGGCGCCGGCTGACCGAGGAGATCTCGACCAGCGCTTCGTCGGGTGAGTGCGTCGGCGAGACGCCGCAGCTGCCCGCGCGGCCCGGCGGGCGCTCCGGTGCAGAACGGCGCGGAGGCCTCGCGCTCCGCGGCGCGGCCTCCGCGAGGGCGGTCCGCCCGGGTCCGCTCCGGTCCGACCCGACGACCTCCGCGCCGGCGGCAGGAGCGCCTTCGCCTGCGCCAGATCGTTCCTCTCGACCGCCCCGAGGAGCTGCTTGCTCATCGCGTTGCTCATCCTTCGGCTCACCCTTGGTCGTCTGGGCGGCTCCGATCGCTCGACGCGCCCCGGCCCGGCGCGCGCACCACGCGCCGCGGGGTCACGATCGCGTCGGCGAGGGGCGCCCGGGCGGTCGCGCCGGGCCAGACGACACAGCGCGTGAGCGCGCCGCTCCCCTCGACGGCGGCGCCGACGCCCACCAACGAGTCGACCAGCTCCACGCCCGCGGCCACCCGCGCGGACGGTGCCGCCCAGGCCCGCGCGCCACGACGTGCGAGCCACGCGAGGTTGGCCGCGAGGTACTCCGGCGGGGTGCCGGCGTCGGCGAAGTACCCGCGGTGTAGGACCGCGCGCACACGCCCACCGCGCCGGAGCCAGGGGAGCGCGACGTCACCGACCAGGCAGCCCGTCTCGGGCAGGATGGCGAGCACGCGCGCCCCGAGCGCGGCGACGCCCACGTAGTCCCCGCCGCTCGCCTCCTCGCCGAACTTCTCCCCGCGCAGGCGGACCACGCCACGGTCGGCGTCGAGCCCGACCGTCCCTGCGCCGCGCAGGCGCGGCACGACCACCAGGGTGAGACCGTCGTCGGCGACCGCCGCGAGCTCGACGAGCGGCGGCTCCACCACCACGTCGCCGTTGTAGACCAGGATCGGCGGCGCCCCGAGCCGCGCCCGCGCCGCGGCCACGCCCCCCGCGGTCCCCCGGATCACCGGCTCGTGCACGGCGTGGAGTCGCACGGCGAGGCGGTCGAGCCAGGGCGCGAAGGCTTCGGGCAGCCAGTGCGTGTTGAGCAGGGCCTCCCGGTAGCCGGCCGCCGCGAGCTGCTCGGCGATGGAGGCCAGGAGCGGTCGGTCGCCGAGCGGGACCAGGGGCTTGGGCAGCTCCTCGGTCAGCGGCCGGAGCCGCGTCCCGAGCCCGGCCGCGAGGATCATCGCGCGCGGCATGGCCCGAGCATGGCCGAGCCCCGCCGAACCGCCCAGATCCAGCCGCCCCTCGGCCGAAAACTTCGCGCCCGGGGCGGTCGCGTGGTAGCCGCCTCGGCATGTCCGGGGCTCGCCGAACTGCCGTCGCCGCCGTCCTCGGCGGCCTCGCCGGGCTCCTGTCGTCGAGCGCCGGGTGCGGCACCAAGGCCGTGGGGGTCGAGGCCTGCCGGTCGATCGAGCAGGCCCGCTGCGAGGCCGTCGCGAGCTGCCCCTCGCCCTACGGGGTCGAGGACGTCGCGGCCTGCCAGCGCTTCTACCGCGACCACTGCCTGCACGGGCTCGACGTCGACGACGAGCCGAGCGACACGGCGGTGGCGCGCTGCGTCGCCGCCGTCAAGGCCGCCGGCCGCTGTGCCAGCGAGGATCCGGCCGCGACCGTCGCGGACTGCGACGACCCCGCGCTCGCGCTCCGCCCGGACGCGGACGCCGACGCCACGGTGTGCGAGATCCTCGACCAGCCGGAGCTGCTGGTCGACTGCGCCCTGCTGACGGGCGCCAAGGACGACGACGGCGCCGCAGGCGCGGCGGGCAGCGACGGCGGCGGCGCTGGGAGCACTGCCGCCCAGGCGGGCGCAGCGGGCGAGGCGAGCAGCGACGGCGGCGAGTCGGGCGCGAGCGGTGCCAGCACCTGCGACTTCGGGACCTCGGCCTGCGCCCATTGCCTCGGCGCGAGCTGCTGCGCCGAGTACCAGGCCTGCGGGGCCAGCGAGGACTGCAACGCCCTGCGCGCCTGCGTCGCGGCCAACGAGCTCGTGATCGAGAGCACCTGCTCGCTGGAGCTGGAGTCCACCGTGCTCGAGGCCTGCCTCGCGCCCCTCTGCGAGGACGCCATCGCCGGATTCGCGCCGTGGTACGCGCTCGGCGTCTGCACGCTGGAGAACTGCGCCTCGAGCTGCTGAGCGCGACGCGCCCTGGCGCGTGACCGAGGCGTGGCAGCCGGCGGGAGCGAGGCCGCTGCGCACCGCCCTCCGGGTCGGCTATCCTCTCCGGCGGCTGACGATGCGAGCCGAGGCGGCACCCACCCGCGCCCGAGCCGCAGCGGTCGCGCTGGTCGCGCTCGCCGGTAGCGGCGCCGGGACCGCTTGCCGGCCCGAGCCCGCCCGCTGCGCGCCGGCGGCCGTCGCGCGGCCGCGGCCGGCGCCCGCCGCCCCGACCATGACCGCGCCCGGGCCAGGAGCTCCCGAGCCGGCCCCGGCCGCCGCCGCTTCCAACGCGCCGAACGCGATCGACTGGTCGACGCCCGAGGTGGAGCTCCTCGCCGAGCGGCTCCACGAGCGCGTGAACGGCCTGGCGCCGCTACTGCTCGAGCTCGGCTGCCGGCGGCTCCTCGCCTGGCGGCTCGCGCGACCCCCGATCGAGATCGAGCTCCTGTCCTTCGCCGATGCGGCCGGCGCGCGCCGCGCGCTCGAGCGGGAGGCGGGCCCGGACCGGACCCCTGGCGCGCCGGGCGACGAGGGCTACGCGAGCGCCCAGGTCGTCTACTTCCGCAGCGGTGGCGCGTTCGCGCGCGTCGTGGCCCTGGGACCCGCGCCGCCTGGCGCCCTGCTCGAGATCGCGCGCGGCCTCGAGCGAGCCCTCGCAACGGGCGATATCCCACCCCTTCGGGGCCAGGCGAACGGCGTCCCCTGAGGCGGCGCGCCCCGGCGGGCGGCGCGGGGCCGGGTGTGAGATAATCCGTGTCTCCCGGCGAGGGTGTCGATGACATCGCAGGCCCGACCCGCTCCACTCGCGCTGGCGCTCGCGCTCGGGGCCGCCGGCTGCGCCCCGCGCGCCGCGCCGCCCGGCGCGACGGGGGACGCGAGCGGCGCGGGCGCGCGCCCCCCCGCTGCCGACGGAGCCGCGGGCGGGCGCGTGCGCCCGTCGGCCTTCGCCGGCGACTGGTACCCCGGCCGCCGCGCGTTGATCACCGTGGAGCTCGCCCGCCTCGCGCGCGCCGCGGCCGGCGCGCCGCGCCTCGCATCGAAGCCGGTGGCGCTGGTGGTACCGCACGCGGGCTGGGCGTACTCCGGCGCCGCCGCCGCCGCCGCCTTCGCGACCCTCGCGCGTGGCGACTTCGCGCGCGTCGTCGTGGTGGGGCCATCGCACCACGCCTGGCTCGACGGGTTCGCCGTGAGCGACGCCGCGGCGTTCGCGACGCCGCTCGGCCGGGTCCCGATCTGCCCCGAGGCCCGGGCGCTCACCGAGCTCGCCGGGGTGACGACCAGCCGGGGGGCCCACGATCCCGAGCACGCGATCGAGATCGAGCTGCCGTTTCTGCAGCAGGCCCTGGGCGACTTCTGCCTCGTCCCCCTGCTCACGGGCGACACCACGCCGGACCAGGAGCGGTCGCTCGCCGAGCGGCTCGCGCGCCTCGACGACGGCCGCACCCTCTTCGTCTTCTCCACCGACTTCGTCCACTACGGGGAAAGCTTCGACTTCACGCCCTTCGGGCCCTCGGCGGCCAAGGCCCACGCCCGCGTGGACGAGCTCGATGAGCGCGCCATCCGCCTGCTCGAGGCCGGCGACGCGGACGAGCTACGGAGCTTCTTCGCCACCACCGGGGCGACGATCTGCGGGCGACGCGGGCTCTCGGTGCTGCTCGAGCTGTTGGCGCGCGCCGCGCCCGGCGCCCGGGGCACGGTGCTCGCCCACTACTCCTCCCTGGAGCTCGAGCCGCCGGGGCGCGGCGACGACGGCGTCTGGTACGTCGCCATGGCCTTCGAGCGCGCGGGCAGCGCCAGCGCGGCCGCCGCGAAGCCGCTCGGCGCGCCGCGCCCGGCGCCGGTGGTCACCTCCGCCTCGCCCCCGCTCGACGCCGCGAGCGGCCAGGCCCTCACGCGGCTCGCCCGCGCCGCCCTCGAGTGCGAGCTCGCCGGGAGCGACGCACTCGCGCGCGAGCTCGACGCCCTGCCCCCCTCGCCGCTCTTCGACCGCGCTCAGGCCGTGTTCGTCACCCTCACCCGCGCGGGAGCGCTCCGCGGCTGCGTCGGCCAGCTCGCGCCCGAGTACCCGCTCCCCGAGGCGGTGGTGCAGGCGGCGCTCGCGGCGGCCCTCGAGGACGGGCGCTTCGCGCCCGTGGGGCGCGAGGAGCTCGCGAGCCTCGCGCTGGAGGTGACGGTGCTCACGCCGCCGCGCCCGGTCGCCTCCCACCGCGACATCGTGCTCGGCCGGCACGGCATCGTGCGCGAGCGCGGCGGCCGGCGGGCGCTCTTCTTGCCCCAGGTCCCCGGCGAGCAGGGCTGGGACGTCGAGGCGACGCTCGCGGCGCTCTCGCGCAAGGCCGGCCTCGCCCCCGACGCCTGGCGCGAGCGTGACGCGCGCTTGTCGGTCTTCGAGGGGCAGGTCTTCGAGGAGGCGCCGGCCGCGGCCAGCGGCGATGCCCGGGGAGAGGACTGATGGTGGATCGCGAGCGCCGCCGGACGCTGCAGGGCCTGGTGGGATTCGCGGGCCTCGGCGCGGCAGGCTGCGCGCGGACGACCACCACCGCCACCGCCCCGGACCCACAGCCCCCCCCGCCGCGCGCGGCGTCGAGCGCGATCGGCGCGGCGACACGCGGCGCGCGGCCCCCGCCGCTGGTGGCGCGCGTGCGACGCGACGGCGTCGTCGATCCCGCGACCGGCGCCGTCGACGCGGCCGCGCTCGGGGCTATGCTGGGCGCCGCGGTGGCCCGGGCGCCGGGGGCGCCCTCGCCCGTCGCCGCCTGCCGGCGGCGGTTTCGCCCGCCCGACCACGTCGGCATCAAGATCGGCACCCTGGCGGGCCGTGGGCTCTCGCCCCACCCCGAGCTGGTGGCGGCGCTCGCCGGCTTCCTCCTCGAGGCCGGCGTGCCCGCGACGCAGATCGTGATCTGGGATCGCACCGACGACGAGCTCGTGCGGGCGGGCTTCGCCCTGAACCGGAGCGGCCCGGGCGTGCGCTGCCTCGGCACCAACGACGACTACGACTGGACCCCGCGCGAGTGGGGCGCCGGCGGGTCCTGCTTCGCGCGGATCCTGGTCGAGGAGCTGACCGCGCTGGTCAACGTCTCGGTCCTCAAGGACCACGATCTCTCGGGGATCTCCGCGAGCCTGAAGAACAACTACGGGGTCGTCCACAACCCGAACCAGCTCCACGCGAACGGCTGCGACCCCTACGTCGCCGAGCGCGCGAGCTACCCGCTCCTCCGCGACAAGCTGCGCCTCTCGGTGGTCGACGGCCTGGTCGCCCAGTGCCACGGCGGACCGGCGCATAGCCCCCGCTGGGCCTGGCCCTGGGGCGGCCTGCTGGTGTCGCGCGATCCGGTCGCGCTCGACCGCGTGGTGCAGGAGGTCGTCGAGGAGCGCCGGCGGGAGCTGGGGCTCCCCTCGCTGGCGGCGGAGGGGCGGGAGCCCCGCTGGCTCGCCACGGCCGCGCGCCGCGGGCTGGGGGAGGCCGCGCGCGACCGGATCACGGTGGAGGACGCATGAGCGACGAACGGATCGACGGCCGCCGCGAGCTCCTCGCGGCCCTCCTGGCCTCCGCGGGCGCGCTCTGCTGGGCGCGGCGCGCCGCGGCCCAGGACCGCGCGGGCGGGGCCGCCCTCGACGCCGGGCCCCCGGCGGGGCTCGCGGGCGCCCCGGCGCGCTGGTGGAGGAACGCGGGCGAGCTCAGGGTCGAGTGCGAGCTCTGCCCGCACCGCTGCCGGGTGGCGGATCGCGAGCGGGGCACCTGCGGCGTGCGCGAGAACCGCGGCGGAAGCTACGTCACGCTGGTGCACTCGCGCCCCTGCGCGATGCACGTCGACCCCATCGAGAAGAAGCCCTTCTACCACGTGCTCCCCGGGAGCTCCGCCTTCTCGCTCGCCGCCCCGGGCTGTAACCTCCAGTGCAAGCACTGCCAGAACTGGGAGATCTCCCAGGTCCGCCCGGAGCAGGTGCAGACCCACGCGCGCTCGCCGGCGGAGATCGTGGCCCTGGCGCGGCGGGAGAAGTGCCCGACCATCGCCTGCACCTACAGCGAGCCCACCGTGTGGTCCGAGTACGTCTACGACCTCGCCGTGGCGGGCAAGCAAGCGGGGCTGCGTACCCTGAGCGTGACCAACGGCTTCATCGAGCGGGCGCCGATGAGCGATCTCGCGGGCGTGCTCGCCGCCGTGAAGGTCGATCTGAAGGCGTTCACGGAGCGGTTCTACCGGGAGATCTGCGGCGGGCGGCTCGCGCCCGTCCTCGACACCCTGCGCCTGCTCCGCCAGCGGGGAGTGTGGACCGAGATCGTGACCCTCCTGATCCCGGGGCTGAACGACGGCGAGGACGAGGCGCGGCGGCTCGCCCGCTTCGTGCGCGCCGATCTCGGCCCGGACGTGCCCCTCCACTTCACCCGCTTCTCCCCCACCTACCGGCTCACCAACGTGCCAGCCACGCCGGTGGCGACCCTCACGCGCGCCCGCGACGCCGCGCTGGCCGAGGGGCTCCGCTTCGTCTACGTCGGCAACGTCTCCGGACACGCGGGCAACCACACCTACTGCCCCAAGTGCCGGGCGATCCTCATCCGCCGGGTGGCCGTCGTGGTGGTGAAGAACCGCCTCAAGTCAGGACGCTGCCCGGACTGCGGCGAGGCGATCCCGGGGATCTGGAGCTAGCGCAGCGGTCTGCTCGATCGCTGTGCCAGAGCCGCGACCGAGAGCGCCGAGCCGGCAGCAGACCGCGGCCGAGGCTGCGCTGGAAATGCGTCCTCGCCCGCACGACCGCGCTGCCAGGGCTGCCGTGGCGGTCGGCGCACCGATCGGCGTCCTGGAGCGCGCCGGACGCACCCTGCCACGGCCGCGGCATCGGGCGCCGAGCGGTGCGGCCTCGCCGCGGTTCCCGAGCGGCACGCGGGCTGCGTTGGCGCCGACCCGAAGCGGGCGTAGCCTTTCTGGGATGCGCCCCGTCTCCGCCGCCGGCGCGCTCGGGTGGCTCGGCCTCGCCACCGCCATGGTCGCGGCGTGCGGTCGCATCGGGTTCGAGCACCACGAGGACCCCCGGGGCGATGCGGCCGGTAGCGCTGCTTCCCAGGCCGGGGCTGGCGGCACCGCTGGCGCCGGCAACGCGCCCGCGTCCGGCGGGACGCCGGCCCCGGGCGGCACCGCCGGCGCGACGGCGACCGGCGGCGCAACCACGTCCGGCGGCGTCGCCGGCGCGAGCGGCGCGACCGCGTCCGGCGGCACCACGGCTTCCGGCGGCGTCGCCGGCGCTGCGGGCGCGGCCGGCGCGGGCGCCGAGGGGGGCACGGCCGATCGCTGCCCGGGCGTGCCGGACCCGGTCGTGCCCGACGACTGGTGGTCCACGGCGTATCGAGCGCGGATCCCCCTCCCCCTCACCGAGAGCCTCGCCGGCGAGCTCCCCGCCGGCTACTCCGTGGCCGTCAGGCTCGACACGCAGGCGCTGATCGCCGCCGGCGCGCTGCTGCCGAGCGGGGACGATCTGCGCGTGGTCTGGGTCGACCAGGGCACGCCACGGGAGCTCGACCGCCACCTGGTCGGGCTCGACGGCCCGGACACCGCCGTCTGGTTCGCGACGCAGGCGCCATTCGAGGCCGAGGACACGCGCTACGCGCTCTACCTCGGCAACCCCGCCGCCGGCGTCGCGCCCGCGCGGTGGAGCGACTCGATGGGGGCCGGGGCCGCGCCGTCCGCCGTGTACCTCGCGGCGGACGACTTCGAGGATGACGCCGTGGGCGCGCTCCCCGACGGCTGGGAGGGCTCGAGCGCCTACGCCGTCGCGGACGCGGGCGGGAACCGGGTGCTCGAGGTGGAGAGCTCCGATCCGGACGCCGACTACCTCTTCGCGGGGGACTTCGCCTGGGGGGACGTCGTGGTGAGCGCGCGCCTCCGGATCGAGGACCCGGACGGCGACTACTACGGCCTCTTCCTCCGCGTCCGGCCCGGCAGCGACTTCTCGGCCCTGTACTTCGGCACCGGCTCCACCGGCCGGAGCCTGCAGCTCTGGGACATGACCATCGCGAGCCCGACGGCCCACGCGGCGACGACCGATCAGCTCCGCACCACGGCCGTCGCGGAGCTGGGCACGAGCTGGCACACGCTCCGCGCGGTCCTCGCGGGGCGCGATCTCGCCTTCTACGTCGACGCCGCCCCGGAGCTCTTCTCGTACACGGTCGGCGCGGATCGAACCCAGGGCCGCGTCGGGCTCTGCGTCGGCTACGCGGACGGGCGCGCCTACTGGGACGACGTCATCGTGCGCCGCTACGCGTCCCCCGAGCCGCTGGTGGCGGCAGGAGCCACCGAGTCCATCGCCTGCCCGTGAGCCCCCGTCGCGTCCAGCCAGCGCGCCGGGGTGCCGGCGCCCCACCACTCACGGGGTGAGCGCCGCCGCCGCCGCCGGCCGGGCGAGGCAGGCCCAGATCGCGTACTGGCGCGCCGAAGGGTGCAGGCCGTCGCTCGCGACCAGGTCGGACCCATCGCTGCGCGAGGCCGCGGTGACGTCGACGTAATGGGCGCCGAGCTCCGCGGTGACGCGGGCGTTCACGGCGTTGAAGGCGGCGATCTCCGCGGCGATGGCGGCCCGATCGCGGCCGCTGGCGAAGGGGGGCGCCCCCCAGTCGGGGAGGGACAGCACCAGCACCCGCTCCGGCTCGCCCCCGGCGAAGCCGATGGCCCGCTCCAGCAGCGCCCGGAACTCGGGCTCGTACCCCGCGACGTCGTAGCCCCGGTACTGGTCGTTCACGCCGATGAGCAGCGACACGAGCGCGTACGGTCCCTCGGGCTCGCGCTCGTCGATGGCCGCGTCGAGCTCGCTCGTGGTCCATCCCGTCCGGGCGATGATCTCGGGCTCGGCGACGTCGAGACCCGCCTCCTGGAGCAGTCCGGCGAGCTGCACGGGCCAGCGCCGCTCGGCGTCGACGCTCTCACCGATGGTGTAGCTGTCGCCGAGGGCGAGGTAGTCGAGGCTCCCGTCCGCGGGCAGCGCGACGGGCTCCTCGGGGGGGACCGCGTCGAGGCAGTCGCCCCCGCTCGCCCCCGCCGCGGCCCCGGCGCCGGCCGCCCCGCTGCCCGCCCCTCCACCCGCAGCGCCAGCCGCGCCGCCGCCAGCCCCTTGCGGGCGCCCCGCGGCGCCCGCGCCCGCTGGCGCACCGCCCTCGGTAGCACTGCTCCCGCCGTGCCCGGCCGCGGCCGCCCCCCCCAACTCTCCCCCGCCCGGAGACGCACCGCCGGTACGCGCGCCGCCCGCTTCGACTCCGCCCTGGGAAGCGATGCTCCCAGCGGCGCCGCTCCTGGCCGTCCCGCCCGTCGCCGCACCGCCGAGCTCTGCCGCCGCGGCCCCAGCCGCCCCACCGGGCGATGCCACCGGGCTCCCCTCCTCTCGCGAGCAGGCGAGCGCGCGCCCGCAGAGGACGAGCATCAGCGACCGCGCAGGGACCGGGGCACGTGCTTCCATCGGGCGATCCTAGCACCGACCGCCGGAACACCAGCGCGACCCGCGGTGACGCGCGCTCCCACGCCTCGCGCCGGTCATCGAATCGCGCTCCCGAAGCCGACGCCGAAGCCGCGCCATAATTGCGCAGCGTGACCGCCGGCGCGCCGCCGCGGGAACCCGTCCCGCCACCCCGTCGTGGCCGCTCAGAAGGTACACCTGCTCTGGCAGCTCCCGGACGGCTCGTCGCCCGTCATGGCCCGGTGGTGGGCCGCGATCTGCTCGCCGGTGAGGAGAGTGTCGTCGATGGCGAGCTTGCCGATGGCGCCCTCGAACCAGCTGTCGAGGGACATCCTCACCACGTTCACCGCGCTTCGTTGGCCGCGGGCACGACCTGGTACTGGCTCATGCAGCCGGTCTGCCCGTGCGTGGATTGGTTCCACTTCACCCCGTTGACCCAGATCTCGATGGCGCGGGGTAGGCGTCCGTGTCGCGGCAGCCCGCCGGCGGGGTGAGCGTCATGTACTAGCCGACGACGTGGTACCAGGCGCCGGCGGTCACGACGCCGCAGTCGAGCTGGAAGTGGGCGCCGGAGCCCAGGCCCGCGCTCGGGTTGAAGGCTTACGTGGAGAGGCGGCGGCAGCGATCGGCCACGTCCTGGTTGTGGAGGCGCGCCTCCCCCTCGCAGGTGGGCGAGTGCTCCTCGCATTTTCCCACCCAGAGGAGGAGCACCGCTCGCGGCGGCCCCGACCTGCCTGCGTCCATCGCGCGATCTTGTCATCCCCGCTGAATCCCCGGAGCACCCCGGGCCGGCGCCGCCGGGGGTGCTCAGCCCCCGGGCCCGACGTAGCGGTAGACGCGGATCCAGTCGTACTCGGCGCTCGTCGGGGCCGTCGTCGAGTCGACGGGGCCCGCCCAGTCCGCCGCGGCCGACGCCCAGATGGTCAACAGGATGTTCTGGGGCCGCACCATTCGCGCCATCTCCTCGGTGGCCGTGTGGAGGAGGGCGCCGTCGACGACGAACCGCGCCTGGCCGGGGACCCACTCGATCGCGAAGGTGTGGAAGTCCGCGGCCGGGTTGAACGGCAGGGTGACGAGCTGCGGGAACTGCAGGTGGGAGGTTTCCGGATCCGCCGGCGGGATGTTGATCATGTGGTTGAACTGGACCCGGTCGGTGTTCTTGCCGAGAAACTCGATGTCGAGCTCGTTCCAGTCGTCCGGCGGCCAGGGCGTGTAGATGAGGACCAGCGACGAGACGACGGCCGAGCCGGCCGCGAACCGCGTGGACACCTCCACCTTCCCGTAGGTGAGCGTCTCGCGCGAGCGCATCTCGACGCCCCGGTAGGGCTTGGTCGCGTCGTTCGCCGCGGTCAGCGAGAGGCGAAGCCGGCCCCCGGCGACGGTCGCGTTCTCGGCGGTGAACTGGGCGAGGTTGCCGTCCCACGAGTGGGTCATGAGCTCCCACCGCGCCAGATCGAGATTGTCGAACGGGTCCTCCCAGGCGAGCTCGAAGTCACCGCCCGCCGCGCCCGCGCTCCCACCGTCGCCGCTGCCGCCGCTGCTGACCTGAGAACCCGCGGTCCCAGCGGATGCCAGGCCACCGCTCGCGGCGCCGCCCGTCACTTCACCGTCGGATGGAGCGCCGCCGCTCTCGGCGCCGCCGATCGACGTGCCGCCGCTCGGCGCGCCGCCCCTGATCGTCCCGCCCGTCGCGGCGCCGCCGGATGGACCGCCGCCGCTCGCCGTGCCGCCAAGCGACGTGCCACCGGCGGCGGCCCCGCCGTTCGCGGCACCGCCGGTGGCCAGACCTCCGGTCGCCGCGCCGCCCGAGGCGAGGCCACCGGTCGCCGCGCCGCCCGCGAGAGCTCCGCCCGAGGGCGCTCCTCCGGCCGCGGTCCCGCCAGCGGCGAGGCCACCGGTGCCGGCACCGCCGGTCGCCAGGTCACCCGCCCCGAGTCCACCCGTCGCGGCGCCGCCGGTCGCGCCGGCGGCGCCCGTCGCGAGGTCGCCGCCGACGCCGGACACGCCCCCGGTGCCGAGCGCGCGCTCATCCGCCGCGCCGCAGTGGGTCAGGGCGGTGGTCGCGCCAGCCAGGAGACAGGCCGAGAGCAGTCTGCGCATGGCGTCCTCCCGCGCGCTCATTCGCCGCTCCCCTCGAGGTACCGGTAGACGCGGATCCAGTCGTAGTCCGCGCTCGTCGGGGCGGTGGTCGCGTCCACGGGTCCCGCCCAGGACGAGGCGCTCGACGCCCAGATGGTCAACAGGATGTTCTGGGGCAGGACCATCCTCGCCATCTCCTCGGTGGCGGTGTGGAGGAGGGCGCCGTCGACGTAGAAGCGGGCCTCGCCGGGGACCCACTCGATCGCGTAGGTGTGGAAGTCGGCGGAGGGATTGAACCCGAGCGTCACGAGCTCCGGGAACTGCAGGTGGGAGGTTTCCGGATCCGCGGGCGGGACGTTCACCATGTGGTTGAACTGGATCCGGTCGGTGTTCTTGCCCAGAAACTCGATGTCGAGCTCGTTCCAGTCGTCCGGCGGCCAGGGCGTGTAGATAAGGACCAACGACGAGACGACGGCCGAGCCGGCGGCGAACCGCGTGGACACCTCCACCTTCCCGTAGGTGAGCGTCTCGCGAGAGCGCATCTCGACGCCGCGATAGGGCTTCTCGGGGTCGTCCGCCGCCGTGAGCGAGAGGTGCAGGATCCCGTCGCTCGCCTGGGCGTTCTCGGCGGTGAACTGCGCCAGGTTTCCGTCCCAGCTGTGGGTCATGAGCTCCCAGCGCGTGAGATCGACCGTGTCGAAGCCGTCCTCCCAGGCGAGCTCGAAGCGGCCGTTGAGGGCTCCCCCGGCGCCCCCGCTCGGCGCCGGCGCGACCTGGCCGCCGGACCCGCCGGTTTCGCCGGCTTCGGCCCCGCCCCCCGTCGCCGCAGGCACGCGGCCGCCCGCGCTGCCGAAGGGATCGGGTGCAGGGGGGGCGTTCCCGCAGCCGCCCAGGCACGATAGCCAAACCCAGAAGACGACCGGCCCGCGTCGCATGCCGGACGAGTACTCGCCGCCGGCGCGCCGAGCATCGAGCCTTGTGCGTTTCTCCGCCGCCCCGGAGCGCGCTCCCCTCCGACCTGGCTCACTTCACCCGCGCACCAGCAACGCCCGGGGCGGGGTCGCGCTGCTGCTGGGCACCGAACGGCTCGAGGCGGTCGGCGAGCGCACGGCGCGTCCCCGGGTCGAGCAGGACGTTCGGGGCGCAGCCGAACAGGCCGCGAACGACCTGGAAGCAGCGCGAGTAGCTCCCGAAGCCGGCGTCGAGCGCAGCGCGCGTCAGGTTGTCGTGCCCCGCCTCGAGCAGGGCGATGAGCCGCAGCGTCTGGAGGCGGTTCCTGTACTCCGCCAGCGACATCCCGTGGTCACGGTGCAGCCTCCGGCTCACGTCCCCGCGGTTGCTGGCCAGGCGTCGCGCCAGCTCGTCGCGGCCGAGCGCCGGCGCCTCCAGCACCATCGCCGCCGCGCGGTGACCCAGCGCGGGCGCGGGGCCCGCGCGATCGAGGCTCGCGAGCAGCGCGAGCAGCTGCGCCTCGACGGCCCGGTCGTCCTCGCTGGTCGAGGCCGCGCCGAACGCCGCAGCGCAGCGTTCGAGGGTCCTTGCGTCGACATGGGCGAGCGGGCGGGCGAAGCGGGGCGCGGCCCCGTGCTGGCGCGCGTAGGCCGCGAGGAGCTCGGGCTTGAAGCCGACCACGTAGAGTTCGAGATCGTCGCTCGCGTCCTCGAGGAAATGGTCGAGGCCCGGCGCGTACCAGAGCAGCGAGCCGGCCGTCATCGGCACCCGACGACGCCCCACGACGAAGGTGGCGCGCCCGCGCGCCACGAGGTTGATCTCCGGCTCGTCGTGGAAGTGGGCGGGGCGGCGGAACGCCGGGTGGTGCCGCCAGGCCTGCGCCCGGCGGCCAGCGGGCATGGGGAACGGCTGCCAGAGCACCGACATCGCGCCACCTCAGGGTACGGCATCCGCGCCGCCCGCGCACGGGCCGAAAGGGGCCGGGAGCGGAGGAAGGCGGCACCAGTCCCCCGGTGAAGTGCTGAACGAACCCCTTGGCGCACCGAGTATCCCGCCCCATCGAAGCCGCAGCTCTCCTCCTTCACCACGAAGCTCCCGCCAGCCTGCACCGCCACCGCGAAGGCAGACTGATCCGTGCGGGCGTCCGGGAGCGTGAAGTCGAGGCGCTCGCCGAAATGCTTCGGGTGTCCCGAGGAGCGGCGCCGGACCTCCTGGATCCCACCGCGCTCTCGAAGCGCCCGAGCGAGGGAGGTGTCGGGCGCATCCGAGACGAGCCGCCGCGCGTCGAGGAGGTCGCTCTTGCCGGACCCGTTCGACCCGACCAGGAACGTCACCGGCGCGAGCCGCCGCTCGCAGCTCGCGACGCTGCGGTAGTTGCGGAGGATGACCCGACTCAGGAACGGCGGAGCGGGCATGACGGCGAAACCGTCGGCCGCGTGGGCCGGGGTGCCGGCACTCTGCCCGAGGGAAGCGCCGTACCGCTGCACCGGGCACCACGCCCGCCCCATCCCGGGACCGACGAGATCGCGGGAACGGCAGAGGGGTTCGCGCTCCGGCGCTGGTCGCGCTTCAGGCAGGGGTGGTGCGTCGACTCGCCCCTACCCCGCGCCGCGCCGGTCGCGCGCTCCCCACCCCCAGCGCCCCGAGCGCGCAGAGCCCCGCGACCAGCCCCGCGCTCGCCCCTAGCCCGAGCACGGGGACCAGCAGCAGCGGCGCGGCGAGCGCGGCGAGGGCGGCGCCCGCGTGGTCGGCGAGCTCGATCGCCGCCGCGGCGCGCCGGGTGTCGCGGCCCGCGGCGAGCAGCGCGCCGGCCGCGGCGGGAAAGACGGCGCCGGTACCCGCGCCCGCGAGCAGGAGCAGGACGGCGTGCGCGGGGCCGAGCCCCGTGAGGGGCGGCCCGAGCGCGCCGAGCAGCGCGAGCGCGAGCCCGATCACGGCCGCGCTCGCGGTGGCGGCGAGCGCGGCCGCGAGCAGGGATCGGCCGCGCGCCGCCCAGGCTCCGCCGAGCCCGAGCCCCAGCATGAACGTGCCCGACAGCGCCCCGAGCTCCGAGTAGAGCGCGCCCACCCGCGCCTGGTACGAGAAGAGCAGCATCAGGCTCAGGGCCATCCCCGCCGCGCCGGTCACCAGCGTCGCGTGCACCGCCGCCAGGCGCGCGGCGGCGCGCCCGCGCGCGGCGACGACCAGGACCGCGAGCGCGCTCGGGGCGAGGGTCGCGAGCGCGAGCCACCCGGGGTGCGTCGCCCCCCAGGCGAGCAGCGCCGCCCCCTCGCTCCCCCCGAGCTCCTGGCGGCGAACGAGCGCGCGCAGGAGTGCGCGCGGCCGCTCGTCACGCGAGGGCCCGAGCTCGCGCGCCCCCGCCGCGAGCTCGCGCTGGAGCGTCGCCACGCGCTCGGGCGGGAAGAGGACGGGGAAGAGCTCCGGGACGAACACCTCGGACTCGAGCCCCCGCGACCGGTACCGCGCCGCGAGCCGCTCGGGATCGAGCGTAACCGCGTCGGGATCCACGCCGGCGACGAGGAGCCCCGGGGGCCCGGGCGCGGCGCGCACCACGGGGAACGCCGCGCCGAGGGTGCGGTAGAGGGCCGCGCCGAGCGCGCCGGTGGCGCCGCTCTGGGCGTTGGCGCCGGCCGAGAAGCTCGCGACGAAGACACCCCGCGGATCGAGGCGCGCGCGGACCAGGCGGTGAAACTCCAGGGTGGTCGTGCGCGCGCCGAGGAGCGTGGTCGGATCGGGCGCGAGCAGCAGCACGAGATCGTAGGGCTCCCCCGCGCGGGCGAGGAAGCGCCGCGGATCCTCGAACCAGAGCCGCACCCGCGGATCGCCCAGGGCGCGCGCGTCCTCGGGGGCGAGGTGGCGCCGGACCAGCTCGAACGCGCCCCGATCCATCAGCACCAGATCGAGCCGCTCGGGTTCGTGCCGCAGGCAGAAGCGCAGGAGCCCCGTCTCGACGCCGCCGAGCGCGAGCACCCGGCGGGGCCGCTCCGCGAGCGCCATCAGCGCGTGCGCGCGCGCCTCGTCCGCCTCCGGATCCGGGAAGCTTCCGACGTACTCGCCGCTCGCGAAGAGCGCGCGGACCTCGCCGCCGCCGACCGCGAGCGACTGGTAGGGCGTGTCGGCCCATTCGAGCAGAGGGAGCTCCCGCACCAGACCCCCGAAGCGGGCGCGCTGGAGCCACTCCTCGAGCCGCGCCGTCGGCGGGGCGACGGCCGCGCCGAGCGCGCCGAGGACGAGCAGCGGCAGCGCCCAGCGCCCCGCAATGAGCCCGCCCCGCGCGGCCGGCAGTGCCAGCGCGAGCGCGAGCGCCGCGAGCAGCGCCATCCCCGCGAGCGGCGGCCGCAGGGGGACGAGGACCAGCGACACCAGCAGCCCCGCGGCGAGCGAGCCGAGCGACTCCGCCACGTAGAGCGCGCCGATCGCGCGCTGGCCGTCCCGGTCCCCCGCCGCGGTCGACGCCGCCGCGAGCGCGACGAAGGTGCCGCCGACCAGCGCCCCCGGCAGCACGAAGGTCCCCAGGGCGAGCAGCAGCGCCGCGCCGAGCGACGGTAGCTCCCCCGCGGGCACGCCGAGCCACCCGCGCCCGAGCCGCGCGGCAACGATCGCCGGCCAGCCCGCGAGGGCGAGCAGCCCGAGCCCGGCCGCCGCGAGCGTGCCCGCGCGCAGCCCCCGCAGCGCCCGCGCCGCGCCCGCGCCGAGCGCGATGCCGAGCAGCCAGGCGCCCAGGCCGAGCCCCACCGCAGTCTCGTCCCCGCCGAGCGCGACCAGCACCTCGCGCAAGAGGTAGAGCTCGGTGCCGAGCCCGAGCGCTCCCGCAGCCGCGAAGAGGCCCGCCCAGCGCCACCGCCTGCGTGCAGCCGTCGTCGCGCTCCCCATGCCTCGCCCCGCGCCCAGCGCGGCCAAAATTACCCCGCGCCCGCGTCGCGGTCGACGGCGCCGGAGCCCGCGCCCCGCAGCGTCACCCCGCGCTCGCGCCCTCGCTCGCCGCCGCCGGCTCCTCCTCGTCGTCCTCGTCCGCGCCGGCGGCGCGGCGCACGGAGATCAGGCCGAGCTCGCGGAGCAGGCGGCGATCCCGGAGCTCCAGGCGCAGGATCCGGCTCCACTCCCGGTAGTAGGCCCACATCGCCGCCTCGGCCGCCGCCACCGCCTCGGGGTCGAGCGCCGGCTGCTGCGGCGCGGACTGCGTGTTCAGCCGGGCGAGCTCCGCGCGCGCCTCGGCGATCACCGCGGCGGTGAGCCCGCGCCGCGCGAGGAGCGCGCGCGCCTGCTTGCCCTCGGTGTCGCCGCGACCGCGCCCGAGCGCCTCGATGCGGTCGAGCAGCCGCGGCACCGAGTGCAACAGGTGCACCCCGCTCGTCGGCCCGAGGTTCGCCAGCAGCTGCTGGGCGAGCCGGGGGTGGTGGCGCTCGAGCGTGGCCTTGATGACCACGGACCAGCGGTTCTCCCACCGATCGAGCCGTTCCAGTCCGAGGTCCTCGGGCGGCGGCGCCGGGCGGTCGAGCCGCGCGGCCACCGGCGCGCGCAGGAGGCGCCACCCCTCCTCGTAGTCGTCCTCGCCGAAGCCGTAGCGTTGCACGGCGGCGACCACGCGCGGATCGCGCAGGCCCGCGAGCAGCCGGAGCAGGCGTTGCAGCTTCTGGTTGAGCGAAGTGGCCATCGGGTCCCTCGTTCTCGGGGCCCCGGGTCAAGCTCCCGTGACCATCGCGTTCGAGCCCGCAGCATTCTCGACGAAGTCTTCTATTCTGGCAATGGCTCGCAGTCCTGAAACCCTGGCTCTATGTTCTTCGCGTGTCGGATCGTGTCTCGCGGGACAAAATCTCCGGCTTGCAGACGTGTTTCTGCGCTTCTACGCGTGCGAAGCGAGCCCCGCATCGTGGATCTAACCCCGAATCACGGACGATGGGCTCGGTCATGAGAGTTCATCTGCTGAGATGAAGCTCCGGTTTGATGGTCTTGAGATGGGACTGTCTGGTCGTCAATGGGTCATGTCCTGCATCGCTCGATCACAATGGGGAATCGACCGGTCAGTATGTGGAATCGACCTCGATGATTGTGGAATCGACCGCTTTCGGCGGCGTTTACGGCTTCCCGGGCGGCCCCGGGGACGCGCCGGGGCGCACGCGAGGGCAGCGGCCCGGGGTTCGGCCACCGGCTCGGCCGGGCGGCACGTCGAGGTTGCTCGCCAAACCCCGGCCCTGCTAGAGCAGCCCTCGCTCATGCGACTCCGCATCCTGCGCCAGGCGGCGCTCCTCGGCCTGCTCCTCACCGCCGCCTGCCGCGACGAAACCGACGAGAAGCCCTTCAAGCGGCCGATGCTGGTGTCCATCGATCCCGCGCGGCTCGAGGGCGTGACCTGCGCCGACGCGCCGGGGGCGCTGCGGACCTACGTCGCCACCCTGACGGACACGACTCCGTTCATCGACGAACCGGTCGTCTCGAGCGAGGTCTGCGAGGACCGCTGCTGGGCCTACGACGCCGAGGGGGAGTACCTCGGCCTGGTGACGGGAACGGCGGGCGCGGGCGCGACCCTCGCGGTGGCCGGCGGCGCGGCGGGCGCCCCGGCGGTGATGCCCGCGGAGGAGACATTCGTGAGCTGCACGGGCGCCTGCGATCCGGTCCGCCTGCCGAGCTCCCCACCGGTGCCCTGCGCGCTTCCGGTCGGCTTCGCCTTCGTCGCCGTGGACCACCGCTACACGGCCCGGGTCGAGGGCTACCCGCGCGACGATCTGGTCCCCTTCGCCGAGGGCTCCCCGGTGCTGCTGGATCCCGAAACGGGCGCCGTGGGCGAGCCGACCTGGGTGTGGGAGTGCCGCGAGCCGGCCATCGCCGTCAAGAACTGGAACACCTACCCGCGGGACTGCGAGCTGTTGTCCACGCCGGGCGGCACCGCGCAGACGGCGATCGTCGTCCCGGTCCCGGCGCTGCTCGGTGATCTCGCCTGCGGGGACGGGGCGGGCGAGGTGGCGGAGGTCCGGCTCACCGTCGACGGCGCCGCCGCCCGCACCGTCCCCTGCGACGCGCCGGCGCGCCTCGTCGCGGACGAGCAGCTCGCGCTCGCCGACGGGCGGACGGTCCGCGTCGACGTCACCGCGTTCCAGGTCGACGGCACCGTCGCCGGGGCGACGCGCTGCTACGTCAAGGTCGCCAGCGGCGTCGAGGTGACCGCGACCTGCGCCCCGCTCCCGGCCGTGGACGACGCGCGCGAAGGCTGATAACCCTCCGGCGTGCGCCGGAGCGACGAGCTTTCTCTCGGCGGAGGCGCCTTCCCGCGCCCCGGGCCCGCGCTCACGGCCGTCCTCGCCGCCCTGCTCGGGCTCTGGATCGTCCTGGCGCTCGCCATCAACTGGGGACCCGAGGGCGTCGCCGGGATGGCGGCGCAGATCTACGCGCTCGGCGCGGGCAGCCCCGACGCCCTCCGGCAGCTCGAGCTCTGGCGCCTGGTCACGGCCGCCGTCCTGCACGAGCCGCAGGGGCTCGGCTCGATCTTCTTCAACCTCCTGGGCCTGTACTTCCTCGGCCCGAGCCTGGAAAAGACCTGGGGGAGCCGGCGATTCTTGCTCTTCTTGCTCGGCGCGTCGCTGGCCAGCTACGGCCTGCAGGCGCTCGCGCTGGCCGCGTTGCCGACCGCGCGCGGCCGCCGCCTCGCCCCGGACGCCTGGCTCGGCTCGATGCCCCTGGTGGAGGCGATCGCGATCGCCTGGGCGACCAGCTTCCGCGGCCGGATCGTCAACCTCTTCTTCGTGCTGCCCGTGAGCTCGCGCGGGCTCGTGCTGTTCGTGGGGGGCGCGAGCGTCCTGGCCGTGATCGCCGCCGAGATGCCGCCCTCGGGCCTGCTCTCGCCGTTCGGCGGGATGCTCGCCGGGTGGCTGCTCGGGGGCGAGCCGATGACCCTCCGGCGCCTCTGGCTGACCTTCCGGCTGCGCGCGCACGAGCTCGAGCTCGCCGCCCTCGCCGCCCAGCGGCGCAGCCGCGCCGCGGCCTCCGGCCTCCGCGTGATCCCGGGCGGCGGCGAGCCGCGGCCGCCGGGCTCGGAGCCCGATCCCGAGCGCGGCTCCGGCGGCGGGCCGCGGATGCTGCACTGAGCGCAGGCGCGGCGGCCCGCCGGGCCGCTGGCGCCGACGCCGGCCCGGCCGCCCGAGGATTCCCGCCGGGCCCCGCCGCGCAGTTCACCCGCGGAGCGGATGTGATAGACGCCTACCCATGCAGCAGATCCTCGACCACGAAACCGTGTCGCGGGGGCTCCGCCGCATCGCGGTCGAGATCGTGGAACGGCACCGCGGCGCCGAGCAGCTCCTGCTGGTGGGCATCCGTCGCGGCGGCGTGCCAGTGGCCCAGGCGCTGGCCCGGTGGGTGCTCGAGCTCGAGGGGCACGCGGTCCCGGTCGGCAGCGTCGACATCACTCTCTACCGCGACGACGCCGCCACCGCGCTGCCCAACCCGCGCATCGGCCCCAGCGAGATCCCCGGCGGGGTCGAGGGGCGCCACGTGATCCTGGTCGACGACGTCGTCTACACGGGCCGGACCGTCCGCGCGGCCATCGACGCGCTGATGGATTTCGGGCGGCCGCGCCGCCTGGAGCTCGCGGCCGTCGTCGATCGCGGCGGGCGCGAGCTCCCGATCCAGCCCGACTACGTGTTGCGCACCCTCGAGGTGGCCGCGGACGAGCGCGTCGATCTGATCGAGGAGCCGGCCGGCCTCCGCGTCCTCGTCCAGCCCCTCTCCAGCCCCTCCTCCTTCCCCCCCCCGCCATGAGCGACGACCGCCTCACCCGCCTCCTCGGCATCGAGGATCTCAGCCGCACCGCCGCGGAGCGCATCCTGGACAACGCGGAGGTGTTCCTCGATCTGAACCGCCGCGCCGTGCGCAAGGTCCCCACCCTCCGCGGCAAGACCATCATCAACGTCTTCTACGAGGCGTCCACCCGCACCCGCACCTCCTTCGAGCTCGCGGGCAAGCGCCTGAGCGCCGACGTCGTGAACATCAGCGTCGCCACCTCGAGCACCAAGAAGGGCGAGACGCTGCGCGACACCCTGGCCACCCTGGACGCCATGCGCGCGGACGTGGTGGTGCTCCGCCACGCGGCCTCCGGCGCCCCGCAGTACCTCGCCGACCGCATCCGCGCCGCCGTGATCAACGCCGGCGACGGGATGCACGAGCACCCGACCCAGGCGCTGCTCGACGCCTTCACCATCCGCCAGAAGAAGGGCACGCTCGCCGGACTCACCATCGCCATCTGCGGCGACATCGCCCACAGCCGCGGCGCGCGCTCCGACGCCCAGCTCTTCCGCCTGCTCGGCGCGGAGGTGCGCCTCGCCGGCCCGCGCACCCTGCCGCCCCGGCACACCCGCTTCCTCGGCTGCCCGGTCTACGACCGCGTCGAGCCCGCGATCGAGGGCGCGGACGTGGTGATGATGCTGCGCATCCAGCAGGAGCGGCTCGGCGGCGCGGTCTTCCCCACCCTCCGCGAGTACGCGCGCGTCTTCGGCCTCAACCGGGCGCGCCTCGAGCGCGCGCACCCGGACGCGATCGTGATGCACCCCGGCCCCATGAACCGCGGCGTCGAGATCGCCGACGACGTCGCCGACGGCCCCCGCAGCGTGATCCTGGAGCAGGTGGAGGCGGGCGTGGCCGTCCGCATGTCCATCCTCTACCTCTGCGCCCGCGAGCCCGGGCAGCCCGTGGGCGCCTGAGTCCCCGCGCAGCCGGTCCCGGCTCCGGCGCCGGCTCCAGCTCCCGTCCTGGCTCCGGTTCCGGCTCCGGTTCCGGTCCCGGTTCCGGCAGACAACGGTGGGTGCCAGGGGACTGGATCTGCAGCAGGCTCGCGTGTGCCTCGCCCTCGCCGTGCGTCCAGGCCGCTTGGCTGCGCTCGCGCCACTTCGTGGTGGCGCCTGCGGCGCCAGCCTGGACTCACGGCGAGGGCGAGGCGGGGGGATGGACATGCTGCAGATCCAGTCCCTCGTCATCCAGTTCACCACCTCACTCCAGCCACAGCTCGCGGCTGTCGAAGCGCGCGACGCGAAGTTCGCCGATCAGCTGCGGCGGTCGCTACTATCGGTCGGCCTGAACCTCGGGGAAGGCTACGGCGCGTCGAGTGGCGCCAAGCGCCAGGCGTATCGCGTGGCGCGGGCCGAAGCATCGGAGCTGGAGAGGGGCGTGAAGATGGCCGTTGCGCTCGGGTACTGCGCGTTCAGCACCGATCAGCGGGATACCCTCCAGCGCATCCTCGCCACCCTGCAGAAGCTCGCACATCCGCGCGGATGAACTCCGGCAGCAGCGCTGCGCCCGCGCTTCCCCTCACGCCGGATCGACGTCCACCTGCTCCACGGTGGGCATCTCCCCATCGCCCAGGAACCGGCGCGCGACCGCGGCGAAGCCGTCCGGCAGGTCGCTGACGAGCAGCTCCAGGCGAGGGCCGCCGCGCCCGGCGACGCCGGGGCGGATCCGCTCCTCGCGGAGCAGCTCGGCGACTGCCTCGGCGGTGGCGTCCGCGCTGTCCACGACCGGTATGGAGCGCCCCGCGAGCGCCCGCGCCGCCGCCACCAC
Organism: uncultured Polyangiaceae bacterium; assembly: GCA_964454025.1. GTDB lineage: Bacteria > Myxococcota_A > Polyangia > Polyangiales > Polyangiaceae > JAFGBI01. The sequence continues at coordinate 43,488 of CAYVRP010000007.1, read as the reverse complement.
GAGCGGCGCGAGCAGGGGGTAGTGCGTGCAGCCGAGCACGATCGCGCCCGCGCCCTCGGCGATGATCGGCTCGAGGTAGCGCCGCACCGCGAGCTCGGGGACCTCCCCCTCCGTCCACCCCTCCTCCACCAGCGGCACCAGGAGCGGCGCGGGCTGGGCGACGACCTCGATCCGGGTCGTGATGCGGGCGACGGCGCGCGGATAGGCCCCGGAGCGGATGGTCCCCGGCGTGCCGAGCACGCCGATCTTGAGCGGCGCGCCGCCCGCGTCGCCGGCGGCCGCGGTGCACGCGCGCACCCCGGCGCGCGCGCCCGGCTCGATCACGCCGAGCACGGGCAGATCGAGCTCGGTCCGGAGCAGGTCGAGCGCCACCGCGCTCACCGTGTTGCAGGCCACCACCAGCGCCTTGATGTCCCGGCGCGTCAGGACGCGCGCGCAGGCGCGGGCGTACCGGATCACCGTCTCCGCCGAGCGGGTGCCGTAGGGCACCCGCGCCGTGTCGCCGAGGTACACGATCCGCTCCGTCGGCACCGCCGCGAGGATCGCGCGCACCACGGTGAGCCCGCCGAGGCCCGAGTCGAAGACGCCGATGGGGCGCGGGTCGACGGCGGCGAGGTGTCCCATGCGGCGGGCGAACCATCGCGCGGGGGTGCGGGAGAGGTCAAGGCGGAGAAAGGAGGGCCGGGGCTCGGGTCCAGGGGCGGGGACGGGTGGGCGCGGAGGGGCGCGGAGCGGGAGTCAGCGGAGGCGGGTGGTGGACGGGAGGGGGCGGAGGCCGTGGCGGGCGCGGGCGGCGTTGACGCGTTCGCGGACCACGGCCTCGAGGGAGCGGCGGCCGTCGCGGGCCTCGGGGCGCCCGAGGGCGGCGCCGGCCAGGGCGGCGGCCGCGTCGGGCGTGACCCGCAGCCCGCGTGCGGCCGCGCGCCGCACGATCTCGTCGGGCGCGAGGGGCGCGCCGCCCGCGTCGCGGTGCGCGGCCTCGACCACCGCGCAGATGGCACGGCCCCAGCTCGCCCACCGCGCGGACGACAGATCGGTCGTCCCCACCGCGGCCTGGGCCGCGCGCACGAGGGCCGCGCGCGCCTCGACGGTCAGGCGCGTGCTCCGGCTCCACGAGAGCTCGTACCCGCCGCCGTCCGCCTCGGGGATCGGCGCGACGGTGAGCGGCAGCATCGCGAGGAGGATCTCCATCGCCGCCTCGCCCTCGTCCCCGAGCTCGACCTCCTCGACCGCGGGTCCTCGCGGCGCGGGCGTGACGCTGGCGCGGGCGCGGCCGCCCGCGGCGGGCCGCACCCGCGGAGCGAGCGCGCTCGCGCGCCCCTCGGGTTCGCGGGCGCGCCGCTCCGCCTGGCGCCGCAGGAGCTCCCGGGCGATCGGATCGACGAACCCCGCCGCCCACTGGACCGGATCCGCGCCGCTCGGCGGCTCCTGGAGCAGCCACCGCGACATCGCCTCGGCGACGACGCCCTCGCGCCCGTCGGCGTCGAGGCCGCGGTGGCGGTCGGCCCGCCGCGTCATGGCCTCCCGCGCGCGCGCGACCAGCCGCCCCTGCTCCTCCTCCGGCAGCCGCTGCAGCCAGGAGATCGCGGGCGATCCCGGTCTGGACTTCCTCGGCACGATCGCTCCCCGTCTTGCCCCGGGACGTGGCGCGCGCCACCAGGGGGATCTCTCCGTGGCCGGAGCCTACCTCCGGCGCGGGCGGCGCGCTCGCACCCCACGGCCCCGCTCAGGGGGAGCCGGCGGGCGCGGGCGGAGCCGGGGGCTCCGCCAGCTCGCCGGGCTCCGGCGGAGGACCGTCGGGCGGGCCCAGCCCCATGAGCCCCCGGCGCCGGCGCTCGGCGCGCAGCCGATCGAAGCGGCGCTGCTGGTCGGCGTCGAGCAGAGCGCGGATCTCCGCGTCGATCCGCTCGGCGTGCTCGCGCATCGGCCCCCCGCACTCGCTCAGCATCCGCTGGCGGACGCGCTCCATCTCCGCCTCGTGACGCCGGAAGATCGCGTCGACCTCCCGCGCCTGCTCCGCCGACAGGCCGAGCCGGCGGACGAACCCGTGCCGGCGCTGCGCGAAGCGGCCGGGGCCGACCATCTCGGCCTGCTGCCGGACGTCCCGCGCGTACATGCCCGCCGCGCCGGTCAGCGCGCCGAGCAGGAACACCCCGCCCAGCACCAGCACGCCCGTCAGCCGCTTGTTCCTCACCATGCGTCGAGCTCCACCGTCCCGTAGGCCACCGCAGCCTCGGTCTCGTACTCACGCGCGCTCATCACCGCGCCGATCGTGGCCACCCCGGCGAACAGCAGCCCCGCGCCGATCGCCACCCGCCCGAGCTGCGCGATCCCCGCGAGCCAGTCGCCCGCCCGCGAGCTCGGCACCGCGCGCTCGCGCTCGGCCGCCACCGCCGCGAGGACCCGCTCCTCGAATCCCGGGCGCACACCGAGGTCCTCGGTCGCCGCCGCCAGGCGGGCGAGCCGCCGATCGACGTCCTCGTATGGATCAGTCATCGTCCTGCCCTCGCTTGCGCAGCGTCGCACGCGCACGCACCAGCTTCTGCTCCACCGCCCCCTCCGTGCAGCCCAGGATCGCCGCGATCTCGGCCGTCTCCCGGCCCTCCACCGCCTTGAGCACCAGCGCCGCCCGCTGCTCCGCCGGGAGCTCACCGAGCCAATCGTCGAGTTCGCGCAGCGCGAGGTGCGCCTCCGGCGAGCCCGCGCCGCCCCAGTGCCCGTCCGGCAGGCGGTCGGTCGGCACCGGACGCCGCGCCCGGCTGCGCAGGGCGTCGATCGCGCCGTTGGACACGATCCGGTATAGCCAGGTTTCGACCGCGGAGCGCTGGTCGAACCGGCCCTCGGCGAGCGCGCGGAAAGCCTTCACGTACGCCTCCTGCACCACGTCCTCCGCCTCCTCCTCGCTGCCCAGGATCCGCGCCGCCAGGCGCACGAGCCGCGTGCTGGTGGCCCGGACGATCCGCTGAAATGCCTCCGCGTCCCCACGGGACGCGCTCGCCGCGACCTCTGCCAGGCTGTCCAATGGCGGCTCTTCTCCGTTCGGCGACCGTTCACTGAGGATCCGACGTCCGGCGTGCTCGCCTCCCTACGGCAGCGACACGTCCCATGTTAGCCCGGGCTCGCGCCGGGACGGAGCCGCCCGCAGCCCGGACCCGCCCGCGCCGGAGTAGGCGACCCCCGGGAGAGCCCGCGCCCCCGCGGGGAGGACCGCCCCGAAATCTCTAAAATAGTGCCCCACGCTGCGGTAGGGAGAGGGCACCGGCCGACGTCCAAGGCTCGCATGACCGCACCCGACCCCTGGGCCGCCAACCCCGACAACGAAGTCGCCCGCCTGCTGGCCCACGCCCGGCCGAGCTGGATCCGGCGCTGGGCGCTCCGCGGCCTCCTCGCCATGCTGGTCCTGGCCGTCGGCTTCGGCGCCTACTCTTGGCGGTCGCGCGCGGCCTCCGCCACCAAGGTGGTCTACAAGACCGAGCCGCTCACGCGGGGCGATCTCCAGGTGAAGGTGACGGCCACCGGCACCCTCGAGGCGCTCAACTCCGTGGACGTCGGCGCCGAGATCACCGGGCGCGTGGTCGAGGTGATGGTGCAGTTCAACGACCGCGTCACCGCAGGTCAGGTGCTGGCGAAGATCGACACCGAGACGTACGAGGCGCGGGTGGAAGAGGCCCGGGCCCAGCTCTCCGCGCGCTACGCCTCGCTCAAGAACTCCAAGGCCACCCTCAAGGAGGCCCAGCTCAAGCTCGAGCGGGTGAAGACCCTGCACGCGCAGGGCCTCTCCTCGCAGCAGGACCTCGAGGCAGCCGAGGCGGCCGTGGAGCGGGCGGAGGCCTCGGTCACCAGCGACAGCGCCCAGGCCGCCCTCTCGAACGCCTCGCTGAAGGTCGCCCAGAGCAACCTCGACAAGACCATCCTGACCTCGCCCATCGACGGCGTGGTCCTCGACCGCCTGGTGGAGCCAGGGCAGACGGTCACCTCGGGCCTGCAGACCCCGGTCCTGTTCACCATCGCCGCCAGCCTCGAGGCCATGCGACTCGAGGTCGCCATCGACGAGGCCGACGTGGGCGTCGTCAAGCCGGGCCAGCCGGCCGTGTTCACCGTCGACGCCTACCCCGATCGGAGGTTCGAGTCGCGGGTGCTCACGGTGAAGAACCTGCCGAACAGCTCCTCCTCGGTGGTCACCTACACGGCCTGGCTCGCCGTCGACAACCAGGCCAGCCTGCTCCGGCCGGGGATGACCGCGACCGCGGAGATCACGGTCAGCGAGGAGAAGGGCGTCCTGCTCGTCCCCAATGCCGCCCTGCGCTTCACGCCGCCGGACGCCAGGTCGAGCTCGGGGTTCGGCTTCACCTCGCTCTTCCGGCGCGGCCCGCCCGGCGGCCGCGGCGGGGCCGGCAGCCCCGCGACGGCGGCGTCGACCCGCGGCGGCAAGGGATCCGCGGCCGGCACCAAGACCCTCTGGATCCTGCGTGACGGGACCCCGCGGGCGGTGACGGTGACCGCCGGCGCCAGCAGCGGCGCCAAGACGCGGGTGGAGGGGCCGGAGCTCGTCGAGGGGGCCGCGGTGATCGTCAACGCCGTCGAGGCCGAGGAGTGAGCCCCGTGTCTGCCGCGATCCCCGTGGTGGAGTTCCGGGGCATCGAGAAGGTCTACGGCCGCGGCGAGTACGCCGTGCGCGCGCTCGACGGGGTCGATCTCGCCATCTACCCCGGCGAGTTCGTGAGCATCATGGGGGCGAGCGGCTCCGGCAAGAGCACCTCGATGAACGTCATCGGCTGCCTGGACGTGCCGACCGCCGGCTCCTACCGCTTCCGCGGGGTCGAAGTCGGGGCGCTCGACCAGGACCAGCGCGCGCTCGTCCGCCGGCACTTCATGGGGTTCGTGTTCCAGGGCTATAACCTCCTGGCGCGCACCTCGGCGCTCGAGAACGTGGAGCTGCCGCTGGTCTACCGGCGGGTCCCCGCGCGCGAGCGCCGGCGGCGCGCGCTCGCGGCGCTCGCCCAGGTCGGGCTCAGCGATCGCGCGCCCCACACCAGCGCCGAGATGTCGGGCGGGCAAATGCAGCGCGTGGCCATCGCACGCGCCATCGTCACCGAGCCGTCGCTCCTGCTCGCCGACGAGCCCACCGGCAACCTCGACTCGACCAAGAGCGTCGAGATCATGGAGCTCTTGACGGCGCTGAACCGCGAGCGCCGCATCACGGTGGTGATGGTGACGCACGAGCCCGACATGGCCGCCTATGGATCGCGCACCATCCACTTCAAGGACGGGAAGATCCTCACCGAGGAGGCAGGGGCATGATCTGGGTCACCCTGGTCCTCGCGCTCCGCGAGGTGCGGCGCAACGCGATGCGCTCCATCCTGACCATGCTGGGCATCGTGATCGGCGTCGGCGCGGTGATCACCATGGTGACCATCGGCAAGGGCGCGACCGCCCAGGTCACCCGAGAGATCAGCGCGCTCGGAGAGGACCTCATCATGGTGCGCCCCGGCGCCGACCGCCCCGGTCCCGGCGGCGTGCGGGAGGCGGCCGAGCCCTTCGAGCGCGCCGACGTCGAGGCCCTCCGCCGCGAGATCCCCGGCGTCGTCGCCGTCACCGGGACCGCTAGCCGCTCGACGACGGTGGTGTACGGGAACGCCAACTGGCCGACCACCGTGACCGGCTGCGACGCCGACTACCTCACGGTCAGCGGCTTCTCCGTGGCCGCGGGCCGGCCCTTCACGGCGGGCGAGATCGGGGCCGCCACCCCGGTGTGCCTCATCGGCGCCACCGTCCGGGAGGAGGTCTTCGGCGAGGCGGATCCGCGCGGCGTTCGGCTCCGGGTGGGGACGCTCTCCTGCGAGGTGGTGGGGCTCCTGGCCGAGCGGGGCGAGTCGTCCATGGGCATGGACCGGGACGACACGATCCTGATGCCGATCACCACCTTCCAGCGCCGCCTCGCCGGCAACGACGCCATCAGCAGCATCCAGCTCCTCGCGGCCAAGGATCAGTCCATTGACGTGGTCCAGAGCCAGGTCACCGCCCTGCTGGCGGAGCGCCGCCGGATCCAGCCCGGGCGTGCGAACGACTTCTCGGTACGCAACGTGCAGGAGATCGCGAGCACGATGAGCGCCGTCACCACGACGCTGACCGGGCTGCTCGGCGGGATCGCCGGCGTAAGCTTGCTGGTGGGCGGGATCGGGATCATGAACATCATGCTGGTGAGCGTGACCGAGCGCACCCGCGAGATCGGCACCCGCCTCGCCATCGGCGCGCTGGCGAGCGAGGTCCTCCTCCAGTTCCTGGTCGAGGCGATCGTGCTCTCCGTGCTCGGCGGCGTGATCGGGATCGGCTTCGGCCTCGGCCTGTCGTACCTCGCGACCCGGGCGATGTCGCTCCCCTTCGTGGTGTCGACCGAGGTCGTGATCGGCGCCTTCCTCTTCTCCGCCGCGGTCGGGGTCGCCTTCGGCTACTTCCCCGCCCAGAAGGCCGCGCGGCTCAATCCCATCGAGGCCCTCCGCCATGAATGATCCGGCCCGTCTCTTCCCCCTCACCCTGTGCCTCTCCCTCCTCCTGCCCGGCGCGCCGGCCCGCGCGGAGCCGGGCGCGGGCGCGGCCGCGGCCGCGCCGACCGAGCGCACCGCGGAGCAGGCGGTCTGGCTCGCCCTGCAGCAGAGCCCGAGCTTCCGCAGCAGCGCGCTCGCCTACGAGCAAGCGGACGCGCGGGTCCGGGGCGAGCAGGGCGCGTTCCCCTGGAACTTCCAGGCCGACGCCGGCATCACCCACAGCGAATCGCCGACCTTGGGGCAGACGGGCGACATCGTCACCTCCAGCACCGACACCCTCGGGGGCGGCGCCCAGCTCGACAAAGAGTTCCCGACGGGGACCTCCCTCAGCCTGCGCGTCGAGGGCGACCGGTACGACACCGACCGGCCCCTCACCGCCCAGAGCGGGGCCATCCCGAGCTACGGCGATCAGGTCGGCTACGACATGGCGGCGCGCGCCACGGTGACGCAGCCGCTGCTGCAGGGCCGCGGCCGCGAGATCGGGCTCGCCCCCCTCCGGACGGCCCGCATCGCCCGGACCCAGGCCGAACGCGCGCGGGATCTGGCCGCGAGCGAGCTCGCGCGCGACGTGCTCACGGCCTATTGGGAGGCCTGGTACGCCAGCCGTACGGTCGATCTCGAGCGCGAGGCGCTGAAGCTGGCAGCGGAGCAGCGCCGCGCCGCCGAGGCGCGCCGCGACGCGGGGGCGCTGGCGCCGGTCGAGGTGCTGGTGCTCGCGAACCACGAGGCCGAGCTCCAGGAGTCCCTGGTGAGCGCGCTCGGCACGGTGCGCCAGCGTCGGCTCGTGCTCGATCAGCTCGTGGGTGGTCGCGTGGCCGCCGCGAACCTCGTCGGCGATCCGCCGGCGGAATTCCGGCTGCCGAGCGAGGCGGCGCTGGTGGAGTCGCTGGAGACGAGCTCGCCCGAGCTCGCGGAGCTCGCCGAGCGGGTGCGGCTCGCGGAGGAGCAGGCCAAGACGGCCACCGAGCCGTACCGCGCCCGCCTCGACCTCGAGTCCTACGCCGAGGCGCGCGGGCTCGGCGACGGCGAACTGCCGCCCGCGGTCGGTCAGGTCGCGCGCCTCGCCGCGCTGAGCGCCCACCTCGGCCTGGTCTACCGCACCCCGCTCGACGCCCGCCAGCGCTCGGCCGCCCGCGCCGAGGCCGCGCTCGCGGTGAGCATGGCGCGCTCGAACCTCGAGGCGGCGCGCCAGCGGGTCCTCGCCTCCGCGCTGACCCTGACCAGCCAGGCGCGCACCGCCCGGGCCCAGTACGAAGCGGCGAAGAAGACCGCCGAGATCTCCGAGCAGCTCTTCCGGGCCGAGCAGCAGCGCTTCGAGGCCGGCACCAGCACGCCCCTGCAGGTCAAGGAGGCGGAGGACTCGCTCCGGCAGTCGCGCCAGCGCGTCGAGCGCGCCCGCGTCGATCTGGCCCTGTCCGCGATCCAGCTCCAGCACGCCACCGGCGAGCTCCTCGAGCGGTACCTCGCCCCGGGCGCCCGCTAGCGACCGGACCGAGGAGGGCCCTCGCCCGACCTCCCCTGTAGCCGCGGGCCGCGCCGGATCGCGCCGGGCACCGACGCCTGCCGGCGGCCGCGCGGCTCCTGAGGGCAGAGCAACGCCAGGCTGGTCGGCGCCGGGGAGCGGGGCTCGCTGGTCGAAACCCTGTTCGATCGTCGGCGCACGACGGCGACGCTGCTTGCGCCACGAGAGGTGGAGCCGACGCCCGCGACCTTCGACCGGGTGGTGAGCGCTCCCGCCGCAGGCGATCACTGCGGGGGCAGCGAGCTCGTCCGCGAGGCCCGCGGCGCGGCCTCGCAGAATGATGCGGAGGCGAGGGGCGAGGTGGGATGGCCGTCTTCACCGTTCCCCCGCACTCGGACCACGCCCTGTGCGGCTCCTCGCCGATGGACCCCTACTGCTTCGACGTCGATCGCGGCCGCTGCTCGCCGTTCGCCTGCCGGGTGGGTTGCGCGATCGGCGCGAACCAGTCCTCGACCGGGGCCGCGTCGCGCGCCGCCTGCGGCGGCCCGGCGCCACCCCACGAAGATCTGCCACCCCATGCCGGGCCCTGCGAGGCGATCACGACCCGCCCTTGCTTCGACGCCAGCACGGGCCAGTGCGCGACGTTCACCTGCGCGCTCTGCGGCAGCAACGGGAACGACTTCGAGAGTGAAGCCGAGTGCCGCGCGGCCAGTGCGCCGGGAGCCCGGGGGCGCGGGCGGCGTTGGCGCCGAGCTGACACCCGCCTGCGAGATCGCCGGAGGCGAGCTCTGCACCGCGGAGCGCTGGGAGGACTGCCCGTTGGGGTTCGAGCCCGTCACGGCCGACAGGCACCACGACTGCGCGCAGGCCAGTAGCGGCTGGTGCTGCCGTGCGGCCACCGACTCCACCCGCTCCCAGGCGGAGGGCGCCCATTGCGTCCCCGGCGCGTGCACAGCTTGGGGGGCGAACGCGGGCGGTGGCTCTACCTGCAAGGAGAGCCGGGCTTGCCGCAGCGACGACTGCGGGTCGCCGCGGTGGTGGACCGAGCCGCGCGCCCCGTCCCCATCGTCGATCACCGAGCGAACGGAAGGTCCCGATCGAAGATGACGCGGCCCCTGGCGCGACCGCGGCGTCGAAGACGGCCGGCGTGCCCCGGGGATCCTCGAGAGCCCCGGGTCCCGGCGCGCCACGATCTCACGTCCCTCCGGCGGGGGGCGACCGGGACGACATGCCCTTCGAGCCGACGGGAGCGCCGTCGCGCTCAGCCCGACAGGCACCGGCCGCGTCCGCTGGCCATGGTCGAGGGGCGCGGACCGGACGGCGGTGCTCGCGAGCCGAGGCGAGGAGACTTGCCTCCCCCGTCCGGTAGCGTGCCCCGAGCACGTGGCTGCTGCGACGTCGGACCCCCCCCGCCTGCGCCTACCCCGGAGATCGCCCGGTATGAGGACGGTACCGGCAGTCAACCAGAGCCGCCGGACGCCGATCTCGGCGCGGACTGCCGTCTCGGCAGCGTCGCCCCCCGCGGCTCTCCCGCAGGGGAGCCGCGGGGGCAGCGACCCAGTTCTACGCCACCGGACTGCGATGTTGCTGCCTGCCTCGACCCCCTCCGTGCGACCCCCTCGAAGTTTCACCGCTCCCGACGGGTCGGGCACGGCTCTCGCCGAGCCCCACCCGTCCCGGATCCACTCCGGCTGCATCGGGGCGGGCGGGGGTCCCGTCGAGGGTTCGCCCGGTCGACAAAGGGCCCTGACAGGGGACCGCTCGAGCAGTACCTTTCCGCCGGGGTCGGCCCCTTCCCGCCCGGGGGCTCCCCATGCACAGCCGTCGTCGAATCCTCGCCATCATTCCCGCCACCGTCCTCTGGGCGCTCGCTTGCGCGTCCATCGCCGACGATCCGCCGAACGAAGAGGGGACCTTGCACGAGGGCGGGAGCGACGCCGTCGGCACGGGAGGCACGGGCCCGTGGTCAGGCACCGGCGGCGAAGTCCTCTGGCCAGAGAGCGGCGCCCCCGCCACGGGCGGCGCCGAGAGCGGGTCGGAATGCGGCAACGGCGAGCTCGAAATCGGCGAGCTCTGCGACGACGCCAACACCGTGGCGGACGACGGCTGCTCCGCGGACTGCCTCGTGCAGGGAGAGGAGTACGTCTGCGATCCCCCGGGTGAGCCCTGCGTGGACGTCGTGGTGTGCGGCAGCGGTGTCCTCGAGGGCCGCGAGCTGTGCGACGACGGCAACGCGGTAGGCGGCGATGGCTGCGCGGCGGACTGCTACACGGTGGAGCCGGGCTGGGTCTGCCCCCGGCCCGACGTGGCCTGCGTCCGGGCGCCGGTCTGCGGCAACGGCCTGCGAGAACGGGGCGAGACCTGCGACGACGCGAACACCGCGAGCGGCGACGGCTGCTCCGGCACCGAGAGCAGCGACGTCGCCTCGTGCCAGCTCGAGGCCGGCTTCTGGTGCCCGGCGGCCGGAGCAGCCTGCTCCGCCGTCGTCTGTGGCGACGGCACGCGCGCCCCAGACGAGGAGTGTGATGACGGTGACGTGGACGCCGGCGACGGCTGCAGCGGCGCGTGCACCGTCGAAGACGGGTGGATCTGCCCCAACGCGGGCGAGGACTGCCTCTCGATCTGCGGCGACGGTCTGCAGCTGGGCGGCGAGGAGTGCGACGACGCCAACCAGTCCAACGGCGACGGCTGCAACGCGGCCTGCCGCAACGAGCCCGGCTACAGCTGCGAGACGCCGGGGGAGCCCTGCGCGCCCGCGCAGTGCGGCAACTCCCTGGCGGAGTTCGGCGAGGGGTGTGACGACGGCAACCTGGTCGCCGGTGATGGCTGCGGCCCGACCTGCCAGCTCGAGCCCGCGGTGACGGTCGGGCCCGACCCCCAGGTCGCGGTCACCTGCGGGGATGGCCTCCAGACCAGCAGCGAGTCCTGTGACGACGGCAACTCCACCGACGGTGACGGCTGCTCCGCGCGCTGCGAGATCGAGGAGGGCTATGCGTGCGACCCGTTGCTCGAGCTGCCCGAGAGCGTGACCTTCCGGGTCACCTATCGCGACTTCAAGCAGGTGAACGAGGCCGGCGGACACCCACACATGATGCGGAACGGGATGCAACCGCCGCCCGCCCTGGCTGACGACCGCGGCATCGCGGGCGAGGTCTGCAACACCACGAACGGGGCCACCTGCGGCCGGCTCGACGCGGAGGGCAAGCCCCAGCTGGCGGCGGGCGTGGACGCCACCAACGTCGAGGAGCTCCACCCGGCGCTCTATCACATCCCCGAAGCGTTCAGCCTCTGGTACCGCAGCGCGAACCCGACCGGGATCCTCGGGTGGGTGGACGTGCCGGAGGACCCGGAGGACCCCGTCCCCGAGGCGACCCCGATCGAGATCCAGGAGATCCTGGAGCCGAACACCCTCACGCTCGTGCAGGACGGCGGCGCGGACTCCGAAACCTACGTCTTCGACAGCACCGCCTTCTTCCCGCTCGACGGGCTGGGGTTCGGCGACACGGCGGGGCAGCAGCACAATTTCCAGTTCACCACGGAGCTCCGCTACTTCTTCCAGTACGAGGGCGGCGAGACGCTCACCTTCCGCGGGGACGACGACGTGTTCGTGTACGTCAACGGCCGGCTCGCCGTCGACATCGGGGGGATCCACGGCGCGGAGGCGGCGCGCGTCGTGCTCGGCGACGACGGGGAGCCCAGCGGGGCCGACAGCGACTGCACCGTCGCGACGCTGAGCACCGAACCCGCCGAGCTGGTCGACTGCGCCCTCACCCCCGAGGAGGCCGACGACGACTCGGACGACCGCTTCGGCCTCGTGAAGGGCGGCGTCTACGAGATCGTGCTGTTCCACGCGGAGCGGCACCCCGTCGCGTCGAACTTCCGCCTGACCCTCGCGGGGTTCCTCGCGCCCCGCTCCTCCTGCGCGCCGGTCTGCGGCGACGCGCTGACCACGGGCTGGGAGGTATGCGACGAGGGGGAGATCGACCCCTCCCTCGTCGGCACCTACGATCACTGCAACATGACCTGCACGGGTCGCGCGTTCTGCGGGGACGCGATCCGTCAGGGGGCCGCTGACGACCCCGCCGGGCCCGAGGAGTGCGACAACGGCATCAACGACGATGCGTACCGCTTCACCGACACCTCTTGCGCCCCCGGCTGCATCCTGCCGCCGTACTGCGGCAACGGCACCGTCGAACCCGATTTCGAGCTCTGCGACAACGGCGACGCCAACGACGACGCGGCCTACAACGGCTGCCAGACGAACTGCGAGTGGGGGCCGTACTGCGGCGATGGCACGGTCCAGTCCCCCGAGGAGCAGTGCGACGAGGGCGTGGGAAACGTCCTCTACTCGGCCGACGGCACGGGTTGCGGCTCCGACTGCGTCCCCGCGCCCTACTGCGGTGACGGCATCCGCAACGGCCCCGAGCAGTGCGACGACCCCGCGGGCAACACGGGAGAATACGGCGGCTGCAACGTGGACTGCACGCTCGCGCCCTACTGCGGTGACGGCGTCGTCCAAACCAGCGAGGGCGAGCAGTGCGACGACGGCCCCATCGGGAGCCTCTACTGCACGCCGGACTGCAGGAGCCGCCTTCCCCGGTAGCTGCGCGCGCGGCCGTGCGGCGCGTTGGCTCACCCTTGCCCCGGGCGGCCGCTAGCGATTGGCTACGGGAGCGGCCGGAGCTGGCCCCGCGCCCGCCGGCGCTCGATCCGCCGGAGCAGCCGCTCGGGCTCGGGCACCACCTCGAAGCGGTGCTGCAGGCCGAGCGTGAGCTCGAGGGCGTCGGCCCCGCCGTGCAGGATGGGCAGGGTCGTCTCGGGCCGCGCCGCGTCGCCGCGGTCGATGACGGAGAAGACCGCGAACAGATCCCAGCCATGCTCGTCGAGGGTGAGCGCGCCGCCGAGGGTGAGCCCGAGCCCCGGCCCGGGGTCGAGGGTGCGGGTCCCGGCCCCGTCCCAGGTGAGCCGGCGCGGGGACCGCGCGTAGGGGAGCCGGTACTCGACGGCGATCCACCCGCCCCCGTCGTCGTCGCCGAGGAGGGCCGCGGCGCTCGCCATCAGCTCCTCGAGGAAGAACGGCGCGGCCGCCCGCGGGCGGAACCGGAGCCCGGTGGTCGCCGTCCCGAGCTCGAGATCGAGCCAGACGGCGTGGTCGAGGCGAGGCTTGTACTCGAGGCTCGACCCGCCCTCGAAGTGCTGCCCGTCCCGGTCGAGCAGCGGCCCCCCGGCGCCGCTCACGACCGCGGCCCAGCGGCGCGCGAACGGCACCCGGGCCCCCCCGAGCGCCCCCTGCCAGAGGGGCGCGTGAAGGCCGTGCGGCTGCTTCACCGTGAGCTCGGTGGCGGCGAAGAGCTCGAGGTGGCGCCCGAAGCTGCGGCGCGCGCGGAGCCGCAGCAGACCGAGATCGGTGAACCCCACCGACTGCCCTGCCAGCTCGCGGTCGCTCACCACGAAGATCATCTCTCCGCCGGCCTCGACCACCCCGGTCCCGAGCAGGAAGCCGTCCGCGAAGACGGCGCCGGGGCTCGCCACGTAGCTCGAGTAGGTCGCCGACTCGGCGGCGGACGCGAGCTCGTAGCGCTCCATCCGATCGTAGGTGGTGAGGGCGTCGGGCATCGCGGGCGGCTCCGCCACCCGCCCCTCCGCCCGGGCTCGCATCGCCTCCTCGAGCGCGGGGATCCCCGCGTACTGCTCGACCGGCGCGGCCGCGGTCGGGTCCCCGGAGTCCGCCGCTCCCTCCGACCCCGGCGGCGCGGCGTCCTCGTGGGGACCGAGCTCGGGCTCCGAGGTCGGGAGCGCCAGCCCGCGCGGCGACCCGGCGAGCGAGGCGAGCAGCGCGCCAGCGCCCGCGAAGCAGCGGCGGCAGCGCGCGCGCGAACGGACGGGACGAACGAGGTCACGACGCGACATGAACCGCTCCACGCGCATTGTCGCCCCGGCCTGCCCGTTGACCAAGCGGAGCGCGGGGCGACCGGCCGCGAAGGCGCGGGACCCCGGACCCCGCCGTCACCCGGACGTGGCGCCGGTCCCGGTCCCGCTCGCCGGCACGAGCAGGGCCTGCTGGGGCCGCTCCGTGTTCGCCTCCAGCCACTCGAGCCGCGGCCGCACGCGGCTCCGGATGCTGCGCTTGGGGGCGTTGCGCATCTCCTGCTCCCAGGTCCGGAGGCGCGGGCGCCCGGCGTTCGCGGCCAGGAGGATCGGCATCCCGGTGACCGGGTCCGCCGCGACCACGAAGAACGAGTGATAGTGATCCTCCTCGCCTCGCGGCCCGTGGATGGTCACCACGTCGCCGGGGATGAAGCCGTCCGCGTGCGCCGCGAGGTAGGCGAAGAACCGCTCGCGCTCGGCGAAGCGGATCCGCTCCTCGGCGGGGAGGTCGTAGGCGTCGAACCACTCCGGGTGCGCCCAGGCGAAGCTCACGAAGCGCTCGACGCTGCGCCGGTTGTCGATGCCGAGCGCCGAGAAATCGAGGCGACCCACCACTCGCCGCCGGGGTTGATCGCGCCCCGCCCACCAGGTCCCGCTCGCCCGCTCGAAGGTGTCGAAGACGAAGTCGATACAGACCTGCGGGACCCGCGGGCGCCCGGCCGCGTCGAAGACGGGGTACTTGTCGTCGTTGAAGCGGTACTGGTCCCAGCCATGGTCGTAGGCCCAGCGCCAGTGCGGGCGCAGGTTGCCGTCCTGCTGCCCGTCCTCGGTCGTCGGCTCGTCGAAGGGGAGCGCCTCGGCGACGGCGGCCGCGATCGCCTCCCGCTGGACCCGTAGCACGGCGCGCCGCCGCCGAGCGAGCGAGCGTGCGTGCGCCACCGCCTCCGCCTGCTCGGGCCGCACCTGCTCGCAGGCGAGCGTGAGCCGCGGGCCGTCGTGGTCGAGCACGGCGTCCACCCACTCGGTGCCGTAGCGCAGCCGGGCCAGCACGCCGTGCTCGGTCCAGCGCTCGATCCTCACCCGGTCCACCCCCAGCTCCTCCACGAGCTCGTCCAGCGCGCGGTGGAGCGGCGGCCCCGGCTCCGACCCCGCCGGCCACACCCGGTCCAGCAGCAGCAGGCTCGCCTTGGCCCCGGCGTCCGGCCCGTCGACGTAGCGGTAGTCGAGCTCGTCGCGGCGCAGGCGCAGCGTGCGCCCGCCACGGGCGAGGATGAGCTCGGGCGCTTCGAACAGGTGCCGGAGCTCGATCACGTCTACCAGCGCCACGGCGAGCGCCGGGGACTCGGCGTAGAGGTACCCCTCGTGGAGCAGGACCTCGCGCGCGAGCGCGGGGCGCCGGCGGAGCGTGGGGTACAGGTCTACCAGCACGGCCGCCGGTGCGTCCGCCCCGGCGATGAGCGCGCGGTAGTGAGCCACCTCAGGCGTGGCCGCCGCCGGCTGGACCGGGGCGCGCAGGAACACCACCGGCTCGGCCTTGGCCCGCCCGAGGAGCTCCGCGCGGTGCGCCTCCAGGCCGGGGGCTCCCGGGAGCGCGGGCGCCTGCTCGAGGGCGCGCCGCCGGGCGAGGCAGCCGGGCGGCGCGGGGACGAGGGAATCACCCGGCGCGACGGCGCTCGCCGCGGCCGGGCCGGGCTCGCCGCCCCAGCAGGACCGAGGCGCCGCGGCCTCGACCGTCGAGGAGACGCCGGGCCGCGGCGCTCCCCCCGGGGGGTCCTCGCCGAGCGGGGAGCCCGAGCCGGCTCCGCACCCTCCCCCGAGGATCCACACGAGCGCGGCGGCGGCGACCCGGCCCATTGCCACGATTGTACCGAACGCGCTGGCGGCAGAGGAGATTCGCCGGGCGCAGCACCGCCTTGACCGCGGAAGGCTCCGTCGCGGCGGTTCCGCCGCCCCGGTCACGCCCCGGCGCCCGGCCGCCGCCCGCCCGCTGACCTCTCAGTTCTTCGACGGCGGGCTCTTGCTCGCGGCCTCCTGCTTGGCGATCTCGTCCTTGTAGGACTGCGAGGGCTCGGGCATCCGCTCGAGCGCCGCCTCCAGCGCCTCCTCGAGCCGGTTGACGAACACGAATTCGAGCTCGTCCCGCACCTCCCGCGGAACCTCCTCGAGATCGGCCTTGTTCCGCTCGGGCACGATCACGCGCTTGATGCCCGCGCGGTGGGCGGCCAAGGTCTTCTCCTTCACCCCACCGATCGGGAGCACCCGCCCCCGGAGCGAGATCTCCCCGGTCATCGCCACGTCGTGGCGCACCCGTATCCCGGTCAAGAGCGACACCAGCGCCGTGAACATCGTGATCCCGGCGCTCGGTCCGTCCTTCGGCATGGCGCCGGCGGGAATGTGGATGTGGACGTCGCTCTTCTCCAGGAAATCTTCGGGGATCCCGAAGCGCGCGGCGTTGGTGCGCACGTAGCTCAGGGCGGCGTGCGCGCTCTCCTTCATCACGTCACCGAGCTGTCCGGTGAGCTGCAGCTTGCCGGTGCCGAACATGCGCGTGACCTCGATGAAGAGGATCTCCCCGCCCACACTGGTCCAGGCGAGCCCCGTGGCGACCCCGGTCTCCTCCACGCGCTCGGCCACCTCGCTCGTGTACTTGATGGGGCCGAGATACTCGCGCAGGTGTTCCTCGGTCTGTACGACCCGCGGCGAGATGTCGCCCTCGGCCACCTTCACCGCCACCCCGCGGATGACGCTGGCCGCCGTCCGCTCGAGGGAGCGCACCCCCGCCTCACGCGTATAATGCTCGATGATCTCCTCGACCGCCTCGTCCGTGATGTTGATCTGCTGCTCGGTCAGACCATGCTCCTCGAGCTGCTTGGGGATCAGGTGCTGCCGGGCGATGGCGAGCTTCTCGCGCCGAGTGTACCCGGGCAGCTCCAGGATCTCCATCCGGTCGCGCAGGGGCGGCGGGATGGGATCGGTGATGTTGGCGGTGGCGATGAACATCACCGCGGACAGGTCGTACGGGATCTCAAGGTAGTGGTCGGCGAACGAGTTGTTCTGCTCCGGATCCAGCACCTCCAGCAGCGCCGCGCTCGGGTCGCCGCGGAAGTCGTGACCGATCTTGTCGACCTCATCCATCATGAAGACGGGATTCACGGTACCCGCCTTCTTCATCCCCTGGATGATCTGCCCGGGGAGCGCCCCCACGTAGGTGCGACGGTGGCCGCGGATGGCCGCCTCGTCGTGCACGCCGCCGAGCGAGATGCGGTGGAACTTGCGCCCGAGCGCCCGCGCGATGCTCTTGCCGAGCGACGTCTTTCCGACCCCGGGGGGACCGACCAAGCACAGGATGGGCCCTTTCTTGTCGCGCTTCAGCTTGCGGACGGCGAGGTACTCGACGATGCGCTTCTTGACCTTGTCGAGCCCATAGTGGTCCTGGTCGAGGACGCGGCGGACCTCACCGATGTCCATGTTGTCCTCGGTCGCCTGGGTCCACGGCAGATCGAGGATCCAGTCGAGGTAGGTGCGCACCACGGTGTACTCGGCGCTCCCCACCTGCATGGACCGGAGGCGCTTGATCTGCTTCTTGGCCACGCTGTCGGCCTCGCTGGGCAGGTTGGACTTGGCGAGCCGCTCCTCGAGCCCGTCGAGGTCGCCCTGGTCCCCCTCGTCCTCGCCGAGCTCCTCCTTGATCGCCTTGAGCTGCTGGCGGAGGACATACTCGCGCTGGTTCTTCCCCATCTCCTCCTTGATCTGGGAGTTGATGCGCTCGCGCATCTTGAGGATCTCGAGCTGGCGCGTGAGCAGGCGGAGCACCTTTCGGATGCGCTCCTTGACCTCCACCGTCTCGATGAGCTGCGCCTTCTCCTCCACGGGCGCGTCGAGGTTCGCCGCCACCAGGTCGGCGAGCGCGCCCGGCGCCTGGATGGAGTCGATGAGCGAGCCCGCCTCGCGCGGCAGCTCGGGCATGAGCTGAATCACCTGCTTGGCGACGTCGCGCAGGCTCATCGCCAGCGCCTCCGCCTCCACATCCTCCACCACCGGCGCCTCGATGCGGGTGATGCGGGCCTTGAGGAACGGCGCGCTCTGCGTGAGCTCGTCGAGGCGGATGCGCGTGAGCCCCTGGAGGATGAGCGAGTAATTGCCCGAGCTGTGCTTGAGCGACTTGAGCACCCGCGCCGCGCAGCCCACCGGGTAAAGATCGTTGATCCCCGGGTCGTCCGTGGAGGGGTCGCGTTGCGCGAAGATCGCGATCACGCTGCTGGACTGGCTCTGCACCTCCTCGACCAGGGCCACGGATTTCTCCCGCCCGACGTCGAAGGGGGCGACCGCCCCCGGAAACAGCACCGCATTGCGGATGGGGAGCACGGGCAGCTCGCTGCCGAAGCGGAGCTCGTCGTCGGAGGAGGGTGGCGGCGGGGGAGCCTTCTTCTTCTCGGTCATGGTTCGTCCCTGGCGCGGCGGCGCGGGGGCTGGTCGGACAGCGCCGACGATGAAAGGATGCTAACCACCCCGGCGCCGCGCGCCAGCGCTGGCATAGCACCCGAGCGGCGATTATTACACGCGAGGTGCGGACCATCTTCTTCGGCACGCCCGCCATCGCGGTGCCGGCGCTGCGCGCGCTCCAGGAAACCACCAGCGTCGCCGCGGTCGTGTGTCAGCCCGACCGGCCTTCGGGCCGCGGCATGGCGCTCACCCCCCCGGCGGTGAAGGTCGCGGCGGAGGAGCTCGGGTTACCCGTGCACCAGCCCACCCGAGTCCGGGACGGAGCGCTCGCCGCGTGGCTGCGCGAACTCGCGCCGGACGTGGCGGTGGTGATGGCCTACGGGCGCATCCTGCCCGAGGAGGTCCTCGTCGCCCCCCGGCGCGGGTGCGTCAACCTCCACGCCTCGATCCTGCCCAAGTACCGCGGGGCCGCGCCGATCCAGTGGGCGGTGATCCGCGGCGAGACGACGACGGGCATCTCCCTGATGCAGATGGACACCGGCATGGACACCGGCCCGGTCTACACGACGCGCCGACTCGCCATCGGCCCCGACGAGACGGCGGGGGAGCTCGCCGAGCGACTGGCCGAGCTCGCCGCCCAGGTCGTCCGCGAAGACCTCGCCGCGGTGGTGGAGGGAACCATCGCGGCGGTCCCGCAGGACCCGGCGCTCGCGACCAACGCGCCCCCGATCGCGCCGGCGGACGCCGTGATCGACTGGACCCGCTCCGCGTTGGAGGTCAAGGCGCTCGTGCGCGGCATGGCCCCGGCGCCCGGGGCCCGCACGTCGCACCGCGGTGGCACGCTCAAGGTGCACGCGGTCGCGCTCGCCGCCGACGCCCCGGCGCCCCCGCCCGGCGTGGTGGCGGTCCGCGAGCGGCGCGTGCTGGTGGGCACCGGCGACGGGGCCGTGGAGCTGCTCCGCGCGCAGTGCGAGGGGCGCCGCGCGCAGGCGGCGGCGGATCTCGTCAACGGCCGCGCGCTCCGGGACGGGGAGCGCCTCGGGGACTGAGCCGCGGCCCCGCCCGGCGCGGCCGGGTGGGGTCCGGTGTAGACTCCGCCCGATGACCACCGCCGCGGCGCTGTTGGCCGAGATCGCCGCGGAATTTCCCGGCTTCCGCGTCGTCCACAAGCGCCACAGCCCCCTGTCACGCGGGATCGACCTCGCGCTGCGCGCGCTGACGCTCGGCCGACAGCGCGCGTACCTCACTCAATACCACACGGTCATCGGCTGCACGCTCTACCTGCCCGACGCCTGGGAAGGCGCCAGCGAGATCGACCGTGTCATCGTGCTCCGCCACGAGCGGGTGCACCTGCGCCAATTCCGCCGCTACGGGCGGCTCGGGATGGCGGCGCTCTACCTTGTCCCGCTCTTGCCGATCGGCCTCGCCTGGGGGCGGGCGCGCCTCGAGTGGGAGGCCTACCGGGAGACGCTGGCGGCCACCGCGGAGCTGCGCGGCCTCGCGACGGCGCGGAGCCCCGCCCTGCGCCAGGAAATCGTGGGTCGCTTCGTCTCCGGCGCCTACGGCTGGATGTGGCCCTTCAGGCGGGTGGTAGAACGCTGGTACGATGACGTCATCCGTGAGCTCGAGGCACGCACCGACCTGTCCAGCCGGCGACCGCCTCCCCGCGACCGCCACCCCGAGGAGGCCTGACGCTTGACCTCCGCCATCGTCGGCATCGATCTCGGCACCACGAACACGGTCGTCGCGGCGGTCCGTGACGGGCAGGCGATCGCGCTGGCCGACGCCGAGGGGCACCGGCTTCTGCCGAGCGTGGTGTCCTTCCACCCGAACGGCAGCGTGCTGGTCGGGCGGGAGGCGAAGGCTCGCCGGCGGATCGACGCCCGCAACACGGTCTACTCCGTGAAGCGCCTGATCGGCCGCAGCTGGAGCTCACCGGAGCTCACCGCGGCGCGGGGGCGCTTCGCGTTCGACATGCGCGAGGGCCCGGGCAATGCGGCGCTGGTGGTGGCCCGCGGCGAAACCTACACGCTGCCGGAGATCAGCGCCTTCGTCCTCCGCAAGGCCAAGCAGTTCGCGGAGGAGGCGCTCGGGCAGCCGGTGGAGCGCGCCGTCATCACCGTCCCCGCCAACTTCAACGACCTGCAGCGCGCCGCCACCAAGGTCGCCGGTCGGGTCGCCGGGATCGAGGTCCACCGCATCCTCAACGAGCCCACCGCGGCTGCGCTCGCGTACGGCTTTGGCCGCGGCCACACCGAGCGGATCGCCGTCTACGACTTCGGCGGCGGGACGCTCGACATCACCCTGCTCGACCTCGCCGGCAACGTCTTCGAGGTCCTGGCGACGGCGGGCAACACCTTCCTCGGCGGCGACGACATCGACGTCCTGATCGCCGAGCGCATGGGCGAGGCGTGCCTGCGGCAGCACCGCTACGACCCCCGCAGCAACCGCGACTCCTTCGAGCAGCTCCGCGCGACGGCGGAAGTGCTCAAGGTGATGCTGTCCACCGAGGCGGCGGCGACCATAGACATCCCGGAGTTCGTGCCGGCGCCGGGCGGGCGAATGCTCACGTTCTCGTTCGGCATGACGCGCGCCGAGCTCAACGCGCTGATGACTCCGATCGTCGACCAGACATTCGAGGTCTGCAACGAGGCGCTCGGCGTCGCCCGACTCAACCCGCGCGACTTCCAGCAGGTGCTCCTGGTGGGCGGGTCGACCCGCATCCCGCTGGTACGAGAGCGGGTGAAGAGCTTCTTCGGCCGGGAGCCGCTCGCCAACCTCAACCCTGACGAGGTGGTCGCCATCGGGGCCGCCATCCAGGCCAACGCGCTGGCCGCGGGGCAGCGGCGCCAGTCCCTCGTCCCCGACCCGCCCGCGCGGCTGCGACGCGAGTCCGCGCCTTCGATCCTGCCGGGGGGTGGGGCGAGACCGGTGCACCTCGTGACGCACCCGGGCCTCGGCTCCGTGCCAGGCACCCTGCCGCCGCTGCCAGTGCCACCGCCGGCGCCCGCCACCGGCCAGCCGCCTCGGCCGCCATTGCCCACCGGCCCCGGGCCGAGCCCCGCCGTTGCGCCGGCGGCGCGTCGTCCCGGGCCGCCCCCGCTCGGCGCCGACGAGTCGCCGCTCACGCGCAGTCCAGTGCTGCCGGTGGTGACGAGCGCCGGGCTCAGACCCACCTCCCCCCCGGCGCTCCCACGCGCGCCGTGGCGCCCCCGGGCCGAGCTCCCGCGGCCGGCCGTCGAGGAAGCGGTGGAGCTCGACGAAGAAGATCTGGAGGAGCTCGAAGCGCAGCGGGCCACGCGCCGGTCCGACTCCACGTCGCCGACCGGGGACGACGACTCCACCGACCTCGACTCCATCCCCGATCTGGATGACGAGGAGGAGGCACCGCCGACCGACCCCGTCCCCGGGGTCGCGCCCCCGCCGGGCCCCATCGAGGCGCCGGTTTCGGCGATCCCACGGGGCCGCCCGTCGGGTCCGATCTCCGTGTCTCCGGTGTCCCGCGCTGGCGTCACCTCGGTGGTCCCGATCACCGGCCTGGTCGGCTCCGCGATCGCGTTGCACGAGGCGCCTGCGGTCGCGGTGCACTCGGTCCGCGGCGCGGATCTCCGGCGGCTGACGGACGCGCCGCTCCTGGTCGACGTCACCCCGCTCAGCCTCTCGGTGGAGACCGTCGGGGGCTTCTGCGACGCCGTGATCGCGCGCAACACGCCGGTGCCCTGCGAGCGGACCCGGGTGTTCGCCACCGCCGCGGACCAGCAGGTCGCCGTCAGGGTCCGGGTGAGCCAAGGCGAGTCGAGCCGGTTCGCCGACAACACGCTCCTCGGCGAGGTGGAGCTCGCGGGACTCCGGCCGGCGCCGCGCGGGAAGGTCCGCATCGAGGTCACCTTCGTCCTCGACACCGATGGGATCCTCGACGTCCACGCCAAGGATCTGCAGACCGGGCGCGCCACCTCCGCGCGCGTCCGTCTCGTCGGCCTGCCCGAAAACGAGGATCTCGCCGGGCTCGCCGCGCGCCATGCCGCCCACCCCGCCGTCTGATCGAGTGCCCCCTCTGGTGCGATAGTCCCCCGTGACCGCCGTCGATCCCAATGTTGCGCGCCTGCTAGCCTGGCGAGCGGTGCTCGACGAGGCAACCTACTACGAGCTCCTCGACGTCCCGGAGAGCGCCGAGCCGGGGGAGCTCAAGGCGGCGTTCCACCGCTTCGCGCTCGCCTTTCACCCCGACGGGCACCTGGACCACGGGCCGGAGGCCCTCGCGGTGGCGCGGGAGGTGTTCCAGCGTGGGGCGGAGGCGTACCGCGTGCTCTCGGATCCCGAGCTCCGCGGCCGATACAACCTCGAGCTCGCCAAGGGCCACCTCCGACTGGAGGCGCAGCGCGACACGACGGCGAAACGCCCGAGCTCCGCCGTCAAGTCGCTCGACGAACTCTGCCGGAGCGCGGCGGCCAAGCTCTGCGCGCAGCGCGCCGACCAGCTCATCTCCGCCGGGAACCTCCGGGCGGCGCGCAACGAGCTCCGCATGGCGATCTACCACGACGGCAACACCAACCGAGAGCTCGAGGAGCGCCTCGAGGCCATCGACATGGCCCTCTACGCGATGGGCGACTGACGCGCCCGCGCGCCGCGTCCCCACGCGGGGCTTCAGCCGCGGCCCGACCCCGTCGCGGGCGCCCAATGGGGCGGGCGAGGGCGCGCGCCCGGGCCAACCGCGAGCCCCAGGGCGAGCCCGGCCCCGCGGATCCGGGCACACGCACTGTCGCCCCCGCGGGCGGCCCGCGCCAGGGGCGCGATGGAGGCGGATGTTGCGGTCTGCCGCCAGCGCGACTAGGACCGAGGGGCTCGTCCTCGACGCCGGACCGCGCTCCGCGGCGCGCCCCGGCGGGGAGGTCGCCGCTTACCCCCTTCGCCGCGCTCGGCCCCGCTCCTCGATCGGACAGGACCGCGATTCTGCGGGTATTTCTGGCTTCGGCGCCCAGGAGTGATAAAACTCCTCGCCCGCTCTCAGCCCACGCAAGCAACAGACCGACCCGTGGACTGATACGTATCCCCTGATAGCATCTCGCAGCATTTCCTCCCCGCGGCGGAGCAGCGTGGGGTCGACCCCGGAAGGTAGAACGTGAAGATCTCCTGCCCTACGTGCAGCGCGAAGTACTCGATCGGCGACGAGAAGGTGCGCGATCGTCTCGCCAAGATCCGTTGCCGCAAGTGCGGCGCGACCATCGTGATCGACGGCAAGGTCAGCCCCCCGCATGTGCACACCGCGGACGGGGACGGCGGCGCCGGGGTCGAGGAGGGCACGAGCGCCGAGTCATACTCGGTCGATCTCGGCGGGGGTGAGCCTCGCACGATGACGACCGCGGAGCTCATCTCCGCCTTCAACACCGGAACCGTCACGGCGCAGACCTTCGTCTGGGCCGACGGCTTCCCGGACTGGAAGCCGATCAGCGACGTTCCCGAGCTCGCCGAGCTCCTCCGAAGCAGCCCCTCCGCGGCAGGCGCCTCGGCCGGGTGGACGGCGCCCAAGCCCGCCGGATCGCTGCGCGCGGCCGCGCGCGGCGCCCGCGGCGCAGGTAGCGACCTCTTCGGCGGCTACGCCCAGGCCGGCAGCGAGGAGGACGTCACGACGAGCGCCCCCGAGCCGGCGCCCGTCCCGGCCGGAGGCCTCGGCGCGCGCAACGAGTCGTCCGTGCTCTTCTCGCTCAGCGCGCTGACTGCCTCCTCGCCCTCCAACCCCACGCTCAGCGCCGCGAGCGCGGCGCGCGGCGCCACGACCGCGTCCAGCCACGACTCGGGCCTCATCGATCTGCGCGCCATGGCCGAGCAGGCGCCAGCGACGGGGGCCGTGGCCTCCCCGCTTGGCGGCGCCCCGCTCGGCGGCTCCCCGCTCGGTGGCGGCCCGCTGATGACCTCACCCCTGATGAACGCGCCCCTGGGCATGGCGGCGCCGCTCGGCGGCGCCGCCGCGCAGGCCGCCGCGATCGCGATCCCCGACCTCCCTCAGCGGCGCTCCAACGTGGGGCTCATCGTGGGGGTGGTCGGCGCCCTGGTCGGGGTCGCGGCAATCATCGTGGTCGTGTCACAGACGAGCAAGGAGCCCGAGCCAGTGGCCCCGGCCGCGCCCAGCGTCGTCTACATCGAGAAGACCGTCACCGCGCCGCGCGACGAGGACGAGGACGACGACGCGAAGCCGCCCGCGACCGGCGAGGGCAAGGACGAGGAGGCCGACGCGGGCCCCCCGAAGCCGAAGACGGGGGGAACGTGGAAGCCGCGACCGAAGCCGACCTCGACGGCGGGGACCTCCGGCGGCACCACGGCGCCGACGGCCACGGCCACCGCGAAGAAGAAGACCGGCGGCTGCGGCTGCCCGCCTGGTGATCTCCAGTGCGCCATGCGGTGCGCTGCCAAGTGACCGCGCGCGCCGCGGGGACGCCAGATCACCGCTCGAGGGGCGCCGGGACCTCGAGGCTCACCGCGCCGCGCGGAGCCGCGGCCTCGAAGACGACGCCGCGGCGGTCGCTCACCCCCAGGCGCAGCAGTCCATCGGCGAACATCAGCGCGAACGGAGCGCGCGCGACCGGCCCGGGCTCCGCGGCGGGGATCACGTACACGGCGACCGGCTCTGCCAGCTCGGGGACCGGCGGCGGCGGGCTGGCGCACTGCGCCGCCACGGCGCCGTCGCCGTCCTGCTCGCCGCAACGCCGGAGCGCGACCTGGTCCGCCCGGCCGTCCGCGGCGGGGACGCGTAGCAGCAAAGTCGCCGCGGCGCGCCGAACGACGGGGGAGGCGTCCGTGAGCAGGAGCCGCCGCGCGATCGCCGGGTCGCAGCGCTCGCCGACCAGCGACGCCCCGACGAGGGCGTTCGCGCGGACGTAGGCGCGCGGCGCCGCGAAGGTCGCGCAGAGGGCGGACCCCACGGCCGCCCGCGTGCGGCGCGAGAGCCGCGCGAGCGCGGCGGCCGCGTTCCCGGCCACCGCCACGTCGGGATCGTCCAGCGCCTTGCGGAGCCGGGGCACGTCAGAGCCGTCACCGACCGAGCCGAGCGACCAGGCAGCGTTGGCGCGTACGGCCCCGTCGGGATCGGTGAGGAGCTGACGCAGCGCCCGGAGCGCGTCGGCGTGGGTCCCCAGGGCCTCCGCGACCTTCGCGCGATCCTGGACGGAGGCTTCGGCGCGCCCGAACCCGGCCACGAGCGCGCCGGCCTTCGGCCCCGGGGCGCGGCCGAGCGCCTCGAGGAGGGCGTCACGCTCCCCATCCCGTGCCTGCCGCGTGAGCGCGGCGGCGCGGACCACGAGCCCGGGATCCCGGTTGCGCGAGAGCGCGCCGCCGAGGGCCAGCGCGAGCAGGCCCCGATCCCGAGCCGCGGCGACCTCTAGCCGGTCGAGCAGCACGCGCGCCGCCGCGCCCGAGGCGCTGCGCCAGAGGGCGACCGCGGCGCTCCAGCGCGCCGCGCCGGACGCGTCGTCCAGGGCCTCGATCAGCACGCGATCCTGACCCGCCGGCGCGACGTCGCCGAGCGCCTCGATGGCGGCGATGCGCAGCGCCAGATCGTCGTTCGACCGCACCAACGGCACGAGCGCCGGGACCGCCGCGGGCGCGCCGGTGCGCCCCAGCAACCGCGCCAGGCGCAGCCGCTCTTCCGGGGTGCGCGCCGCGACCAAGGCGCGGGCGATGGGGGCCGCGGCGCGCCCGTCGGGGCGCTTCGGATCGAGCAGCGCCCATGCAGCGTCGGCCGCGGCGAGCCGCGTCGACAGGACCGGAGCGGCGAGGTGTTCCAGCACGACGGGGAGGGCGCTCGCCTCCCCCGCGCGGCCGAGCGCGCTCAGCGCGGCGTCTGGATCGAGGACGCCCCGTCGCAGTGCCGCGGTGAGCGCGACCGCCGCGCGCGGGCCGCCGACTGCCCCCAGCGCCTCGGCGCCGCCCCTCGCCTGCGTCGCCTCCGGCTGCCCGCCGCGGCAGCGCTCGAGCCGGACGGTCGCGGCGTCGCCCGCCGCGCTCAACGCGGCCGCGAGATCCGCGACGGTGAGCCCCGGCCCGGGATCGCCGAGGGACTCGATCAGGGCGTCCACCGCCGCCTCCGAGCCGAGCGCCGCGAGCGCCGCGACCAGCCGGCGCCGGACCTCGCCCTCCTCCTCCGCCCGCAGCGCCGATACCAGGCTCGGCACCACAGCGGCCACGCCGAGACGCCCGAGCGCGCTGACCGCCTCGGCACGGACGGTCGGATCCGCGTCCTGCATGGCGATCAAGAGACTGCTCGCAGCCCGGGCGTCGCCGAGCTCCCCCAGCGCTCTGACGACCCGCCAGCGTACCGACAGGGTCGGATCCTGCACCTTCCCCAGCAGCGGGACCACGCTCCCCGGATCGCCGAGACGGGCCAGCGCCTCGATCACGACCGCACGCACGAGCGGCACCGGATCGTCGAGACGTCCGAGCAGCATACGGGAGGCCTCCGGGCTCGCCGTCAGGCCGAGCGCCCGCGCCGCGGCCTCGCGCACCTCCGCGTCCGGATCCGAGAGCACGCGCCCCAGGGCGGCGATGGCGCGATCGTCGGGTGCGAGGGCGAGCGCCCGCGCCGCGGCGAGCCGGAGCCGGGGGTCCGCGTCGCTCAACCACGGGACCACGATGGCGGCGGCGCGCTCGGGCGCCCGGAGCACGGCCGCCTCCACGGCGGCGAGGCGCACCTCGGGATCCGGGTCGGCGAGCGCGAGCAGCGCGAGCTTGCCGGAGACGGAGACGGGGAGGTCGCCGATCTGCCGGGCGGCACCGCGACGGACGGCGACGTCCTCGTCGTGGAGCTGCCGTTCGATGCGATCGATCTGATTTGGCCACACGAAGGCCTGCGCCGGGATCACGACGAGCAGGCTGGCGAACAGGAGGCCGGACAGCGTCGACCGCACGGGCCAGAACCTAGCAGGCGGCTGCGCGGAGGGAAGCTCACGGCAGCCCGCCGCGCCGGCGCAGCAGCCAGTGCACCGCCAGCAGGAGCGCGGCCCCGAGGGTGTAGCACCAGGCGGGCAGCCAGGGCACGACGTGGCGCTCGGCGGCCACGCGCACGCTCGGCACCGCGGGGAGCTTCCCGATCCGGTCCCCGGTCACGGCCTTTCCGCCCGTGACCCTCGCGATCCGTTGCAGCCGGTCAGGGTCGGGGCGCACGTCGGCCCATGCCTCGCCCCCTCGTTCGCACACGAAGTCGAAGCGCAGGGGGGGCGCGTCGCCGACGCGCGCCCGCGCGACGTAGCCCCCGGGCGGTAGCGGCGGCAGGCGGACGATGGCGCTCCCGCTCGGGGGCGCCGGCACCCGCGAGGTCCGGGGCTCGCCCGGCGCGGCGCCGAGCCCCTCCACGGTCACCTCCAGATCGCCGCGCGCCCCCGGCGCGGGCACGACCTCGAGGGAAACCGCCTCGCCCGAGAGGCACGGGCCGTCGAGGCGGATCCGCGCCGGTTCGTAGCGCGGATCACGCATCAGCCACCCGAGCAGCCCCTCCCAGGCCGCGCCGTAGCTGCGCCCGCCGACCTCGGCCGCCACCTGCCCGAAGGCCAGGCGGTGGGTCCCGTCGACCCCGAGCGCGACGGTACGTCCCTCCCCCACCTCCCCGATGGCCAGCACGGGCATCGGCGCCTCGCCGGCGCGGAGCACCGGGTGCTCCCAGAGCACGATGGCCCCGGGCCGCGCGGGACCGACCAGGTTGGCGCCGGGCAAGGCCGGCAGCTCGTCGCCCAGGAGCTCCCGCAGCGCCCCCAGGATCGGCGCCGCTCGCCCCGCGGGGGTGTAGGCGGGGACGAAGTCCGTCGCGTCGAAGTAGCGGCGCCCCTCCGGGAGGGTCACCGGCAGGACCCGCTCGAGCTCGGTGCCCGCGTACTGTCCGCCCGAGAACCCCGAAACCCCGCCCACCATGATGAGGCCCCCCCCGGCCTCGACGTACCGGGCCAACGCGGGCAGGTGGCGCGCGAGCTTGTTCGTGACCGCGTCGATGTCCTGCAAGATGACCGCGTCGAAGCTCGGGAGATGCTGGGTGAACAGCTCGTCGACCGGGAACTCGATCAGCGCCAGCTCGGAGTCCGATGCCTGCACGTCGTCGAATTCGGTCCGCAGGATGAAGAACGCCACTAGATCGACCGACTCGTCGCTCTTGAGCCAGACCCGCAGCGCACGCGCGTCGTAACCCGGGCGTCCGGCGACGTGCAGGATCCGGATCCGATCTCGCGCCACGTCGAAGGCGACCAACCGGCGATCGTTGTCGGCGATGGTGTCGCCGGGCGGGGCGTCGATCGAGATCTCCAGCACGCGCGGTCCCGCCCGCTCGAGGACCACGGTCAGCGCGAGCTCGGCAGTCTCGCCGGCGAGTTCGGCGCGGCCGGCGGCGAGCTCCACCGGATCCGCGCCGAGGCGCAGCTCTCGCACCCGCACCGGGACCGAGCCGCACCGGAGACCGCCCACGCAGGCGACCTGGACGCGCAGCTCGAAGGGCTGATGCGCGACCGCGGTCCCCGCGGCGTCCACCCGCAGCACGCTGGCGTCCGCCGGCGCCTGCTCGGTCACCGCAACCGTGTGGATGGGGACATCCCCGCTGGGCAGGGCCTGGCGCAGCGGCTCTCCGTCCAGGGCGCCCGCGGGGTGAGACAGGCGTCCGTCCGAAACCAACACGATCGCCCGCGGACGCTCGGCGCTCGTCTCGACGAGGCGGCGCAGCGCGGCGAAAAGATCGCTGTCGAGCAGCCGAGTCGAGCTCGCGCCGAACGCGGCGGCGTCGTCAGCGAAGGGCACCAGGACATCGTCCCCGAATTCGAACACGGACAGCCGTGCCGCGGCCAGGTGGGTCCGCAGCGCGGCGACCGCCCGCCCCGCCGCCGCGCGCCGCGTCTCGCCGTCGGCCGTGGGGAGCAGCAGCCGCCGCGACCCGTCCACCAGCACGACGACGCGTGCGCCCATGACCGATCCCCGGGTCTGGATCGTCACCGGTCTTAGCACCGCGGCGATGACCGCGGCCGTCGCGAGGAGGCCGCTCCCGAGCACGAGCCAGGATCCCCGTTCGCGACGGGCGAGCTCCCAGGCCAGCAGGCTCGACGCGAGCAGTCCGACGATGAGGACCGTCGCCA
The DNA here is from genome assembly GCA_964454025.1 of uncultured Polyangiaceae bacterium. Taxonomy (GTDB): domain Bacteria; phylum Myxococcota_A; class Polyangia; order Polyangiales; family Polyangiaceae; genus JAFGBI01. The sequence continues at coordinate 14,074 of CAYVRP010000007.1, read as the reverse complement.
CCCACCCCGGACCGAGATCCCCGGAGAGCGCCCAGCTCTGCGCGCTCATGGTCGGAACCGCGCGCGGCGCCGCATCAACGAGGAGGCGTGGACCTGGTCGTCCTTGTAGTCGGAGCAGAGCAGATACATCGCGATGTTCACGGCGAACCGCACGGCGTGCTCGCGCTGCCGGGGACCCCCGGGGACCACCTCGAGCGCCCAGTCGTCGGCCTGGCTGCGCGCCAGGGCGCCGAGCAGGTCGTGCCGCAGCAGCAGCACCTGGGCAGCCTTACCGCGGCTGACGGCCTCGACCCGGCCGGGGCCGAGCACCCGCCCCACGGGGCGATCGACGAGGTAGTAGCTCTGGAAGAGGACGTGCCCGGGCTCGAGCTCGACCGCGGGGTGCTCGGGGAGGATGCGCGCCAGCTCACGCCGGACCGAGGCGATGAAGCCACCACGCTCGGGCTCGAGGTCATCAGCGACGATCATCCCCCCGAGGGTAAGAAACGCCCGAAGCCCCCGCACCTCGGACGGGGACAGCGACGGGAATTCGGCGGAGCCCGCCCAGAGCACGAAGGGCTCCTCCAGCAGGGCCGCTTCGTCGGCGCGCACGGCGGGTGACGACGGGTTGCCGGAAGCGTTGGTGCGACGCACGAGCTCGAACGCCCAGCGCGCCGGGGCGGTAGCGCGCGGCCCGGTGAGCCGCACCCCGCCCGCCGACAGCAGCCGCGGATGGAAGGCGCCCGCGTCCCCGAAGGCTCCGAGCGGGCCGCTGGCCAGGAGCCCTGCGATTCCGAGGAGGGCGGCACGGCGACCGGTCCGCGCCGCGACCATCAGTCGAGAGCCTCCACGCGCCACACGCCGTCCTCGCGCCGGAGGCCGACCCGGAATCCGCCCGGCAGCGTCACGGTCGCACGGTCCCCGTCCACCTCGACCTCGAGCGTCTCGGGGTCCGCGAGCCCCTCCACCAGCGCGTCCAGATCACGCTCGATGGCCGCCCGGGTTTCTTCGGAGAGGAGGCGGAATACCGCCGGGTAGCTCCGACGCGCGAGGGCGGCGCGTAACGCCGCCAGCGCCGCCTCGGGCGTGCTCGCGCGGGTCGGCAGGGCGTCCGCGAGCTCGATGTGGTACTCGCCGTCCTCGACGACGAGCTCCGCCCGTTCCCCGTCGGCGAAGCGCACCACCGCCCGCGTCTCCACCGTCAACGCCCCTCGGGTGAGCGCGGCCCCCACCTCGGCCAGCTCGCTCCGCGACTCCTCCACCCGGCGCCGGGTCCCCTCCAAGCCGAACTCGCGCTGGGCCTCCCTGCTCATGAGCTGGTAGATCGCGTCGGCGTCGCCCCGCTGCGCCGCCTCGGCGAACTCGCGGGCGGCCACCTCCGGCGGAGGCGGACGGGCGGACGCACAGCCGAGGAACGACCCCGCGACCATCGCGAACCAGGCGGCGCGCACGGGAGCGCCCCGGCGCGGCGCGATCGTCCCGTCGCTGGGTCGCATGTCTTGCTGGCCTAGCGAAAGCCGCGGCGGTTGGCTACTGTGGACCACCGTGGGCGCCCCGAATTCCGAGTGCTTGGCTGGCCCCGGGGCACCGTCGGCGCGCCCCGTGACCGACGGGCGGCCTTGGCCCTCGGGACGACCTGGCGCAGCCGTAGCACGCCCGGGGGTGCCGTGCCCTCGGAGCCCACGCGCCGTGGGCCGCAGCCCCGGCCGCTCCTCGTGCTGGCCGGGTCGGGGGTGGCCGCCGGCATCGCGCTAGGGGTGCTCGGCCTACCCGAGATCGCCGGTCCGCTGACGGTCGGCGCGCTGATCGCGCTGATCTACGCCGTGCACGCCTTCGGACGTTCGGGCCCCGAACGCCGGAGCGCCCGGCGCCGGCGCCGAACGACCTCGTGACCAGGCACGCCCCGGGGAGCCGGACGCGCGCGGGCGTCAGGTTTCCATGCGTAGGACAGCGATCGCGATCCCCTTGCCGAGCACCGGCGCGAGCTTGGCAGCGACGCCCCAGCGATTGCCATCCAGACTCAGGATCTCGGATCGAGGAGCCTCGCCCACGAGCTTGGCGCCGAGATCGAGGGCGGCCACCGCCTTGAGGTTCACGTCGGGGGCCTCCCAACCGAACACCTGCTTGTCGGCCAGGATCAAGACGTACACCAGCGGCTCGTTCTGCCCGGGCTTGAGCTGCGCGAGCACGTCCCCGCGGAGCGCGTGCTCGAGGCGCTTCGCGTAGGCGGACCAGGACCAGCCCGTGACGTACAGTCCCTTGACCTGACCGGACAGCTTGACCGGGGCGGCAGCCACCCACTGGCCGTCGCTCCGGCTCCCGATCCCGGCGGCCTCCGGCATGGACCCCGTGGTTTCGACGTAGGTCCCGGCCAGCGCTTGGCGGAGCGCCGGAAAGGCGGGGAACAGGCCCTTGCCGACCATCCGATCCTGCTCCTGATCGTTGCGGAGCACGATCCCTTGCGCATCCGCGAGCGCGAAGAAGGTGCTCTTGGCTATGCGCAGGTCCTGAACCTTGTTGCGAGCCTGGTGGAGCGCCGCGCGAACGGCTCCCGGATCCGGGGCGGAGGAGGCCGCGCTGGCAGGAGCTGGCATGACCGGAGGGGCCGCGCTGCCCGCAGCGGCGACGCTCGCGGCGCCGCTCGGCGATCCGGGTGCGGGGACCGCGGCCAGCGCCGCCGACGCCGCCACCGCGGGCGACGCCGAGAAGGCCGGCTCCGGAGGCGCCGCGGCGGCCGAGGGTGACGTGACCGCGGGGACGCTGGTTGCCGCGGTGGGCGCCGTCCCGGAGCCGGCCGGAGCGGCGGAACCCGGGGACGGGGGCGTCCCGGCCGCCACCTCCGGGACGGCGGACGCGACCGGAGCCGGGGCGGAAACCCACAGCGACGCCAGGTACTTGGCGCCCTGCGGCAACCCCGCGCGCACTTCCTCGACGTCTCTGGACGCCGTCTCGACCAGCAGGGCGACGTGCGCCGTCGCGGCCTTGGCGCTGACCTCCCCCTTGTCTTCACAGGCGGCGCAGAGCGCGCTCGACAGCCCCAGAGCGACGGCCGCCGAGGCGACCCAGCCGCGGGCCAGCTTGATGGCGACGGACTCGAGCGAGATCTGCTGCATGGATGGAACGTCCTCTCTCCCCACCCGACCGCGACAGCGCCGCGCGCGGGGTCACGGCGCCCGCGTTCACCGCGGGCACCGAGGGAGCCTATCCGGCCCCCTCCGCCGGAGCATCGACTTTGTTGCGTCCTGCCTGGAGGGCGGTGTTCCGGGCTCCATCGCCGCCGCTCGCCCCCGGGAGCCCGCGCGGGGCCGAGTAGCTCAACGATTTCGAGGCCGGGAACCGGCGTCCTCGCACACCCGCAGCGCCCCCCGGCGCGGCTGGCGGCGGCCCCGCTCGCCCCGGGACGCCTCGCCATCCTCTTCGAACGTCCGCGCTCGCACGGGGCGGGGACGTTCGCACCTTCAGGTCGGGTGAGGCTCCCTCCGAGCCATGCGCGGCGCCCCCGGCGTGAGGTGACGCAAGCGACGGCGGCCCTCTCACGTCGCAGGAGCGGCATCCCCGAGGAGCTCGTCACCTGGCGGAAAGCGCCAGTGGTTCTGGAATTCCGGCGTGGTAGATTGAAAAGGTCGGCGAGTCAGGAAAAGGGTCAGGTTCAGCATTGGTTTCCAGCAAGCCGCCATCGCTCCCAGCGCCACCGTCGAACCGGCTCTCGGACGCCCCCACGGCGTCCGCCGGGATCGAGAGCGTGGAGCGGCGCGACTCGCTCCTGGCCCTCCGGAGGATGGTCGAGCCCGAGGATCTGAGCGTCGTCTTCCAGCCGATCGTAGACCTCAATTCAGGCAGCGTCTTCGCCTACGAAGCCCTCGTGCGCTGCCGGTCGACGGCCTTCGCGGGCCCCCCCGAGCTGCTCGCGACCGCGATGGAGAGCGGCTGCGTCGGCCGCCTCGGGCGCATGATCCGCGAGATCGCGATCCCGCTGTCGGCGGGGCGACCTGTCTTCGTGAACGTCCACCCCCAGGAGCTGAACGAGGGCTGGCTCATCCGCCCCGACGATCCCATCTTCCTCCACGACGACGACGTCTACCTCGAGATCACCGAGTCGGTCCCCCTCACCCATTTCGACCTCTGCCTCAACGTGCTGCGTGAGATCCGCAGCCGGGGGGGGGTCCACTTCGTGATCGACGATCTTGGCGCCGGCTACTCGAACCTCAAGTCCATCGCCGATCTCGAGCCGCGCGTGGTCAAGCTCGACCGCGGGTTGATCTGCGGCCTGGATCGCTCGCCGCGGCAGCGGCAGCTCGTGCGCAGCGTCGTCCGCCTCTGCATCGACCTCGACGCCCTGGTCGTCGCCGAGGGGATCGAAACCCGCGACGAGTACCTCGCCGTCCTGGACACGGGCGCGCACCTCGGGCAGGGCTATCTCTTCGCGCGGCCGTGCTTCCCGATGCCCGTCGTGACCTGGCCCCCCGTCGACACCGGCGTCACCGTGCGCCCCCGCGCGGTCGCCGGCTGATCCGCGCCCCCCGCGCCGTGCCGGTCAGGCGGTGCACCAGAAGTCACGCCCCTCGACCCACCCCATCGCGGCGAGCGCGGCCCGGATCTGGCCCCGCGCCTCGGCGCCCGCCCCGCTCGCCCGCAGCGGCCCCCCGCGCCAGTCGCGCAGGCTCGCGGGCGGCCCCACGGCCACGCCGTCCATCCGCTGTCCGATACGGCCTGGGTGAAGCTCCACGATCACCGCGGGTGTCTTTCCGTGACGACCGAGCGCTCGTCGCAGCGCCTTGCCCGTGTCGCCGTATCCCCAGAGCGCGTACTGGTCGCTCCCCGCGAGCGGCCCCTGCACCAGGAACTCCGCCTTGCACTCCAAGAAGCGCCCCAAGGCATAGGCCGGGTGGGTGCGCGACAGTCGCCTCGGGCGGTCGCGCCAGCGGAGCAGCGGTCGCGGCACCACCCCGATCCGTGCCCCTCCCGCCAGCATGCGCAGCACCAAATCATAGTCCTCGGGCCAACCGCGGTCGCGGTACCCGAACGCGCGCAGCGTCGCCGCGCGAACGAACAGCGAGGGGTGGGCGACGGGGCACTCGACAAAGGCGTTCGCCCGCACGTCCGCCTCGGTTCGCATCGAGTCGAGGAAGGCCTCGTAGGCGAGGCGCCCGGGCCTGAGGTGCGCCCGCGGGAACAGCCGGACGTGCGCGCCGACCGCGGCGAGCGCCGGGCTGGCCGCCAGCGCGGCCGCCTGCGCCGCGAGCCGGTCCGGTGCCATGAGGTCGTCGGCGTCCATGCGCGCGATCGCCTCGCCGCGGCAGCGCTCCAGGCCGGCGGTGAGCGCGCCCACGATCCCGCGGTGCGGGCCGGTCACCAGTCGGAACCGTGGATCGCGCCGCGCGAAGGCCCGCACCACGTCGCCGGTCCCGTCCCGGGATCCGTCATCGACCACGACGCACTCCCAGTCCACGACGGTCTGCCTGGCCACGCTGAGCAGCGCGCGCGCGAGCACGCCGGCCGCCTCGTAGGCGGGGATGAGCACCGAGATGGCCGGGGACATCGACCCGCCGCCGGGCGACCACACGCGACTAGAGCTCACGGGCGGCGGCGAGCACCTCCGCCACGTGCCCCTCGACGCGAACCCCCCGCCAGGCGCGCCGGATCCTGCCGGCGCCATCGATGAGGAACGTGCTCCGGATGATCCCCAGCGTCTCGCGCCCCAGGGCGCGCTTCGGCCCGAACGCACCGAAGGCGCGCGCCACGGAGCGGTCGGGGTCGGAGAGCAGCGTGAAGCCGAGGTCGTGCTGCTGCCGGAACCGCGCATGACTCGCGGGCGAGTCGGGGCTGACCCCGATCACCCGCAGCCCCTGGCGCGCGAACTCGCGGGCCGCGTCGCGGAAGTCCTTCGCCTCGCGCGTGCACCCCGAGGTGTGGTCGCGCGGATAGAAGTAGAGCACGTACGCCTGACCGGCGAGCATCGCCGAGTCCACGCGCTCGCCATCCGGGTCGACGAGTACGAAGCGCGGCGCCCGTTCGCCCGCGGCGGGCCGCGGCGCCGCCCCCGCCGACCCCGTCGCGGGCGGCCGTACGCGGCGTGACGTCGAGGAGCGCGCCGCGCCGGTGGCGCCGACGCCACGCGCCCGGCCGGGCGCCGCCATCCGCGCCGGCGCGATCTTCTTCGCTGTCTTCTTGGCCGCCATCCGCTCCGCGTCCGCCCGGCGGCGAGCATAGCCGACGGCGGCACGCGCATCCAGCCGTGCCCCCGGCACCGGCCTCGCCGCCCCGGCGCCGCGTCACTCCCCGACGAGCACGGTGCGCAGGCTCACCATCATCAGCTCGTCGCTGCCCGGACGACGGCCCCAGACGCTCACCTCGTAGCGCCCGGAACGGCGCCGATCGTCGAGCACCGTGTCGAGCGTGAAGCGGGCACCGCTCACGGTGACGGGCTTGGGCGTCTTGAAGCCACGCGGGAAGAAGAGCACGTACGGGGTCGGGATCTGGTAGACGCTGGTCGTGTTGAGGTGCGCCGCGGTGAGCGGCGTCGCGGGCTCGATCCGCGCGATCCCGATGCCGCCGAAGGTGACCGGCTCGTGCACCTCGCCGGCGATGGTGACGCGCTCGCCCACTCGTGCCCGCCGCGGCAGCGGGCGATAGGTCCCGTAGGCGTCGGTGAACTCCTGCGCCATGCAGAGCTGCTCGATCCCCACCGGCCGCGCCAGCCCGATCCCGAGCCCGGTGTGCCCGGGCTTGAGGATGTTCTGCCGGTGTCCGTCGTGCGGCGGCACCTCGTCGATGAACGCCCGCTCGATCTTCCGGAGCTCCTCGGGCAAGAACGCGGCGTTCAGCTCGAGCTCGCGCGCCTTGCCATCGAAGAAACAGGCGGCGTTCTCCTGCACCAGGTGGACACCGCCGGCCTCCGTGTAGCGCTGCTCCGGCACCGAGCCATCCGTGCCCCAGTGCGAGGTGAAGCCGTGGCGCGCCATGTCCTCGGCGTGGCGCTGGGCTCCCTCGGCGGCGACCGGATCGAACGACAGCGGCTCGAGCCCGAGATCGGCACGATCGCGGTTCACCAGCGCGAGCACGTAGGCCCGCGCGCGCTCGAGCGTGAGCGGTCCGACCGCTTCGACCTCGTCCGGCGCGGCCGGCTCCCCCGCGACTCGGGACGGGCCGCAGCCGAGCAGCGCCACGCCCAGGAGCAGGCAGCACCAGCACCCGGAGATAGGGCCACACCGTCGCATCCCCGAGATTCTATCCCATATTCAGCGCCGGGCCGGCCCCCTCCGCGCGGTTCGTGCGACCCCTCGCCGGGTCCCGCGCGGGGTCGCGACGCGTCGTGCCCCTCGGACCTTGTGCGGCCAAACGCCTGAGCTAGATTGGGCACCTCCGAGCGAGCCGACCCATGAACAGCTTCGACCTCCCCGAACCCGGCCTCTACCGGACGACCACTGCCCTGCCCGGCAGCGAGGCCGCGATCCCTGCCAACGTGCTCGTCTTCGTCGGCCAGAAGCCCGACGGCGGAGGACGCTTCGTCGTGCGGCCCGGCCAGAACCGTCAGAACCGCTGGTACTGGGGTGAGCCCACGATCCCCCTGCGCTCTCCCACCTGGGGCAAGACGCTGCGCCGCCTGCCGCAGGAGGGCTACTACACTCTCCCGGAGACGATCCAGCTCGAGAACGGCGGCCGCTGGGTAGAGAACGCCATCGTGCAGCTCGGCTACAACGAGCAGGGACAGGCGATCATCTTCGTCGCCGAGCGCCGCGAGGGGGAGGCCGCCAACGCCCTGTTCTTCAGTGATCGCGGGGTCAAGATAGAGGACCGACTGCTGGACCGCCTCCGCTGGGCGCCGATCCTGCCGGTGCCCGCCAGCAAGTGAGCGCCCGCGCCGAGGCAGACCGCCCGCGCCGGAGCGGCGGCGCCAGGGTGAGTCACGCCTGCCGGCGCCGCGGCGGTGGATCGTGCCGAGCAGCGAGGCTGGCGATGAGGTAGTCCCGGTTCATCCGGGCGATGAAGGACACCCCGATCCCCTTCGGGCATGCCGCCTCGCACTCCCGGTGGTTCGTGCAGTGGCCGAACCCCAGCGCGTCCATCTCGCGCACCATGGATCGCACACGGTCGGCCCGCTCGGGCTGCCCCTGGGGCAGCCGGTGCAGGTGGCCGAGCTTGGCCGCCACGAAGAGGCTGGCCGAGGCGTTGGGGCAGGCCGCGACACACGCGCCGCAGCCGATGCAGGCCGCCGCGTCCATCGCCTCCTCGGCGTCCGGCTTGGGCACGAGCACCGCGTTCGCCTCGGGTGCGCTCCCGGTCCGGATCGAGATGTAGCCCCCGGACTGGATGATGCGATCGAGGGCGCTCCGGTCGACGACGAGGTCCTTGACGACCGGAAACGCGCGCGCACGCCACGGCTCGACCGTGAGACGATCCCCGTCCCGGAAGTGCCGCAGGTGGAGCTGGCAGGGCGTCGTCGCGGCCAGCGGGCCGTGGGGCCGCCCATCGATGACCACCCCGCAGGCCCCGCAGATCCCCTCGCGGCAGTCGTTCTCGAACGCGATCGGCTCCTCGCCGCGCTCGAGGAGCTCCTCGTTGACGGCGTCCAGCAGCTCGAGAAACGACATGTCGGGGCTCACGTCCCGGGCCTCGTAGCGAACGAAGCGGCCCGGGTGCTGCGGCCCCCGCTGCCGCCATACGTCGAGCGTGAGGTGCATCCGCGGGCTCATTGGTAGCTCCTCTGCGATGGCTTCACGAACTCGAAGACGAGGGGCTCCTCGTGCCGCCGCGGCTCCTCGTCGTCTCCCCTGAACTCCCAGGCGGCCACGTGGGCGAAGCGCTCGTCGTCGCGCGCCGCCTCGCCCTCCGGGGTCTGGTGCTCCTCGCGGAAATGGCAGCCGCAGGACTCCTCTCGCGCCAGCGCGTCGCGGCACATGAGCTCCCCGAACTCGAGGAAGTCAGCGACCCGCCCCGCCTTCTCCAGCGACTGGTTGAGCTCGGCGCCGCTCCCGAGGACCCGGAGGTTCTCGTAGAATTCGGCCCGGATCTCGGGGATCTTCGCTTGCGCGCGCGAGAGACCGGAGGCGTTGCGGGACATCCCGCACTCGTCCCAGAGCAGCTGCCCGAGCTCACGGTGGAACGAGTCCGCGCTGCGGCGACCCCCGATGGAAAGGAGCCGCTCCACCCGCTCCTTCACGCTCTGCACGGCCTGCCGCACCTCCGGATGATCCTCGGCCAGCAGCTCCGGCCTGCGATCCCCCAGGTAGTGGCTCACCGTGTACGGCAGGATGAAGTAGCCGTCCCCGAGCCCCTGCATGAGCGCGCTGGCGCCGAGGCGGTTCGAGCCGTGATCGGAGAAGTTCGCCTCACCGGCCACGAACAGCCCCGGGATCGTGCTCATCAGGTGGTAGTCCACCCACAGACCACCCATGGCGTAGTGGCTGGCAGGGTAGATCCGCATCGGCACGCGGTAGGGATCCTCCCCGGTGATGCGCTCGTACATCTCGAAGAGGTTGCCGTACCGCTCCTGCACCACCTCGCGCCCGAGCCGAGCGATGGCGTCCCGGAAGTCGAGGTAGACGCCCCGCCGGGTTCCCGCGACCGCCGGGCCGCCCCCGAAACCCCGATCGCACACCTCCTTGGCGCGCCGGGACGCGATGTCGCGCGGCACCAGGTTGCCGAAGCTCGGATACATCCGCTCGAGGTAGTAGTCGCGATCGCGCTCCGGGATCCGCGCCGGCTCCACCGCCCCGTCCGCGGCGTTGCGGGGGACCCAGACCCGCCCGTCGTTGCGCAGGCTCTCGCTCATCAGGGTGAGCTTCGACTGGTGGGCGCCGCTCACCGGGATGCACGTCGGGTGGATCTGCGTGAAGCACGGGTTCGCGAAGAGCGCTCCCCGGCGGTAGGCCCGCCACGTCGCCGTCGTGTTGCAGCCCTTCGCGTTGGTGGACAGGTAGAAGACGTTGGCGTACCCGCCGGTGGCGAGCACCACCACGTGCGCCAGGTGGGCCTCGATCTTGCCTGTCGTCAGCTCACGGACGACGATGCCGCGCGCGACACCGTCCACGACGACGAGGTCGAGCATCTCGTGACGCGCATAGAGGGTTACCGTGCCGGCGTCGATCTGGCGCGCCAGGGCCTGGTAGGCGCCGAGCAAGAGCTGTTGCCCGGTCTGACCGCGGGCGTAGAAGGTACGCGACACCTGGGCGCCTCCGAACGAGCGGTTCGCCAACGTGCCGCCATATTCGCGCGCGAACGGGACCCCCTGGGCGACGCACTGATCGACTATGCTGGCGCTGATCTCGGCCAGCCGGTAGACGTTCGACTCGCGCGCCCGGAAGTCCCCGCCCTTCAGCGTGTCGTAGAAGAGCCGGAAGACGCTGTCCCCGTCGTTCGGGTAGTTCTTGGCGGCGTTGATCCCGCCCTGCGCCGCGATGCTGTGGGCGCGCCGGGGGCTGTCCTGGAAGCAGAAGCACTTCACCCGGTAGCCGAGCTCGCCGAGGCTCGCGGCGCCGGCCCCCCCGGCGAGCCCTGAGCCGACGACGATGACCGTGTACTTCCGACGGTTCGCCGGGTTCACCAGCTTGAGCTCGAAGCGGCGCCGCTCCCAGCGCGTCTCGAGTGGACCCGAGGGGCAATGGGCGTCAAGCTTCATCGGCATCCCCTCGCTCACTTCACCAGGCCCAGGAGCACGGCGACCGGAATCGAGCTGTTGCCGACCCAGATCACCACCGCCAGCACCTCGGCCGCGCGCTGCGTCAGCGCCTCGTAGCGCGGGTGGTCGAGACCGAGGGTCAACAGCAGGCTCGTGCCGCCGTGGTAGAGGTGGAGGCCGAGTACAGCCTGGGCCACGAGGTAGAGGGCGCTCACCCACCAGACGCTGAACCCGTTCACGACGTTGGCGTAGACGTCGCCGGGGCTGTGCGCGTAGCCCACGCTCATCGCCACGCCCGGAACCGTGAAGTGCGCGAGGTGATAGAGCACGAAGAGGAGCAGCAGCGGACCGGTCGCGATCATCGTCCGCGCCGCCCAGGTGGTCGCGACGTCTCGCTGCACCCGGTAGCGGCCGCCGCGCGCCGTCCAGCTCTCCACCGTCAGCTGGTAGGCGGGCACCAAGTGGCAGACGAAGGCCGCGAGGATCCCCAGCCGAACGACCCAGAGCAGGGGCCCGAGGTCGCGCAGGTGCTCGGCGTACCCGTTCAGGGCCGCCGGGCCGAGGTAGACCTGCAGGTTACCGAGCAAGTGGCCGAGCACGAAGCCGAACAGCACCGCGCCCGAGACGGCCATCACCGCCTTCTTGCCGATGGAAGTTTCGTAGAACGCGATCGCGCGCAGCATCAGGCTCGCCACCCGCGCGATCGGTCGCCCGGGCCTCCGCGGAGCGCGACATTTACCAGCCTAGCGCGCGGCCGCAAGGTTTTGCGCGACGAAACGCCAGTCGATCAGCTGGTCGCAGAACACCTCGAGGAAGGTGTCTCGCCGGTTCCGATGATCGAGATAGTAGGCGTGCTCCCACACGTCGATAGTAAGAAGGGGGATCTCCCGCGACACGAGCGGCGTCTCGGCGTTGGGCGTGCTGATCACCTTGGCCTTGCCGTCGTCCAGCACGAGCCACACCCACCCCGAGCCGAAGCGCGCCTTGCCAGAGTCAATCAACGCGGCGCGGAGCTGGCTCCAGCCACCGAGATCCCGCTGCACGAGATCGGCCACGTCGCCGGGCGGGGGCGCACCACCACCGCCGGGCCGGATCCCATCCCAGAAGAACGTGTGGTTGTAGACCTGGGCCGCGTTGTTGAAGATCCCGCCCGAGCTGGTACGGATGATCTCCTCGAGGGACTTCTGCGCGTCCGGCTTGCCCTCGAGGAGCCCCTTGAGGTTCTGCATGTAGCCCTTGTGGTGCTTCTCGTAGTGGTACTCGAGCGTTTCCTTGGACATCGCCGGAGCGAGAGCGTCCTTGGCGTAGGGTAGCGGCTTCACCTCGAAGATCATGGGTCCTAGGCTCCTTCCGATCGGGCCAAGAGAGCCTTGGTTAGCGTCCCCCGGGCGTCAAGCGCCCCGGTGCGGGCGGCGAGCGTGGCCGCCGCCGGCCCCGTTCCCGCGCGGCCGGCGGGGGGGGGCGCGGCCGGAGCGGCGCCGATGAGCACGCGGGCGCGCCCGGATCTGCGCTACGCCTTCGACGTCGGTCGCCTGCCGCCGCGCTGGGCCACGCGCGCGGTGACGCTCGGCCCGGACGAGGTGCTGGACGCCTACCTGGCGGAGGCGGCGCGGCGGCGCCTCGGCTGGCTCGGGACGACCTGCCACCGGCTCCTGAGGCTCTACGCCAACGAATACGACGTCAACGCCTGGCTCGGCGCCTATCCCATGCACCTCGCGAGCCGCGCCCAGTGGGAGCGCCTGCTCGGAGGTCGCTGCGGAGGCTGGCTTCTGGACGTCGGAGCTGGCGACGGTGCCGTCACCCAGCAGCTCGAGCCGCTCTTCGATCACGTGGAGACGACGGAGCTCTCGACCGCCATGGCGCGCCTTCACGCGCGGCGCGGCTGGCGCTGCCACCGTCGTGACGTCGCGGCGGAGGGGTTGCCGCCGGGACCCTGGCGAGCGGTCGCTCTGCTCAACGTCCTCGATCGAACGGCGCGGCCGCGGAGCCTGCTCCGCGCCGTCGCGGCTGGCCTCGCCCCGCATGGTTCGCTCATCGCAGCCCTCCCGCTGCCCTACGACCCGGTGGCGTACGTCGGGCTGCACCCGGTCGAGCCCCTCGAGCGACTCCCCATCGAGGCGGGTGACTGGGAGCTCGAGGCGACGAGCTTCGTCGAGCGGGCGCTCGAGCCCCTCGGCTTCGCCGTGACCGCGATCTCCCGCGTGCCCTACCTCACGGGCGGTGACTGGCACACGCCGGTCGGTGTCCTCGACGACGTCCTGGTGGTGGCGGAGCGGGTCGGCGCATCTTGAGCGGGGCGAATCGGCCGCGGAAGGGGTCCTCGACCGCCGCGCTTGCCCGTGACTGGCCGCCGGACGTACCCTCGACACCGAGGTTCGTCGCGACCGGTTCACGCGGACCTCGAGGGAGGTGGCCGCGCCGTCGGACCGGCAGCGACCGAAGGATCATGGTCCACCTGCTCTGCGTCAACGTGCGAAAGACCTGCGCCGAGGCGCTCGAGCAGGCCCTGGCGAGGATCCCCCATCGCCAGGCGTTCCTGCAGCTGCGCGAGGAGGCGCGGTCTCGTCCCCCCGGGAGCCAGCCTCGCCTGCCGACCACGACTGCCTCTCTCGCTCGGTACCTCGAGGTCGAGGTGCCGAGCTGGATCCCCGACGACCCCCTCGTGCTCCTGGCGCGTGGCCGGGGGATCGAGCGGGCCGCAGCGTGGCTCCTACCCGAGGAGGCCCGGGAGCTCGTCAGCGCGCTGGTGCTGCTCGACGACGCGCCCAGCCTCGCGCCCGCGGGTGAGGCCGCCATCCCGCTGGACGGGCTGATCGAGTTCGCGTGCGACGCCGCGGCGGATCCGGGCGAGAAGCTCCTGGTGGCGGCGAGCTTCGAGGTTCCCCCCAGCGCCGGCGCCCCTCGCTCCGTCGTCCGGCTCCTGCGCGAGGCGGACATCACCGGCGCCGCGGTGACGGACGGAACGGACCCGCTCCGCGGCCTCCGCTCGTTCCCCGCCGTGACCGGGGCGGTGGTTGACAACACCTCCCCGGACGACGCCGACTCGCTGCCGACGCCGTTCCTGCAGCTCTTGGCGGAGGAGCTCGTCCCCTTCCTCCGCGCCCTCGGCCCCATCCCCATGCCGACGCAGGACGGCACCCGGTAGCGCGGCCCTCCGTCACCAAGTGGGTCGCCTGCGCTGGGATCCGAACTGTCGCCCGAGGTTCGTGCCCCCCTCGCGCCGAGCCGCCGGAGGTGCTAGGGATGGACGCGCTCGACCACGGCGGAGTGGCGGAATGGCAGACGCGGCGGACTCAAAATCCGCTGCCCGCAAGGGCGTGTCGGTTCGAGTCCGACCTTCGCTACTGAACTGAAATGATTGAGCAAACGGGGGACGCCGGGGCACGCCGAAGACCCTCCACGGCGCCTCCGTGGCCCACCCTGTGGCCCACCCTGTGGCCCACCCCCCCGGGTTGAGCCGCCGCTGACGTCCGGGCC
>CAYVRP010000006.1:57273-116861 GCA_964454025.1 uncultured Polyangiaceae bacterium | reverse complement strand
CCCGGTGGCGCAACGCCCGCGCGACCGTGATCGCGCTGGCCGGGGGGGACGCGGGCGGTGGCTCCGCCACGGGGCGGCGCCCGCCCCCGCCCCCCCCGCCCGCGGCCGGCCCGCGCGGCCGCCCGCGGGCGCGCCCCCGGCAGCCCGCGCGGGCCGCCGGCCCACGCACGGGCGGCCCGCCGGGCGCCCCCGGCAACCCACGGTACGCGCTGGACCTAGATGTCGTAGTACATCTTGTACTCGATCGGCGTCGGGTAGCGGCGGTCCTCGTTGACCTCGTTCTCCTTCTTGTACTCGATCCACATGTCGATGACGTCCCGCGTGAACACGTCGCCCTTCAGCAGGTACTCGTGGTCGGCCGCGAGCGCGTCGAGGGCTTCGCCGAGCGAGCCGCAGACCAGGGGCACGGCCTTGAGCTCCTCGGCGCTGAGGGCGTAGATGTCCTTGTCCAGGGGCGCTCCGGGGTCGATCTTGTTCTGGATGCCGTCGAGGCCCGCGAGCATCATCGCCGAGAAGGCCAGGTACGGGTTGCAGGTCGGATCGGGGAAGCGGACCTCGATGCGGCGCGCCTTGGGCGACGGCGAGTAGGTGGAGATGCGCACCGACGCCGACCGGTTACGGCTCGAGTACGCCAGGTTCACCGGCGCCTCGAACCCGGGGACGAGCCGCTTGTAGCTGTTCGTGGTCGGGTTGGTGATGGCGTTGAGCGAGCGTGCGTGCTTGAGGATGCCGCCGATGTAGTAGAGCGCGAGCTCGCTGAGCCCGCCGTACTCCTCCCCGGCGAAGAGCGGCCGCCCGTCCTTCCACAGCGACTGGTGCACGTGCATCCCGTTGCCGTTGTCCATGGCCAGGGGCTTGGGCATGAACGTGGCCGACTTGCGGTTGCGGGCGGCGACGTTCTTCACGATGTACTTGAAGAGCATGAGCCGATCCGCGATGTGCAGCAGATCGGAGAAGCGCATACCGATCTCGCACTGACCCGCCGTCGCCACCTCGTGGTGGCTGAGCTCGACGTCGAGCCCCACCGTCTGCATCGCCAGGACGATCTCCGTCCGGAGATCCATCAGGGTGTCCTGCGGCGGGACCGGGAAGTACCCCTCCTTGTGCCGGATCTTGTGCCCGAGGTTCGGCCCCTCGTCGCGACCCGTGTTCCAGACGGCCTCGACCGAGTCGACCAGGTAGAAGCCGTTGTTGGACTTGACGTCGAAGCGAACGTCGTCGAACACGAAGAACTCTGCCTCGGGGCCGAAGTAGGCGGTGTCGGCGATGCCGGTGCTCTTCAGGTACTCGGCCGCCTTGCGGGCGATGTAGCGGGGGTCCCGCGAATAGCTCTGCCGCGTGATCGTGTCCTGGATGGTGCACTGGAGCGAGAGGGTCGGGTGCCTGGTGAACGGATCCATGACGGCGGTGTCCGGATCCGGGATGAGGAGCATGTCGCTCTGGTTGATGGGCTGGAAGCCGCGGATGGACGAGCCGTCGAAGCCCACTCCGTCCTCGAAGGTCGACTCTTCCAGCAAGTTGAAAGGGATGCTCGTGTGCTGCCACTTGCCCGGCAGATCGATGAATTTCAGATCGACCATCACCGCGCCGTTCTTCTTGCCGAGCTCGATCGCTTCTCTGGGGTTCATCACCATGCTCCTGTTGCTCTCGTACCCATCGTCAGATGGCGGCGTCGCCGCGTTCGCCGGTGCGGATGCGCACCGCTTCATGCACTTCGTAGACGAAGATCTTGCCGTCGCCGATACGGCCGGTCTTCGCGTTCTTCTCGATCGCGTCCAGCACGGGCTGGACCAGATCGTCGGTGACGACGACCTCGATCTTCACCTTGGGAACGAAATCCACCACGTAGGCGGATCCGCGGTAGACTTCCTTCTTGCCCCCCGTGCGCCCGAAGCCCTTCACCTCGGTCACCGTCATGCCCTGGACGCCGACCTCGGAGAGCGCGTCCTTCACCTCGTCCAGCTTGAATGGCTTGATGATCGCCTCGACCTTCTTCATCGCTCCGCTCCTGTCGTGCGGGGACCCGCCGCAGCGCGCTCGTCTCGGTCGCTCGGTGCGTTCCCGGAGAACACCCGGGAGTGATGGACCAGGGTCCGTTTCGGGAGTGTTTCCGGGCCGCTTCGCTCGACGTTTCCCGGCGCGAGGCGGCGCGAGCCCGGGGGCGGCGCCCTCGTGACGCGCCGCGCGCCTTGCCGCGCAGGCCCCTCGCTCACGGGGGGGGCGCCGAGCCCGGTCCGCCGCTTCCTGGCCGCGGAGCTGCCCGGTGGCGAGCTCTGGGTGAAGGACGACGGCCGCCTGAACCCCCTGTACGGCGGCAACAAGGTGCGCAAGCTCGGCCGCGTGCTCGCGCGCGCGAAGGCCGAGGGCCGCCGCCGCGTCTTGACCGCGGGCGCGGCCGGGAGCCACCACGTGCTGGCGACGACGCTGTTCGCGCGCCAGCAGGGGCTCGCCACCGCCGCCGTTCTCGGTCCTCAGCCCTACACCGAGCACGCCGCGCTCACCCTCACCGCCGCGATCGGCTGGGGGCTTCAGGCTTTCCCGGTGCCCACCCGGGTCGAGCTCGTCCTCGCTCAGCTCGAGCGACGCGGGAGCGAGGACCTGCTGCTGCCCCTCGGCGGCTGGGGCGTGGCGGGCTCGCTCGGCTTCGTGGACGCGGCGCACGAGCTCGCCGCCCAGGTGCGTGCCGAGGAGCTGCCGCCGCCGGACGTCATCGTGACCGCCCTCGGCTCGGGTGGCACCGCCGCGGGACTGCTCGCCGGCGCGAGGGCGGCGGGCCTCGTCGCCGAGGTGCGCGCGGTTTCGGTCTTCACCCGCGCGGCGTGGGCCGCCCGCGGGCTCGTCTTGCCGCTCGCAGCGCGGCTTGCACAGGTGACCGGCCAGCAGGTAGGGTGGCGCGCGCTGGCGCGCGGACTCCGGGTCGACACGGCCGAGATCGGCGCCGGGTACGGGCACGGCAGCGCGGCCACCGAGGTCGCGACGGAAATCGGCGCCCGCGGCGGACTCGAGCTCGACCCGACGTACACGGCGAAGGCGTTCGCCGCCGCGCTGCGGCTGCTCGGGTGCCCGGAGCTCGTGGCGACCCCGGCCGGAAGGCCCGTGGAGCGGCGGCGCACGCCGAAGGGGGACGCTCGGCCGCTGCGCGTGCTCTACTGGCACACGCTCTCGTCGATCCCGCTGGGGCCCCTGCTGGAGCGCGCCCCGGAGCGGGCGACGTTGTCCCCTGCCCTGCGCCGTCTGTTTCACGGACCGTAGCCGACCACTATAGTCGGCGCTCGAAGCCCTGGCCGATGCCCCCACAGAACCGGTCTCACGTCCCCATCGGCGCCGTCCTGGAGGGCAAGTACCGCGTGACGCGGGAGATCGGCCGCGGGGGGATGGCGGCCGTCTACGAGGCCCAGAACGTCGACATCGGCAAGCGGGTCGCGGTCAAGGTGCTGGCGGCCGAGCTCATCACCTCCCGCGTGGTCCGCGAGCGCTTCCTCCGGGAGGCGCGGGCCGCCGCCGCCATCCGCAGCCCGTACATCTGCGACGTCTACGACTCGGGGATGTTCGAGGAGCGCCCCTTCCTGGTCATGGAGCTGCTCGAGGGCGAGAGCCTGTACGACATGATGACGCGCGTGCGACGGCTGGACGTCGCCACGACGTTGCAGGTCACGACGCAGACCTGCAAGGGCCTCGCCAAGGCGCACGAGGCCGGGATCATCCACCGGGATCTGAAGCCGGAGAACATCTTCCTCATCCATCACGAGGAGGGGGGGCTCGTGGCCAAGCTCCTGGATTTCGGCCTGGCGAAGTTCTACGAGCCCACCGGAGGCGACGCCGCCCAAGCGCGGTTGACCCGTGAGGGAGCGCTGTTCGGGACGCCCGCGTACATGAGCCCCGAGCAGGCGAAGGGGCAGGGCGAGGTCGACCACCGCGCCGACCTGTGGGCGCTCGGGTGCATCGTCTACGAGTGTCTCACGGGTCGCACGGTGTGGAACGTCGACCAGGGCGTGGCCATGATCCTCGCCCAGATCGCGGGCGCCCCCCTGCCGCGCCCTTCCCGCTACCGGTCCGACCTGCCCCTCGGATTCGACGGCTGGTTCTTCAGAGCCCTCGACCGGGATGCGACCAAGCGGTTCCAGACGGCACGGGAATTCGCCGAGGCGTTGAGCGAGGTGCTCGACCCGGGCCGCCCACCGTCGGTGGGGGTGCCGATGGAGCCGACGCCTCCCCCGGACCTGGCGCGGCTGCAGGTCCCATCCGAGCCGGACACCGAGCCCCACGCGCCGGCGGCGAGCGCGCGCCGGCCACCGCCCACCCCCGCGCCCACCGCAGCCCAGGCCCGGCCCGCCGGCTCCTGGCGCCCGATCGGCGTGCTGCTCGGCATCGCCGCGGTGGTGCTCGGCGCCTGGGCCGTCTGGTTCTACCTGCTCTATCCGCCGGGCACGGTGCGAGCGGTCGCGGCCGTGACCGACCCGAGCGGCGCGCCGTCGGGGAGCGCCGCCGCGCCGCAGCTCGCGCCCCTCGAGCGCGAGCCCTTCGCCCTGCAGATCGGGTCGGCGCAGGAGCGCCTCGCCCGCGGCGAGAAGCAGGACGCCCTGAAGCTGTTCCGGGAGGCGTTCAACAATGGCGGCTCCGGGGTGGCGCGGGCGCTCCTGTCGCAGGCCGCCGTCGCGACCGAAGGCCGAGGCCCCTGCGTCGTGACCGGGTTGGGGCGCCCCCGCCCCTTCGACCTGCTGGGTCCCGCCTCCGCGCCGCCCATCGTGGTCGGCCCCGCCGGTCCGGTGCTGGCGTGGACCGACAACCACCTCGAGCCGACCAAGGTGCAGCCCTTCTCCGCCCTGCTCGACGGCGTGCTGCGCCGGGTGTCGATGGCCCACGGGATCACGCCGGAGGCGAGCTTCGCGCGATCGATCGAGCTCGAGTCCGCCGGGGACACCCTGGTGCTGGCCTACGCGGATCGCGCCGGGGATCCGGGGGTGTTCGTCCGTTCCATCGAGCGCGACGGGAGGATCGGGGGCCCGGTGGTGCGCGTCTCGGGCGTGCTCGCCAACCAGCAGCCCGATCCGACGCTCGCGCGGGCCAGCGACGGGACCTTCTTCGTGGCCTGGGAGGAGGTCCACGCGCGCGGGACTCGCGACGTCATGCTGCGCCAGCTCCGCGCCAACCTGGAGCCGATCACGCCCGCGGTACGGGTCACCTCCCTCCGCGCGAGCCCCGGCGAGGAGTCGGGTGCCGACACGCCGCACCTCGCGGTCACCGACGGCGCCATCCACCTCGTCTTCACCCTGGAGCGGCGCCGCCGGTACCAGGTCATGCTCCTCACCATCCCTCGCTCGGCGCCGGAGCTCGCCGGAGCCGGGTTCGCGCTCGCGGCCAAGAGCGGCGACCGGGACCGGGTGGTCGGCAAGCTCGTCCCGCTCAACGCCTTCGGCACCAAGCACACCACGCCGCGCATCGCCTGCAGCACGGAGGGCTGCGTCGCGGTGTGGGAGGAGGACCGGGCGGGCGCGTTCGCGGCCTTCATCGACGTGGCCAAGGTCGAGAAGCTGTGGCACCGGGCCTTCGCGGTGCGCGGCGCGGCGCCATCCGTCACCAGCGCGGGCGACGCGACCATGATCGGCTGGTACGAGCAGGGCCGCGTGAAGCTGGCCCGCATCCGCCGCGATGGCCTCGGCCCGGAGAGCACCCTGGCCCGGGTCAACGGGTACCAGCCTCCGCCCGCGATCGCCGCCTCGACTCTCCCCGGGGAGTGGTACGTGGGCTGGCGCGACTACGAGGCCGGACACCTCGAGGCCTTCGTCCTCAGGGCAAGATGCGACTGAGCCCCCCCCCTCCCCCCGCGCCGCCCCTCACGGCGCTCACGATCCCGCCGCGCGGGCCGCTGCGCCGGAAGGGGATCGCGTCACCGCGGACCCGCCTCTACCCCATCGAGCCGGGCGACGCGGCGGAGCTCTGGGCGGCGATCGAGGGGTCCCGGTGGCACCTCGAGCGCTGGCTGCCCTGGGTCCCCTTCAACACCTCGCTCGAGGCCACGGAGCACTACGCGGAAACCTCCGCCGCCGACTGGGACGCCGGGCGCGCGCTGCGGTTCTGCGTCCGCGCGCACCCCGGGCAGGAGCTGCTGGGGGTGGTCGGCCTCGAATCCTGCGTGCACCTGCACCGCTCCTGCGAGCTCGGCTACTGGCTCCGGCGCGAGGCGACCGGGCGCGGCCTGATGACGGAGGCGGCGGGGGCATGCGTCGAGTTCGCGCTCCGGCAGGTCGGCTTCCACCGCATCCGCTGCGCGGCGGGCACGGACAACTACCCGAGCCTGCGCGTGATCGCGCGGCTGGGGTTCCGCTTCGAGGGCATCGCGCGCCAGGCCGAGCTGGTGGGGACGCGGTGGCTCGACCACGCGGTGTTCTCCCGCCTGGCCAGCGACGAGCCGCCGCCGTGACCCGGCGGCCGCAGGGCTCTGCTACCCTGGAGCGGTGCGCGGCCGACGCCCGGTCCACTCCTTCCTGCCGCTCGCGCCGCTGATGGTAGCGCTGGCCGGGGTCGCGGCGGCGCTGCTGATCGGGGTGTTGGGCGTGGTAGAGCTCCGCGAGCAGAGCGACGACGCGGCGCGCCTGCGCGGGGAGGTGCTCGCCAACGCCCTGGCCCAGCGCCTGCGCAGCACCGCGGTCGAGGATCACCGGGAGGTCGTCGAGCGCGCGGCGAGCCGCTCGGGCGCCGAGCTGCTGCTGGTGAGCTTCGAGGGCGACGTGGTGGTGGACGGGAGCCTCGCCCGCCCCTCTCGCGACGACGTGGTGCGGTGGCTCCTGGCCGGCAGCGGCGAGGCGCGCACCGGGCTCGGGCGGACGCTCTTCGAGTCCGCCCCCCTGGCGGCCCCCATGCAGCACCTGTCCGTGATCGCCTTCGTCGCCGCGCCCCGGCCGCCCTTCACCACCGGACCGCTGGTGCGATCGGTCGGCGTCTTCGCGGTGCTCCTGATCGGCGCCGCCACGCTGGTCGCGTTCGCGCTGGCGCGCGACGTCCACGGCGACGTCACGTCGCTCCACCAGCGCATCGCCGAGATGGCTGCCAGCGACGGACCCCCGGCGGGTCAGCCCGTCCCCCTCCACGGCGCGGACGAGGTCGCCGTCCTCACCAGCGCGTTCAACGCGCTCGTACAGCGCTTCGCCGCCTCGGAGCGCACCTACCGAGACAACCTGGCGCGGACGGTCACCTTCGAGCGTGACCGCAGTGCGTTCCTCGCGGCGTTGAGCCACGAGCTCCGCACCCCGCTCAACTCGATCCTGGGCTTCGCGGACGTGCTGCTCAGCGAGGCCGAGGGCCCCCTCTCCCCGGAGGGCCGCGAGAACCTGGAGGTGATCCACTCGAGCGGGCAGCACCTCCGCTCGCTCATCGACGACATCCTCGCCTTGTCGGCGCTCGAGTCCGGCGAGCTCCGCCTGGAGCGGCAGGACACCAACGTCTTCGCGATCGCGGCCGACGTGGTGCGGGAGGCGAAGATCGCAGCGCGCGGGCGGGCCGTGGCGGTGCAGCTCGCCGGGCAGGCCGCCATCGCCTGGGCGGACCCGCTGCGGGTGCGGCAGATCCTGGGCAACGTCGTCGGCAACGCCGTCAAGTTCACCCGCCGAGGAAGCGTCCTCGTCTACGTCGAGGGGGGGCCGGACCAGGTCCTGGTGAGCGTGACCGACACCGGGCCGGGCATCGCCCCCGCCCAGCGCGCCCTCATCTTCGACGAGTACCGGCAGGTCGGCGACGTCGCGTCCCGGCGCGCGGGCAGCGGGCTGGGGCTCGCCATCACGCGGCGGCTGGTGCAGATGCACGGCGGGAGCATCGTGCTCGAGAGCGAGCTGAACGTCGGCTCCCGCTTCACCATCCGCCTCCCCCGCCGGCCTCCCGGTGACAGCCAGCGCCCGAGCGAGCCATCGCTGACGATCGAAACCCCACCTCCCCCCGAGGCGCGCTCGTGACCGCCGCCGACCCGAAGTTCGCGCAGCGCCTCGTCGTGTGGCAGGTCGCGTTCAGCCTGGTCACCAGCGCCCTCGCCGCGCTGGCCGCTCCCCGCCTGCTGCTCCTGACCAGCGCCCAGGCGTACCCGACCAGCACGCGCGTCTTCTTCGCCCTCGCGGTGTCGAGTGGGATCCCGGCGGCGCGAACCGCCTGGGTGCTCCACCGTCACCGCTTCGTCCTGCGCGCCCTGAGCCTCGGCTCGCGGAGCGTGGAGCCATTCGAGATGCAGGCGCTGATGGACGAGATCGGCGGCGTCACGGCGACCTGGATCGCCGCCCACCTGGCGGCGCTGGCCCTGTTCGTCGGGTACTGGCGCCCGGCGACGCTCGACTCGACCACCACCGCCAGCGTCGCCATCTTGGCCGCCGTCATCGCGGCCGCCGCGACCTTGCCGCGGCACGTGGGGGTGCGGCGGAGCTTCGTCGGCGTGCTGGAGCTCGGGGACCCGGAGATGATGCGCGAGGTCGGCGAGCAGGCGGAGCGCCGCGCGCCCGCGCACGGCCGCGTCGCCTGGCGCCTGGTGGCCGCCGTCGCCACCCCGGTCGCGTTCGTCGGACTCGGGTCGGCGCTCATCTCGGGCGCGCACGTGCGGCGCGCCGATGAGCGTCAGCGGGAGGAGACGGCGCGCGCGGTGGCGCGCGCGGCGCTGGATCTCGGCCCCGGGGTGGTCGCGAGCGCGGGGCTCGACGAGGCGCTGGCCGAGGCGAGCGCCCGCGGCTTCGACGCCCGCGTCGAATCGGTGCCGGGCGAGTACTCGCTGTCGCGCCTGCCGCAGGGCCTCGTCGAGCTGACGGCGCCCCTCGACGCGGGCCGCGCGCGGGTCGTCTTCAGCGGCTCGACGGTCCCTGTGGTGAGCCTCGCCGCCTTCCTGGCGGCGGCCCTCGTCACCGCGGCGGCCGGGGCGGCCGGGCTCGTCCTCGGGCGCGCCTTGGCCCAGGACCTCCGCGACGCCACCGCCGGGGTGCGGGCGCTCTCGGAGCACAGCACCGGGCCGCGGCTGGACCAGCTGGCGCGCTTCCGAGTGGTCGCGAACCTGGGTGAGGCGATCGAGCGGCTGGCGGCGCGCTTCCGCGTCTTCGCCCGGGCGCAGCGCCGCGCCATCCGCGCGCGCGAGGCGGCCACGCGCATGCGGGGGCTGTTCTTCGCTAGCGTGAGCCATGATCTGAAGAGCCCGCTCAACGCCATCCTCGGCTTCACCGAGCTCGTCCGGCAGGGCGAGGTGCTGACCGAGGACCAGCAGGAGAGCCTGGACCAGATCGAGCGCAGCGGGCGGGAACTCCTGGCCCTCATCGAGACGGTCCTGGACGCGGCGCGGGTGGAGGCGGGGCAGCTCTCGCTGGTGCGAGAGCCCGTGGAGATCGCGGATCTGCTGGCGCTCGCGGTCGAGATCGGGCGGGATCTCGGCCCGCGAGTCGCGCCGCCCGTGGAGATCGCGGTGTCCGAGCCGTCGGTGACCGTCCGGGTAGACCGCGTGCAGCTCGCACGCGCCCTGGCGGCCTACGTCGGCCAGGCGCTGCGGGCCTCCGGTCCCACCCCGGTCCGCCTCGTCGCCGGAACCAGACCCGACGGGTCAGCGGAGCTGTCGCTCTCGCTGCGCCGCGAGGGCTCGACCGCCGCCGAGCTCGGGGCCCTGTTCGATCCACAGAGCCTGGCTGCGGCCGCAGAGCCGCGCGGGCTGGCGCTCGCGCTCGGGGTGGCCCAGTCGGTGGTCAAGCTCCATGGGGGGAGCGCGCGCGTCGAGACGCCCGACGGCAACGGGACGCGCGTCGTCGTGACCGTGCCGGCGATGGGCGACGTGCCTTGACAATCACCCGTCCCCGTCGAAAAGACTCGTCCGCGGTCACGTACCCGCCCGCGAGCTTTTGTGGTTATCCTCCCGGGCTCGACCTGTGCTAAGGAGCGCCCCACCCCACTCGAAACGGCTTGCCCGGGGGAGTGAGCCCACCCGCCTCAGCCGGAGATCAGGTCATGGCAGACATCGACAAGCTGAAGATCACCATTGTCCGCGACGAGTGCATCGGCGACGGCGCATGCTGCGACGACGCGCCCAACACCTTCGAGCTCGACGACGACGGCATCGCCGTCGTGAAGGCTGGCTCTACTGATAGCCGCGACACGATCTTGGAGGCGGCCCGCAACTGCCCGACCGACGCCATCGTGGTGGAGGACGTGGAGACGGGCAAGAAGCTCGTCCCCGAGGAGTGACCAGCCCACCCGGGGCGGGGCCTGACGTCGCGCGTCCGTGTGCGGGTTCGCGGCTCGAGCGTGGCGGTCGAGCTCCGGCGCGCGCACCGGGCGAACCGGCCCGCGTCGCAGCGTCGGAGCGGCCGTCCTCCGGGCGCTGCCGCGCCAGGGTCGCCAGCAGCGGCTCGCAAGGAGCGCGGCGCCAACCACTCGCGTCTCACCGCGATGGCCCGGTGCGACGTGCGGCGAGGTAGGTCCGACGGTTCCCCACGGCCACCGGCGGTCCGCGCCGCGCGGCCGGAAAGCGGCGGCGCCGGCCGGCTGACGGCGCCCGGCGGGGCGCGTTGGCGGCGCGATCCAGGCGCCCGGCGGCGGATGGCCCGCGTCGCGCCATTGAACGCGCGACACGGCGCCATGAGCTTTTGCTAGGCTAGCCGGGGCAGGCGGTGTCGGGCCGTGCCAGGGTGAATGGCAGCGAGGACGACGGAGACGGTGTCGGCAGCAGGACCCGCAAGAGCAGACGCCACGGGGAGCCTCGCCGCAACACCTCTGTCTGACGTGCTGGTGTCGGTGCTCGACCGCCGACTGAGCGGCTCGATCGTGTTCCAGGATCCGGCCGCGCGGAAGAGCGCGTTCACCGTCACCGAAGGAGTGGTCGTCAAGGTGCGGACACCTGAGCCGGTGGTCCGCCTGGGGGACCTGCTGCTGGAGGTCGGGGCCGTCGACGCGACGGCGTTGGAGCGAGGGCTGCGCCACGCCAGGCAGGCAGGGGTCGCGCTCGGCCAGGCGCTGCTCCGCCTGGAGGCGGTGGCGCCCGAGGTGCTCGAGGCGGTCCTCGCCGAACAGCTGGCGCGGCGCGTGCTCTGGGTTTCCGCGCTGCCGCCGGAGACGCGCTACGGCTTCTACAGCGGCACCGACCACCTCCAGAACTGGAGCGCGGGGCCGGTGGAGTGCGAGCCGCTGTCGCTCATCTGGCGTGCGGCACGCGAGCACGCGAGCCAGGAGCGCGTCGAGTCGATCGTCAAGCGGCTGTTGCCCCGGCGTGCGCGCCTGCACCCGGACGCCAACCTCGAACGCTTCAACCTGAGCGGACCCGAGGCGCTGGCCGCCGAGCGCATTCGTCGTGGCACGGAAACGGTCGAGGGCGTCCTCGCGGCCGCCGGACTCGACGCGGAGGTGATCGCCCGGTTGATCTACGTCCTCGTCCTGACGCGCCACCTGGACCTCGGGGACGGGCGAGCGCCCGTGGGCGCCCACCCCGCGATGTCGCGCGACCGCCTCGTCCGGGGCCCCGCCGGGCTCACGCTCTCCGCCCCCGCCAACGCGATGCCGCTGTCCAGCAGCCGCGCGCCGTCGCCGGCGATTCAATCCGGAGCCGTCCGCGCGCCGGGCGCGCCGCCCCCCCTCCCCACCCGGCCCACGGTCAGGTCCGACGACACCGAGGTCGCCTCGACATCCGAGCCGCTGTCCCGGAGCGGCGTCCCGGCTCGCCCGTTGCCGCCTCCGCCGCGACCCCCAGGGCGCCCCGCCCCGCCGCGGCACGGGCTGTCTGCGGCGACGCCCGACACGTCGCCGTCTCCGCTGTCCCAGCTCGAGCCGCCGTCGTCGGTTTCCATCGCCGATCCCCCCTCCCGCCATGGCGACTCGGCCCGGACCGGCGCGGGAGGCGCCGCCACCTCGCTCCGCCCCGGCGGGGCGCGCCCCGACCCGCTCGAGTGGCGCCTCAACGCGAAGCTCGCCCAGTGCGAGCGGCGCGACCTGTACGGCCTCCTGGAGGTGGATCACTCTGCGCCCACGGCGCTGATCCAGGCCGCCTACGTCAAGCTCGCCAAGGTCTGGCACCCCGACCGGCTGCCGCCCGCGATGGCGCACCGGAAGGACGACGTGACCCGCCTCTTCGCGAGGCTCTCCGAGGCACGCCGCGCCCTGTGCGACCCGGAAGAGCGCGCTCGCTACGATCACGAGCAGACGACGGGGGAGAGCGAGGAGGCCAGCGTGGTGCGCGTGGTCGATGCCGCCAACGAGTTCCGCAAGGCGGAGCTCCTGGCGCGGCGAAACGACTTCACGGCCGCGATCCCGCACGCGGAGGCCGCGTACAAGAACGACGAAGAGCAGGCGGAGTACGCGGCGCTCTTCGCCTACGTCGTGGTGCAGAGCGGCGTGCCCCTGGAGCCCAAGCGCCTGAACGAGCTGGTCGAGCTGGTGGAGAACGCGGTCAGCCGTGACGCGGAGAACGTGCGGATCCGCCTGTACCGCGCCTTCGTGCTCAAGCGGGCCGGGCGGATCGAGGACGCACAACGGGACTTCCGCTTCGTGGCGCGCAACGAGCGTCACAACGTCGACGCGATGCGGGAGATCCGCCTCTACAACCTCCGCCGCGACAAGGAGAAGCAGGGGACGTTCCTCGGCGGCCTCTTCAGCCGGCAGCCGCCCGGCCCGAAGAGCCGGCGCTGAGCCGGCCGCTCACCGGTAGACGGCGACCGTCGTCGCGGGGCCGGTCAGCGCGTGGGGGGCGGCCCCGTCCCACTCCGGCGGGACCCGCGGCCCCGTCCAGTCGAAGAGCCAGGCGCCGTCCCGCGGCGAGAGGTTGATGCAGCCCGCGCTCATGGGCTCCCCGAAGCTCTCGTGCCAGTACGCCGTGTGCAGCGCGAACGGCGGGGAGAAGAACTGGGTGTGCGGCACGTCCGCGATCCAGAACGTCCGCTCCTCGCCCTCGTCCGGGCTCATGGTCCAGGACCGGTGCTTGTAGAAGATCCGGTGCACCCCGATCGGGGTCGTGCTCGCGCGGACCGGGTCCCGCCCGCGGATCGGCACGCCGCCCGCGCCGGGCGAGACGAGCGTGGCGAACACGGGGCGGTCGCCCTCGTAGGCGACCAGGGTCCCGCGCGTGATGCTCACCTCGATCCACCGTTCCTGCTCGCCGACCCCCCAGGGTCGCTGCGCGCGGCGCTCGACGACCGTGGCGTCGGGCTCCGCCGCCCACAGGATCGCCGCGCCGCGCCGCGCGCGCGTGGCCAGGAAGCGGTGCCCCGCGGCGTCCGCGGCGGGCGGACGCCCGGGCTCGAGCATCACGGCCCCCCGCGCCGGCCACCGCTCCCCGGTGGCGACGAAGCGCCCGTCCTCTCCCATCACGTACTGCGGCCGCGGGGAGGCACGGAACCAGGCCAGCGGTAGCTCGAGCTCACCACCGAGCTCGAAACCATGGAACTGGCTCACGCGGAAGACGCGGACTCGGTCGGCGGGCACGGCGGTCCCCTCGGCGGTCGCGAGCCAGGTCCGACCGGCGTGGAAGAAGGTCGAGGTGAAGGCCACCATCGATCCGAGCGGGATGAACCGGCGCACCAGCTCGGGGGGACGGTCGCTCGTCACCGAGCCGCCCGCGGCGAAATGCGCGGGCGGAAGCGCGTTGGGGGGGACGACGTCGAGCGAGGCCAGCCGCTCGTGGCCACGGTTGCCCCAGGACAGCTCGCCGAAGGTGCCGGGGGCTCCCAGGAAGCGCTCCTCGCGCGCCCACTCCTCGGCGGTCGGGAGCCGCCGGTACTCCGGCGTTCCGTTCGAGAGCGCGTAGTCGAACGGCAGCGGACCGGGCCGTGGCGCGAGCGCGCGCATGGCCTCGAGGAAGCGGCTGGCGCCGTCGAGCGTCGCCGTGGTCCCCAGGCAGACGTAGCCGAAGGGCTCCACGGCGACGAACCCTCCCGGGCAGCCCGCGCCAGGGCGCGGCGTCGCTGCTCGGAGCGCCACCGACTGCCCGAGGCGCACCGAGCCGATCGGGCGGTCGCTGCGGCGCGGCTCCGGGTAGATCCAGGTCGGCGTTCCGATCGAGTAGACGCGCGTGGCGGCGGTCGCGGGGGGTGCTGCGCCGGAGCGACCGCCCGCGCTCGCCGCGGCGCTCGCTCGCGAGCTCACCGGATCAGCCGGGAGGCTCCCCGACGCCGCGGGGCGCGCGCGGGCGCCCCGCGATTCCGCGAAGAGCGACGCGGTCATCAGTCCGGGCGCGAGGACCAGGACCAACGCACGGGCGGACAGGCCGCGCACCGGAGCCACGCTGGCCCGAGTCTTGCGCGATGCGGCACGGCGGGCAAACTCCCCCCTCGAATCGGGTTTCGTTGCGGTAGAGTGCCCGAGCACCGCCATGGCTGCGCGAGGCAAGTCGAGATCCAGGGCGACGGGCGCCGACACCGAGGCCGCCGCGCCGGTCCCCGCCGCCACGAGCGCCGGCCGGCTCGTCGAGCCGACGAGCCACGCCGACGACCTGCAGATCGACCGCCTGCTTCGCCCTCGATCCCTGGACGAGTTCGTGGGGCAGCGCAAGCACACGGACAACCTCCGCGTGTACGTCGAGGCGGCCCGGCGCCGGGGCGAGCCGCTCGATCACATCCTCCTGTCGGGGCCGCCCGGCCTCGGCAAGACGACGCTGGCCCACGTCCTGGCCAAGGAGATGGGGGTGAGCCTGTTCGTGACCAGCGGCCCCGCGGTGGAGCACAAGGGGGTGCTCACAGGCGAGCTCACCCGGCTCGGGCGCGCGGACATCCTCTTCATCGACGAGATTCACCGCCTGAACGCCACCGTCGAGGAGGCGCTCTACCCGGCCATCGAGGACTTTCGCATCGACGTCGTGACCGGTGACGGTGCCTTCGCCGAGAGCATCTCCCTCGACCTGAAGCCGTTCACCTTGATCGGCGCCACCACGCGCACGGGGCTGCTCACCAAGCCCCTGCAGGAGCGGTTCGGGGTCACGCTCCGGCTCGACTTCTACCCGGTGGAAGACCTCGCCCGGATCGTGGCGCGGAGCGCCCGACTGCTCGGCGTTCCCTGCGCGAGGGAGGCCGCGGAGGCCCTCGCCACGCGCGCGCGGGGGACGCCTCGCGTCGCGAACCGGCTGCTGCGCCGTGTCCGTGACTTCGCCGACGTGGAGGGCGACGGGACGATCACGGTGGACATCGTCCGCCACACCTGCGAGAGGCTCGAGGTGGACCCGGCCGGACTCGACGAGATGGACCGCCGGCTGCTCCGCGTCCTCATCGAGGACTACGACGGAGGTCCCGTGGGCGTAGAGACGATCGCCGCCGCGCTCGCGGAGCCGCGGGACACGGTGGAGGACGTGTACGAGCCGTACCTGCTGCAGCAGGGCTTCCTCGGCCGCACCCCTCGAGGCCGGATCGCCACCCGGCGCGCGCGAGAGCACCTCGGCTACCCCCCGGTCGGGGCCGATCTGACCGGTCAGGGGCGTCTCTTCTGAAGGGGATGCGCCGGGCGGCGGCTCAGCGCGCGAGGAGGAAGCCCAGGACGGCCCCGTACAGCGTCGCCACGTAGGGATTGCCGGTGATGGGACAGGCCCCACTGCGGCAGCCGACGAGGCGATGATAGAGCAGGCCGACGAGGGCACCGCCGACCACGAACAGGACCGTGCGCAGGATCATCTTCTTGCGGGCTCCGACGGGCGCCGTCTCGGGGGCCGCGGGCGAGCCGGGCTCGGCGACAGCAGGTTGGGTTTCGGGTGCGGTCATGGTTGTCTGTCCAGGGGCCACTGCGGCGTCAGCCCGCGGGGCAGGACGGCGCCGGCGCTCCCGCGGGATCCGTCCGCGCCGTGGCAGGGTCCACGCCGAGCGAGCAGCTGGCCGGGGCTCCCTCGACCGGCACCGATCCCCCCGGGGCGATCCCGGCGCAGGGACGCCCCGACAACCGGGCCACGGCGGAGCGCAGCTCGGCTAGCGGTCGTTCTCCCAGCAGGCGATCCACGGTGGTGCCATCTGCCGAGCGTAGCTCCACGAGTGGCACCGCGCGCACGTCCCGGTCGCGGGCGAGCCCTGCCTGACGCGGATCGGACAGGTTCACCTCCACGATGTCCACCGCCTGCCCCATGCAGTCACGACGGAGCTGGTCGAGCGCCGGGCGCATGCGCTCGCACACGGGGCAGCCCTCGGTCGAGTACTGCACGAGGCGGGGGCGGGGCGGCCCATGGGCGCCAGGCCGCGGGTCGCTGGCGGCGACCGGCGTCGGCGTCCCGGTCCCGACCGAAGCCACCGCGGCGGGGATGGCGATCCCGAGGCCGGCCGCCACCATCACCGCGCCGGTGACGCGCTCGATCCGCGGAACGAGCGGGCGGAGGCGCCGCACGAGGGGAAGCAGGCGCTCCACCATCAGGCTCGTCACCAGCAGCGGCGCGCCGACACCGAGTCCGTAGGTGACCAGGTAGAGCGCGCCGACCAGGGGTGAGGCGCTGGTCGTCGCCGTGTAGGTCAGCACGGCGCCCAGGATGGGGCCGACACAGGGGGTCCAGCCCAGCGCGAAGACGACACCGAACAGGAACGCGCCGAGGGGACGCCCCGGCGACACCCGGGGCTCCAGCCGCAACGAGCCCTCGAGCCAACGCAGGGGGAAGAGGCGCAGGTACTGCAGGCCGAACGCCGCGATGACGAGCCCGCCGACCAGGAGCAGGGCGGACCGGTGTGCGGACAGCAGGCCGCCCAGCCCCGAGGCGCCCATCCCCAGCAGCGCGAAGACGAGCACGAACCCGGCGACGAACGCGGCCGTGGCGAGCAGGAGCCGCCGCCGCCCATGGCCCGCGCGCGCCTGCTCGACCCCGGCCCCGAGCAGCATCGTGAGGTACACGGGCACCATCGGCAGCACGCATGGGCTCGCCAGCGTGGCGAGCCCGGCGGCGAAGACGGCCAAGAGCCCGATGGACATGGAGGTAGGGGCGAGCTGAGCGTCGCCAGCCGTAGGAGCCACCGCCCCCGATGATGGATTCCCGGGCCGGGCCCCTGGGGGGATGACCGGGCAGTCCGCGGACCGCGGCCGGACGAGTCGCGATGGTCGCCGGCCTAGACCTCGCCCCGCAGGTACGCGGCGTAGGCGTCGAGGTTCGAGGGGCGACCGAGGAAGGCGGTGACCAGCGACGCCTCGTCGGCGCCCGCCCCCCGCGAGAGGACCCGCTCGAGCCAATCGGCGGCGGTCGCTGGGTTCGTGAACCCCTCGCGCTCGAAGCGCGTGAGGACGTCGCGAGCGATGGCGAGCGCCCACTGGTAGCCGTAGTACCCGGCGTCGTACCCCATCAGGTGGCCAAAGGTCGCCGGGAAGTGCGTGCCGGGCTGGTGCACGAACTGCTGCGTCCGCGCCATCACCTCGTGGAACACCGCCTCCGTCGCGACGGGGACCGGACGGGTGTGATACTCGAAGTCGAGGGTGGCCAGGGCGAGCTGGCGCTCGGTGGCGAGCGCCCGCCCGAAGGCCCGCGCGCGACGCATGGCCGCGAAGAGCGGCTCCGGAATCGGCGCGCCGGTCACGTGGTGCCGCGCGAACGCGTCCAGCACCTCGCGCTGGAAGGCCCACTCCTCCAGCATCTGCGACGGCGTCTCCACGAAGTCCTGGGCGGTGCTGGTGCCCGAGTAGCTGGCGAGCTCCTCGCGCGTCAACAGGTGATGCAGGGCGTGACCGAGCTCGTGAAAGAAGGTGGTCACGTCCTCGAGGGTGAGCAGCGCGGGGCCCGAGCCCGGCGCCGGAAAGTTGGTCACCAGCGCGGTCATCGGCGTCACGTAGGTCCCGTCGCGGAGCCGTTTGCCGGGGCGGATCTCGAACATCGCCGCGTGCTTGTACTTCGCCTCACGCGGGTACAGGTCGAGGAACAGCCGCCCCACCACGGCGCCGTCGCTGAGCACGTCGAGCACCCGCACCTCCGGGTGCCAACGCGCCGCGTCGGGGCGCTCGGCGAGCTCGAGCCCGAAGAGCCGCGAGACGAACCCGAGCACGCCGGAGACGACCCCCTCCACGGGGAAGTGCTCGCTCAACGCCTTGCCGTCGAACCCGTACTTCTTCGCGCGCAGCCGCTGCTCGAGGTAGAGCCGGTCATAGACGGGGATCGGAAGCCCCGGGTCGACCCCGAGGGCCGCGGCGCGCTCCGCCTGGAACTCACGGTACTCCCGGCGCCCGGGCTCTCGCACCGCCTCGGCCGCGCCCGCCAGGAATTCGCGCACGGCGGCGGTAGTGCGCGCCATGCGCGGCTCGAGGACGTAATCCGCCCAGGTCGCGTAGCCGAGCAGCTGCGCCTTCTCGGCGCGCAACGCCAGCACGCGCTCGAGGAGCGGGACGTTCTGGCTGGCCGCGCGCGAATCGAAGAGCGCGTTGAGCTCCCGCGCGAGCTCGCGATCCTCCGCGTAGCTGACCACGGGGAAGTAGTCGGGGTAGTCGGTGGTGACGGTCACGAGCCCGTCCGCCTCGGGCGCGTGCACGGCGAGGAACGCCTCGGGGAGGCCACGGAGGCGCGACGGCGGGACGCGCAGCGCGCCGCGAGCCTCGGCCAGGTTCCTGGAGAATTCCTGCGCGGCCCGGTTGAGCTCGTCGTTGAGCTCGCGCAACCGCGCCTGCCCCGCGGGCGGGAGCTCGAGGCCGTTGCGGCGGAACTCGCGCAGCAGGTCCTCGAGCAGGCGACGGCGGGTGCCGCCGAGCAGGCGCGCGGCGGAGGTCTTCGCGAAGCGGCGCACGACGC
The DNA here is from genome assembly GCA_964454025.1 of uncultured Polyangiaceae bacterium. Taxonomy (GTDB): domain Bacteria; phylum Myxococcota_A; class Polyangia; order Polyangiales; family Polyangiaceae; genus JAFGBI01. The sequence continues at coordinate 98,206 of CAYVRP010000006.1, read as the reverse complement.
CGGCCAGCTCGGCGTCCAGCATCATGTCGGTCTGGAAGCTCACCAGACGGGGGCGGCAGGCCCGCCCGGCCGCGCGGACCGCCGCGTCGGGGTGCGTCTCCTCCATCCGCCCCGCGAAGCCCCCTGCCAGCGAGGTCGCGAAGGTGACGGCGTCGAGCGGCGCCAGCACCGTGTCCCACGTGAGCTCGGCGTCGGGGGCGGACGCGAGCGCCCGCACCGCGGCGACGAGGCGGCGCGCGTGCTCGAGGTGCTCCCGAGAGAACCGGTCGACCTCCTCCGCCGTGAGCCCCGCGGCGAGCGGGTCCACCCCCGGTCGGACATCGAGCGCCAGTGGAAGCTGCCCCGTGGGGGCTCGGTCGTCCGTCATCAATGCCGAGTCGTCCGCTGTCCGTGGGTGAAGGTGCGCGCGGCCGCGGCCTCGCCCGCTCCGGGGCGGCCGCGGGCCACGTCGTCAGGGCACGGTTATATGGCAAACGACGCCCGCCATGTCGAGGGGGCCCTCGAGGACGAACCCGATGCCGTCCCCGCGGATCCGCGGCTAGGATCGAGCCCGCAGACCCGGAGAGCCCCCGAACATGAAGGTGCGCGCCATCGCCACCGCCACCGATCGCAGCAACGCGATAGGCGCCGTGGAGATCGAGTGTGAGCCGACCGGGCTCACCGTCACCTACCTCGGGGTCGGCGCGTACTCGGAGGGCTTCGCGCCGGGGGCGTTGACCCACGGCACGCGCGTCCACGTCCCCTGGCCGTGCGTGCTCGAGGCGCGCGCCGAGGGCGACCGGATCTTCCTCGCGGTCGAGCCGCGGTTGACCCCGCACCACCGGCTGTGCCTGGCCGGCTTCACCAGCCGCGAGGTCGTCGATGCGCGCGAGCTGTTCCGTCAGCGCCTGGTCATCTGGGTCGGCGCCGGGGGAGCGGCGGTCGCCGGGATGCTCCTGGTCGCGCTCACGGTGCCCCGGCTCTCCCCCGAGGCCGGCGGGGCGACGGCCATCGGGCTCGGGATGCTGACCGCGCTGATGCTCCTGCTGCTCGGGTGGATCGCGGAGCTCCGGTTGACCCGCGGCACGGAGCCGGACGCCGTTCGGCTGAGCCTGCTCGGTGAGCTCGGCGCGTACCTGCCGCACCTCTCCCACGGACCGCCCGCGCCGAAGCGGCGGGCCGCGCCGGAGCCGATCCTGCTCGCCTACCGGGCGATGCCACGGACTACGCTCGCCTTCGCGCTGACCCTCTCGGCAGGCCTGCTCGGCGCCCTGCTCACGGTGCGTTGGGTCGTCTCCGGTGGCGCGGCGCGTCGTCAGGCCCAGCGCTCATCGACCGCGGCGCGGGGCTCGGACACCGAGGCCGCCGCCCCGGACCTGCCGCTGGCCGCGGCGCCCATGCCGACCGCGCCCCCGACCGCCGCCCCGACCCGCACGGCGCCGCCGGACGCCGCCCCCGCCGCCGCGCCGAACGCGGACAGCGTCTCCCTGGGGGGCGACTGCCGCTGCCTCCGCGCGGACTCGCCGCTCTGGCGCGATGGACTCCCGCGGGTCAGTACGCTCCTGCTGTCACAGCGTCCGTTCCAGCGGGGAAACAAGCGGCGCCTGGCCGCGGAGGTCGCCGTGGTCAACAACGGCGACCAGCCGCTCGCGGACGTCACCCTCGTCGTCCACTTCTTCGAGCAGGACCCACCGCCGGGCAACCGCCGCTACGAGGTGGCGCAGCGGACCCTGTACTTCGAGGGCCCGCTCACGGCGGCGCAGGCCATCAAGTGGAGCGTCGAGGCCCGTGGGACCAGCCTCGAGATCGAGAGCCGAAACCCGGCCGGGGTCGTCTCGCCCGGCGCCGACACGGCGCCGGCCCACCTCGCCGCCGCCCTCCTCGAGGCCAACCACCGCCCGGTGCGCCTGCACGGCGCCATGCTCCTCGCGTTCCTCGGCGATCCGCGCGCCCGCCAGGCCGCGACCGACCTGCGTGACGCGCTCCGTGACGACGAGGAGCCTTACCTGACCCGCCTGCTCCGGGCGACGGAAGAGGTCCGCATCTGCGATCTCAGGGTGGAAGGCGCCGCCGATCCGCGCCAGGTCAGCGGCTGTGTCCACAACTCCGGTGCTGCCGTCGCGGAAAACGCCGGAGTGCGGGTCCGCGCCCTCGCCGACACCGTCTCCCACGAGCACCCCCTCGCTCCGCCCCCCACCGTGGTGGCGGAGCGGAAGTGGCGCGTGTCCGTGCCGCTCCCGGCCGAAGCCGGGCGCCGCTTCTCCGCGCGCTGGGCTCTCGGCGACGCCGGCGCGGCGACGCTGACCTTCGAAGCCTACGCCGGGCGCTTCGATCTGATCGATTGACGCCGCGGCGCGGCGGAGGCGGCCGCGCCGGGCCGCCCCCACCCTCTCCGCGTCTCCTGGGTCAGAGGCAGCCGCGGAAACGACTCCCGCAACCTTCGTCGGTCGGGCCGGCGTCCTCGAAGCAGGCGCCGATGTCCGCGGCGTCCCGGGCCGAGAACGCGAGCCCTTCCTCGCACTCGACCTGGGTGATCTCGGAGCAACCCTCGACCCACGCAGCGCAGTCGTCCGCGGCGGTGGGGACGGTGCAGAGCTTGGCGAGCGTCGCGTCGAGGCAGTCGTTCATGTATGCGTCGTGCTCGTCGTTGCAGTCGAGGGCGCTCGTGCCGTAGCCGGCGAAGCAGATCAGGAGCTCGTCGAGCGCCGCCTCGTTGGCGAACGGGAGGAAGTACTCACAGGCCGCCAGGCCGAGCGGCACGTCACGAGGCGCGGGGCAGGTCGAGGTGGCAAACTGCGTGTTCGCCCACCCGACGCAGTTGAACGACGGATCCTTGACGCTGTCGCTGCGAATGCAGACCGCGCCACCCTCGCCGCCGGCACCACCCTCGGGGGCCGCGCCGCCCTCGGCAGGCGCGCCACCCTGCGGGGCCGCACCGCCCCGGGGGGCTGCGCCACCCTCGGCGGGCGCGCCGCCCTCGGCAGGCGCACCCGCCTCCGGACCCGCCCCGGCGAGCGCGGCGCCGCCGGTCGCCGTGCCACCCGTCTCCACGCCGCCCGTCGCCGCTCCGCCGACCTCGCCGCCGCCGGTCGCTTCCCCGCCGGTGGCCGCCCCGCCAGCGTCGGCGCCGCCGGGCTCCGCGCCTCCCGCTTCCACGCCCCCGGTCGCCGTGCCGCCCGTTGCGGCGCCGCCCGTGGCCGCGCCACCGGTGGCCGCGCCAGCATCGCCCTCCGTGTCTTCGCCGCCGTTGCCGGCCTCACCGACGTCGCTGCCGCCGAGCCCCGTCCCGTCGTCCGGGTCGTCCTCGACCGTGCAACCCGCCGCCAGAGCGACGGCGAGCGTGACCACGGAACCAACCCCCGTCCAGCCTTTGAAGAACGTCATCTTGCCTCCTCACTGATCGTCAGCAACCCGCTATCGGCGAACGCTGCCCCTTCGCCACTCCGAGCGCCGGGCCCGGGCCCTTGATACGCTCGAGGCGGCGAACGTCTACCCCGTGTCGCGCCACAAAGCGAGGGGAGGCTTCGGCGTCAGGCCCGCACCAGAACCACGGTGCCCCGGTCCTTGTTGATGACGCCATGCCAGCCGGGGGGGACGACGGGGTCCGTCCACTCGAACAGCCACGCGGCGTCGAGGGGAGCGAGGTTGATGCAACCGTGGCTCCTGATCTTGCCGAACTCGTCGTGCCAGTAGGCGCCGTGGAGCGCGTATCCCTTGTGGAAGTACTGCACGAAGGGGACGTCCTCGAGCGCGTAGGAGTCGGCCTTGTCCTCGTTCCCGTCCATGGTCGCGCTGACGTGCTTGGTGTGGATCATGAAGGTGCCGCGTACGGTGGCGTCCACCTTCTCGGGGTCGCCGAGCCCCCCGCGACCGGTGCTGACCAGGGTGACGTACACCGGCTTCTGGCCCTCGTAGGCCACCAGCGTCTGGTCGCGGATCGACACGTCGATCCACTTCCTGCGACCGGTGGCGAAGCTCGGGAACGACGTCCTCGGCTCGACCAGTCGCAACCCGTTGACGGCGACCCAGCCGCTGTCGGTCGTCGGCCTCAGAGCCTGCGCCCCGGCTCCCCCCGCCTCCCCGGCGAGCTTGACCCATTCGCGGTAGCCGTACTCCCCGGCCTCCACCAGCTCACCGCCCTCGAGCGAAGATCGCTTCAGTCGATATCCCTTGACCATCCCGACCGGCAAGGACTCGTCCGGCCCGAGCGCGACCCCGTGGAACGGGCTCTGCTTGATGACCTCGGTGCGATCGAGCGGGATGAGATCGAAGCTGGTGGTGAGCCCGAACACCCGCCCCTCCCACGCGAACACCTCGAGGAGCGCGAAGCCGCTCCCGGGGGCGGCGCGCCCAGCGTGCGCGGTGTAGTGCAGCCCCGAATCGACGCCGTAGGGCTTCTGGATCGGGGCCGTGGTCGACAGGAACGGCGGCGGCGAGCCGATTTCGCCGAGCGCGGCCAGGCCCTGCCGCGCGGTCTGCCGGGCTCGCCAGGCCGCGGCGCGACCGTCGAGGTCGTCGCCCTCTACGGACCGCATCTCGGCGGCGCTGGGGAGTCGGAAGTAGCGGTAGGGCGGGGACTCTCCCGCCATCACGTAGGGGTAGGGCAGCCCGGCCCGACGCTGCGGTGGCCTCCGCACCGAGCGCACGATCGGGTCCGTCGTCACGTCCAGCGTCGCCCCTTTGCCGACGCAGACGAACCCGCGCGGGTTGATGCGATACCAGCCGCCCGCGCACCCTTCGTTCACGATGGCCGGACCACGGGCATCGACCACCGCGCCGGCGCGCAAGTAGCCGAAGCGGGTGCGGGAGGGGCCCGTGTCCGTGTAGATCCAGGTGCGCCAGGCGATGCTGGCGATCCGTACGCCGGTCGGGGTGAAGGGCAAGGCGTCGTCAGGCGAGCCCGGGACGTAACCAGGTGTCCCCGGTCCCCCCGCGCCGTCCGCGCCGAGGGGTGCCGCGACGACGCGGACCGAGCCGGATGGAGGGGGAGAGGCCCCCGGGGGATCCCGATGCTCGCCGCAGGCCGCGGCCCCGAGCGCGAGGGCCAGGAAGATGGAGGCACCGCGGTGGAGCACGGGTGGTTGCTAGCACATCCCCCATCAGCTTGGCCGCCGGCGCGGACGCGCGGGCCCAGGCGGGCCGAGACGGAGATTTGGGGCTCGCGCCGGGCGAAAAGCTCGGATATGTGGCGACGTGCGAGCGTCGCCACGGGAGCGTCGGGTGCGAGTACCGAGAGGACTCTGGGGGATCGTCAAGGAGGCCGCCCGCCACCTGCTGCGACGTCCGGTCGCGGGGATCGTAGCGGTGGCGCGGGTGCCGGACGGGCGCTGGGTGCTGGTCCGACGCGCGGACACGGGGGACTGGGCGCTCCCTGGCGGCACCCTCGAATGGGGCGAGACGTTCCGCACCGCGATTGTCCGCGAGCTCCGCGAGGAGGCGGGCGTCGAGGTGCGCCGCCTGGGTGACGTCGTCGGCGTGTACTCGGACCCGGATCGCGACCTGCGGTTTCACGCGGTGACGGTGGTGGTCACCGCGGAGGTGACGGCGCCCCTGCGCCCGACGGAGAACCCGGCCGAGATCCGGGAGGTGGGGCTGTTCTCCCCCGGCGACCTGCCGAGCCCGCTGGCGCACGGCATGACCGACTTCGTGCTCCACGTCGGCGAGCAACCAGCCTGGTGGGAATGACCGCCAGCGCTGGTGGAGCGACGCGGGCGGACGTACGCTGGGCGCCGTGACGCGACCGCCCGCTGGTCCGGCGCTCGTCACCGTGGCGGTGACGGAGCGGGAGGTGGTGGTCGCCCGCGGGCACGAGCGCACCACCTGGCTCATCCGGGAGGGCAGCGGCTGGCGACCTGCGAGCGGCTCGCCAGGCGCGTCGGTCACGGTCCTCGAGCCAGCGCCGGGAACGGTCTGGGAGCGCGTGATTGACCTCGCGCTGGCTCCAGGCTCACGGCTGATGCGCGTCGATTCACGCCCCGCGCCCCTCCGCCGTCGCGACCCGCTGGAGCACCTGCAGCGCGAGGCGCGCCTCGCCCCGCGGTGGGTGCGTCGGCTGGTCTTCGTGGTGGACCGGCGCGGGGCGCTGGTACCCGAGGCCTCGGCCGAGACCGCGGAGGACCACAGGCCGAAGGCAGGCCGACGCCGCTGACCGCGCGCCGCCCTGCCCCTCACGCCCCGGCTGCGTTCGCCATCGGCGCCGGCGCCGGCGGCACTGACGCTCCGGTCACCCAGCGCACGGCGGCGCCGAGCTCGGCTGGCGTGGAGATGGCCGTGTCCCCCCCGGCCTCCAGAAACTGCGCGCGGTGCTCGGCGACCCTGCTAAGGGCGATGATGGCGACCCCCTGCGTCACCGGCCGCCTCCGGAGCGCGGTCACCAGATCGATCACGTGCTTGATCCCGAAGAGGTCGGCGTCGAGCACGAGCACCTCGTAGTCTCCCGCGGCGACGACGAGCGCCGCGTCGAACAGCCCGTCGTGACGCTCGACGTCGACGTACTCGTGCAGGGCGCGCCCCACCCCGGACACCGCCGGGCCCCCCACGATCAGCACGCGCGGCACGGCAGCGCCGAGCGACTCGGGCACGGCGTAGCCGAACCGCCGCATGAACCGCACCACTTCCGTCCGGTGGAACCGGAGGTGGCGTCCCTTCGTCCGCCGGCCCCGGAGGTGCCCGTGCCGTACCCAATTGTGGATGGTCTTCAGGTCAACGCAGACCAACCGGGCGATCTCCCCCGAGGTCATGCAGCAGGCCGGGACACGGGCGCGCGGCACCATGACCTGAGCACTCTGCCGGAAGCATCCGGCCGTCCGCATCACCCCGAGGGGTGAGAAGAGGACGAAATGCAGCGGCCGGGCTTCCAGACTCGGGAGCCCAGGCTCGCCGCTCGCATCGCGACGGCGCCCCGCCGAGCGCACAGGCGCGGCGGGCGCCTCACGGCCCCCTGGACCCGAAGCGGCGAGCCACAAAATGACCAACGGCGAGCCGGTCGCCCGGATCGCCGTTGGGGAAGGTCACCTGTCGGTGGTGGACGTCGCACGTCCCTCGATCGCTGCTCGATGTCACCGACCCCGCAGGGGCCGTTGCAACGGCGCCTGCGGCATCATCATCCCAATGTGGATCCCCGAAGTCACGGCCGCGCAGTTCGCGCTGGACCGACCGAGCTCGGGTGACAGGGTCGTTGGCCCTGCCAGCTTCGGCGAGCTCCAATCCGAGGTGCTCTGCGGCGCCGCTCACGCGGTGCCGACTGGCCCGGACCCACCGCGCCTCACCGGCTGGATGGGTCTTTCCCGGATGGTTCATGCCTCTGACGCTTCGCTGGAGCATCCCATGGCACCGTCCGCCCGAAAACCAGCTTCGAACGGCCAGCTTGGAGGACCCAGACCGCTGCGACCAGCGCAGGCCGGCCTGTGCCTTCCTTGACCACGAGCGCCGGACGCCCGCGGGCAAGTCCCGGTTAAGGGAGGCTTACCGTCGAGACGTCCAGAAGCGCCTGGTGCCGTACACGAAATCGCGAGAGGACCCGCGACCACCACGCTCCGCCCAGGGATTTGGGCTCTCGGCGAAACGCTGGCACACCCTCTCACGCCGCCTCGTCAGGGGCACCCCGTCAAAGGAACCCTCGATCCGACGACGCCAGGCGACGCTGACGCACGGGCCGCCAAGCCCGCCGAACCACCGTTCGCTTCCCAGAAACCGCCCCCGTCGCGTCGGCGCTCTCGGACCTCAAGGCCCAAGCTCACCGTGGCGGGTACGGCTCCTGCTACTCGCGATGCGTCACCGTGGATGTGTCCGGTCGACACCTGCGATCCACATTTCAGAGACGAGCACCTCGGCTCCACCTGGCTGCGGCGATCGCTCGCCGCGAAGCACGCCGTTCACGCCGCGCGCCTCACTTCGCCCGGCTCGGACCCCACTTCGGCCGCCTGTTCGCCAACCTGGGTGGGCATCCGGCCGCAGCTCTGACGTCTCCGTCGCGACCCGAAACGAGAGGACCACTCCTGCGATCCGGGCCACCTAGACCGCTTGCACCGCCCACCCGTGAAGGCTGACGGCTGCCACGGCCCGAGACGCCTTCCACCACCGAGCGGCTCTCCTCGAGCCGGCTGGGTTCGACATCGTCTCCGATGTCTCGCCCTGGCAACGCCGTTCGCCCATGTCGGTCTCCCGACGGTAGCTAGGCCCCCGTCCCCCACCGCGGCCGCAACCGAGGTGGCTTCTCTGAGCCGAGCGTCGCTCGATGGCTTCTGCAACCAAGTTGGATTCCGAGGCACACCGATCGGGGCCCAAGACCTCACACGCACCGCGTTGGCCGCGATTCGCTGCGGACGGGACCGTGAGGACCCGCCCGCCGTGAGCCGCGCGTGTCCGTGGCCCAAGCCACGACCAGCACCCGTCAGGGCGCCTCACGCGCGGACCGAGTGACCCCGGAGCCAGCATGCACGCAGCGGTGCAGAGGCCCACTCCCGGATCCCCGAGCACCCCGTTCGTCGCCGCCCCGCCTTCGCCCGTCTGGATACCGGACGTCAACGAACCGACCTAGGTCCCCGACGGATTGCCGGACCACGCGAATGGCGCCGACAGTGCCGAAGACCGGGGTGCTTTCCATTGCCCGGGGATCCGACGGGGTGCAGCTCCCGCCAGACCGCCCGCGCTCACTCGAAGGCGAGCGCGGGACACGCATCTTTTCGCTCGTGCCAGAATCCGACCTTGACGGGTCGAACCCCGCCCACGAACGGCGCGAACAGCCCGCCCCGAGTTACCTCGGGTTCGGCGCCGCCCGCGCTGCGCCCCGTGCAACTTCTGCGTCCTGGATGCCCGCCGGTAGATGTACCGCGAACTTCCACCCACAGTTATGGGCCAAGGCGCGACTTTTGGCAAGCGAAAAAGGGTTTGCGAGAGAGAAATATTATCCACAGGCGGCCCCGCTGGCGGGCATCCGACAACCACGCAGGTTATCCCCAGAACGGCCCCAACCGCGGGTTTATTCGGGGGACTCGGGCCGCACGGGGCCGGGCGCGACGCGGGCCCCCGCCCCGGAGGGTCAGTCCAGGGCACGGCACCTAGAATGGCACTCTCGGATTTCGAGAGATTGGCATATCACCGTTCCCATTGCGGCTTCCGTTCCCTGTCCGAGCGCGGTCGCGGCGGCGGAACACCGGGCGAACTCCGCCTCGCGAGCGTCGCCCCGAGCGCCGGATCCCGCGCGTATGCCGCCGGGTGGGGAGGCGCGACGGGAGGTGCGCCTGCTCCCCCCCGGGGTCGCGCGTCACCGCCCGTCCGCCGCGGCGGACGCGAAGTCGCCAACGGCGTGGGGCGCCCGGCACGCACGGGCAGCAGGGTGGTCTTCGTCCGGATCGAACGGAGGGCGTGAGCGCGAGCCCCCAGTCGCGGGCGGAGCGCCCCCCGCGCGAGTCAGGGCCAGGAGCCGCGCAGGCCGCCCGGTTGCCGTCCGTGCGACTGTCGCCTACGCTCGCCCACGCGCGGCACGACGCGCTGGCGCGCCGCTGCGCCGCTCGTCGTCGAAACCGGGTTCGCCGGACGCTTGGAGCAGGAGGCAGCGTGGCCATCGACGTGGAAACCCTCAGGACCGAGCGCGACAGGCTCAAGGAATCCCTCCGGGAGGTCGAGGTCGAGCAGCGCAAGCTCGAGGCGTCCATCAAGAGCCTGCGCCAGCAGGAGCTCAAGGTGAAGCGCGAGATCGAGGCGCTCTCCACCCTGATCGAGCTCGCCGAGGGCAAGGGCGAGAGCGGCGACTAGCGTGGCGCGGGGCCTTCCTCCCGGAGCGCCGCCTCGCCGCCGTGCGCGGGCGAACGGGAGGCGGTCGCCCGCGGGGAGGGGCGCGCTCGGCGGGGGCGCACCTGGGCCCTCGGGCCGATCGGCGCCGAGCGGCGCTCCGGGCTTCCCTCCTGAGCCGCCGCGGCTATACGACGATCGAGCCGCGGCGAAGGGCGCGGCGAACCCGGGAGTGCGAAGCCGTGGCGCTGATCGAATGGACCGACGAGCTCTCGGTTGGAATCGCGACCATCGACGAGCAACACCGGAAGCTCGTGAGCCTCATCAATGAGCTTCACGTCGCGATGCTCGAGCACCGCGCGACGGCGGACATGAGCCGCATCTTCGCGGAGCTGGTGGACTGCACCAAGGCGCATTTCGCCACCGAGGAGGCCTTCTTCCAGGAGCACGGCTACCCGGCGGAGGCCGCGCACCGTGACGAGCACCGACACCTGGCCGAACGCGTGATCGACCTCAAGGCGGACTTCGACGCCGGCAACACCGCGGTGACGCTCGAGGTGATGCGCTTCCTGCGCGATTGGCTCGTCAAGCACATCCTCTCGGCCGACCGGGACTTCGTCCCCTTCTTCGCCTCCCGCGGCGTCACTTGACGTCCCGCCGTCCCGCGCGCTCCGCGGAATCCCGGCGTCGGCGGCGGCGTTCCAGGGTTCGGTGACCGTGCGGGAGCCGGCTCGTCCCTCCTTCTTGCTCGCCCTGACCGCGCTCGCCGCCGCGCTGGGATGCGACCCTCGCGCGGCCGCCCCGGGCGGGGACACCGGCACGGCTGCCAGCGCGACCGTGACGCCCGGGCCGTCGTCGGCAGCGCCTCGTCGATCGACTGTCGGGCCGAGGGGCGCTCCCGCGTCCGCTGGCGCCTCGGCCGCGACGCCGGCCACCAGCGCCGCTGTCGCCCCGGCGCCGCTGCCGGCCACCGAGCTCGCGCGACTCTTCCGCGATCTCTCCGAGCCCGGTGAGCACTTCCTCAGCGACAACACCGTCTCGAACGAGACGAGCTACCTGCAGGTCGCCCCGATCCTCGCTGCGCGGCCCGGCGGCGGCGCCTACGTCGGCGTGGGGCCCGAGCAGAATCTCACCTACATCGCGCTCACGGCGCCCCAGCTCGCGTTCGTGGTCGATATCCGCCGCGACAACGCGCTGCTGCACCTGCTCTATCGCGCGCTCTTCGAGCGCGCGGGCTCGCGCGCCGAGTTCGTCGCCCTGCTCCTCGGGCGCCCCTACGTCGCCGCCGGCGACCCCGAGGCCGCGGGAGCCGTGGAGGCGGTGCTGGCACACGCCACGCAGCAAGCGCCGGATCCACACCACCAGGCCACCATCCACGGCGCTGCCTGGACGTTCTTGACGCGCGAGCTGGGACTTCCCCTCTCGGAGGCGGACCGGACGCGCCTGGCGGCGATCCACCAGCTCTTCTATCAGGGGCAGCTCGAGCTGCGCTTCACGCTCCACGAGCCCAGCGGACGGAGGTACCCCTCGCTGCGGGAGCTCCTGACGACCCGGGACACCGCGGGCGAGGCCACGGGCTTCCTGGGCACCCACGCGGCGTTCGCGCGCGTCCGTGACCTCGAGCGAGCGAACCGGGTCATCCCGGTGGTGGGCGATTTCGCCGGGCGGAAGGCGCTGGCGGGGATCGCCGCGGAGCTTCGCGCCTACCACCTCCCGGTGGCCACCTTCTACGTCTCCAACGTGGAACAGTACCTGTTCGATCCCGACCGCTGGCCGCGCTGGATCGAGAACGTCGCGGGCCTGCCGGCCCGGAGTGACGCCGTCTTCGTGCGCGCGTACCTCGACCAGGGTCGCGCTCACCCCGCTCAGCTCGCCGGACACCGGACCACCACCCTCGTCCAGCCGCTGGCGCGCCTCCTCGAGCGCCAGCGCAGCCGGCCCTACACGACGTTCTGGGAGGTGGTCACGGACGCCTGAGGTAGCCTCGACCCCCGCCCGGGCGGCTCCCATCGGGGCCGCGGCCGGCCCCGACCGTCGGGCGGACCCCGCGCCCCGCCCAGCCGGCGCACCCGCGGCGCCGGTCCTAGCGGGGCCGCGCGGGCCGCCGGCGCCACCCTCCGGGCGGCGCTCCGGGTCGAGGCGCTCCGTCCCGTGCCCACGCGAGCGGCGCGAAGACGCTCAGGGGGAGCAGCAGCGCCGCCAGCAGCGGCTGGATGAGCAGTCCAGACGCGAGCAGCCCGACGAGCAAGAGCGTGACGCCGCAGCGAGCCCGCGCGTACGCCCGCAGCGCCCCCGTTCCGAGCGCAGGGAGCGCGAGATCGGTGGGCCAGAAGGCGAGCAGCGCCTCGTTGCAGCGAAGCTCGGGCACGGTGGACACCGCCGCGACGAACCACAGCGCGGCCCCGAGCCCGCCGAGCCCCGCGGCGATCGGGATCAGCAGCGGCCAGCGGCACCGACGCAGCCGGGCGCCGACCGCGGCGAAGGCGCCGAACCCGGCCGAGAGCGCGACCACCGCGCCGCGCCCGGACGGTCCGCGCTCGGCGAAGGCGCGGCCGCGCCGGCGATAGACCAGCACGGGCTCCGCCCCGAGCTGCGCGGCGATCTCCGCCCGCAGCACCGTCGGCAGGAACATCGCGGCGCGCGCGTCGAGGGAGCGATCGGCGAGGCGACCGAGGACGAGGTCGCTCAGCACGAGCGCGGCCGGGAACTCCGCGAGCCCGCGCCGCACGAGCTGCCGGTAGGTGGCGCCGAAGGGCCGATCCCCGGCGCGCGGGAGGCGGCCGCCGGTCCCGCGATCGACGACGTCCCGGACGCGCGTCGAGCAGTTGTCGAGGAAATGGTGGTAGCGGTAGCGGCGGTGCTCGGGCAAGGCGTCGTGCTCGAGCGCCACCCGAACCGCCTCGACCTGCTCCGGAGTCAGGGAGAGGCGCTGACGCCACGTCGTCCGGTCGGCGCGGGCGTAGGCGGCCACCATGCGGTCCACGGGCCAGACCGACACCCAGAACTCGGCGTCACCGCGGAGGAATCGCCACCCGAGCTCGGCCGGGGGCGAATCGAAGTCGGTGGTACCGTAGTTGTAGCAGCGCGAGCGCTCGGGCTGCCCCTCCGCGACGAGGCAGATGGCGGCGTGACCGAAGCGCTCGAAGGGGTGCGCGCCCTGCTCCACGGTGTAGACGTCCACCGCGAGCGCCGCGAGGGCGGCGACGGCGAACGATTGCAAGGGCATTCCGCTGGCTCCCTCCGCGCCGTTCCCGGCCGCCCGGTTCTGGCGCGGTCCGCGGCGTCGTGCAACGCCCCCCGGGCGGCGCCGCCGGCGCCCGACCGGCCGACGAAGGAGCGCCCGCACGGACCGGTTCCGTGGTAGCGAACCTGCCGATGCGACCCTCGTGGCTCCGTGCCCTCGGCCGCGGCCTCGCCGCCATCCTGCTCGTCTGGGCGGGCGGCGCCCCGGCGCGGGCCGAGCCCGCCGCGGCGCCGGGCGCCCGGGCGCCGACCGCCGCACCCAGCCTCTCGTTCGAGCGCTTCCGCCTCGACAACGGGCTGGAGGTGATCGTCCACACCGACCCGACGTTGCCCCTCGTCGCGGTCAACGTCTGGTACCACGTGGGACCCGCGTGCGAGCCCGCGGGGCGGTCCGGGTTCGCGCACCTCTTCGAGCACCTGATGTTCGCCGGCTCACGACACGTCGGCGACCAGTTCGACGAGCTCCTGGAGGCCGCCGGCGCGACCAACGTGAACGGCACCACCAGCTGGGACCGCACGGCTTACTTCGCGACCGTCCCGCGCGAGCACCTGCCGCGCCTGCTCTGGATCGAGAGTGATCGCATGGGATACTTGCTGGACGGGCTCGACGCGAGCCGTCTCGCCGTCCAGCAGGGGGTCGTCGCGAACGAGCGGCGCGAAACCTACGAGGACGCGCCCTACGGGCCGAGCACCCTCGCCCTCTTCGACGCCCTGTTCCCGCCCGGCCACCCCTATCACGGCGCGATCATCGGCTCGATCCGCGACGTCGCGGCCGCGACGCTCGCCGACGTCGAGCGGTTCTACGAGCGGTACTACGCGCCGTCCAACGCCACCCTCGTGCTGGCGGGGGACGTCGCCGTCGCCGACGCCCGGCGCCTGGTGTCCCGCTATTTCGGGACGCTCCCGCGCCGCCCGCCGCCACCCCGTACGGCGACGGCGACGCCGCCACTCCGATCGCCCGTGCGCGTGGAGGTGCCAGAGAACGTGGAGCTCGTGCGCGTGGCCCTCGGGTGGATCGCGCCCCCCGCCTTCGGCCCCACCGCGGCGCCGCTGGAGGTGGCGGCCACGGTGCTCGCGGGCGGGCGGGCGACCCGCCTGTACCGGGCGCTGGTCACGGACGAGAGCGTCGCCACCGACGTCAGCGCCTACGTGGACGCCAATGAGCTCGCTTCGATGGTCATCGTGATGGCGACGGGCAAGCGCGGGGTCAGCGGCGCCGAGCTCGAACGACGCCTGGACGCAGTCATCGCCGACCTCGGCCGGTCCGGTCCGACCGCGGAGGAGCTGGCCCGCGCCAAGCGCCGTATCCTCGTCGATCTCTACACGGATCTGCAGCTGCTCGACGGCAGCGACGGAGAGTCCGGGCGCGCGGGGCTGCTCCAGCGCTATCACCACTACCTCGGCGATCCCGGCTACCTCCCCCGCCACGTCGCCCAGATCGAGGCCGTCACGGCGGACGACGTCGCCCGCGTGGTCACCGAGCAGATGGATCGCAACCACCGGGCCACGGTGATCACCCGGCCCGCCGGCGCCAGCGCCGAGGCGAAGCCGTGAGCGGTCACGCGAGCGAGATCCTCCGCTTGACCGGCGCCGATGACCCGCCGCGGCGGCGTCGACGGTGGACCGCGCTCGGCGCCGCGGCGGCGCTGGCGACGGCCTGCACCCGCGCCCCGGCGCCCGCGAGCGGCGTGGTCGCCGCGCGCCCGCCGGCGCCGCCGGCGAGCATCCGCCCCGACCCGGAGCCCTGGCGCTCGCAGCCGCCGCCCGCGGACGATCCGGGCCAGCTCGTGTTCCCGGCGCCCGAGGTCCGGGTCCTGCCGAGCGGCCTCACCCTCCTGGTCCTCCCGCGCGACGTGGGCGTAGTGACCATCGTCGCCGCGGTCCGCCGCGGGGCGAGCGCGGTCCCGCCGGGTCGCTCCGGGCTCGCGGCGCTCACCGCGCGCATGCTGGTGGAGGGGACCCGCCACCGCAGCACCACCGAGCTCGCGGCGGCGGCGGAGGATCTCGGCGGAGTGCTCACCGCGGACGCCGGGCGGGACTACTCCTACGTGAGCCTCACCACCCTGCCCGAGGATCTCGTCGCGGGGCTCGACCTCGTCCGGGAGACCCTCTGCGAGCCGGCGTTCGACGCCGTCGAGTTCGAGCGCGGCCGCTCCGAGTGGCGATCGTCCCTGGTCGAGGAGCGCCAGAGCCCGCCGCGTATCGCGTCCATCGGGGGGCTCCGGCTGCTCGCGGGGCCCGTGCTCGGGGCGCCGGTCGGCGGCGGCATCCCCGACGTCGACCGGCTGACACGGGACGACGTCGCCGCCTTCTGGCGCGACAACTACCGGGCGACGACGGCCGCGGTCGTGGTCGTGGGGGGCACCAGCGTGGCCGAGGGCGAGCCCCTGGTGCGGACCCGCTTCGCCGGCTGGGGACGAGCCGCGCCGCCGCCCGCCCCCGAGGAACCCCGTCCCGCTCCCGAGCCGCCCCAGGTCGTCGTCGTGGACCGCCCCGGGACGGTGCAGACGGCCCTCTTCGTCGCCCAGCCGATGCCAGCCCGCGGTGCCCCCGGCTACGAGGCGCGCCTGGTCATGAACGCGGTGCTCGGAGGGCTGTTCACCTCCCGGCTGAACCAGAGCCTGCGCGAGGAGCACGCCTACACCTACGGGGTGAGCTCCAGCGTGATCGCGACGCGCACCTGGGGGGGGTGGGTCGCCGCGACGACCGTGGAGGCGAGCGCGACCGCGGCCGCCCTGCGGGGGCTGGTGGACGAGATCGACGCCATCGCGGGCCCTGCGCCGCGACGTCCGTTGACCGAGGCCGAGGTGGAGCGCGCAAGAGCGGCGCTGATCCACGCGCAAGCTGCCCGCCTCGCGGACGCGCGAGACGTCGCCTACGAGCTCATGACCGCGTTCGCGCAGGAGCTGCCGCCGGACTACCCCGCGCGCTACGCCGAGCTCGTCCGCGCCGTCTCCCGCGACGACGCCGCCCGGGCCGCCCGGGAGCACCTGCACCCCGAGCGGCTCATCGTGGTCGTCGTCGGCGACCGGCGCCGGTTCGAGCGAGAGCTGCGCGCCGCCTGGCCGCGGGTGCTGACCGCCCACCCCACGCTCGCGGAGTGAGCGCGCCGCGCACGCCCGCTCAGTCACGTTCGACCGGCAGGTCCACGAGATCGATGGCCGGCTCCGCCGCGTCCACCGAACGCGGCGGCCGCCGGACGCTGCCGGCGCCGGAGGGACCCGGGGCCGGCGCGGCGGCGGTACCCCCCCGGGCTCCCGCGATCATCCACGCGAAGAACACGAGCAGGACGATCCCCGTGAGGATCGCCACGATGGCCGGGACCACCGCCGGGGCGAGGCCGGGCCGTGCGTCCGCCCCCGAGCGGCGCTTCAGGTGGACCTTGTGGGTCGTCTCGCCGCTCCGCGAGTACGGCGCCAACACGCGCGACGCGGGGCCGGACTCCTCGGGGACCGACGCCGCGGTCCCCCGCGGCGGGGTGCGGTCGTCGTCCACGTCGGCGGCCAGGACCACGGTCCGCACGTCCTCCTCGACGACCACGCGCGGCGCCGGCGCGTGCGTCATCGTCGAGCCCTTGCCAGGGAGCGCCGCCTCTCCCTCCGGCGGCGCCGCCGGTGCGGCTTGCGGCGCTGCGTCGTTCTCTCGGCTCTGATCCACGCTTTCGCAGAATATACACCTATCGCCGCTTGCGGGCAGGGAGGGGCGGCGCCCGTGCCGGCCGCGGGGCCACCGGAGGTTTGCCGGCGCGCGCGGACCCGGCATACCATCGCGCCGTGGCCCTCGACGGCTCGGTCTTGCTCGTGCTCGACGACGCCGCGGTCCGCCATCAGGTCGCCAGCGCCCTCGCCGAAGCGGGCGTCGCCTGCGTCTCGCTCCCGGACGGCCAGGACGCCATCCGCTGGCTCGACCGGAGCGCGCCGTCCGTCGTGCTGCTGGGTGCCGACGCCGACGGGCTCGAGGCGCACCCCGTCCTGCGCCACGTGCGCGCCGCGGCGCACCTCGGCGAGGTGCCCGTGGTGGCGCTGGCGCGCGTCACGACCGAGCGCGACATCCAGCGCGTCTTCGCCGCGGGCGCCGACGACTACGTCCCCGCGCCCTTCCGCCCCGCCGAGCTCGTCGCGCGGGTGCGCAACCACGCGCGCCTGCGTGAGTACGTCGATCGGCTCCATCGGCGGGAGCGGGACACGCGCACGGTCCTCGAGCTGACGCAGGCCCTGGCGCTCACCCTCGACGCGACCTCGATCCTGTTCACGGTGGCGCGCCGCGTCGCCGAGTTCGCCCGCGTGGACCGCTGCAGCATCGTGCTCGTCCCCAAGGAGGACGACGTCGGCTTCGTGATCGCGTCCAGCGACGACGCGGAGATCCGTCGTCTCCGCATCGATCTGGAGGAGTACCCCGAGATCCGCGAGGTCCTCACCACCGGTCGCCCCCTCGGCATCCACGACGCGACGCAGCACCCCTTGCTGGAGGTCGTGCGGCGCCAGGACGCCACGCTCGACTACCCGTCGCTCACGCTGGTCCCGATCCTGCACGAGCGACGGCCGCTGGGCGTCATCTTCCTGCGCTCCCGCGAACCCGGCAGCTTCGTCGACGCGGACGTGGCCCTCGTCCAGACGGTGGCGAACGCGACGGCCATCGCGCTGCGCAACGCCGACATTCTGGAGTCCCTCCGGGCCGAGAGCGAGGAGAGCGAGGTCGCGCGGGCGGAGGCGGAGCGGCGGCTGCAGCTCTTCCGACGCTACGCCGACCTGTTCGAGAGTGCGGCGGACGGGATGATCGTCATCGATCGATCGGGGCGCGTGCTCTTCGGCAACTCGCGCGCCTCCGAGATCACGGGGCAGGCGGAGCGCGCCCTCTCCGACCTCTCCTTCGCCAGTCTCTTCGCCGAGCTGGAGCGCCCCCGGATCCAGCGGCTGCTCGACGGGTTCCGCGAGGGGGTCTACCCGCGGGGGCTGGACCTGACGGCCCGCGGCGGCGGGGAAGAAATCGTGCTCAACGTGAGCTTCAGCTCGGTGCTCCACGAGGAGAACGCCATCCTCATGAGCCTGCGCGACGTCACGCAGGAGCGCCGGACGGCCCGGGAGCTGGCCCGCACCAAGGAGTTCCTGGAGCGCGTCATCGAGAGCTCGGTCGACGGGATCGTCTCGGCCGACCTGCGCGGCATCATCCGCATCTTCAACCGCGCCGCGTGCCGCATCTTCGGCTACTCCGCGAGCGAGGTGATCGACCAGCTCCACGTGGAGGCCCTCTACCCGCCGGGGGTGGCGCGCGACGTGATGCGCCGGATCCGCGATCCGCGCCTCTCCGGCCACGGGCGCCTGGAGGACTACCGGGTGGAGATGCTGAACGCGGCCGGCCAGCGGATCCCGGTTTCGCTCTCCGCTTCCTTGATCATGGGCCACGACGCCCCGGTGGGGTCGGTCGGGATCATCACGGACATGCGAGAGAAGCTCCGCATGGAGGAGCGCCTGCAGGTGGCCCAGGACGCGCTCCGCGAGCGCGAGCGCGAGGCCATCGTGGCGGAGCTCGCGGGCGGCGCGGCGCACGAGCTCAACCAGCCGCTGACGAGCGTGATGAACTACGGCACGCTGCTCGCGCGCTCCCTCGAGGCCGGGACGCCGCTGCACCGGGCCGCCACGGTGATAATCACCGAATCGGAGCGAATGGCCGAGATCGTCCGCAAGATCGGGAAGATCACCCGCTACGAAACCAAGAGCTACGTCGGCGAGCAGCGCATCCTGGACCTGGAGCGCGCGAGCGGCGACGACGACGGCGCGACGAAGGGGTGAGCGCGCCGGCGCGTCGCGACCGCCCGGGCCCCGCTGCGCTACTTCACGACGCGGAGGACGAGCACGAGGATCCCGTCACGGTAGCTCTGCCCGGCGACGATGAAGGGCTTGCCCCGCCGCGCCTTCACCTCGAGCTTGGCGAGGAACTCCCGGCCGCCGGGCTTGGTGATGCTGGTGGAGATGCGGAAGACCTCGTTCGGCAGGACCTCGAGCAGCTCGGCGACGAGCAGCCGCCCGTTGGGGAGCGTGAGCGAGCGAGATGCCGCGAAGTGGAGCGGCAACCGCTCCTTCTGCAGGAGCTCGAACCGATCGTAGAGCGAGAACGGATCCTGCCGCAGCTCGGGGAGATCGCCGATCTTGGGGTCGATCACGGGGGCATCGCGCCGCTGCTTGGTGCGGCTCGCGTAGACGACCATCACCTCCACGGGAACCGTCGCGGTCGCCGGGGCAGCGCCGCTCGCGGACGGCGCCGGGGGATTGCCACCACCCTCCGCGACGGCGACCCCGGCGACGAGGAGCAGCCCCAGGAGCAAGAGGACCGGCGTGCGGCGCGTCATAGCGGTCTTGCCTCAGCCCCGCTGGCGGCGGGCGGATCCACGACCCAGACCACCGGCGTCGTCGCCTCACCCCCCGCGGGGACCATGAAGATGGTGCCGTTTCTCGGGCCGAAGTCCACCGCCTCGATGCTGACCCCCGGCTCGGACGTGTCGCGCGGGGCGGCGGCGAGCACTCCCCGCGCAGGTCCCGGCTGCAGGGCGGCGGAGCGGGCGGCCGACGCCAGGGCCGCGAGCCGGGCGGCCTCCACCTCGGGCGCGCCCGACCGCCGCGCCGCGAAGAGCAGGGTGAGCGCCGCCGCCGCCGCGAGCGCGCCGACGGCGCCCCAGACCCAGCGCCTTCCTCCCCCGCCGAATCGAGCCGGACGGTGCTGGCGCCAGCCGGAAACCCGCGACGGCTCCTCGTCGAGCCGCGCCATCACTTCCGCCGCCAGGTCGCCGACACCTGCCGAGCGCTCGTCCGCGTAGCGACGGAGGAAGTCCCCGAGCTGGTCGAGGCCGTCCAACGCGGCGCGCGCGTCCGGATCGCCAGCGAGCAGGTGCTGAAGCTCCGCGGTCTCGCCCTCGGGCAGCTCGCCGTCATGAAGCAGCATGAGACGGAGCGGATCGACGCGTCTCATGGCCCCTCCCCCGGCCCCGGAGGCGCCGTCCCCAACTCCTCCCGATAGCAGTCCGACAGAGCCCGCTGGAGCTTCTGCCGCGCGTGGTACAGGCGGCTCATGATGGTGCCCTTGGACACCCCCGTCGCCTGGGCCATCTCTTCGTAGCTCATGCCCTCGACCTCACGCATGAGGATGACACCGCGGTGATAGGGGGGCAGCGCGTCGAGCGCGGCCTGGAGCCGCCCCGCGAGCTCGTGGCGGCGAACCACGTCCATGGGGTCGGCCCCGTCGATACGCGCCAAGAAGGGGATCTCCGCCTCGTCAGCGCGGTGGCGTTCCTCGTCGAGCTCCGCCTCCCGGCGCCCCGGCCGGCGCACGAGGTCGATGGCGAGGTTGGTGACGATCCGATAGAGCCAGGGGAAGAAGGTGGAGCCCCCGTGGAAGGTGTCGAGCCCTCGGTGCACCCGCAGGAAGGCCTCCTGGACCACCTCACGCGCGTCGTGCTCGTCACGAACCAGCGCCAGCGCGATGGCGAAGGCGCGCCGCTGGTGGCGCTCCACCAGCGTGCGGAACGCCCGTCGGTCGCCGTCTCGTGCGCGTTCGATGAGGTCACGGTCCTGCTCCGCCTCGTGCTCGCGGTTCGTCCGGTTGGACGCCGACGCGGAGGCGCTATTCACCCCCCTGACATTTCGATCATGCGCCCCCTCGGCGCCGGCCCCCGACCCGCGGGCGAAGGCGGCGGCGTGGCCCGAAGACCGGTGGGCGTCGACGGACATCACCCGATACTCTACGCTCGACGAGGGGGCTCTGCCCCCCCGGGATGCGGCCCGCGACCAAGGCTGGTCGCGACGGTCGCCAGCCTTCCGCGGGTGGTTTCGCCCCCTCCCCGCCTCCTGGACGGCCCCCGCGTCCCCGCCGCCGGCGCCAACCCCGGAGGCCAGGACGCCTCACGGCTCGCCGGGGGTTCCCTCCTCCGGCTCGCCCCCGAACCCGGGGCTGGCAGCCTCCTCCGGGTCAAGCTCCCCCAGGGTGACGTTCAGGTCGAAGGTCCGCCTGCCGCGCACCACCCGCACCGGAACCGTCTTGCCGATGCCGGCGAGGCTGGCCCGCCAGCGGAGCCGCTGCGGAGCCTCGACCGGTTCGCCGTTGAAGGCGACGATCACGTCGTCCACGCGCAACCCGGCGCGGTCACCCGGCCCGCCGGGGAGCACTCGCTTCACCAGCGCGCCGGCCGTGTCGGCGAGCCCGAGGCGGGTCGCGTCCTCGGGGGTAAGATCGAGGATCTCGATACCGATGGCCGAGCGCCTGACCCGCCCCTCCGCGATGATCTGGGGCAGGAGCTCCTTGACCATGTTGATGGGGACAGCGAACCCGATGCTGTTGGCGCGGGCGCGGATGGCGGTGTTGATGCCGACCACCTGTCCGGCGAGGTCCAGCAGCGGACCGCCGGAGTTGCCCGGGTTGATGCTCGCGTCCGTCTGGATGAAGTTGAAGTAGCCGCTCGGATCGCCGAGCCCCTGCACGTCTCGCTGCGTCCGCCCCTTGGCCGAGACGATGCCCGACGACACCGTGTGCGAGAGCCCGAAGGGGTTGCCGATCGCGACCACCCAGTCCCCGACCCGGGTCGCGTCGGAGTCGCCGAGCGGGAGGTAGGGCAGATCCTTGGCCTCGACACGGAGCACCGCGATGTCGGTCTTGCTATCCCGCCCGACCACGGTCGCCGGCATGCGGCGGTGACCCTCGAAGGTCACGCTGATCTCGGTAGCGTGCTCGATGACGTGGTTGTTGGTCAGGATGAGGCCGCTCGGGGCGAAGACGAACGCACTGCCCAGGCCCTCCCCGACCACCCGGCGGCGGCCGCGGAGGCTCGTCTGCTCCTGCAGCGTCTGGACGTAGACGACCGCGGGGTTGGCCTTCGCGGCGAGATCCGCGAAGCTCCGTGGCGCGTCCGCGGGCGGCACCACCACCGAGACGACCGGCAGGATCGGCACCGCGACGGCGGCCGAGCCGCTCGCCGAGGCGGCCGCCCCCGACCGTCTGGCGCCGAACCAGCCGCGGCAACCGACCCCGCCGCCAAACCCGAGCGCGACGGCGAGCGAAGCCACGCCGAGCCGCCAGACGGAGCCTCGAGCTCGGTGTCCGCTCATCGGTTCTTGGCCACCTCGACGTACCGCATCCGGAGGTCGTACAGCGCTTCGTCGAGCGTCCGCTCCTCGTCGCCCGTGAGGTTGCCGCGCGTCTTCTCCTGCAACAGCGCGAGCAGATCGATGGTCTGGCGAGCGAGCGCGAGGCTCACGTCGGGACGCCCCGTGACGGGGTTCGGGGCATCCCCGAGGT
Organism: uncultured Polyangiaceae bacterium; assembly: GCA_964454025.1. Classification (GTDB taxonomy): domain Bacteria; phylum Myxococcota_A; class Polyangia; order Polyangiales; family Polyangiaceae; genus JAFGBI01. The sequence continues at coordinate 75,970 of CAYVRP010000006.1, read as the reverse complement.
GGACGAGCGCCGAGTGAACGAGCGAGAGGATGAACGTGGAGAAGTCGATCTCGGGCAGCTCGTCGGCGGCCTCGACTCGCTGTGACCTGGCCTCCTCGAAAGCGGCAGCGCCGGCGTGGACGTCCGGGGGACTCCGACCACCGGGGTCGGCCTCCGAGGTCACGTCGGATCCCCGTCGGCCGGGCCGGCGGGGCCGGCGAAACCATCTTCGTCCTCGTCGTCCTCGTCGTCCTCGTCGTCCTCGTCGTCCTCGTCGTCCTCGTCGTCCTCGATGGCGAGCGGGCTCGCCGCGACGGGCATGGGCACGACCGGGGCGACCGGCGCCACGGGGCGATGCACCTCGCGCACCGGTGGCTCGGGCTCCAGAGGGCCGATGGCAGGCTGACTGGCGAGCAACGTCTCGCAGCGATCGGATAGGTCTGGGAGCTGTTCGAGGTAGGTCGCGAGCTGGTCCTCGGTGAGGCGGTGCGACTGAACCATCCGGTCACGCACACGAACGTCGTACTTGAAGAGCTCGGGGGCCGTCATCGCGTCGATGTCCTCCATGATGTGCAGGGCGGCACCAGGGTCGGCGCCGCCGGCGAGGGCGCCGCAGGGGCGCCACAGTCTAGACCGCGCGGCGGGCCGAGGCGCGGGGCGCGAGCAGGACCGGGCGGCCGGGGGCCGAACCGATGGTCACGACCGCACCCCTCGGTCGAGCAGGCGCGAGAGCGCCACGTCGAAGTCGGACCGCTCCGTCGCCAGGGCGGCTGCCGCCGCCCGCTCGAGCTCCTCCTCGGTCGCTGGTCGCACCCCTCGCACCTCGAGTTCGATCGTCACCCGTTGGCCGGCCAATGGGTGGTTCGTGTCGAGTAGCACAGTGGCTTCTCGAACGTCGAGCACCTTCAACAGGACGATCGCGCCTCCCTCGTGCTCGGCCTCGAAGACGTCCCCGGGCGCCGCGTCCGCCGGCACCTCGGCGCGGTCCACCTCGATCACACGGCCGGGATCCCAGTCGCCCCAGGCCGAAGCGGGATCGAGGCGCAGGGTCACCCGGTCGCCGACCGTCAGCCCCTGCGCAGCCCGCTCGATCGCGGGGAGCAGCTGACCATGACCGAAGACCGCCGACAGGGGCTCGGCGGGGACGTCCTCCACGGGCGCCCCGTCCTCGTCCCGCACCGCGTAGGCGAGCGTGACGACGGTGTCCGGACCGACCTCGAGCCCCTTTGCTCCGCGGTCGGGGTGCGAGCGAGGCAGGCCGCGCAGTGAACGACGACGAGACATGGGCATTCGCGCGAGTGGCCTAGCGGCGCCGGAGCATGGTCCCGAACGGCACGCCCGGCAACGAGGCGCAACGACGGCCGCCGCTGCCCCACGAGCCGAACGACGACGGCGCGGAGCCGGGTCACGCGCGCCGCCCGACCAGCACGAGCAGCGCGGTGAGGGCGATCTCGAGCTCCTCCTCGCTCGGCGGCGCTGCCCGGGCGTCGATCCGGGCCTTGACCGCCCGGAGCTCGGCGCCGAATCGCCGATACCGTGCCCGCTCCCGCTCATCGTGCTCGTTGATGACCCACTGGGCCACCTCGTGACGAAGCTCGTCGACGTCACGGCTCATGAGCGGTGCCAGGTGCGATGCCAGCGGATGCGCCATCCGTCATGCAGGATAGCAGCGGTCAAGGCGGGTGGCGAACGACTAGCGCAACGCTCGGGTCGCCAGCGGCGATGGCGCCGCGGGCAAGGTGACCTCCCTCGGCGCGGGTGCGGCGCCAGCGCCGCCTCGCGCCAGCTCGGCACCCGGCGAGGGGCTCTAGGTCCTTGATTTGTCGCAGCATTCGAACTGACCGCGGCGCGGGTGTGGGGCAGCCTCGCCGCGCCACGCCGGGGTGCGCCGGGGACCGCGCGCACGAGACGGCGAGCCCGAGGGGTGGGGGCTTGCCCGACGGTGCCGACCGCGTATTTTCCTCGCGACGATGCCGAGCGCGAGAAGCAGGCGACGCGGCCATGACCCCCGCTCGCTCGCCGCGGCCAGCGCCGAGCTCCTGCTCGCCATCGGGCTCGCGGGGTGCGCGCGCGCGCCAGCGACGGGGGGGGCACCCTCGTCGTCAGCGCCGACCCGCCCCGCCGCGCCGCCCTCGGTCCGAACGCCGGCACAGGCACCACTGAAGCAGGAGCTGAGCGACATTCCCGGGGGCAAGCTCCTGGCCGGCAGCCGCCCGGGCACTCCGGGCCGCAGACCCGACCTCGAGCCGCGAACCTACGAGGTGGAGCTCGGGAGCTTCCGGATGGACCGGCTGCCGTTTCCCAACGACCCGGGAGCGCCGCCGCTCCGCGGAGTCACCCGGATCGAGGCCGAGCGCCGCTGCGCGGAGCGCGGTGCCCGCCTCTGCACCGAGCTCGAGTGGGAGCGGGCCTGCAAGGGCCCCGCGAACGACGAGTACGTGACCGGCGCCGCCTGGGATCCGTCGTGCGGCAATGACCCACTGCGCTGCGCGTCGGCGTTCGAGGTGCTCGGGCTTTCCACGCTTCGCGAGTGGACGGCGAGCGACGTCCTCCCCGCCGACGACGCGCGGCCACGACGCGCGGCCGTCCGGGGCGCGCCCCCCGCGGCCCCCCCCGACCAGCACCGGTGCGCGCGGCGAGAGAGCGTCGCACCCGACAGCCAGAGCGACGATCTGGGGTTCCGCTGCTGCCGGGGCGCCCCGAACGCCGCCCGGGTCCGGGAGCCCGCCCTCGGCGTCACCTTCACCAAGCACAAGCTGGACGCCGCCCGCCTCGAACGCCTGCTCGCAGACGACCCCCGGACTGCCTGGCTCGCCCGCGACGTCAAGCTGTTCCGTGAGCCCGATGCAGCGCGCACCGTCGTCAGCCGAGGCCCGGGAGACGAGAAGGGCTTCTCGTTCACGGTCGCGCCGCTGCGCTGGAACCCGGCACCCGGGGTGGAATTCCTCCTCGTCACGGCACGCTCGGGCGCCGACGTCTCGTTCGTCGTGGCCTACCACGTGGTCGGGCCGGACGAATACGCCCTGGCGGCGAGCTTCGCGATGAAGCGTGAGCCAGGGCCCGTCGCCTTCGCCTACAGCAACAGCATCCGACCGCGCCTCCACTTCAGCACCTGCTGGGGTTGCCTGGGAGAAACCGGCAAGCTCCTGTTCCGAGAGCCGGAGACGGTCGCGATCCTGCAGCCCTAGAACCGAGCGAGCTCGCGTGGCCCCCGGTGCATCAACGCAGCGCCACGGAGAGCGCCATGGCGTGCGACGCGCCGGCGGGTGGATCGACGGGTGCCACCGTCGCGCCCGCCATGGTCGCGGCCGTCCGCGCGCAGTAAAGGCCCAGCCCGCGGCCGTAGCGCCCCCTCGCGTTGGACTTCACCTCGAGCTGTCCCTGCACCTGGAAGGCCACCTCGGCAAGCGCGGGGTCGAGCCGAGGCCCGGGATCCGCCACGATGACCCGGGCGTGCCGGACCTCGCGCTCGATGGTGACGGTGACGGTTCCGCTCGATGCGTACTGGATGGCGTTCCGGATCAGGTTGCCGAGCGCCCGACTCAGCAGGTCCCGGTGGGTCATGACCTGCAGGCTGTGGTCCAGTCGTGACGGCGCGAGCTCGAGGCGGGCGCCATGGCTGCTGGCCAGTTCGCGGTGCGTCGCCACGCCCTCCTCCACGATCGGGAGGAGGGCCACGGGCTCGAGCAACCGGACCGGCGCGCGGGTCAGCCCCTGGCCCAGGATCTCCATGTTCTCGATGACATGGCCGAGGGCCTCGCAGGAGACGACCGCGTCGGCGACGGCCTCACGGATCTCCGGATCCGCGCCGAACGCGGCGCCGCCGATGAAATTGACGTTGCTCTGCAGCGCGGAGAGCGGGTTCCTGAGGTCGTGCGCGAGCAGCCCGAGGAGCCTGGCCATCAGCGCACTGTCGAGGCGTTCTTCCACGTGGCTTCGCTCGCCGCCGCACCGTGACGGCTCGGACACGCGCCTCTCATTCTAGCAGAGAAGGAACCCCACGCGGGGGCCCGAATGCCACCGGCCACGGCGTTCGCGCCCCAGCGGCGCCTCGGCTCGAAACCACGCCCCCCCGGCTACCGCCAGAATGACCCCACGATCTCAGGCGTCTCGGCCGCACGCCGGGGTGGCCGCGGCTGCCGGGGCCCCCGTGAGCCGCGCGTCAGCCCGCCTCGGTGTCGTCCTCCACGTCGTTGACGCTGGGGATCTTCTTGATGTCCAGACGCGCCATCTTCCACGCGCGCTGAACGACCCAGGAGAGGGAGCGGTCGAGCCGCGCCGCTTCGTCCTTGATCTCTTGCAGCATCGCCTCCGGGAAGTAGAGGCTCTGCTTGCGCTTGTCGCTGCCCTTGTTGGTTTCGCTTTCAGCCACCGGCGCCAGTGTCCTTGTGCGGAGGTGATGTGCGGAGGCGATGCTCCTACCTTGGGCCACCTAAGTACCATTCGCGGGCGCGTGAAGCAACGGCGGATACCGGCTAGGCTCCCGCCGGTGGCGCCGCGCGACCTTCCCCCACCTTCCTGGCCCGACCGTGGCGCCCCGGCGCGGCGCCGGCACTCCGAGCGGGACCAGCGCACCCGCCGGACGAGGCCTCCCGGTCCCGTGGGGACGGGACCACGCGGCCGGGTCCGGGGCTGGCTCGGCGCGACCCTGGCGGCGGCACTCCTCGCCCCCCGCGCCCACGCCGACACGGCGGCCGAGAGCCCCTATCGAGCGGTCGATCAGATGGCCCGGGTGCTGGCGCTGGTGGAGGACGAGTACGTCGAACCCGTGGACGCGGAGCGCCTGATCACGGGGGCCATCCGGGGCCTGGTCGCCGAGCTCGATCCCCACTCGGAGTACCTGCCCGCCGAGGAAAAAGCGCGCTTCCAGGAGGAAACGGAGGGTCGCTTCGCCGGGATCGGCGTGGAGGTGGACTTCCAGGACGAAGGCGTGGTCGTCCTCGCTCCGATCGAGGGCGCGCCGGCCGCTCGCGCGGGGGTCCTCCCCGGCGATCGCATCCTCGCCGTGGACGGCGAGAGCCTGACCACCCTCGCGCCGGCGGCGATCGTCGCTCGGATGCGCGGTCGCCCGGGGACTCCGGTCCGGCTCACGGTGGCCCGCGAGGGCGTCTCCGGGGTGCTCGTGTTCACGCTGGTGCGCGAGGTCGTACGGGTCCCCAGCGTCGCCGCGCGCCGGCTCGCCGGCGGCGTCGGCTACCTCCGCATCAAGCAGTTCCAGACGGGGACCCACACCGAGCTGCTGCGCGCGCTCGGGGACCTCCGGCGGGAGGGGCCGCTGGTCGGGATCCTGATCGACCTGCGCAACAACCCCGGCGGGCTCGTGGACGAGGCGAGCGCCGTGGCCGACGAGCTGCTCGTCACCGGGACCATCTTCTCCGTGCGCCGCCGCGGCCGCATGGTGGACTCGGTCCAGGCGACCCCGTACGGCGCGCTCCGGCGCGGTCCGGTCGTCGTGCTCGTGAACGAGTACACCGCGAGCGCGGCCGAGCTGCTGGCCGGGGCGCTGCAGGATCACCACCGGGCCATCGTCGTCGGCGCGCGAACGTTCGGTAAGGGCTCGGTCCAGTCGATCCTCGATCTCCCGCGCGGCGACGGGCTCCGCCTCACGACGATGCGCTACTACACGCCGAGCGGCCGCTCGATCCAGGCACAGGGCGTGGAGCCGACGATCCGAGTGGAGGGGCGCTTCGATCCCCGACCACCCGCGCCGGTCGTGCGGGAGCGCGATCTCGATCGCCACCTCCCGCCCGAGGGCTCCGCGGGCTCACCGCGGGCTCCCCACGGCGAGCCCGCGGAGCCCGGCGGGGGAGAGGCGCCCGCGCCACCGCGGCCGGGGGCCTCGCTGCCCCCGGTCGAGGCCCTGCCCGAGAACCCCACCGGCGGGTCCGATCTCGCGCTGAGCCTCGGCTACCAGATCCTCGTTGGCCCCTACCCCGCGCGGCGCTGCCGCCCCGCACCGCCTCAGCGCCACACGAAGAGGGGGATCCGCGCCGTGCTCGGCGGCGCCAGGCGCGGGTCCTCGCCGATCAGCTCGGCCGACACCGCGTCGACGCCGGGCTGACGCCGGATCTCCGACTCCGCCACGTAGACGTGGCGCGGACGGAAGAGCACGGCGGGGATGGCGAAAGGGAGCCCGACCTCGCGGTCCCGCCGCGGCGGAGCCACGGTCGACCCCGGGCGGCGATCGACGCGAGACACGACGCGCAGCGTGCGGTCGCGGGCTCCCGGGCTGGTACCGGCGTCCAGGTACAGCCTCAGCAGGGGCGCGACGCCGGGCACGAGCTCGAAGCCGAGCAGCTCGGTGCCGTCGGCGAACACGGTCCGCGGGCGCTGGTCCAGGCGCTCGAGGAGCGCGGCGAGGAGGCGCGCGGCGGTCGCCTCGTCCCCGGCGGCGAGCGCCACGGCGTGGGCCACGCGGAGCTCGTCGGTGCTCCGCGGCGCGGCCGCGGGGGGCGGGTTCGGCGTCTGGCCGAAATGGTGGCGCAGCTCCCAGGTCCCGAACGGGTCCGGCGCGAAGCCGAAGCACGGGTCATTCCCGTCCACCCAGTACCACCGCCAGCAGCCGGGCTCCGTGCGGGTGATGCGGCGGGCCACGAGGGGCGCCGCCGGCCGCCCCACCTCCACTACCCAGAAGGGGCCGTAGGCGGTCACGGCGGTGGTGGCTGCGAGGTGGGTGAGGACCTCGGGCGCCGCGAACCGGGCGTCGACCAGGAGCAGGTCCACGGAGTCGAAGGGGGTCGCGTGGGCGAGGACGGGGCGGCGCAGCGCCCACTCGAGGGCCCAGTCGAGCTGCACGCTCCGGTGCACGCCGACGATCGCGCCCGGACCGAGGCGCCCGCTGACCTCCCGCGCCACGGCGTGCAGGTCGCCCCCCTGCAGGATCAGGCGCCAGCCGTCGTCGAAGCGCTTGCCGGTCCGCCGCGCGTAGGCCAGCGTCGCGAGCGCGTCGGGGGCCATCACCAGCAGCGGGGCGAGCCCGACGACGAACGCGACCCGTCCGCCGAGGTGGCGGCGCCAGCTCGACTGGTCCGGGCGCGTCGGCCGCGAGGACGCGGCGAGCGCACCGCCCAGGGTCGCGACGAGCGCGCCCACCCCGTAGGCGAGGTACAGGGCGAAGTAGTGCGGCCAGAACACGTGCACGTCCGCGCCGTTCTTGAACACGAGGTACTGGAACGTCGCCATCACCAGGACGCCGAGCGGGAGCGCCTCGAGCGCGCTCCCGCGCGCCGCCCGGACCAGGAGGCACGGGAGCGCGAGCACCCCGAGCGCCATCCCGACCGGGGTGAAGCAGAGCTCGAGCCAGTGGCGGCGCGCCGCGAGGAGGGCGGCGAGCGGAGTCAGCGCGCCCGCGGCGCGCGCCGCGCCCTGCGCGAGCAGATCGTCGAGCCGTCCCAGCCACCAGAACAGCGCCACATACCCGCCGCCGATGAGCGCGGCGATCACGGCGAGGAGCACCCACCCGACGGCGGCGCGCGGTGGGAGCGGGGGGAGGCGGCGGGCCACGGGCGGCGCGGCGTGGAGCAGGCCCGCGCCGAGCACGGTCCCCACGAAGACGAAGGCCGCCCAGTCACTGTTCATGGCGTGGGCGAGCCCGAGGAGCGCGACCGCGAGCCACCGTCGCCGCCCCCCCTCGGCGAAGCGCACGCGCCCCCAGCTGCCCAGGGCGACGCCGAACATGACCGGCACCTCGAGGGCGTTGAAGTCGGCGAAGGCGAGCGCGATCGGCGTGACGGTGAAGGCGACGGCGGCCGCGGCCGCGGCCGGCGCACCCCAGAGGCGTCGCGACGCCGCGAACACCAGCGGCGGCGTGGCCGCGCTCATGCCGAGCGGCGCCAGGCGCAGCACCCAGTCGTGCGCCCCCAGGACGCGGACCAGCAGCGCCGTGGTCCAGAAGATCCCCCACGGGTGGTGGCAGTAGAAGTCGCCCGCGGTGGGCGGCACGGCGGAGAAGTGGGTGACGGGAGCGAGGATCCCCCAGCGCCAGGAATTCAGCGCGGCGATGCCCACGGCGGCGGTGGCGGCGTCGTGACCGGCGTCGAAGGGGCCGGTGATCTCCCAGGTCGCGAGGACGACGAACGCCGCGGTCGCCCCCCGGGCAACCCACGTCGCCGCGCGATCCAGCCGGGGATCCTGCGCCGCCATCGGCCGGCGAGCATAGCGGGGCGACGGCGCCGGACAACGGCGGCGCCCGCGCGCGCCGCGCCCGCCGAGCGGGACCTCAGCTCGCGAGGAGCTGCCGGAGCACGAACGGCAGGATCCCCCCGTGCCGGAAGTACTCCAGCTCGACCCCGGTGTCGATGCGCACCTTGACCTGGAACTTCAGGGGCGCGCGGTCGGGGTCGCCGACAACGACGTCCACGATCTTGCCCGGCTCGAGGCCCGCCTCGATCCCGGTCACCGAGAGGACCTCCTCACCGGTCAGCCCGAGCGACTCGCGGCTGGCCCCGGGCAGGAACTCGAGCGGGAGGACGCCCATCCCGACCAGGTTCGAACGGTGGATGCGCTCGAAGGATCGCGCCAGCACGGCGCGCACGCCGAGCAGGGCAGTCCCCTTGGCGGCCCAGTCCCGGGACGACCCGGTGCCGTAGTCGTGGCCGGCGACGACGACCAGGGGCACCCCCTCCTGCCTGTACCGCATCGCCGCGTCGAAGATGCTCATCGGCGCGCCGTCCGGGAAGTGGCGGGTCACGCCGCCCTCCGTCCCGGGAAGGAGCAGGTTCCGGAGGCGCACGTTGGCGAAGGTCCCGCGTACCATCACCTCGTGGTTGCCCCGGCGGGCCCCGTACGAGTTGAAATCGCCCGGCGCGACCCCCCGCTCCGCCAGGTAGCGCGCGGCCGGCGAGTCCTTCGCGATCGACCCCGCCGGCGAGATGTGATCGGTCGTGATCATGTCGCCGAGCAGCGCCAGGACGCGGGCGCCCCGGAGATCCGCCAGCGGGGCGGGGTCGCGGGGCAGATCGACGAGGAAGTCCGGCCGGCGGACGTAGGTGCTGGCCGGATCCCAGGCGAAGCGGGCGCCCGCCGGCACCGGCAGCGCGCGCCACGTCTCGTCACCCCGGAACACGTCGGCGTAGGCGCTCCGGAAGCGGTCCTCGGTGCCGTGCGCCGCGACCACCGCCTGGACCTGTTCCTCCGTCGGCCAGAGATCGCGGAGGAAGACGGGCTGGCCCGCGCCGTCGTGACCCAGCGGCTCGGCCGTCAGATCGAGGTCGATCCGCCCGGCCAGCGCGTAGGCGACGACCAGGGGCGGGCTGGCGAGGTAGTTGGCGCGCGTGTCCGGGCTGATGCGACCCTCGAAGTTGCGGTTGCCGCTGAGCACGCTCACCGCGACGAGCCCCGCCTCGCGGATGCCCGCGCTCACCGGCTCCGGCAGCGGACCGCTGTTGCCGATGCACGTCGTGCAGCCGTAGCCCACGACGAAGAAGCCGAGCGCCTCGAGCGCCCCGAGGAGCCCGGCCGCGCGCAGGTATTCGGTGACCGCCCGCGAGCCCGGCGCGAGGCTGGTCTTGACCCAGGGCTTGACCTTGAGCCCGCGCCGCACCGCGTTCTGCGCCAGCAGGCCCGCGGCGATCAGGACCGAGGGGTTGGACGTGTTGGTGCAGGAGGGGATCGCCGCGATGACGACGCTCCCGTGGGCGAGCTCCACCTCGGCGCCGTCGAGCGCGACCCGCGCGCGGCGGTCGAGCGCCTCGGCCGTGCCCTCCCCCTGGCGGACCATCCCGGGCAGCGCCGCCGCGAAGCCCGCCTTCACGTCCGCGAGCGCGACCCGGTCGTGCGGTCGCCGCGGCCCGGCGACGGAGGGAACCACCGTGCCGAGGTCGAGATCGAGCCGATCGCTGTACTCGGGCTCGGGAGCGTCGCTGGTGAAGAAGAGCCCCTGCGCGCGGGCGTAGGCCTCGACGCGCGCGACGTCCGCCGGGCTTCGCCCCGTGAGCCGCAGGTAGGACAGCGTCTGGGCGTCGATGGGGAAGAAAGCGCAGGTGGAGCCGAACTCGGGCGCCATGTTGGCGATCGTGGTCCGGTCCGCAGGCGGCAACCGGGCCAACCCCTCCCCGTAGAACTCCACGAAGCGACCCACCACACCGCGCGCGCGCAGGAGCGCCGTCAGGGTGAGCACCAGGTCGGTCGCGGTGGCCCCCGGCGGCAGCGCGCCCCGGAGCCGCACCCCGACCACCTGGGGCACGAGCATGGCGACTGGCTGCCCGAGCATCGCCGCCTCCGCCTCGATACCACCGACGCCCCAGCCGAGGACGCCGATGCCGTTCACCATCGTGGTGTGACTGTCCGTGCCGACGAGCGTGTCGGGAAAGGCGACGCCGTCCTCGACGAAGACCACCCGCGCGAGGTACTCCACGTTCACCTGGTGCACGATGCCGGTCGACGGGGGCACCACCCGGAAGCTCGCGAACGCGCCCTGGGCCCAGCGGAGCAGCGCGTACCGTTCCCGGTTCCGCGCGTGCTCGCGAGCGACGTTGTGAACCAGCGCCTCCGCGGTGCCGTAGGCGTCGACCTGGATCGAGTGATCGATCACGAGCTCGGCCGGGCAGCGCGGCTCGATGCGGGCGGGATCGCCCCCCAGGGCCGCCATCGCGTCGCGCATCGCCGCCAGGTCGACGACCGCGGGCACCCCGGTGAAATCCTGGAGGATGACGCGCGCCGGCTGGAACGCGATCTCCACGTGCGGCGCGGCGCTGGCCTCCCAACGCGCGACCGCCTCGATGTCCGCGCGACGGACGGCCCGCCCATCCTCGTGGCGCAGCAGATTCTCGAGCAGGACGCGCAGCGACACGGGCAGGCGGCGGAGGTCGCGGCCGATGGCCGCCGCCAGGCGCGGGAGGCTGTAGTACTCGAGATCGACGCCGCCGACGGTGAGCGTGGAGCGGGTGGAGAACGCGTCGAGGGAGCGCTTGGCCATGGCGAACCGGGGGTGAGGGCGAGGGGGGGCCGGGCACCGCGCCGGCGGCGCGACGCCCGGAGCGAGCCACCCCGCTAGCGCATCGAGCAGCCAGCGGCAATCACCGGTCCTCAAGGCGACGCCACGCGCCGTGCCCCGTGGGCTCGGGGGGCTGGTCGTCGACCGCCGTGCAGGCCGCGTCGTCGCCGACGTTGCAGAGCGTCGCCAGAGCGTCACAGGACGCGCCGTCGCCGTCGCGACACTCCGCGGCGAGCAGCCCCCGACCGCGCGCCCGCTCCTGGGCGTCCTCGCCGTCGAAGGCGAGGAGCGTGCCGAGGTTGTGGCAGCCCGCGCGGGATCCGAGCTCGCACGCCCGCGCGAACGCCGCGCGCGAGCGAGCCCGCGCGTCCGCGCGCCGGCCGCTGCCGTCGCGCGCGATGCCGAGCGCGTTGCATGCCTCGCGGACGGAGCCAGCGCCCGCGCGCGCCAGCAGCGCGCGCGCGCGCTCCGGGTCGGCGGGGAGCTCCTCGCCGAGGGCGAGCTTCTGCCCCAGCGCGCCGCAGGCGTCGAGCACCCCGAGCCGACACGCGAGCTCGCACATCGTCACCTCGCCGGGGCCGCAGAGCGGCTGGCGCCACGGCAACCACGTCGTAGCCCAGTGACCGCCGAGCGCGGCCGCGATAGCGGGCACGCCGACCAGGAGCGTCCGGGGCGCGCCGAGCCTCACCTGGACGGCCCCGAGGCAGAACCCCACCGCGAGCCCGAGCGCGTGCCCGAGGAAGTCGACCGCCGGGATCAGGAGATCGATGAGGGTCTGCACCACGATCAGCACCAGCAGGCTCCGGAGCCACCGCCGCGCCTCCGGGAGCCGATCGTCGAGGACGGCTCGCAGCAGGATGGCCCCGGCCACCCCGCCCCCGCCCATGACCGCCCCGGAGGCGCCCACGGTGGTCACCGCCTCACCTCCGAGCGCCCAGAACCCGACGTGGGCGGCCATGGGGACGGCGCCGCTCACCAGGAGCGTGGCGACCGTGCGCACGGCGCCGAGGCGTCGCTCGAGGTAGATCCCGATCGGGATCGACGCCAGCAGGTTCATCACCAGGTGGACGGGCCCCATGTGCAGGAACAGGGCGGTGACGATCCGCCGCCACTCGCCGGCCGCCACCCGGGCCGGCACCAGCGCCCCGAGACGCTCGAGCGTGTCCGGTTCGAGGCTCCCGCCGCCCCCCCCCTCGACGGCGAACGCCCCCAGGATCGCCGCGGTGAGCAGCGCAGTCCCGAGGGGGAAGCGCCGCGAGCCGAAGCCGGGGACGCTTCGCGCCAGCGCCGCCGACACGCGCGCGAGCGCGTCGAGCTCGGCGCCGACGGCCGCCGAGGTCGACGCGCAGCTCTGGCTCGGGGCGGCGGCGAGGCGGCGATCGATCTGTTCGAGCTGCTGCGCGTCCGCGCGCGCCCGCGCCGCGGTCAGCCGGGCGAGCCCCGCGCTCGCGGCGCCGGCGGCGAGCTCCGCGGTCCCCAGCCACAGCCCGCGTGACCGCTCGTCGAGCGCGGCGAGCGGACCGCCGAGGAGGGCGGAGACGGCGTCGACGCGGCCGCCGAAGGCGAAGGCGAAGAGGAGCCCCTGCAGCAGCAGCGGCGGTCGGCGGCCCAGGCTCGGGCGGTGCCGCACGAGCGCGGCGACGAGCGCCTCGACCTCCCCGAGCTCGCCGAGCGCACGCAGGTAGCGCGGCAGCAGCGGCAGGGCGCCGGCGGGCGGGCCCCCGTGGCCCTCCACGAACCGGCGGACGCCGGCCCAGTCCCCGTCGGCGGTGAGCCGCTCGATGGTGGCGAGCGGGCCGAGCGCGGGGTCGCTCTGGAGGCGCGCGAGCAGCCCGAGCCCGGCGCGGCGGTGGCCCGAGGCGAGCCAGTCGAGGGCACGGAAGTAGTCCCGCTGAGCCCGGAACCCGCCCAGCGGTCGGAGCAGGGCGAGCAGCCCGTAGAGCGCAGCCCCCGTGCGAAAGTCGCGCCGCAGCGAGCGCGAGAACGCGGTCGCCGCCAGGGCGTTGGGCGCCAGGATCGCCGCCCCCCAGGCGGCGAGCCCGAGGTAGCCGGCCACGCGCGGCGCCAGCCAGTGCCCCCCCGCGGCCACGCCGCCGACGAAGAGCAGCGTCACGAACGCGTCCAGGGCCGCGCGGCCGAGGCCGTGCGCGGCCACCTGCGCCACGGTCCGTCCCAGGGCGACGGCGCAGGAGAGCACCACCAGCCACAGCGCGAGCTGGTTCGGGTCGGAGAGGAACGAGGGCATGCGCGGCCGGGCACGAAACCGCGCCCGGACCGGGACCCTACCTCATCGGCCGACTTCGTCGAGGAACGCCGCCGCCCAGGCGAGCGGGGCGTTCCAGTTGATGGTGATCTCGTTGGTCGACCAGCTCTCGATGTGATCGATGAAGCACTTCTGAGGGGCGCAGCCCGGGAGCCCGGCCTGCTTGGCGTACGGGTCCTGGAGGCTCGAGTTCGGGCCGCCGGAGACGGCGCCCGGCGGCGGCGGCGGGAAGCTCGGGTCCTTCTGCTGCGCCCAGAAGCGGTGGTGGGGGTGCTGGAGCGGCCGCTCCCCGTACCCGCTGACGTAGGACTGCACCTTCGGGTTGAGGCCGAGGATGTAGTTCATGGCGTCGATGACGCCGTTCACGTACTTCTTGTCCTTGGTGAAGTCGTAGGCGAGGGCCATCACCACCATGTTGTTGAGCACGAACGAGTTCGAGCCCCAGGGGTAGCTCGTCTCCGACTCCATGGGCACGCGGTAGGCGCGCTTCTCGATCAGCCCGAGGTAGTGGTCCGCGGCGCCGATGATCTGCTTGCGCTGCTCCTGCACCTCGGCCGGCGTGAGCTTGTTGGGGACCACGGCCAGCGAGATCTTGCCGAGCGCCGAGAGCTGGTCCCAGCTCATGCTCGCGGTGCCGCCGCCGGCGTTGACCGGCATCCGCTGGTTCTGCGGCAGCTTCTGGAACTCGGCCTTGTACTTGGGGTCGCCGGTGGTGATGAAGAGCTCCGCGGCGGCCCAGTACCACTCGTCGTCGAAGTTCGAGTCGCCGTAGGCGCCGCCGCCCTCGACCATGCCCTCGGCGACGATGGCGGGCTCCTTCTTGGCCGCCGCCCAGGCGATCTCCGCTGCCTTCAGGCACCGGGCGGAGAACGCCGGGTCGATCGGCTTCCAGATCCGCGCGGCCTGGGCCGCCGCGCCGACGAGGTTCAGGGTGGCCGCCGTGCTCACGGGGCGCAGGTAGCGCTCCACGGTGTCCTGATCGGGGCGAGTCGGGATCCCCGTCCACCTGATGCTGTGCATCTTGTGGTGGACCATCCCGGCGTGCGGCTTGCCGGGCGGGACCTGCATCCGCAGCATCCACTCCATCTCCCAGCGGGCCTCGTCTAGCAGGTCGGCGACGCCGTTGCCCGCCTCGGGGATCTTCAACTTGCCGTCGCCGAAGTCGCCGCCGGTCTTGCGCAGGTACTTCAACGTCTCGTACTGGTTTTGCAGCGTCCACAGGGAGATGCCGCCGTTGACCACGTACTTTCCGTGATCGCCGGCGTCATACCAGCCGCCCGAGACGTCCAGGGCGTAGTCGCACGCGTACTGCTTGAACGAGCCCTGGAGCGAGCTCTCCGGCGCACACTTCACCGACTTGTCGCCGGGGTGCCCGGCGGGCCGCGCCCACTGCGCGCCGCCGGCGAGATCGGCCCGGATCTCGATGCCGCTCCGGTTGTGGTAGAAGTAGGCGAGGGCGTCGTACTTGAGCGAGTGGTAGACGTCCTGGCCGATGTCGAAGGGGAGGCTCTCGTCGACCCCGACCCGGAGCTTGTACCCCTTGCCCGGCGTCTTGAAGGACGAAAAATCGATGGTGTGGAGCAGCTCGCCGGCGGCCTTGTCCTCGCCGAACCGCACCGTCTTGCCCGTGGCCACCGTCTTGCCGGAGGCGTCCACGAGCTGCCACTCGAGCGGCTCGGTGGCGGTGGTCTTGTAGGTGGCGTGCTTGGCGAACTCGGGCAGGTAGCCGACCTGGTTGACGCGGACCTTCGGCAACGGCCCGGTCTGCCGCCCCTCGGGGAGCTGGAACTCTGGATCGTTGAGCTGCAGGTCGTCGAAGCAGACCTCGACCGGGACCTCACCGACGAGCGGACCGCCGAGGTGGACGGCGAACTCGGCCTGGGGGTCGTCCGCGGTGCCCGCGAAGGTGCCGAGCAGCGTCTGCGGGGTCGTGCCCACGTCCGCCAGGGCCGACCAGTACTCGTCGTAGGGAGGACCGGCCTTGGCGAGCCGCGCCCGCAGGCGCGTGGGGGCGGTGGCGCGCACCTTCATCATCACCTGGTACTGGTGGCCGCGCGCGACGGGGACGTCGCGGTGGCGCAGGACGACGTCGTAGGTGTTCGAGCCGGCGGCGTCGATCTTCAGGCAGAGCTCCTCGCCGACGACGCGGGCGCTGCCGGCGGCCGGCGGCGCGAAGGTCGTGCTCCAGGGCAGCGGGGTGCCCTCCTCGAAGGTTTCGTTCCAGAAGATGTTGTTGCCGGCGCGCTCGGCGGCGCCCGGCGCGAGGGTCCCGCTGGCGGGCGGGACGGCGCCCACCGCGGCGGCGCCCTTGCCGCCGGCGGCGCCCGCGCCGCAGCCGAGGCCGAAGAGCAACGGCAGCGCGGTCAGGGCCGCCACGACACCGATGTGCTTGCTGCTGTGCATCTCTCTCGTTCCTCTCCTTCGGGGTGGCGCCATCGTAGGCGGGCCGGCATGCGAGTCAACCAGCGCGCGACCCGGCGGCGCTCGCGCCGCGTGACCGTGAACGCGCTCGCCGCGCGGTCCGGGTCACGTTCCTATCAGGTGCCGCCTCGGCGCCGCCACGGTGCGCGTCCGGCGCGTCGTCCTCCCGCGCGGCGCGCGCCGGCGACGGCCCCCTCGGCCTCAGGCGCCGGCGGCGCCTCGCCCCGCCGCGATGCCCGCCCGCACGGCCTCGAGCAGGGTGCGCGGCCGCTCCGCGACACAGCCGCCCGCGGCCCAGAGGGGCACCGTCCGGCGCGACAGGACCACCTCGGTCCCGGGCGGCGCGACGCCCCCGGTCGGGAGCCGGTCGGCGTCGCCCCGGACCCGCCCCCGTTCGTCGACGTCCCCCCCGACCCGATCGAGCGCGGTGAGTCCGAGCTCGACCAGGTCGACGCCGTGGAGTGACGCGACGGGGTCGAGCGCGCGACCCCCGAGCGCGAGCCTGACGTCGGCGTCGACCCCGAGCCGAAACGCGGGCGCGCCCGGGGCGGCGGCGTCGTCGAGCGCGACGCCACCCGCGATCAGGCCGCCGACGGCGAGCACGACGGCGTCGGCCGCCAGCCACTCGCGCCGTCCGTCCGGCGGCGCCTCGAGGGTGACGGCGGGACCGGCCGTCACCGTCACCGCGCGGCCCGCCCTGCGCTCGACGGCGAGCACCTGCAGCAGCGCCTCCCGCGCCTGGGCGAAGCGCGCGCCGGCGACCTCCCCAGGGCGCGACGTCACCTCGCCGAGGGGCTGGCCGAGCGCCGCCCGGAGAGCGGCGACGGCGGGGGCGTCGAGCCCCGGCCAGGCCGGGAGCAGCCAGGCGTCGGGCGCGCGCGCCGCGGCGCCGCGGGCAGCGACGAGACGCTCGCCGAGGGCCGCGAGCGGGGGCGCGGGCGCCGCGCCGCGCGCGCCCGCGAGCGCCGGCGGAGGATCCACGGCCACCGGCTCGAAGCGCGTGCCCGTCGCGCGCGCCCAGGCCCCGGCGGCGAGGCCGCGCGCGAGCAGCCGCGCGTCGGGCGCCGCGCGCCCGAGGTCGACGACGGCGACGCACGCCCCCGCGAGCGGGGCGAGATCGAGCAGCGCGCGGTCGCACCCGCGCGCGGCGCGCACCACCCCGCCCGGCGTGGCGAGCCGCACCCCTCGCTCGCCCAGGTGCCACAGCCCCAGGGCCGCACTGAACGCCGCGACGTCGGGCTCGATCGGCGCCGCGTCGACCGCCGCGACCGCGACGTCGTCGACCGCGCCCGTGCCAAGCTCGCTCGCGCCCGGACGATCGCTCCCGACGCCCACGGCCGCCCCGGCGCGCGCGGCGGCCCAGGCCGCCGCCGTCCCGGCGGCGCCGGCCCCGACGACCACGACGCGGCGGCTCACGCGGGCGCCTCCGTGAGCTCGGCCCGCGCGAGCGCCAGGGCGAGCGCCTCCTGCCGGGCCTGCTCCGGCCCCAGCGCGGGCAGGCGGGCACGGGCGGTGACCGCGAGCAGCTCGCGCGCCGTGGCCGCCGCGGTCGCGGCGTCCCGCCCCGTGGCGTCCGCGACCACGGCCGCGCAGTCCGCGAGGCAGCGCATCCCGCCGCAGCAACCGAGGCCGAGGCGGGTCCTGCGCATCACGTCGGCGACCGTGCGCGCCCACTCGTGCTCGACGACGTGCCGGACCTCCGCCTCCGTCACGGGACCGCACGCGCAGAGCCGGCGCGCCTCCCGCGGGCGAGCCGCGATCCGCGCGAGGATCGCCGACGCCGCGGCGCCATGACGACCGACGAGGTGCCGGAGCACCGTCGCGGGGACGAGCCCGCCCCCCGCCGCCACGGCGGGCGAGCCCCCCACCGCGCCGGGGAGCGGGGACGTCGCCGTGCGGCAGGGCCCGGCCCCCCCGACCCGCGCCGCGACCAGGTCGGTCATCGCCTCCGCGAAGAGCCGGTAGCTCGCGAGCTTGCCGCCGAGCATGGAATAGAAGCCGGGCACGCCGTGCGCCGCGTGATCGACGATCCGGTGCGCGCGGGGGAGGGCGTCCTCGGGCCGGCCCCAGGCGAAGAGCGTGGGGCGGACGCCGGCCCAGGTCCCGATCGCCCGCGCCCGACCGACCGCGGGGAGGAGGCGCGCGGCGGCCTGACGGAGGTAGCGGACCTCGTCGACGGTCGCCACCACCGCGTCGAGATCCCCGTAGTAGTCGTCGTCGGTGGTGCCGACCACGGTGAGGTCGTGCCACGGCAGCACGAACACCTGCCGCCCGTCGATCGCTTCGGTGACGATCGCCACGTCGGTGAGGGGCCGGTCGTAGTAGACGTGGATCCCCTTGCCGGGCCGCACGGCGGCCGCGTCCGGGGCGATCCCCGCGCAGGCCGCCGCGAGGGGCGCCCAGGCCCCCGTGGCGTTGACGACGACCGGGGCGGCCACGAACCCGCGGTCCCCGTCGAGGACGCTCGCGAACCGAACGCCCGCGACCGCACCGTCCGGACCGCGCACGACCTCGGTCACCGCCGTGTGGTTGTGGATCGCGGCGCCGTGCGCGCGGGCGTCGAGCGCGTTCTCGACACAGAGCCGGACGCCGTCCACCCCCCACTCGTCGAAGCTGACGGCGCCGACGAAGTCACCGCGAAGCCCCGGCACGATCCGCGCCAGCTGCCGGGCGTCGAGCCGCTGGTGCGGCTGGCCGCGCTTCAGGTGCCGGAAGCGATCGTACGCGGTGAAGAAGGCGTCGTGGAGCAGCCAGGACCAACGGCCGCGAGCCCGCTCGATGGGGACCAGCGCCGGCACGCGGAAGACGAGGTGGGGCGCGATGCGCTGTACGTGCCCTGAGTCCAGGCAGGAGTCGCGGGTGACGCGCGGGTCGTCGAGCAGATAGCGGGGTCCGCCGTGCAGGAAGCCGGTCGAGTTGCCGCTCGCGCCGCGCGCGAAGTCGTCCCGTTCGAACAGCGCGACCCGCAGCCCCCGCAGGGCGGCGTCGCGCGCGGCGCCGCGCCCGGGCCCCCCCCCCCCGGGGCCCCCCCCGGCCCCCCCGGCGCCGGGCGCCCGCGCCCCCGACGCCCCGACCGCGCGCGCCCCGGGGCGCCAGGGCGG
>CAYVRP010000006.1:0-57263 GCA_964454025.1 uncultured Polyangiaceae bacterium | reverse complement strand
CCGCGGGCCGCGGCCCCGCGCGGCCCGCGCCCCGCGCCGCCCCACCCCCCCCCCCCCCCCCCCCCCCCCCGCGGGGCGGGGGCGCGCGCGACGCCGAGCCCGTTGATCCCACCCCCGATGACCACCACGTCCACGCTGGCGACGGGCGGTCGCGCACCGGACGCGCCGAGCGCGCTCGCGACGGGGCTCATGGCCGGAGAGTGTTCGCCTGGGGGCGCCGCGCGCGCAAGCAGCGGCCGGGCTCCCCCGGGCGACGCCGGCGCTTACTTGGCCGGGGCGCCCAGGCGCCCCTACCCTCCCCGGGTCATGCGCTTGCTCCGCGCGGCGACCCTCGCCCTCGCGTTGCTGGTGGGCTCGGGACCCGCCGGGGCGACCGCGCCGCCGGCGGCGGCGGCCCCGAGCCCCGCCGGGCGCCCGCGCGTCGTGCTCGATCACCTCGAGTTCCCCGCCTCGGTCCCTCGCGCCGGCTACTACGAGCAGCGGCTGCGCGAGTTCCTCCAGCGCGAGACGCGCCGCGCCGTCTGGGGCGCCGGCCGAGGGAGCACCATCACCTACCGCTATTTCGTCACCGACCTCGTGATCGAGCAGCGGGGCGACGTCGTCCGGGTGCGCTGCCAGGCGCCGGGCCAGCTCCCCAAGGGCAAGCCCGCCAAGGGAACGCTGACGTTCAGCGGGCCCGCCTCGGCGCGCGACGCGGTGGTGGTCGAGGTGCTCGAGATCGTCGCCCGTGGAGTCATCACGCGGCTGGCCGAGCTCGAGCGGAGGCGCCGCGGGCAGCCAGGCTGAGGGCGGGGCCGCGGGGCGCGCGGAGGGTGCCCTCCGCCACCATCCCGCGCGGCCACGCCCGCCGGACGCGGGCCGGCGAGATGGCGGAGGCGGGCCGCGTCTGCCAGGATGGACCCCGTGGACCTCCCGAGCGCCCCCGCCCTCCGCGGCGTCGTAGAGCGGCTCGCGCGGCTGCGCTCGCGGCTCGGCGACGAGCTGGGCGAGCGACCGCTGGTGCTCCCGACGAGCGAGTTCTTCCCCGACGAGTTTCGTGCCGACGAGCCGAGCGTGAAGCGTCTGGTCACACGGTTGAAGCGCCACGCGGGGATGACCGACATCCCGACCCGCACCCGGGTGGTGGGCCTCGACCACGACTGCGGCGGGGGCGGCTGCGGCGACGGCCGGGCCGGCCACCACGGCGGCTGCGGCGACGGCTGTGGGTTCGGCGGCGCGGGCGAGGAGCCGCTCCCGCGGCTCGAGGACACGGGCGAGACGTGGCGCATCACCGTCCCCGCGCTCGAGCTCGGGCACCCCGTCCTGCTCGGCGCCAACCTCGCGCGGCTGCTAAGCTTCGTCTTTCTCGCCGAGACGCTCCCCGAGGGCGAGGCGATCGAGGCGCCCGCGGACGTCACCGCGGATCTGACCGGCGTGCTCCTCGGCTTCGGCGTGCTCCTCCTGCAGGGCTCCTACATCTACCAGAAGAGCTGCGGCGGGCCCCGGGTCGCCCGCGCCACGCGGCTCGGCCCGGGCGAGCTCGCGGTCGCCACCGCGCTGTTCGCCAAGCTCGGTGGGCACGCCGTGCGCGGCGCCCGGCGCGCCCTCGACGCGACCCAGGCCGCGGCCTTCTCCGAGGCCTGGGCGTGGGTCGAGTCGAACGAGGCCCTGGTGGAGGCGCTCCGGCGGGATCCCGCGCGGGTCGCGCGCGGCGGGGTGGAGCTCTCGGAGACGCGACCCTGGCTCACCCGCGCGCTCGGCCGCAAGCCGCGGCCAGGATCGGCGCCGCGGGGCGGCGGTGAGCCGGGGCTCGAGGAGGGCTCGCTGGACGAGCTCGACGCCCTGCTCGCGACGCTGCCCGAGGCGCGGCGACCGCGCGCACGCCCGACGACGCCCGCTGACGAGGAGCTGAAGGCCCTGGTGGCCGAGGCCTTGCAGGAGGCGACGGACGAGCCCCCGGACGAGGCCGAGCGCACGGCGCCCTGAGCGGCCGCGCCTCCCCCGGCGGGGAGGGGGCGCGACCGCGCGCGGCGGGCGGTCGGGTCACCGCCACCCGAAGCGGAGCGCGAGCCAGCCGAGCGATCGCAGCGCGTAGAGCGCGACGACGGCCACGTAGGGGAACAGGTAGAGCTCGATCCGACCCAGCAGGCCGACGATGAAGAGATAGGACGGGTAGTGGACGACGAGCTTCAGCGCCGCGACCCCGAACCCGAGCCCGCGGCGCACGAGCGACGGCGGCGCGGGCGCCGCCTCCCCGCGCGGCCCCGCCACCTCCGGGCGCCGCTGGAACGTCGTGATCGCGATGCCGGTGGCGAGGCAGACGAGCCCCACGATCCCGACCACGAGATACCGCGCGTCGACCGACTCGCGGTACAGGCGCAGCGACACGGCGCCGAGCAGCACGAAGGACTTGATCTCGTCCATCAGGAAGTCGAACAGGTGCCCCGCCGGCGACGCCGTACCGCGCAGGCGCGCCAGCATCCCGTCAACGCAGTCGAGCACGTAGGCGAACGAGAAGACGGCGGTCCCCACCACGAGCCCCGGGTAGCCGAGCCACGCGATCAGCACGGTCGCGGCGCCGAGCGCCACCCCGAACGAGGCCAGCGTCACCTGGTTCGGCGTCACCGGCGTCGGGGCGAGCAGCAGCACCAGCGGCGTCGAAGCCGGCCGGAACACGTACGTGTTCATGAACAGGTCGGGGACCTTGCGCGTCTTCAGGTAGGTGTCGACGAGGCGACGCATCACCAGGGCCGGCGCGCGCCCGGGGGCGGCGCCGGGGGGGGCGGAAGCCTACACGAGTCTGCGCTCCCTGGCGCCCCGCCTCGCGCCCCCGGGGACGTCCTCCGTACGCGCCGCGGAGCCGCGTGCTAGATTGCGGGGCGATGCGCCGGTCCACGACCACTGCTCGGGCGCTCGTCCCGGTCCTCGTCGCCGCCGCGGGCCTGAGCGCGGTCTGGCTCCTCGCCGCGACGCCCGGAGCGCGAGCCGACGCGCCCCCGGCGATGGCGTCCGCGCGGCGGGGGGCTCCCCCGGGGGCGCCCCGCCCGTCGAGCCGCGCCGCGCCCGCGCCGCCCCCACTCGACCCCGCCGGGTCGCTGCTGCCATCGGCCGCGGGCGCCGTCGCGCCGGCACCGGTCCCTGGCCCGCTCGGCGCCGCCCCGGCGCCGGCCATCGTGCCGTCGGCCCCCGTCGTCGTCGCCGCGCTCGGCGATTCGCTCACCGACGCGCGCTCCCACGGCGGCGCCTACCTCGCCCCCATCACCGAGCGCTGCCCGCGGTCACGGGTGGAGAACCACGGCAAGGGGGCCGACATGGTGAACCAGATGCGCCGGCGGTTCCTCCGCGACATCCTCCCCAGCGCGACGCCGTTCACGCACCTCGTCGTGTTCGGCGGGGTGAACGACCTCTACAGCGACGAAACCGCCGGGCGCAGCCCGGAGAAGGTGGCCCGGGACCTGCTGGACATCTACTCCCGCGCCCGGCAGCGCGGGATGCGGGTGGTGGCGCTGACGGTGGCGCCGTGGGGCGGTTTCACGCGCTACTTCAACGCCAAGCGCGCCGCCGACACGCGGCGGCTGAACACGTGGATCCGCGAGCAGCTCGCCGACGGGACCGTCGATCACGTGGTGGACGCGTACGCCCTGCTGTCCTGCGGCAACCCCGACTACCTCTGCCGCGACTACTCCCTCGACGGCATCCATTTCAACGCCAAGGGCCACGCCGTGCTCGGGGCGGCGCTGTTCGACGCGGCCTTCACCGGCTGCCAGTAGCGGGCGGCGGGGCGCCGTCGGCGCCCGACTCGCCGAGGAAGAGCGCCCAGACGCGGTCGAGCGCCGCCGGGTCCGACACCACCGCGTCGCCGCCCGCGAGCACGAACGACTCGCGCACGTCGGCGTGGGCGCTCACGCCGACCACGGGCAGCGGTCGGGTCAGGGGGCGCCGGCGCAGCGCCCGGACCAGCTCGATCGCCGCCGTGAGCGCGGTGGCGTCGAGATCGACCACGATCAGGTCGTAGCCGCCGTCGGCGGCGGCGAGCGCGGCGTCGAACAGCAACTCGAAGCGCTCCAGGACCGGCGCCCCCGCGGCGCGCGGGTCGCCGCCCACGAGCGCCGGGCCGACGCAGGCCACGCGGCAGACGGCGCCGCCGAGCCGCGCCGGCACCGGGAAGTTGCAGCGCCGCATGAAGCGCACCACCTCGGAGCGCAGGAAGCGCATCTGCCCTCCCGGCGTCCGGAGCCCCGAGAGGTGCCCGAGCCGAATCCAGTTGTGGACGGTCTTGCGGTCGACGTCCATCCAGCGCATGAGGGCGCCCGAGGTGAGCATGCACGGCCCCGTCGCCTCGTCGGCGGCGGGCGCGGCGCGAGCTCGGGAGGAGCGGCGGCGGGTGGGAGGGGCGGTCATGCAGGCGTCCGCTGGAGGCGCTGGCAACGGGCGCGATCCGGCATCATAGGCCAGCCCGCGGGGTTCTCGCACCTCCCGGCGCGAGGGCGGGGGCCCGCGCGACCGCGGCCCGCCGGGGGCGCCTCACCCTGGCGCGGGCCGGGCGGCGCCCGCGACCCGCGCCAGGACGGGCTCGCCCAGGCCGGCGCCCCGCGAGAAGGCGACCGCCGCGAAGCCGTGCGCGAGCACTGCGACGGGTGGCGGGACCTGCTGCGTGTAGTAGGTCCAGCACTGGCGGCTGGTCCCCCAGTACTCGAGCGCCAGCCCCATGGCGGTCCCCGCCAGGAAGAGGGCCAGGTCCCGGCGAGGGCTACGCGTGTACGCGGCGACCATCACCATGATCAAGACCACGAGCCGGGAGGCGATGGGCTGGCGGTGCGGCCAGAGGAACGCCGTCATCCCGAGCACGAACGCCGGGACGATCACGAAGTAGGCGAGGCGATGGAAACGCTCCCCGAGGTCACGGCCGAGGAAGCGCTCGCAGCGGCCGCCGAGCAGCGCGACGAGCGTCGCCATCCGATCGATGGCGAGCGTCGCCGCCGGCCAGGCGGGGAGGATCCAGGGGGGCGGCCGCTCGCCCGTGAAGTAGGACCAGACCCCGGCGTGGGTCCCCCACCACTCGATCGCCGTGCCGCCCCCGAGCCCCACCGCGATCATCAAGGGGTCGCGCCGCGGGTCGACCCGCCAGGCCAGCAGCAGGGCCATCGCGATCCAGATCCCGAGCAGCAGCGGGTCCCCGACGGCGCTCGGATCCACGAGCTCGTGCCAACGGATCCCCACCGCGCTGCCCGCCGCGAGGAGCACGGCGACCGCCACCAGGCTCCGGACGTCGTAGCCCGACGCGAGCTCCCGCGCGAGTGGCGGGACCCGGGAGAGGAACCGGGCACCGGGCACCATCCGCGGCGACACTACCACACACGCGCGCCCCGCCGCACGCCAGGAGCCGGCGCCCGCGGGCACCGCGCGGCGCGACGCGCCGTGCCGGCGCGGACCCCCGGGGCCCGGGGCAGCGGCGCGCGAGGGCCGGGGCGACCGACCCGCGATGCGGTATCACGACGCCGCCATGGCCACCCCGTCCAGCGCCTCCAAGCCCTCGCGAACGTCCCCCTCGACCCGGGCCCCGGGGGCGGCGCGCGCGGCCGCCCCACCGCCCTCGGCGATCGGCGGCAAGCTCTACGTCGCCGCGGCAATCGTGCTGGTGATGGGCGCGATCTGCGGGACCGCCTTCGGCGACGGCCTGGCGGCGCGAGTCCTGGACGCGCTCAAGCTCGCCGAGGCGCCTCCGGTCGACATGACGCGGTGGGAGGCGGGCAAGTCCGAGGAGATCGCGATTACGCTGGTCACCGCCGACTACACCAAGCTCGCCTGCTCGTACCCCCGAGAGGTCGGGGGCGCGCACTGCGAGTACAAGACCGACACCGAACGCTGGCCGGTGGCGCCGGACGCGCCCGTGGACGACAACAAGAAGAACGTCATCCAGCCCTACAGCGCCGTTCCCGACAACGCCTTCGTCCTCATCGCCGGGCTCTGGGCGCAGCCGGAGGTCGCGATGCGACTGCACGCCGAGCCGCCCGGGAACACCCCGGCCAAGAACCTGGCACGGTTCATCGCGCGCTGCCGCGTCAAACCGATCGAGCGGGTCGACGGCGTCAACATCCGCTGGAACACCACTGACAAGTGGGCGCGGGGCACGCTGAAGACGGCCAATGACCAGCAGGTCGCGCCGTGGGTGGCCGTCGCCGAGCACTGCACCGTCGAGGAGGAGTGACCCCCCCGGCGCGCCGCGGCCGCTGCAGCTACGCGCCCTCGGGGGTCGGCAGGGCGCCGTCGGACAGGGGCGCGTCGCTCTCGCCGAGGCCCGCCGCGGCGCCGGTGCCGACCGAGCTCAGGAGCAGGTCGAGCCCGGGCGCGACGAGGTCCTTCACCTGCATCTCGGGCGGCAGCCGCGAGGAGATCGCCGACGCGTTGAGCTGCAGCTGGAGCACCCCCAGCATCGCGCCCCAGAGCTGCGCGACGAGCGTGGCCGTGTCGAGCTCCGCCCGGATGGTGCCGTCGACCTTGCCGGCGTCGATCGCGGCGGCGACCTGCCGGTAGAAGTCGGCGACCAGCCGCTTGTACTCGGCGAAGCGCTCGCTCTGCAGGGTTCCGCCCGACCCGCTGATCATCCACCCGACCGCGACCTGGAACCGGTCGGGCTGCTCGAGACCGAACCGAGCATAGGCGCGGAGGGACCGGGCCAGGCGGGTGAAGCCCGTCCCCCCGTCCGACTGGGCGGCGAGGATCCGATCGAGCACCTCGCGCACGGCGCGCACGGCTATCTCGAGGAACAGCTCGTCCTTGCTGTCGAAGTAGAGGTAGAGGGTGCCCTTGCTGAGCTCCGCCTCGTGGGCGATGTCGTCCATCGTGGCGAGCGCCACGCCCTTGCTGGCGAACACCTTCTCCGCCGCCTGCAGGATGGCCGCCCGCCGCTCCTCTTTCTCCCGCTGCCTTCTCGCTGCGACGCCCATGACTACCTCGCCTCGATGACTCGGTTTCGGGTCGCAGGAGGTCGTAGAGCCGTCGGCGCTCGCTCGCAACCCGTCTAGCCGCTCGACGACGCCCCCGGCACCTCGGGGACCCCGAAAACCGCGGGCGCCTGCGGCCCCCGACCCCGTGGTGAGCGCGGGGCGTGCCCGGGTCGGTCGCACCCGGCCGCAGGGGTTCGGCGGGTCCCCGGAGCAGACCGTCAGCCCCCGCTCGCCTCCACGTCCGAGGCGGCCAGCACCCGCTGTCGCTGGGCCTCCCGGTACGCCTCTAGGTGCGCCCGGATCTCCGGGAAGCTCGGCGCCAGGATCGCCGCCGCGAGCAGGGCCGCGTTCACGGCGCCAGCCCGCCCGATGGCGAGGGTGCCGACTGGGATGCCGGCGGGCATCTGGACCATCGAGAGCAGCGAGTCCAGCCCCTGGAGGCTGGCCGACTCCATCGGCACTCCGAGCACGGGCAGGAGCGTCTTCGAGGCGACGACGCCGGCCAGGTGCGCGGCGCCCCCGGCGGCCGCGATGAGCACGCGCAGCCCCCGCCCCTCCGCGGCCGCGGCGTAGGCGAGCGTCTCGTCGGGCGTGCGGTGCGCCGACAGCGCGCGCGCCTCGCAGGGGACGCCGAGCGAGCGCAGGGTGGTCACCGCGTGACGGAGTGTCTCCCAGTCGCTCGTCGAGCCCATGAGTACGCCCACCAGTGGGTTGCTCGTTGCTTCCATCTTGGCGCAGGCACGATACTTCGAGCCTTGCCGAACACAATCCCCGCCCGGCTCGGGACCGGCGCCCCCCGCACCGGCGCCCCCCGCACCGGCGCCCCCCGCACCGGCGCTCGGCGTCGCCGTCCGGTGTCCCGAGCGCGGTCCGCGCTGCTCGGGGCGTCGCTCGCGCTCGCCTGCGCCGCGCGGCCGCCGTCGCCGCTCGCGCCGCCCGGGTCGCCCGCGGCGCCATCGCCCCCCCCCGCGCGGGAAGGCCTGCCCCCGCTGACCCCGCGCGAGGCCGCGCTCCGCGCCGACCTCCGGCGCATCACCGAGCACTTGGCGAGCGAGATCGGGGAGCGCAACCCGAGCCGCAAGTGGCAGCTCGCGGACGCCATCGACTTCGTCGCCCTGGAGCTCGAGGCGGCCGGTCTGTCGGTGAGCCGAGAGGGCTACGATCTCGATGGGGAAACCGTGGCCCAGAACCTCGTCGGGGAGGTTCCCGGGGGCGCCGCGCGCGAGCAGATCGTCGTCGTCGCCGCGCACCTCGACAGCGCGCCGGGCTCCCCGGGCGCGGGCGCGGCGACCGGAGTGGCCGCGCTGATCACGGTCGCCCGCCGCCTGCGCGCCGCCGCGCCGGCGCGCACGCTGCGCTTCGTCGTCTTCTCGCTGTGCGAGGGGGTCGTGGCCGAGACGGAGGCCGCCGGCAGCCGCGTGTTCGCCCGCGCGGCCGCGGCGCGCGGGGAGCGGCTCCTCGCGTCCGTCGCCCTCGACTCGCTCGGCCGCTTCGCCGCGCCCGGCGCGCGGCGTCCCCCCCCGGAGCTCCAGGCGGAGTGGCCCGCCGGCGGGGACTTCCTCGCGCTCGTCGCCGCCGCCCGCGATCGCGCCTGGCTCGACCAAGCGGCAGACGCCTTCGCCGTGGGCGCGAGCATCCCGGCAGTAGCCGTGATCGCCAACGGCCCCGTCCCCGAGCTCGGCGCGACCGACGCGTGGGGCTTCTCGAGCGAGGGGATCCCGGCGCTGCGCGTCACGGATCTGGCTCGCTTGCGCGATCCCGCGCACGGCTCACCGGAGGACCTCCCCGAGCGCATCGACTTCGACCGGCTGGCGCGCGCAACCGTGGGGCTCGAGTCGCTGATCCTCGCCCTCAGCCGGGCGGAGGGGCCGGGCGCCGAGCTCCGCACGGATCCGGCCACGGGCCGCGTGCTGCCCGCGGGCGGATGAGGCGCGAGGCGCCGCGGCGAGGCGGCAGCGCAGACGCGAGGAGCACCCGGGCTCGCCGCCCGCCGGAGCTCAACTCGCGTACTCCCGCCGGGTCGCCTCGTACAGCGCCACCAGGGTCGCGACCGAGGGCCGGGTCTGGCCGCGGGCGATGGCCCAGACCGCGTCGCGCGCGGCGAGGTTGACCGGGACCGGGATCCCGTGCCGCTCGGCGCGCTGCACGATCTCCCCGTTGAGGAACTCGACCGCGGGCTCGCGGCCCCGCTCGATGGCGGCCAGCATGGATGAGCGCAGGCGCCGGTAGGGCGTCACCGCCGCCAGCACGAGCAGGTGCCGGGCGAGCAGCGCCAGCGAGTGACGCGACGCGGAAGCGCTCGGATCGACGACCAGCCACCCGAGGTCGAGCGCGCCGCCCGGGCGCTCGAGCCGCACTCCCTCCGCCCGCGCCACGCGCACGGCCTCGCTGATCACCTCGATGCCGAGCTGGCGCGCGTCGTGGCGCCGCATCAGCACACCGACCGGCTCCCCGCCGATGGTCCCGAAGGTGGACATCGCGCAGTTGACCGCGAGCTTGGTCCAGCGCATCCCCGAGAGGTTCGCGGTCGTGCGAACACGGCCGAGGAGCCCGAACAGGTCCACCAGCGGCGCGAGCTTCGAGTCCGGCGTGGCGACCAGTTTCCCGAGCGCCAGACCCCCCGGGCTCGTCCGCTCGGCCACGCCGGGCTCGGGCATGGAGGCCCCGAAGAAGACCACTGCCCCGACCACGCGCTCCACCCCGACGACGCGGGCCACGCGCTCCTCGCAGAGCCCGTTCTGCACGCAGACCACGCGGCCATCCGGGGCGAGCCAGGGGGCGGCGGCGGCGATCGCGGCCTCCACGGCGGTGGGCGGGGTCGCCAGCACCACGAGCTCGAAGGGCTGGTCCGCGGCGTCCAGGGCCTCCGTGATCCGGACGCGCACCGTGAACCGACGCCGCCGGTCGCGAACGATCAGGCCCTTGCGCTCGATCGCCGCGCGGACGTCGCGGTTGGTGGTGAGCACCGTGAGATCCGCCCGCCCGTCCCGCGCCAGCTCCCCGGCGATCACCCCGCCGAGCCCGCCGCACCCGATGACCAGACAACGCATCTCGGCGGCGCACCGTAGCAGCGTCGTGCGACCTCGCACCCCCAGCCAGTTACTTGCTCGGCCGCCGCGCCTTCGGGTAGCCGGGGTGGCGCGCCACCCGCCCGGTGCGCGCCCCCCTCGCCGTGCGTCGCCTCTTCAAGCTCCTGCTCAGGCTCCGCCTCCCCGCGCTCGCCCTGGCGTGAGGGGAGCCGACCGGCGCGGCCGCGAGCGGCGCGCGCGCACCACGGTCCTCACTGAACGGCGGAGCAGGTGACGAGGCGGGCTCTTTCTCGTCCGCGCCGGCCGGGTGACGCTAGACTTGCACCCTCCCGGGCCCCCGCGGCGGCCCGACCACGACGATGCAGACCCGACGACTCGGCGCCGATGGCCCGGAGGTGAGCGCGATCGCCCTCGGCGGGATGCTGCTCAGCATCACGGGCCGGCCCCCGGAGGACCAGAGCCTCGCCGTGATCCACGCCGCCCTCGAGGCCGGCGTCACGCTGATTGACACGGCCGACGCCTACTCGGTGGACGATCGTGACGCGAACCACAACGAGCGGCTCGTCGCCAAAGCGCTCCGCGGACGGCGCGAGCGGGTGCTCGTCGGGACCAAGGTCGGCTGCCGACGGCCCGGCGGGGCGTGGACGGTCGATGCCCGCCCGGAGCACCTCGTGGAGGCCGCCCACCGCTGCCTGGAGTCGCTCGGCGTGGACACCATAGATCTGCTGCAGCTCCACGCGCCGGACGTCCGGGTTCCGTTCGAGGAGAGCGTCGGCGCCCTGGCGCGGCTCCGCGAGCAGGGCAAGGTACGTCTGGTGGGAGTGTGCAACGTCTCCGTCGAGCAGGTCGAGCGGGCGCGGCGGGTGACACCGATCGCGTGCGTGCAGAACCGGTGGAACGTGAACGACCGGCGCCCCGAGGTGGACGGGATGCTGGACTACTGCGCGTCCAACGGCCTCGCCTTCCTCGCCTACTCCCCCTTCGGCGGGACCCTCGGGGCGCCGTCCCTGGGAACGCACGGGCGCCTCATCGAGGAGGCGCGCCGCCGGCGCGTCTCGGTGTACCGGTTGTTCCTCGCGTGGATGATCGCGCGTTGCCCGGCGGCGATCCCCATCGCGGGCGCGCGGCGCGTAGAGAGCATCGAGGACAGCGCGGCGGCCGGGAGCCTCGTCATCCCGCCGGCTGACGTGCGCGTCATCGAGGCCGCGCTCAAAGCGTGAGCCCCGGCCCGGGGGATCGCGGCGCCGACGGGGCACGCGCGGACCCGCGGGGGCGCCGCGACCGGCGCCCCGCGCCGCCGCCCGCGGGGCGACCGGGGGATGCTCTCGAGCCAGGTTGTGTTAGATGGGGAGGGCGCCGGAGCCGCCGAGGCGGTTTCGCGGTGCACCTGCGCGGCGGCCGCCGCCCCCGGTCGGGGCAGGCCGCGTCCCGTGGGCCCGGAGGGGCGGTCCCATGCCCACCCGCGGCTCGCTCGACCCCTGGACCGAGAGAGAGAGGCCACCATGACCGAGAGCTCCGCGAAGTTCATCCTGGGCGACCGCGAGGTCGAGCTGCCCGTCACGATCGGCACCGAGGGCGAGCGCAGCATCGAGGTAGGCGCCCTGCGTGCGAAGACCGGCTACGTCACTCTCGACCCCGGCTTCCGCAGCACCGCGTCGTGCAAGAGCGCCATCACGTACATCGACGGCGAGCAGGGGATCCTCCGCTATCGCGGCTACCCGATCGAGCAGATCGCGGCCAACACCACCTTCCCCGAGGTCGCGTGGCTGCTCATCTGGGGCGAGCTTCCGACCGAGGAGCAGCTGTTGCGCTTCCGCAAGCTCCTGACCAAGCACGAGATGATCCACGAGGGGCTCCAGGTGCACTACGAGGGGTTCCCCGCCAACGCGGAGCCGATGGCGGTGCTCTCCGCGATGATCAACGCATGCTCCTGCTACCACCCGGACATCATGGAGATGGAGAGCGAGGCCACCTTCGAGTCGGCGGCCGCGCGCCTCCTGTCGAAGGTGCGGCCCATCGCCGCGGCGGCCTACAAGAAGAGCGTCGGGCAGCCGGTCATCTACCCGAACCCGCAGTTCACGTACTGCAAGAACTTCCTGCACATGATGTTCTCGGAGCCCTACGCGACCTACGAGGCGCCCCCCGAGGTCATCTCCGCGCTGCGCCTGTTCCTCATCCTGCACGCCGACCACGAGCAGAACTGCTCCACCAGCACGGTGCGCATGGTCGCCTCGAGCGGCGCCAACCTCTTCGCCAGCGCCGCCGCCGGCGTCTGCGCGCTCTGGGGCTGGCGCCACGGGGGCGCCAACGTGCAGGTGATCCAGATGCTGCAGCGGATGGCAGCGGGCGGCATGTCGGCCCACGACTACCTCGAGCGGGTGAAGCGCAAGGAGGTCAAGCTGATGGGGTTCGGCCACCGGGTGTACAAGAGCTACGATCCCCGCGCCCGGATCCTGAAAGCGGCGTGCGACGACGTGCTCCGCGTGCTCAAGATCGACAACCCCATGCTCGACTTGGCGCGCAAGCTCGAGGAGCTCGCGCTGTCGGACAGCTACTTCGTCGACCGGAACCTATACCCGAACGTAGACTTTTATTCCGGGATCATCCTCAGCGCCATCGGGATCCCCACCAACATGTTCACGGTGATGTTCTCCATCGGGCGCATGCCGGGCTGGATCGCGCACTGGAAAGAGGTGTTCGATCACCAGGAGGAGGGCATCGCGCGGCCACGCCAGATCTACACCGGCGCCACCATCCGCGACTTCGTACCCCTCGCCGCGCGCGAGAAGCGCGCGGGCCCGAAGAGCCAAACCTCCGCCTGAGCCACGCCGCGGGGGCGCCGCCGAGTGTTGGCGGCGCGGTACCGGACCACCGGCCAGGGTCGAAGTGCCCCCGGGCCGCGCGGCGACCGCGACCCGGCAGGGCCGGGCGTCCCGCGGAGCTCGGGGGCGTCGTGCCATCACGGGCGCTTCGTCCGCGACCAGCATCGCCCCTACCAGCGGGCGAACAATCGTGATACCCCGAGGCCATGACAGGGACCACTCGGGGATTCATCGGGATGTTGGCGGTGGCCGCGCTCGGCAGCGGCTGCGTGAAGGCGACGGCGCCCTTCGATCAGATCAAGGACGCGAGCGTCATCGCCTTCCGGCTGCAGAACTACGAGCCGCCGGTCGCCGCGACGCCGGCGCCCGCGACGCCCGCGGCCGGCATCCTCCCCGGACTGCCCCCCGAGATCCAGCAGTGGGCGCAGCAGGGGGCCCAGAGCCTGGGCCAGCTGATGCCCGGGCTCATCCCGGAAGGCCTCCTCCAGGGCCTCGGCGGCGCCGCGCCGGCCGCGACCGCGGCGGCGACCGACAACGCCCTGCGCTACCCCGAAACCCCGCCCAATTTCCGCGTCCTCGGCCAGGCGCCGGTCATGGACCCGAAGCTCAAGAAGCGGTTGATGGCGGTCTTCGGGAAGCAGACCAACTTCCAGCAGAGCCAGGCGAGCTGCCTGTACGCCGAGTTCGGCCTCCGCTTCGTGGTGCCCCCCTCGCCGCCGAACGACGTGCTCGTGTCTTTTTCCTGCAATCAGGTCGCGGCCCGTGGGTTCGCCTGGCCCTACGCGGGGACCGGCCTCAAGCCGGCCACGGTCGAGAAGCTCGCCGACGTGATCAACAAACTGTTCCCGCCCGGGACCTGAGCCGAGGCGACGCGACCGCTGGCGCCGCGGCTGGCGCGGCAAGAAAGCTGGTTCGCGCTCAGCGGCCGCGGCCGGGCTTGCGCTTCGTGTCGGGCTTGCCGTCTCCCTTGCGCGCGGAGCTCGTCGACACCCTGCCGTTCGTCCCGCCGCTGACCGGCCCGGATCGGTCCGCGCAGCGGTCTGGCGCCGCCGCGCCCTTGCGCTTCGACGCCACGTCGCCCACGCCGCGCTGAGTGACCGGCGCGGCCGCCGCGGCGGACCCCCGCACGTCGCGCGCACGGGAGCTCGAGACGACGACACCCGCCGAGGGGACCGTGAGGTCCTCGGGCGCGGGCTCCCGCGCCGGCTCCACCGGGATCGGTCGGGCCGCGGCGCTCTGCGCGGGACGCTCCGTGGCCACGGACACCGGCGCCACCGGCGGCACCCGCACCGCGACCGGCGGCTCTTCCGGCTCCTCCGCGACGTGCGCGCTGTCACCGGGATCGGCGCCGGAAAGCTCGGCTCTCAGCAGGCGCTCCGCCTCGATCCAGTCCCGATCGCCCGAGCCCTCGGGGCACCCTCGCGCCTGCCAGAGCTCGTAGGCCTTGGCACGGATGCGCGCCTCGTCGATGTGGATTTGCTGCTGCATCGGACCCTCCGTTCCCGGGGGGGACCGTGACACCAAACGCGGCGCATCGCCACTCGTCGGTGCGATCGGCGCCTCCCCGGGAGATCGGTCGGATGGCTATCGCGCTCGCGCGAGGATGTGAAGTGGGAGCGCCGGAAAAGTGGATGCACGTCGAGGCTCGCCGACGGACCGGCCTGAAGCGGCGATCAGCTTGATTGCCGCGAGGAATCAACGACCTAGCAGACCGTGCGGGCAGCGCCGCTCACCACCGTCGCCCCGTCGAAAGCGCCTCGCCCCGCGCGGGGCGTTCTCGGCGTGCTGGTGCAGCTGGCAGGACTCGGGGCGGCGACGCGAGGTCGCCCTGACCGAGCCCAGCCGACGCGGGCGAGTGCAGCGTGACTGCAGCGGCGGTCACCGTCGGAATCCGCCAGCCCGCGCGCGACGACGGCGCGGGGCCGATCCACCGTGGCTGCCCGGGGAACCGCGGGGGCGGCGCAGGCCGCCCGTCGCGCGAGCAGCGCTCAACCGCCGCTGCGCAGGTGCTCGATCAGCATGCGGGCCGCGACGATGAGGAGGAAGGCCGCGAACCAGCGCCGCAGGCGCCGCACGGGCGTGCGGTGCGCGAGCGCGGCGCCGAGCGGGGCGAAGCACACGCTCACCAGCGCCACGCCGAGCAGCGCCGGGAGGTAGACGTACCCCACGGAGTAGCGGGGGAGCCCCGGCTGCCCCAGACCGCTCCACGCATAGCCGGCGGCCCCGCTGAGCGCGATGGGCGCGCCGATGGCCGCCGAGGTGCCGACCGCGCGGTGGATCACGACGCCGCCGCGGAGCAGATACGGGACCGAGAGCGAGCCACCGCCGATGCCGACGAGCCCGGAGAGCAGTCCGATGCCGGTCCCCGCCGCGGCGAGGCCCGCGGCGCCGGGGAGCGCGCCGTGGCCCTCCGTCGGCGGATCGCCGAGCATGCGCCCGCAAACGACGGCGAGGAAGAGGGCATAGAAGACCTCCAGCCACGGACCCGCGACGAGGGTAGCCACCCCCGTGCCAGCGAGCGTGCCGACGACGATCCCCGGCGTGATCCGGCGCACGATCCCCCAGTCCACGGAGCCCCGCCGGTGGTGCGCGCGCAGGCTCGAGAGCGCCGTGAAGCAGATGACCGCCAGTGAGGTCCCCAGGGCCAGCCGCATCCGGTGCTCCGGCGGCACCCCCGCCGCGACGAAGGAATGCAAGAGCCCCGGGACCACCACGATCCCACCGCCCACCCCGAGCAGGCCCGCGAAGAACCCGGACACGGCGCCGAGCAAGGGGTAGAGAGCCCAGGCGAGCACGCGCGGATGGTACACGCGCCGCGAGTGAGCGCCACCGCCCGCGTCCGGCGCGCCGCCGCTCGGCGGCGGCGCGAGCGCGCTCGCTCAGGACGCCCCGTGCTGGAGCGCGGCGAGGCGCTCGAGCCGATCGTGCAGGCGCGGCCACCAGCGCTCGTGCTCGGGCTTCATGACGACCGACCGGAGCAGCGTCACCTGCTCCGCGTCCGGCCTGACCTCGGGCCAGTGCGCGGCGACCAGCCCGGGGTCGAGGCGGATCTTGGCGAGGTAGACCGGGTCGGTGGGGTCGTCCATCGCGGCGGCGAAGAGCGCGTCCACGCGGGCAGAGAGCGTCGACGCGGTGACCCGCTCCGTCCGGCCGAGCGGGGCGAAGACGAGGATGTCGGTCGCGGGAGCCAGCAGCAGGCGCAGGTGGGCGCTGCGCTCGAGCGCGGCGGCCCAGGCGAGGGCGGCGCGGCGGCCAGCGGCGAGCAGCTCGCCGAGCCCCCCCTCCGGCGCGAGCGGGATGGCCCGCAGCGTCGTCCACAGCGCCGCCGCCGCCGCCCCGGAGCGGGTGCATTCGAGCGAGATTTCCCCCAAGTGGCGCTCCGCGCTCGTGAAGTAGGTGTACGGGCTGTCGTGCGCGTAGACGCGGGCCACGCCCGGATCGCGGAAGAGCACGCAGCCGGCGCCGAAGGCCTGCAGCCCGTGCTTGTGCGGGTCGACCACGACGCTGTCGACCTCGCCGAGGCCCGCGAACGGCGCGGGCGCGACCAGCGGCGGCGCGCGCCGCGCCAGGAGCGAGAAGAAGCCGCCGTAGGCCGCGTCGACGTGGACCCGCGCGCCGTGCGCCCGGGCGAGCGGGAGGATGGCGTCGAGGGGGTCTAGCGCGCCGAGGCCGGTGGTGCCCAGGGTCGCCACGACGGTGCCGATGTCACGGCGCGCGAGGAGCGCGGCGAGCACGCCCACGTCGAGCCGACCCTCGGCGTCGGCGGGGACGGGGACGACCTCCACGCCGAGCACCTGCGCCATCCGGGCGTGCGTGTAGTGCGCCGCCGCGCTGACGGCGATGGGACGCCCGCCCGTGACCTCCCGCGCGACCCACAGCGCCTCGAGGTTGGCGATGGTGCCGCTCGCCGTCAGGTGCCCGAGGTGGGCCCCCGGGGCCGCGGGGTAGCCCACCATGGCGGCGATCGCCGCCACCGCCTCGAGCTCGAGCGCGGCGGTCGCAGGACCGCCGTCGAGGGCGTGGTTGTTGGGGTTGATGAGCGCGGTCACCGCGTGCGCGGCCCACGCCAGCGGGTGCGGGGGCTTGATCATCTGCCCGGCGTACCGCGGATGGCCGAACGGGAAGTTGTGACGGAGGCGGGCCACGAGCGCGGAGCGCGCGGCCGCGTCGGCCGCGTCGGAGGGGAGCTCGGGCCACTCGGCCCAGCCATCCTCCCAGCGCTCGAGCGACCGTGTCGCCTCCCTCAGGAGCTCGAGCCATGCGTCCCTGCGCACGAGGACCGTGCGTAGCGGACCGACCAGACGTCGGCAACCGCGCGGGCGCGCCGAGCCCCACGCCGCCGCGTTGACGAGCCGGGGACGCGGGCCTAACGTCGGGCCGGAGGTGAGGAGGATGTTCAGGACGATGCGCTGCGCGGGGCAGCTCCTCGAGTTCAGCAGCCTGCTTTTCGCGCTCGGGGCGAGTGGCTGCCAGGCGAGCACCGGGAGCGCCGGCACCCCCGCGGGGGTGCCGGCGGACGATCAGAGGACCGACGCGGCGGGCACCACGAGCGAGGGAGAAGCGGCGGAGGAGGCGGCGGACCCCGCCGCCAGCGACGCCGAGAAGACGACCGCCGAGGATACGCCGGCGAGCGAGGGTGAGGCGTCCACGAGCGCGCCGGGGGGCCTGACGCCGTCGAGCGAGGCCTGCGCCAAAGGTGGGTGCAAGTACGCCTGCTCCAAGGGGCAGGCCTGCGACTACGACTGCCAGGGCGGCGGCTGCGACGTCACCTGCAAGGCCGGCTCGGAGTGCGCCCTCGCCTGCGGCGGCCCGGGCAAGTGTCGCCTCTTCTGCGAGTCGGACGCGACGTGCAAGGTCCGCTGCGACGGCCCCGGCTGCGACTCGAAGTGCAACTCGGGCTCGAAGTGCCGCGTAGCCTGCCCGGGCGGCAAGTGCGCCACCCAGTGCGCCGACGCGGCGAAGTGCAACGTCAACTGCTCGGGCGGCGGCTGCAAGACGCCCTGCGCTGACGGCGCCGCCTGCAACATCCTATGCAGCGAGGGCTGCACCTAGCGCGTCCTGGGGATCGACCTGGCGCCGCGGCGAGAGCCCGCTCCGGGCGGCCACCGCCCGGGTGAGCGCGCGCGACCGCCCGGCAGACCCCGTGCGCCCGGACGTGCCTGGCCCTAGAGTGCCAGGTGCCCCGCCCGAGGGTCCCCCGATGCCTCCCCCCGACAGCGATCCCCTCGACCGACTCCGCGTCACCCTCGGCCGTGTCATCCGGGGCAAGACCGACGCGATCGAGCTGCTCCTCGTCGGCGTGCTCGCCGGGGGCCACGTCCTCATCGAGGACGTACCGGGGGTGGGCAAGACGACGCTCGCCAAGGCGCTCGCGCGGGCGCTCGACCTCGACTTCGCCCGCGTCCAGTTCACGCCCGACCTGCTGCCCTCCGACATCCTCGGCTCGCACGCGCTCACGCCGAGCGACGGCTCGCTCGTCTTCCGCAAGGGCCCGATCTTCACCCACGTCCTGCTCGCAGACGAGATCAATCGGGCCTCGCCCCGCACCCAGTCCGCGCTGCTCGAGGCGATGAGCGAGGAGCAGGTGACGGTCGACGGCCTCACCCTGCACCTCCCGGAGCCGTTCTTCGTCCTGGCGACACAGAACCCGGTCGACTTCCAGGGGACCTATCCCCTGCCCGAGGCGCAGCTCGATCGCTTCGTCCTCCGCTTCGCCCTCGGCTACCCCGAAGAGGAGGACGAGCTCGGGATGCTGGCGGACCGCCGAGACTCCGACCCGCTCGCCGCCGTCACCCAGGTCGCCTCGGGCGAGGAGCTCCGGCGGCTCACGTCGCGGGCGCGCCAGGTACACGTCGAGACGCGGGTCGCGCGCTACCTGCGCGCCGTCGTGGCGCGCACGCGCGGCCACGAAGACGTCGCGCTCGGGGTCAGCCCCCGCGGCACGCTGGTGCTCTACCGGGCGTGTCAGGCGCGCGCGCTGCTCGCGGGGCGCGACCACGTGATCCCCGATGACGTGCAGGAGCTGGCGATCCCCGTGCTCGCCCACCGCATCCTGATCACCGAGCACGCCCGCTACGGCGGCAAGGCCGCGCCGAGCGTCATCGCGGACGTGGTCCAGAGCGTGCGTGTCCCGACATGAGCTCGCTCGCGCCGCCGCCGACCCGCTCGCTCCGGCCCCCGGCCCCCGCGTCGCTGGTCCCGCCGACACGACGCGTCTTCCCGACCCCGCCGTCGCGGGAGGCCACGCCCCCCTCGACAGCGGTCCCCCCGGCGCGGCGATCGCTCCGCCAGCGCTGGCGGCGGTGGCGATCCTCGCGCACCCTCGAGCGGCTGAACCACGTGCTGATCCCCGGCAAGAAGGCCGATCGGGATCGCTATCGCAACGGCCTCCTCGGCCGGCTCCTGCGCCTCGCGTTCGTCGGGGTCGAGGGATACACCCGCGAGGGGCGCGCCCTGCTGCTGCTCACCGCGCTGGTCGGCTGCTCCGGGATCGACGTCCGCTCCTCCCAGGCGCACCAGCTCTTCGCCATGCTGGTCGCGCTGCTCCTCGCCTCCCTGCTCGCGCGGCCGCTCTTCCGCACCCCGGGGCTGCGCGTCGCGGTGACGGCGCCCGCCCGCGTGATGGCAGGGGCCCCGGCCCGCTTCGATCTGCGCTGCTGCAACGACGGCCCGCGGCGCCACCTCAACCTCGAGGTCGAGCTCCCCTTTCTGCCCTGGGACGGTCGCTGGCTCCACCCCGTCACCGGGGTGCCCGTGCTCGAGCGCGGGGCGCGCGCGTGCGTCACCGCCACCGCGACCTTCGTGGCGCGGGGCGAGCACCACCTCGACTCCTTCGTCGTGGGGGCGCTGGTGCCCCTGGGCCTGGCGGTCGGGCGGCGGCGAAACGCCGACGTGCCGCGGTTCCTGGTGGTGCCGCGGGTCGCCAACGTGGTGGCGGTACGCGCCGCGCATCGGCTCCCCGAGCGCCGCGGGGCCGTGGTAGCGAGCGCCCGGGCCGGCGAGAGCGAGCTCGCGGGGGTCCGCCCGTACCGGGCGGGCGATCCGCTCAAGCACCTGCACGCGCGCACCTGGGCGCGCACCGGCGTCCCGCACGTCCGCACCTACGTCGACGAGCGCCAGGACCGCGTGGCCCTGCTGGTGGTGGTCGACGGCGACGAGGCGACCGAGCGCACCAAGGAGGCGACGCTCTCGCTCGCGGCCGGCGTCGCGGCGCGGCTCGCGCTCCACGACGGCGGCCTCGACGCGCTGGTGATCGACGAGGACGCCTTCGGGGTCGAGCCCCGGGCGGGCGTCCGGGCGCTCGACCGCGTCCTCGATCGGCTGGGCGTGCACGAGCTGACGAGACGGCCCCGGGACACCGTCGCCGCGATCACCCCGCTCCTGCCGCAGCTCTCGTCGCTGGTGCTGGTGACGGCGGGCGCCGCGCCGCGCCACCAGGCCATCGTCGAGGTCGCCCGCCGCCGCGGCGTGCCGTGCCGCTGGGGGGCAGTCCGCGAACCGACCGCGGCGGCCGCCGCACCCGACGGGGCGATCCCGATCGACGTGGTCACCATCGAGGACGGGAGGACCATCGCGCTGTGAGGGATCGCACGCTCGCCCTGGCGGTGCTGGCGGCGGCCATCGCGGTCGCCCTCGTGGTGCCGCTGCCGCTCGCGGCCGCGGCGCTGGTGCTGCCGCTCGCCGCCCTGGTGATCGGGCCTCGGGTGGAGCTCGATCGCCTCGGGCAGGCGGCGGCGACGGTCGGCGCGATGGTCGCTGGCGTCGTCGTGCCCCGGCTGCTCGGCGGTGCGCCGGACGAGGCGGAGGCGACGACCCTCTCCGAGCCGGCGACGCTCTTCGCGCTCCCGGTCCTCGGCGTCGCCGCCATGCGCGCGCTGCTGGTCGCCCCCCGCTGGGGGGCACCGGTGACGCTGGCCGCGGCGCTGGTCGCCTTGACCGCCGCCGGCCGCGCGCGCCCCGGGATCGCGTACCCGCTGCTGGCGGCCGCGTTCCTCACGCTCGGGTTCCTCGCGCTCGGCCGCGCCGACCCCGGGCGCGCGCCGCCCCGGCGCGCCGGCGGCCGTCACGTCGTGGTCACCGCGCTCGCCGCGATCCTCGCCGCGGGGCTCACGGTCGGCGCGACCGCGACGCTCCCGCCGCTGCAGGACGCCGCCATGGCGCGCCTGCTGCTGCGCTTCCGGGCGCCCCGCTCGGGCTTCTCCGACCGCGTGCGGCTCGGCGCGCTGGGCGGGTTGCTCGAGGACGACGGGGTGGTGATGCGGCTGCGCGGGGACTCCCCTCCACCGCTCTTGCGCGGCGCGGTGCTGAGCGGCTACGCCGGCGGGGTCTGGGACGTGGAGCGGCGGCTGCCCATCGCCGAGATCGTGGAGGTCGACGCCCGCGCCCCGGCGGGGCCGGGCGTGATCGAGATCGAGATCGCGCACCGGCACGAGCGCTACTTCTTGCCCCTCGACGCGCGCGACGTGACCGCCTCGTCCGGCTTCTACTCCCGCAACGCGCTCGGCGTGTACTCGCCCGTACGCGGCTTCCACGCCAAGCGCCTGTGGTTCCGCACCGGCGGCGATCGACCGGTGTGGCCGCCGGCGCCGCTCGACGGCGCGGTGCCCCCCGCGCTCGGAGCCGAGCTTCGCCCGCTGCTCGCCGCCTGGGGCGCGCTCGAGGGCGCGCCGCGCCAGCGGCTCGAGCGGATCGAGGCCCGCCTCGGGCACGACTACCGCTACTCGCTCGAGTTCACCCGGGAGCTCGGGCGCGATCCGATCGCTGACTTCTTGCTGCGCAGCCGCGCGGGCCACTGCGAGTACTTCGCGGGGGCGATGGCCGTCCTCGGGCGGCTGGCGGGGGTGCCGACCCGGGTGGTCACCGGGTACCGGGTCGCGGAGCGGTCGCCGTGGGGATACGCGGTGGTGCGGCAGCGGCACGCCCACGCCTGGGTGGAGGCCTGGGTCGAGGGGCGGTGGGTCACCTTCGATCCGACGCCCCCCGACGCGCTCCGGGCGAGCACTCCCTCCCAGACCCCGGCGCTCTCGGCCTTCTTCGATCGCCTCGCCACCGGCTGGGAGTCGGTCGACGACTGGCTCGCGCGCCGCACGCCGTTCGAGCTGTCGCTGGCGCTGGTGGTCGGCGTCGGGGCGTGGCTGCTGTACCGGAGCCTCGGCGCACGCCGCCGGCGCGCAGCGCCGGCGGCGCCGGTGGAGCCTCCGTTGCCGGGCTTCGTCGCGCTCGATCGCGCCCTCGGCCGGCGCGGCCTGACGCGCGCCCCCGGGGAAACCCTGCACCGCTTCACCGAGCGCGTCGCCGCCGCCCCGGAGCTCGGGCC
This sequence comes from uncultured Polyangiaceae bacterium, assembly GCA_964454025.1. Taxonomy (GTDB): domain Bacteria; phylum Myxococcota_A; class Polyangia; order Polyangiales; family Polyangiaceae; genus JAFGBI01. Next base: position 35,170 of record CAYVRP010000006.1, on the reverse strand, counting down.
GCCGGAGCGGGCCGCGATCGCGGCTCACCTGCGCGCCTACGCCGAGCTGCGCTACGCCGGGCGCGGCGAGGCCGCCGCGCTCGATCGCGAGCTCGCCGCGAGCGCGCGCCGGATCTAGTCGCCGCCGCGCGACGGCGGGGCACCCGCGCGCTGCTCGAGGAGGGCGCGGAGCGGCGGGAAGAGGGCGAGGGCGAGCGCGCGCTCGGGCGGGTACCATCCGGCCTCCACCACCTCGCGGTGATCGATCGCGACCTCGGGGCGGGTCGTGGCCTCGAGCGCGAAGATCTCGACGCGATCGCGCTTGCCCTCCCAGTCGCTCGTGCGATCGAGCACCAGCGTGAGGGCCTCGGCGCGAGCGGTGACGCCGACCTCCTCGTGGAGCTCCCGGAGCGCCGCATCGCGGCCCGTCTCGCCGCGCCGGACGTAGCCGCCGGGCAGCGAGTGGTAGCGGACGTAGGAGTTGCGGACGATGAGGATCTCCCCCTGGTGCCAGACCGCGACCAGCGCTCCGTGCGTGCTCGGGCGCCGCACCGCCCAGTAGGCGCGCATCAGGCGGTACGCGCCCCGATACGCGAGCTGGTAGAGGCGATCGACGACGGTGGGGCGGCGAGCCGGCGAGCTCACGCGCGGAGCATGGCAGCCCGCCGCGCGCAGGCGCAAGCGCCCCCGCCCCCACGGCGGCCGGTCACCCGCCGCCCTCGCGCGCCAGGAGGTACAGGCAGCGCAGCGGCTCCGCGCCGGGCCGCTCGTAGAGGTGCAGTGCCCCGCCCTCACAGCGCGAGAATTCCGCACAGTCGGCGCACTGCCCCTGCCTCATCCAGGACCGGTCACGCAGCGCTCGGTAGCCGTCCCGCCACACCTCGGCGAAGCGATCCCGCGCGACGTGCCCCTGCACGTAGTCGTCACCGAGCTCCGGGCAGGCGCCGATGCGGCCGTCGCAGAGGATACCGGCGATGTTGATCCCGGCCCGGCACTGGCAGAGGTACGGGCGCACGTTGCCCTCGAACCGGTTGCCCACGTAGCCCTCCTCCGACATCTCCGGGCTCGGGAGGGTGCCGTCCTGGCGCGCGGCGAGCACGAACTCGAGGATGGCGCGGATCTCCGCCGGGCCCGGCACCAGGTCGGGGCGCCGGGCGGCGCGGCCGATGGGCATCACCGGCGCGACCCGCCAGAGCGGCACCCGGAGCTCGGACACCCAGGCGCGCATCTGCGGCAGGAGCGGCACCGCGGGGCGGGTGACGGTGGAGATGATCTCGAGCTTGCCCCGGTAGCCGGCGGCGCGAAGCGCCCCCACGGCCCGCGTGACGGCCGCGGCGGTCCCCTCGCCCCGCAGGGCGTCGTTCAGGGGCGGTGGGGCGTCCATGCTGAGCGAGATGGAGCCGATACCGACCTCCACCAGCCGCGCGGCGGCCGCGGCGTCGAGCAAGCAACCGTTGCTCACCATCCCGTAGGGGAAACCCAGGCGCCCGAGCTCGGCGAACAGCTCGAAGATCCCCTCCTTCAGCAGCGGCTCGCCGCCGGTCACGGCGACCATCACCCGCCGCGGATCGAAGTCGGTCGCCACCTGTCGGATCACGCCGAGCCACTCGGCGACCCCGAGCTCGTCCCGGCGCGCGCGCGGCCCGCACGAGCTCCCGCAGTAGGCGCAGGCGAGGTTGCAGCGCCGCGTCACCTCGAGGAACAGGTAGCGGAGCTCGTGCGCCTGCGCCCGGCGGGCGCGCTCGGCGAGGTGCCGGGCCCAGACGACGTCACGGTATGCCGCGAGCTCCGCGGGGTCGAGCCTCGGGGCGCGGCGCGGCCCTGGCGCGAGCGGCTCCACCAGCGTCAGCTCTCGGGGGGTTGGGCCCCGTACACCGGCGCCGGCCCGTAGTACGCGATGAACCCCCCGCTGCCAGGCTCCGGAGCGCCCGCGGCGCCGCCCGCGCTCGCGCCCGCAGCGCCACCCGCGCTCGCGCCAGCGTCACCGCCCGTCTCCGCGGGCGCCCCCGCGGCGCCGCCGGTCGGCGCCGGCCCGTACCAGGTAATGATGCCGCCGGAGCCATCCCCGCCCGTGGCCTGGCCGCCCGTGGCCTGGCCGCCGGTGCTCTGGCCGCCCGTCGCCAGGCTTCCCCCGCTGCCGGTGTCGCCGCCGATGGGAGCCGGGCCGTAGTAGACGACCATGCCGCCGATACCCGGATCCCCCCCCGATCCCGGCTCGCCCCCGACGCCGGTGGCGCCGCCGGTGCCGCCCGCCGGTTCGCTGCCGCCCGTGCCCGGGCTCGCGCCGGTGCCGCCCCTCCCGGCGTCGCCGCCGATCGGGTTCGGGCCATAGTAGGCGACCATGCCGCCGGTGCCCGTGCTCCCGCCGAGCTCTGGCGGGCCGTAGTAGACGACGATGCTGCCATCGCCAGCGACGCCCGGCGCGCCCGCGTCGATGCTGCCACCCGCGCCCGGGGCGCCGCCTTCCTCACCGCCACCGTTGGCCGCACCGCCCGTCGCGACCGCGCCGCCCGTCGCGTCCGCGCTGCCCGACTCCTCCCCGTCGTCGGTCGCGCAGCCCGCGACCGCCAACGACAGCGCCAGCGAATACCATCGGATGTTCTCAGCCATGGGATACCCCCGTTGCGCTGACCCAGAGCCTATCACACGACCCCTGCCCGAGCACCCGCCGCGCGAGGCGCCGCGCGCACTCGCCGTGGAGATGGCGCCGAGAGGAGGAGATCGCGGGAGCCCGGGGTCCTGGATCGCAGTCGATGCTGGGGGGGTCCGACGCGCACCCGCTCGCGCGGTCGGAGGCGAAGAGGGCACCGTGCTATCCTCGTGCGCCGTTCGGCCCCGGCGGCCGCCCGCGGCGGCCGCTCGCCTCCGCCCCCATGCCGCTCGACTCTCCGCTCGCTCGCAGCGCGGCCGACTTCGCTCGGCGCGCCCACGATGGCCAGGTCCGCAAGTGCGCGGCACACCCCCCCTACTTCGTTCACCTCGAGGCGGTCGCCACGCGCCTGGCCGCCCACGGCCACGACGACGACGAGCTGCTCGCGGCCGCCTACCTCCACGACGTCCTCGAGGACCAGCCGGCCCACGCCGCCGAGCTCGCGGACCGCTTCCCCCCCGCCGTGGTCGAAACCGTGCGGCTGCTCACGGAGCAGAAGCTCGACGCCCGCGGCCAGAAGCGCGCCAAGGCCGAGCGCTTCGCCGACTACGTCGCGGGGCTGCGCCAGGGCACGCCCGCGGCGCGGCGGGCGGCGGTGGTGAGCTGCGCCGACAAGATCGACAACCTCGAGGGCCTCGTCGCCGCGCAGCGCGGCGGGGACAACCTGCTCGGGCGCCTCGCGACCCGACCCGGGCAGCACGCGCCGCAGCTCGCGATCCTGCGGGAGATCTACCGCGACGTCGTCGGTGAATCGCTGCTCGCGGCCTTCGACGGCGCGGTGGCGGCGCTCGCGGACACGCTCGCGCGCTGGCTGCCCGGACGCGCCGTCTGCATTGCGGCCGACGCGCACCTCGGCCAGTACGATCGAGCCGGCGCCCCCGCCGTCCTGCACCCGCTGCGGGTGATGCTGGCCGCGAGCACCGACGAAGAGCGGATGGTCGCCGTGCTCCACGACGTGGTCGAGGACACGCCCTGGACCCTCGCCGAGCTCGCCGACGAGGGGTTGCCCGCGCCGGTGCTGCGAGCGCTCGATTGCCTCACCCGGCGCGAGGGCGAGCCCTACGCCACCTACCTCGAGCGGCTGCTCGTCGATCCGCTCGCCGCACGGATCAAGCGTCTCGACCTCGCCGACAACCTCGCGCGCCTCGCCCAGCTCGCCGAGCCCGAACGCTCGCGGCTCGAGGCGAAGTACCGCGCCGCCGCGGCGCGGCTCGGCGCCGAAGCGCCGCCGACCGGCGCGCGGTGAGCGGCGACGCCCCGGGGCCGGACGCCACCCCGCGCCTCACCCCGCGGTGGGCGTGCACCAGGTGCGATCGTCGCACCAGGGCTCGGCGTTGTCCCCGCAAGGGGAGGCGCCGCCGGGCGAGCCGTTGTGGAGGATCGCCTGCGCGTCGCGGCCGTCGGGGGCGCCCGCGGGTTCGTTGTCCGCCGAGTTGAGCGCGAGATCGAAGGCCATCTCGGCGCCCGAACTGGGCGCGCCGCCCGCCCAGGGGAGCAAGAACTCGATGGTGTACCCGCCGGACACGACGCTGGTGACGTACTGGCTCGCCGGGAGGGCGCTGTGCGACGCGGAGCCGTCCACCGTCTTCACCGCGGCGGCGAGCGACGGCGCGGCGCCGAACTGCACGTGCGTGACGGCATCTCTGCCCGAGTTGCCCGTGAGCCCGGAGGCGCTCCCGGCGACGAAGACCTCCACCCCATCCCCGTTCCAGATGTAGCCGGGGTCATCCCGCCCGGAGGCGAAGAGGAACGCGTCCGTCACGGTGACGAACCCGTGCAGCCCCGCCTCGGACCAGCCGAGGCGCACCGTGGCCGTCTCCTGCCGCTTGTTCCCCGCGTCGTTGCTGCCCTCGTGGTCGACGTGCACGTAGACGTCGCCGTCGGTGAAGTTCAGGACGAAGGTCGGCAGCGAGCACAGATCGGCGTCGCTCCCGTCGACGGTCTGACGGCCCTCGAAGCGGGGGATCGAGCCGCAGGGATCCATCCTGGCCGTGGTGCAGCTCACCTCCCCGCCGCCTCCCCCGGCGCCGCCCGTCTCGCCGCCGCCGCTCGCGGCGCCCCCGGCGCCGCCCGTCTCGTCGCCGCCACTCGACGCGCCCGCCGTGCCGCCGGACGCCTCACCGCCGGTGGCGTCGCCGCCGGTCTCGCCGCCGCCGGTCTCGTCGCCGCCGGTTTCGCTGCCGCCGGTTTCGCTGCCGCCGGTTTCGCTGCCGCCGGTTTCGTCGCCACCCGTCGCGTCCCCGCCGCTCGACGCGCCACCCTCGCTGCCACCGGTCGCTTCGCCGCCGGTGTCGGTCGGCGTGTCGCCGCCCGTGGTGGCGCCGCCGGTCGCGGCGTCGCCGCCCGTCGCGGGGACGCCGCTACCGGAGCCGAAGAGGTTGGGGTTCTGCTCGTCGTCACAGGCCACCAAGGTGCCGAGCACGACGCAGCAGCTCGAGAGCCAGCGCCAAGGAATCGATCGGGTCATGGGGGATGTTCCGGAGGGGCGGAGAATGCCGCGCCGGGTGCGACAATCATAGCGCCGACCGCGCGCCGCGGGGGACACGGCGGGCGCTTCGGGTGGGAGCCTGCCGCGTACCCGGTGGGGATCCAGCGCACAGCGCGCCAGCGCGGCGGCGGAAACGCGTGCACCGACACGGCAATTGAACAAGGGGAACGTCCTCGCTGCGCGCGGCGCGCGGCGGCGGGGGCGCGCGGGCGACCGGCTCAGTACAGACCCACGACGTTGCCGTCGGCGTCGACGTCGATCTGCTCCCCCGCGGGGTGCGAGGGCAGCCCCGGCATCAGACGGATGTCGCCCGCGATCGCGGTGACGAAGCCGGCCCCCGCGTAGAGCCGCGCCTCGCGCACGGGCACCCGGAAGCCCCGCGGGCGCCCGAGGCGCCTCGGATCGTGGCTCAGCGAGAGGTGGGTCTTCGCCATGCACACGGGCAGCGCGCCGAAGCCGAGCCCCGTGATGGCGGCCAGCGAGGTCGCGGCCGCCGGCGCCAGGTCGACCCCGTCGGCCCCGTACACCTCCCGGGCGATGACCTCGATCTTCTCCGCGAGCGGCAGGTCGTCCGGGTAGAGCGGGCGGAAGGCCGCGGGGGCCGCGAGCGCCGCGAGCACGGCCCTCGCGAGCGCCTCCGCGCCGGCGCCCCCGTCGGCGTAGTGCGTGGCGGCCACGACGTCACGCGCCCCGGCGGCGAGCGCCGCCTCGCGCACGGCGTCGCGCTCCGCGGGCGTGTCCGTCGGGAAGGCGTTGACCGCGACCACGCAGGGCACCCCGTGCCGTGTCACGTTCGCGACCTGCTGCTCGAGGTTCTCCGCGCCCCGGCGCACGGCGGCGACGTCCTCGGCGACGAGCGCCGGATCGAGCGGCTTGCCGGCGACCACGCGTCCCACCCCGCCGTGCATCTTGAGCGCGCGCAGGGTGGCCACCACGACGCCCGCCGCCGGCACCAGTCCGCCGAGCCGGCACTTGAGGTTGAAGAACTTCTCCCCGCCGAGATCCGCGCCGAACCCCGCCTCGGTGCACACCACCTCCGCGAGCGCGAGCGCGACGCGATCGGCGATGACCGAGCTGGTGCCCTGGGCGATGTTGCCGAACGGCCCGGCGTGCACGAACACCGGGGTCCCCTCCAGCGACTGCAGCAGGTTCGGCTGCACGGCGTCGCGCAGGAGCACGGTCATGGCGCCCGCGACGCGCAGGTCCTCGAGCGTGACGGCGCGCCCATCCCGCGCCGCTCCCACCACGATGCGCCCGAGCCGGGCGCGCAGATCGGCGAGCCCGCTCGCCATGGCCAGCACGGCCATCACCTCCGAGGCGCTGGTGATGTTCCAGGCCGCCTCGCGCGGGACGCCGTCCTCGCGGCCGCCGAGTCCGATCACCGCGTGCCGTAGCGCCCGATCGCTCGCGTCCACCACGCGCGGCAGGGTCACCGTGCGCGGATCGATCCCCAGCGCATTGCCGTGGTGCAGGTGGTTGTCGAGAAAGGCGGCGGCGAGGTTGTGCGCCGAGGCGACCGCGTGGTTGTCGCCCGTGAGGTGGAGGTTGAACGTCTCCATGGGGACGACCTGCGCGCGCCCGCCGCCGTTGCCGCCGCCCTTGATGCCAAACACGGGCCCCAGCGTCGGCTGCCGGAGGGTCGCCGCCGCGCGAACGCCGAGCCGGCGCAGGGCGTCCACGAGCCCGACCGTGGTCGTGGTCTTCCCTTCGCCGAGCGGGGTCGGCGTGATGCCCGTCACGAGCACCAGCTTTCCCCGCGGCTGGTCGGCGAGGCGCTCGAGGATCGACAGCTTCACCTTGGCGACGTGAGCGCCGTAGGGGACGAGCTCCTCGGGGGCGACGCCGATCTCGGCGGCCACGTCGGCGATCGGGCGGAGCCGGGCGCTCTGGGCGATGCGGAGGCTGGGGCGCGGGGCGGGTTCCACGCACGGCATTGGAGACGGGCCCGTCCGGAGAAGCCAGGCGAATCGCGCACCGTCGGCCCGGGCGCAGGGCGCCCCCAGCGAGGCCGCTCACACCGCGGCGGCGACCGGGGAAACCAGGCCCGGAGGCCGGGAGGGCACGGCCCGGCAGGCCCCCCGAGCGTCGGGCGAGGCCCGCGTCCCTCTCGCGATCGCCCCGGCGGGGTTGTCCCGGACGTCGCTCCCTTCGTTCCTCGAGACGACCGAACGAAACCCGTTGCCCCTCGGCTGATACGGCCCCCTTGCGCGTCACCGCCCGGCTTCCTGCCCAGAGAACCCGGCGCCGCGCTGCTGCTCGCCACGGCCTCGTTCAGCACCTCCTGCCATCGGGTCGAGAGGTGGGTGCTCCTCGTCGATCCTAGGCTGACCTGGGTGGTTCTGCAGACGAAGCCACGTCATCAGACCCGATGGCCAGCAGACTCGGATCGATTTCGCTCCCGAGCTCATGGGACTGTGAGCTGAACGCATGGGAATGAGTCTCTGGCTCGCCGGAGCGACCGCTGATTTCTGGGAGTCGGCCTCGCGCTCGTCCGGGCTGGGCGCGAGTCTCGCTGCTCCCCTCCCCGAGAGGCTGGCGGGCACGGCCCGGAGGTGCCCGGAGGGACGCGCGGCCCCGATCCCCCGCGCCGCTCACTCCGGCGCGAGCGCCATCCTGCGCGCGGCGCGGAGCAGCGCCAGGTGCTCGTCCATGCACGCCAGCAGGCCGATGCGGTCCAGGTGCGAGCGCGCGCCGCGCGCGTGCTCCGCGAGGAACCCGGCGAGCACCGGCCCCGCGAAGAGCTCACGACCGACGCCGTCAGCGGCCTGCAGTCGCTCGGCGAGGCCGCCGCGGAGCAGCGCGCCGAGCAGCTCGGAGCGCACCGCGTCGTGGCTCCTCGTCCGCCCGCCGCCGCGGAGCCCCGCGAGGAGCCGCCGCGCGTAGTGCGGCGCCTCGGTGATGAGCAGGAGGTCGTTCCCCAACCGCTTCAGGGGGTGCCCGCCCATGAGGGGCAGGTACGCGGCGTGGTTCACCGGCTCCCAGTAGGCCGCGGGCAGGTGGCGGCGCACGAGCTCCCGGTGCAGCACGCAGTCGTTCGACGAGGGCGGCGGCAGCCTGAACGCGAGCCGGACCAGCTCCGGGCTGTCGAAGGGGGAGAGCATCGGGTGGTACCAGGTGAAGCGGCTGGGCATCGCGCCCCAGCGACCGTGCCGCTCGATCAGGTAGTAGAGATCCAGGTGGTCCGAGCCGTGGCCCGAGAGGGCGCCGAAGCCGGCGAGGAGGGCGTCGAGGCGCGCCAGGACCTCGCGCGCCAGCGCGGGCGAGCGGAAAGGATGCCGGCCGAGGCGCCCCGCGATCCGGCGGTGGAGCAGCGCCCGGGCGGCGGCGGGCGAGAGGCGCGCCGCGTCGGCGCGCCAGCGGTAGAGCGAACCCTTGTAGAGGCCCCCGCCGCCGCCGTTCAGCTTCGGCACCCGGGGCGCGAACCGCGGCAGCGGCGCGATCGCCCGGCGCCCGTCGGTGTCACCGTTCATCGCGAACGCGAGCGCGCGCAAGTGCGCCAGGAAGTCATCGGGCGAAGGGGGCGTCGGCAGCAGCGTCTCGAAGCGCACGCCGGCGGCGCGCGCGACGCGCGCGGCGGTCGGCACCTCCGCGCCGTCGGGCCCGCCCGAGGTGGCGGCGATCACGACCCGCGGATCCACCACCGAGATCAGCGCCGCCAGCGCCGCGCGGCTGTCCATGCCCGAGGTGAGGTCGGCGCGCACCGCGGGCGCGGCACCGACGAGGCGGCGCACGGTGTCCCGCACCTGCTCCACCATCTGGTCGACCACCGCGGCGACGGCGCGTCGGTCGCGCCGCTCGACCCGGGCCGCGAAATCGAAGGGGGGCGCGCGGTCGAGGGCGAGCTCACCGCGCGACCAGCGCACCACCCGGTCGGGGCCGGCCGTCTCCACGCCGCGGACGAGGCTCGCGCCGCCGAGCGACCACTCGACGGCGATGGTCGAGCTGGCGCTCACCGGGTCGAGCGCGACGGGGAGCCGGCCCGTCGCCGCCAGGGCGAGCTCGTGCGAGGCGACGGCGAACACCTCGCCGTCTGTGAAGCAGCGCAGCGCGCGGTGGCCGATCCCGTCGCAGAGGGCGGTGAGCCGCGCCGCGCGCCGCTCGACCACCACGGCCGCGAAGTCGCCGTCGAGCGCCCGCGCCGCGGGCGCGCCGCCCGCGCGGAACGCCGCGGCGACCCGCGCCGCGGCGCCCTCCGGCGCCCCGAAGACGACGCCGAAGGCGAGGACCAGCAGGTCGACGTCGTCCACGCGCGTCACGAGCTCGGCCGCCGCGCCCCCGGTCGGGCAGCGCGTGAACCACCCGCCCCCGAGCTCCGGCAGCGGCGCCGCCGCCTCGATCACCTCGCCGCCGAGGTCGGGCGCGAGCGCGCGGGTGACGCGATGGGCTCGCTCGACGAGCGCCCAGCCGAGCGTCGGCGTCGGGCCGGCGAGCGCGAAGAGCGTGTGCATGCGCGCCGGAGGTTACACCGGAAGCGGCCCGGTTCGAGGGCGGCTCGGGCCAGGGGCCAGCACCCGCGGGCGCCCGTCTCGGCCGAGACTGCCGCCCCGGCGGCGCTCGGCGCGGGGGGCCGAACGCGCGGCGCCCCGGCGCCCCGCGACCGACCCGCCGTGTGGCGCGAGAGCCCCCCTGCCGGGCTCGCCCGCCGTCGCCCCCGCGGCGGGATCAGCGGCCGCCGGGGGCAGCCGGCGGCGAGGCCGCCGCCGGGAGAGCGGCGGCGCTCGGGCGGTCCCGGGGCTCGAGGTGGATGGTCACGCTGAGGTGCTGGTAGGCGGCCTGGAGCCGCGCCTCGATGTCGTCGCAGAACCGGTGCCCGGCGTCGACCGTCTGCTCGCCGGGGACCACCACGTGCACGTCGACGAACCGGTAGTTGCCGGCGACGCGCGTCCGAAGATCATGGTAGTCGACCCCGAGCTCCCGCAGCGTCCGCTCGAGCTCCGCGATCTCCCGCGCGTCCCAGGCCACGTCGAGCAGGGGCGTGAACGCGCGGCGCAGCAGGGACCACGACTCGCTGACGATGAACAGCGCGACGACGATGGCCACGGCCGGATCGAGCCACTCGACCCCGGTGACCACGATGAGCCCGAGCCCCAGGGCCACGCCCGCGGAGGTGTACACGTCCGTCTTCAGGTGCAGGGCGTCCGCCTCCAGGGCGACCGATCCGGTCTGACGTGCGACCCGGTAGAGCTTCCGCGAGACGACCCAGTTGACCGCGGCCGAGGCGGTCATCACCAGCACGCCGAGCCAGACGTTCTCCAGCCCGATGGGCTCGCCGAGGAGCTTGCGTACCGCCTCGTAGATGATCCAGCCGGCGGCGACGAAGATGAGGACCGCCTCGATCACGCCCGAGACGTTCTCGATCTTGCCGTGACCCCAGGGGTGCCGCGCGTCGGGCGGCGTGTCCGCCACCCGGACCGAGAAGAAGGCGATGACGGCCGCCACCAGGTCCATCCCCGAGTGGATCGCCTCGGAGAGGATGCTGACCGAGCCGCTGACGAGCCCCACCGTGAGCTTCATCACGATGAGCAGCGTGTTCGATAGCACCGAGAGCCTGGCGATCTTGACTTTCGCGTTCATCAGGGGCTCCCCCACGTCACCGCGGAGCGGTGACTCTAGGCACGGCGGCGGCACCGAACAAGCCACGTGTGCCGCGGCGGCGCGGCCGCGCGCACCGCCACCGTGGAGCTCGTGGAACCGGCGCCCCGGGGGTCAGGACGTCAGAACTGCTGCCACGGGGCCTCGTAGCCGGCGTCTTGGCGGCGGTGCACCTCGAAGAAGAGCCGCGTCGCCTCGAGGGCAGCCTCGACGCGCGGCGCGCCGCCCTCGGCGAGGTTCTCGCGCTCCTCGGGGTCCGTCTTCAGATCGTAGACCTCCGCGACCCCCTGCCTGAGGTCGAGGATGGTCTTCATGCCGTCGGGGAAGACGAGCCCCTGGAGGCGGCGCCCCGTGTCGAACCCGATGGGGCGCGTCAGCCGCGGCGGCTCGCCCGCCACCAGCGGCGCCAGGCTCTCCCCCAGGCACGCCCCCGGGGTGGCGACGCCGAAGAGGTCGAGGATCGTCGGGCCGAGATCCAGCAGGGTCACGGGGAGGGACGTCTCGAGCGGGGGCTGCCCGGGGACGTGCACCAGCAGCGCCACGCGGAGCTCCTCGTCGTAGACGGTCCTGGCGTGGAAGTTGGTGCCGTGCTCGCCGAACGCCTCGCCGTGGTCGCCCGCCACCACGAGGACGGTGCGCTCCGCGAGCCCCCGCTCCTCGAGGTGGCGGCGGAGGCGCGCGAGCTGCGCGTCGAAGAGCCCGATCTCCCGCACGTAGCGGTCGAAGGGCTTACCCTGCTTCCCCGCGCGATCGTAGGGCGCGTGCGAGTCGGCGAAGTGGGCGTAGGCGAAGTACGGACCGCGCAGATTCGCGTCCAGGTCGGCGAGCAGCCGATCGACGACCTCGACGCTGCGGCGAGGGCCCTCCGGGATCCAGCGCTCCTCCTGGAAGCCGCGCCCGACGCCGTTGGCGGCGCGCAGCCGCCCGTAGGTGGCGAGGTGCACGGTGCGCACGCCCGCCTGCGCCAGGAGCTCGGGGAAGCGCGGCGCGTCGTCCGTGAGCGTGACGCGGCTGTCCCCGAGCTTGCTCCAACGGAGCGAGGAGTAGTACCGGCAGGTGAACACGGAGGCGAGGCTGGTGGTGGTGGCCGAGGTCGCCGCCCGGGCGCCGGTGAAGTACGCGGAGGCGACGCGGAGCCGGTGCAGCTCGGGCAAGACAGGCTTGTACTTGCCCCGCTCGAGGACGTCGGCGCGCATGGCCTCCACGGTCAACAGGAGCACGATGGGCGAGCCCGACGGGCGAAACGCCCGGGTCGATGGCACGGGTGGGTGCCGGCTGCGGTCCCGGAACCAGGGTGATCGACGGAGCTCGCGGGGGACCTTCTCGAAGGCGATCCCGCCTCGGCTCGGGCGCAGGCGGCTCGCGAACGGCGCGACGACCGAGCTCGGCAAGCCGAGGAGCCGCCGCTGCACGTCGCCCGGCGGGCGCACCAGCACCGCCGCTGCGCCGGCGACGGCCAGCACGCCGAGGCCGACGCGCCGCGCGAGCCGGCCGGGCCCGGGCAGCCGGCGCCCCTCCACGGCGGTCCCGACCAGCAGCGCGGCCAGCCCGGCCACCATCAGGTGCACCGCGGGGTAGTCGCCGACGAGCAAGAAGGCGTTGCCCGCCGCGCCGGCGACACCCACGAAGAGCCAGACGAGCCTGAGGGGCGCGGGGCTCAGCCGCCGCAGGGACAGCGTGGCAGCGAAGGCGAGCGCGAGCGCCAGCGAGGCGACCCCGCGGACGAACGCCAGGCGCACCTCGTGCCGCGCCGCCACGTTGGCGAGGTCCTCGCCGAGGGTCGCCATCGCGACCGCGAACACCGCGGCGCCGAGGAGGGCCGCGGACAGCCAGCCTCGCAGGCGGCCGCCCGGCAGCCGCGACAGGCCCCACTGCCCCAGCCGCGCCGCCCCGAGCGAGAGAACGCCGAGGGCGACCAGCCCGCCCGCGTCGAGGGCGTGGTGCAAGAGCCGCGTCCCGGCCGGCGCCGGCGGCAACCGGGCGACGATCAGCGGCTGGTTGACGAGCGCGAGCACGCACCAGGCCACGAGCTGCGCGCCGCCGGCGTCGAGCACGAAGGCGCGCGGGCGGGCGGCACCCCGCGGCGCCGGGCCCGCGACGACGACCGGCAGGGGCGCTGCGCCGGCGACCTCGCCCATGACCTCAACCTTCGCTCAGTCGAGCGTGAGGTTGACCGAGTGCTGCTTCTTCGGCTGCACGTCGACCTGCACGGACTGGCGCCCGAGCTCGGGATCCTCGACGACGACCGTGTGCGGACCAGCAGGGAGGGTCACCTGCTTCGGGGTCACGCCGATGCGGCGACCGTCTATGTACACGGTGGCGGGTGGGGTCGAGTACACGTTCACCGTGCCGGTGCCGGCGGGCGCTGCGGCGGGCTCGTCCTCACCGGAGGCCGGCTCCTTCTCCTTGGCGTCCTTGGCCGCAGGCTCCTGCGCGGCAGCGGCGGCGCCGCCGGCGCGCTTGCCGCCGCGGGGCTCACGCGCCGCCGGCTCCTCGTCGCCCCGCGCGCGCCCCGCGGCCATGGGGTCCGCCGGCTCCTCGTCGACCTCGGGCGCGGCGGGCTCGGACGCCACGGTGCGCGCGGGCTCGGGCGTCGCGGTGCGCGCGGCCTCGCTCGCGGTCGCGCTGGAGGCGGGGCGCTGGTCCGGCGCGCGGCGGCCACGCGTGACCAGGAGCGCGACGACCAGCACGGCCGCGATCGCCGCGACCGCGAAGAAGAGCGCTCGGGACGGCTGCCACTGGCGGCTCGACGCCGCGCTCGGCGCCGTCACCGCGGCGGGGGCCGCCCGCCCCAGGCTCGCCGAGAGCGGCGACGAGGGGAGGTTCGACAGATCCACGCCCGCGTCGGTGATGCTCGCGGCGCGCGCGGCAAAGGGGCTCGAGGCGCCGTCCGCGAGGTCGACGGGGACGTCCAGGCCATCGCTCGAGGAGGTGCGCGGCAAGCTCACCTCGATGGGGACGCTCACGGCCTCGGAGGCCACCGGGGGCTCCGGCGCCTCGGGCGACACCTCCACCCCCGCAGCGGAGCCGTCCCGGGCCGGCTCCTCGCCGGCCTCGACCGCCGCCGCGGGTGCCCGTGGCGCCGCAGGCTCCACCGCCGTCGACGCGGGCTCTACCGCCGGCGCCGCGGGTTCCACCGGCTCCACCGGCTCCACCGACGCCGCGGGCTCCAGCGAGATCATGGGTGCGGTGACGACCGCGGGAGCCGTCGCCGCGACGGCAGCTGGAGCCGGCCGCTGCGGCGGTGGCGGGGGTGGTGAAGGCGGGTGCGGTGAAGGCGGGTGCGACGGAGAGGGGGGCGCCGATGGTGGACGCGCCGCGGCCGTTGCCGGCGCGCGTGCGCTCGGCGGAGGCGGCGGCGTCGGGTGCGGAGTCGAGGCGGCGCTCGCCGGCGCACCCGCGCTCGGCGGACGGGGCGCACCCGCCGGCGGTCCGCCGGGGCGCGGCAGTGGTGTGCCGCCGGCTGGCGCCGGAGGACGCGCGCTCGGCGCGCGTGTCGGGAGGGGCGGCGAGGTCGACGACCGATGCGGCGCCGGGGGCGGTGTGGCCAAGGCGGAAGCGCCCGGCGCGTGACCCGGCGGGGGTCGTGCGCTCGGAGGCCGCGGAGGAGCCGGTGAAGGTGTCGCGGTCGCGCTGCCCGCCAGCTCCGCGCGAGGGGGCCGGATCACCGGGGGAGGAGCGGCCGGCGGCGCCGACGCGCCGCCTGCTTCCGCCTTGCCGGCAGCGGCCGTCGCCGCCGACACGCGCTGAGGGGCCGCCGTCGCTGCCCTGCCCGGAGGCGTCGACGCGCCGGCGCCCAGCTTGGGCAGCCACGAGGGGGTCTTCGGCGCACCGGGGATCCCTGACGTCAAGGCCCCCCTGCCCGCTGGCGGGAGCACCGACGACGTGCGTGCTCCTGGCTCGCCCGGCCTGGCCGTGGCGCCTGAGGGTCGTGCAGGATCCGGGTGGGCGGCCGCGACCCGATCCGAGCCTCGCGCGGCGCCCGAGGACGCGTCGCCCAAGGACTCGTCCAGGTCGGCCTCGCTGGACCGCTTCCCTCCGGGCAAGGGACCGGCGCTCGGTTTGTCGGCGTCTGCCATGACCCTGCCGCGCTATCTACCACGCAGCGCCGGCTCGTTCCCAGCATCGGCAGCGCGAGACAGCGCGACGGACCCCGAAGCGACCAGGGGATCGCTCGCCGCGCCGGTCCTGCGGGGCCTTCCGGGGCTGACAAGGACGGCAAAGCGATCCAGTCTGCCGGCGGGACGACCGAGCCCGGGAGTCAGCTTGGCAGAAGTGAGCAGCCCCTCGACCAATCCGCGCGTGCTCGTGATCGCCAGCGACGGCCCTGGAGGTGCCCACCTCGTCAAGGAACTCGCGAGCCTCGGCACTACCCCCGCCGTCACCAGCGAGGGCGAGGCGGTGAAGGCCGTCCGCGCCATCGAGCCGATCCTGGTCACCTGGGTCACGACCCGGGTCGATGCCGCCAAGCTCGACAGCCTCGTCGCGCTGGTGGGGCGAGCATCCCTGGCGCTCGTCACCGAGGACGCTGCTGCCCGGGCGCTGCTCGACCGGCGCGGGGGCCACACGATCCACCTGCGCGGGCCGCGGGAGCCATCCGAACGGGTCGCAGCGCGCCTGGCCGAGCTCGCGCGGGCCGCCCACGAGGCGGCGCGGCGCGACAGCGAAACCGGGCTCGGCGGCCCCCGACCTCCGCAGCCGACCGCGCCGCAGATCGACGTGGCGCTCGATCCCGAGCGAGCCCCCACCTTGGGTCGCGCGGGCGGACCCGGAGCCCTCCGCGCCGGCCACTCCAGCCCCCGCCCGCCACCGCCCTCGACACGCCCGCCGCCCCCGAGCGAGCGCCCGCTCCAGCCCCCACCGAGCTCGCTCCCGCCGCACCCCGGGCCGCGCCCTCCGCCGCCGAATGCCGCCCCCCCACCCGCGCCGCCATCGAACGCGCCGGTCGCACCGCCCCGGGACGATCCGTCGCCGAGCTCGCGCCGGACCAGCCCCGCCGCGAGCGCGGGGCTGCCGCCCTGGCCCGCGACCTCGCCGCGGGGCGAGAGCGCGCCGGCCAGCGCCGCCGCGCCGCGGTCGCCGGGGTTCTCGTCGGCCCCGGAGGTCAGCGTCGCCTCGGCGCGACCCCGGCGCGGACGCATCGTGCTCGCCGTGGCCGGAGCGCTCCTCGTCGCGGGCGGCGCCACGCTCGGCGCGGCGCGGCTCGGCGTCCTCCGCATCCCCGCGCTCGACGCGCGGTTCGCCCGGTCGACGGGGCAGCGCGGCGAGCCCTCGGCGGCGGCGGCGAACGTGACCTCGCGGCCCGCGCCGAGCGCCGCCGCGAGCGCCTCGCAACCCGTGGCCAGCGCCTCGGCCAGTTCCTCCGCCACCGCGCCCGAGGCCGCGACCGGGCCCGACGCGGCCTTCGCGGAGCTCGTCAGACCCGCGCCGGCGATCGCGGAGGTGATGGCCACGCGCGGACCCGTCCCGGCGCTCGCGAACGCCTCGGTGCGGCAGCTCGTCGCGCTCGCGGAGGACGCCCACCGCCACGAGCAGGTCGAGGAGGCGCTGCACCTCCTGGGCCTCGCCCTCGAGAAGGATCCGCGCTCGATCGCGGCCCGGGCGCTGCACCTCTCGGTGCTCCTGCGCGCCGGCGACACGCCGGCGGCGCTCGCGCAGGCCGACGCCTACCTCCAGGACACCCCGAGCCCCGTGCTGGCGGAGCTCCGCGGCGACGCGCTCGCCGCGCGCGGGCGGTTCGCGGAGGCGCGCGCGGCCTGGATCCCGGATCCGAACAATCGCCCAGCCGCCGCCGCGGTGCGCTCGCTGGCGCTCAACGGTGGTCGCATGCGCTCCCAGAAGGGGCAGTCGAAGGAGGCGAAGCGCCTCTTCCGGCGCGCCGCCGTGCTCGACATGACCGATCTCGAGGCCGCGCTGGCGCTGGCTGATCTGCTGCTCGCCGAGGGCGATCCGCGCGCCGCCGCAGCGTGGGCCGCGCACGCTTGCGAGCTCGCGCCCGAGGTGGGCGCGCCGCACGCGCTGCTCGGCCGCGCGCGGGTGGCCCTCGGGGACCCCGCCGGCGCGCTCGCGGCGTTCGAGCGCGCCGTGAAGTGCAACCCGAGCGATCGCGCGTCGGTCCGCGAGGTGGTGCGCCTGCGCGACGCCGGCCCTCCGTGATCCCGGCGCGCGCCTTCCGCCGGGGTCGCGGCCAGTAGTAGAGTACCCTGGGACTCGCCCGGGAGGACGCCATGACCCTGCCGCGATCCGCCGCCCGCTCGGCGCCGCGTCGCGCCGCCGCGCCCCCCGGCGCGGGCCCGAGGCGCGGGCTCGCGCTCGGCCTCGCGCTCCTGACCACGCTCCCCGCGGCGGCCCGCGCGGCAGACTTCGAGATCCGGCGCGTGATCCGCGCTCGGGACGAGCTCCTCGTCTATCACGACCCGATCCTCACGCCGGGCGAGCCGGTCATGCGCGTGGAGCTCACGCGCGGCGGCTGCGACGCGGGGGGGGCGCCGGTCAACGTCCGCCTGGCAGGGGACGGCTTCGCGACCCTGATCGCGATCGATCGGGGCGAACCGGGCGCGCTCGGCCGGTGGTCGCGCGAGCTGCTGGCGGGCGTCGCGGACTTCCTGCGGGTGGAGCTCACGGCCCGGCGCGGGGCGCCCGACGAGTACGCGGTGCTCGACAGCTATGGGGCGCCGCCCCCGCGCGAGCAGCCGCTCACCAGCAGCCTGCCCTTGCTCGAGGGCTTCCTCTCCGCCGCGCCGCCGCCCGCGCCGGCGGGCGCCGCCGCCTACCGGCGCGTCCTCGACGCGACGCGCTTGATCGAGATGACCTCCCGACCCCTGCGCGCCATCGTGATCGTCTCCGACGGCGTCGACCCCAGCCTCCCCTCGGGCAGCGGCGCCGAGGACACCCTGCTCGTCGAGCGGTCGCGGCGGCTCGGGGCCCCCATCTTCGCGGTCGTGATCGGGCATGAGCCCGCGAGCCCGGCGCAGCGGGCCACCTTGCAAGCGGCGGCGACGCGCCTGCAGGCGCTGGCGGTGCGGTCGGGCGGAGGCGTCATCCGCGAGGTCGAGGCCAACGCCGATCTGAGCCCCAACCTCGCCCAGGCCCTCGGGAGCTTCGCGCAGATGGTGAGCTCCTGGCAGCGCACGACTTGCCGGCTGTGTGGCGACGTCACCCCCGGACCGACGGCGGTCGAGCTCACCGCGCTGGTGAACGAGACCGCCGTCGCCAGGTCGCGCCAGCCGCACGCGACCGAGCTGTCCCGCCTCGGCGAGGCCCGCGCCTGCGAGCAGTGCGACCAGGCGGGCGACTGCCGGTGTCCTGACGGCGCCGCGCCGACTTGCCGGGAGCACCGGTGCCGCTGCGTGGGGGCATGCCAGGGCGACGCCGAGTGCCGGGAAGGCGAGCGGTGCCGGGAGGGCCGGTGCCGGCCGAGCTCGCCCTGGTTCGCCGTCGGTGTCGGCGTCGGCGCGCTCGGCCTCGCCGCCCTCCTGCTGATCGCGCTGCTGGGGCTCACCCGCCGCGCCCGCGCGGGGGAGCGCCGGCGCTCGCCGCCGCCCGCGGCGACGCGGGGGGACGCCCCGCGACCCCTGGCGCCCGCGGGCGCGAGCGAGCCGCCGCCCGTGCCCGCGGCCGCGCCGCCCGGCGAGGTAGCGGCTCCGGCGCGCGCCAGGGCCGGTGAGGCGCCCCCCTCGGCGTCGGCGGCCAGCGAGCAGCGCCCCACCGCGGACCCCGCGGCGACGCGCCGCGACCCGCGGCCCCCCCGGTTCCGCCTGCGCGCCGAGGCGGCTGGCGTCGCCGACCTGCCGCTCGCGGAGGGAGAGACGGTGCTCGGCGGCGACGCGGGGCCGGTGGCCGAGGCGGTGCGCCGCCTCCCGTCGGGCGCCACCGGCCACCCCGCGGTGCTGGCGGCGGTCACGGTGTCCGGCAAGCATGCCGTGATTCACGTGGTGGGCCGCGCCGTCAGCGTCACCGATCTGGGCTCGACGAACGGCACCTTCGTGAACGGGGAGCGCGTCAGGCCGCACGCGGTGGTCCCGCTCGGGCCAGGCGATCGGGTCGCCTTCTCGCGCCAGGTGTCGTTCGTGCTCGAGGTGACAGGGGCCGAGGAGGCCTGAGCGCGGGGGCCCGGCGAGCGCCGCCGGCTCACGGACAGCCGTCGGGGATCGTGCGCTCGAAGTCGCCGCTCGCGACGCGCCCCCGCGCCGAACCCGCCCCCGCGCCGAGGTACATGACGTCCGCGACGTACTCCCCCCGCGGCGCCCCGAGCGCGTCGGCCTTCGCCAGCACCTGCTTCACCGTGCAGGTCGGCCACGCCACCGTCGCCTCCTCGCAGCCCATGTGCTCCTGGGGCAGGGCGAAGATGCCCTCGCTGCCGGCGAGGTACGAGCAGGTGCAGGCCGCCTACACCTTCGCGCCCACCGGCAGCCCGGCGGGGCGCTCCGAGAGGCGGCGCGAGCGCCATCGCGCGAAGATGGCGCCCGACGGCGACGAGCTCGGCCCGAGGTCGATGGTCCCGTCGCGCTTCACCCCCGACACGCTGATCAGGATGAGCTCCGCGTCCGGCACGCTCTTGTGCGCGAACGCGACGCCCTGCGCGAGGTGCGCGTCCACGTCGAGCCGCGCCGGGTCGAAGCCCGGCGGCTTCTGGCCGATCCACTCCACCGGCCCGGGCCGCGCGAGCGGGGGGAGGAGCGGGTCGTCGACGTCGTCGCGCCGGGCCGCGGCGGAGGCGTCGCGTCGGGCCCGAGCGCGCGGAGCGGCGGCAGCGGCGCCTCGACGTGCTGCCGGAGCAGATCGAAGAGCGACGCCCTGACGAACGGGCGCCGCCCGGTGGCGCCCTGGAACAGGATCACCCCTGCCGCGTACGGATTGGCGCGCGCGTCGACGGCCCGTCCGAGCGCCTGCTCCGGCGCCATGTACTGCGGCGTCCCCAGCATGGAGCCGGCCGCCGTCGCGACGCTCCCGCTGCCGAAGTCCGGGCGGAGCTTCGCGATCCCGAAGTCGAGGACCTTGGCGTGGCCGCCCGGGGTGACGAAGACGTTGTCGGGCTTGAGGTCACGGTGGACGATCCCCTGCGCGTGGACCGCGGCGAGGGCGTAGAGCACCTCCGCGCGCCGGGTCAGGAGCGATCCGAGCGGGAGCGGCCCCCGCCGGTGCATCACCGCGGAGAGCGGCTGCCCGTCGAGGAACTCCAGCACGATGTGCGGGCGCCCGTCCGGCAGCCAGGCCAGATCGAGGACGTTGACGATGCCCTCGTGGCGGATGACGTTGACGGCGCGCGCCTCCGCGAAGAAGCGCTCCACCAGCGGCTGCTGGCGCGCGAAATCGCCGACCAGCACCTTGATGGCCACCCGGCTACCGATGCCGGGGTGCACGCCCTCGTAGCCCTGGCCCATGCCGCCAGCCCCGATGCGACGAGCCACGCGGTAGAGGCCGACGCCCTGGCCGAGCAGGGGATCCACCGCGCCGTCGGCGAGGAGCGCCCGGTCGCGCGGGCAGGCACCGGGACCCGGATAGCCCTCCCCGCACTCGGGACAGACATGCATCGTCGAGGACTCGGCCAGACCACCGCCGGGCCGCCGACCGCGGGCGCCGGCGGCTTTACGGCCCGCGGGCTCGGTGCTGAAGTGGGGCGGCGCCCGCGGCGCCCCACCCGGAGGCTCCATGCGTCTTGCTGCCATCGCTCGCGCCCTCTTCGCCACCGCCACGCTCACGCTGCCGGCCGCCGCCGCCGAGCCGCGCGTCCACGACGCGCTGCACGTGCGCGCCGCGTTCGGGCTCGGCTACGCCGGGGATCATTTCGCGAGCGACGAGGTCAACCTGCTCGGGGTCGAGGACCCCGCCGGCGAGGCCGTCGAGGGCCACCTGGGCGGCGTGGCGGTCACCGGCGAGCTCAGCGCCGGCTACGGCGTCTTCGACGGCGGCCTCCTCGGCGCGGGGTTCTACTTCAATCTCGGCCCCTCCCCGCACGCCGGGGAGATCGACTGGATCGCGGACATCGACGAGGTCGACTTCGAGAGCGGCAGCTTCTTCATGCTGGGCCCGATGTTCGACTACTACCCCGATCCCGCGGCGGGCCTCCACCTCACCCTCGCGCTCGGGTTCGCCCACCTCGGGCTCGGGGACGGCGACGCCGAGCTCGAGCTGCCGATCGAGGTGCCCGTCGCCGACCAGCAGGGCGCGGGCGCGGCGGGGATGCTCGGCGTCGGCTACGACTTCTGGATCGCCGACGTCGCCTCCCTGGGGGTGCTCGGCCGCTTCATGATCGCGCGCACCGGGGCCGAGGACGACAACGACGTCGACTGGCACCACACCGTCTACTCGCCCGCGCTCTTGCTGTCGGCCTCCTTCGACTGAGCTTCGGGCGGGGCGAGGCGCCCGGACGACGCGGCCCGCCGCCGCGGGGCCGGGCGCCCCTCAGGGGGGCGCCGCCGGACCGAACGAGCGCTGGAAGAGCTGCTGGATCGCCGCGCGCCCTCGCTCCGAGAGGGTCTGCGTGCCGATGCCGGCGAAGCGCTCGCGGGTGATCGAGGGGGCCGTCACCAGCTCCCAGGCCGCGCCGCTCCAGCGGAACCAGGCGCCGCGATCCTGATCGAAGACGAAGACCGGCTTGTTCCACAGCCGCGCCAGCTCCACGCCCCAGCCGGTGCCGCCCTTCACGGTGCCATCGGCCTGGATGACGCCGACCGCGAACACCTGGCTCGCCGAGGTGATCTGGTGCCAGATCGCCTGCAGCACGTTGCGCACGAACGGGATCCGCGTGAGCGGACGGCCGAGCCGCCGCGAGGCGTAGACGAGGCTGAACTCGCCGCGCGCGAGCTCCTCCTCCGAGAGAACGACGAGCCCTCGCTGGCGCACGAGCTGCGGGTTGCCGGCGTAGGTGAAGTTGACCTCCTCGATGCCGTGCCGCTCCGCCGCCGCGCCGAACTCCGCCTCCGCGCCCTTGCAGCCGCCGGAGACGAGCCGGAAGCGGCTGGCGTCGCGCGGGCGCTCGAGGGCTCCGCCGGGCGCCTCGTCGATCACCCGCATGGTGTGCGGATCGAGGCGAAGGTGGAGCGCGGCGGGCGAACGCTCGTCGTGGTCCTTGAGCAGGCGCAGGTGCACGGCGTCGCCGACCGCCTCGAGCCCCACCACCACGTCCAGCTGGCTCGCGAAGCGGCCGAGCGGAGCCGGCAGCTCGGCGCCCGCCGGCGCGAGGCCGTCCACGCTCGCCGCGAACCACAGCTCCGCGTCGGTGCTGCGCGCCACCTCCCGCAGGGCGAGCAGCGTCCCCTCGGAGCCGCACAGCAGATCGAATCCATCGACGACGATGACGTCGGGGGAGAAGTGGGCGACGTCCCGCGCGAACGCGACGACCTCCTCGATGCGGCCCACCGGCGCCGGCTCGGCCCGGGCCGCCGCGCGCGGCGCCCCCGCCGGCCCGAGCAGGGAGAAGATGAGCCGGTGCCGCTCGACCTCCAGCAGCACCGCCTCGGGGTCGGCGAGGCCGGAGACGGCGCAGATCTCGTGGAAGATCTCGCCGTAGAAGGCGCGGACGTGATCCACGGCGTGCCCGCCCGAGACGTGGAGCACCCGACGATCCCGCAGCAGATGGTCGAGGGCGATCTGCACCAGGAGCGGCGTCTTGCCCAGCCCGGGCGTCGACACCACGACGCCGAGGTTGCCGCGACCGAGCCCGCCGTGCATCGATCGCTCGAGAACCCGCATCGGGCTCCGCTCGTTCAGCTCTCTACGATACATGGCTCGGCTCCCTCATTTCGCCTTCTTGGCCTGGTCCCGGCGGTACTGCTCGACGAGCGCCTCGGCGATCAGCGCCGGCACCGGCGCGTAGCGCGCAAACTCCATGGTGAACTCGGCCTTCCCCTGGGTCGCGGAGCGGAGCGCCGTCGAGAAGCCGAACATCTCGGCCAGCGGCACGTCCGCCTCCACGCGACAGAACCCGTCCCCCTCCGTCGAGCCCACGACGAGCCCGCGGCGCTGCATCAGGAGCCCCACCACCCCGCCCTGGAAGGCGCTCGGCCCCTCGACGGCGACCTTCATCAGCGGCTCCAGGATCAGCGGCCCTGCCTTGAGGTAGGCCTCGCGCCAGGCGCCCCGGGCGGCCTCCTGGAAGGCGATGTCCGAGGAGTCGACCGAGTGCGACGCGCCGTCGTTCAACGTCACCGAGACACCGGTGACGGGCGCCCCGATGAGCGCCCCCTTGACGAGCATGGAGCGGAAACCCTTCTCGACCGCGGGGACGAACTCGCGCGGGACCGCCCCGCCCACCACCTCGTCCACGAAGCGGAACGGCTCCTCCGTCCAGGGCTCGATGAAGCCCGCGACCCGGCCGTACTGGCCCGAGCCGCCGGTCTGCTTCTTGTGCGTGTAGTTGAATTCGACGCGGCGCGCGATGGTTTCCCGGTAGGCGACCCGCGGCGGACTGGTCACCACCTCGGCGGCGTACTCGCGCCGCATCCGCTCGATGTACACGTCGAGGTGGAGCTCGCCCATGCCGCTGATGATGGTGTCCCCCGTCTCCGGGTCCGCCCCCACCCGGAAGGTCGGATCCTCCTTGGTGAAGCGGCGGAGCGCCTTCCCCATGTTGGCCTGCGCCTTGTTGTCCTTGGGCGTGACGGAGAGCGAGATCACCGGCTCGGGCACGAACATCGACGTCATCGCGACGTTGAGGGTGCCGTCGGTGAAGGTGTCACCGGAGTGGCAGTCGATCCCGAACATGGCGACGATGTCGCCCGCGGTCGCGACGTCGATGTCTTCCATCTCGTCGGCGTGCATGCGCACCAGGCGCCCCACCTTGTGCCGCTTGCCGGTGCGGGTGTTGGTCACCTCCGAGCCGCGACTGACCGTACCCTGGTAGACCCGGAGGTACGAGAGCTGACCGTATCGCCCGTCCTCCAGCTTGAAGGCCAGCATGACGAGGGGGGCGTCGGCGGCGCTCACCAGCGTCACCTCCGCCTCCTCACGGTCGAGGTCGACCCCGCGGTTTACCACCTCGGAGGGGCTCGGCAGGTAGTCGGCGATGCCGTCGAGCAGGAGCTGCACGCCCTTGTTCTTGAAGGCCGAGCCCAGCATGACCGGGGCGATCTTCAGCCCGATGGTCGCCTGGCGGATGCTCGCGCGGACGATCTCCGGCGTGACCCGCTCCTCCAGGATGGCCTCGGTCAGCTCGTCCGAGAACATGGAGAGCGCGTCGAGCATCTCCTCTCTCGCGCGCGCGACGTCGGCCTCGAGCTCGGCGGGGACGGGCCCCCGCGAGAGCCGCTCGCCGTGCGCGCCCTCGAACCGCACCGCCTCCATCGTCACCAGGTCGACCACCCCCTCGAAGCGGTCCTCGAGCCCGATGGGGAACTGCAGCAGCACCGGGTTGAGCTGGAGCTTCTCGCGGAGCTGTTCACGGACGCGCAGGGGGTTGGCGCCGGAGCGATCGCACTTGTTGACGAACGCGATGCGCGGCACGCCGTACCGCCGCATCTGGCGGTCCACGGTGAGCGACTGGGACTGGACGCCAGCGACAGCGCAGAGCACGAGGACGGCGCCGTCGAGCACGCGGAGCGCCCGCTCCACCTCGATGGTGAAGTCCACGTGCCCCGGGGTGTCGATGATGTTGATGTGGGTCCCGGACCACACGCAGTGGGTCGCGGCGGACTGGATGGTGATGCCGCGCTCGCGCTCGAGGTCCATCGAGTCCATCTTCGCGCCCACGCCGTCCTTGCCCTTCACGTCGTGGATCGCGTGGATCCGCTGGGTGTAATAGAGGATGCGCTCGGTCAGGGTCGTCTTCCCCGAGTCGATGTGGGCACTGATCCCGATGTTGCGCACGCGGGCTAGGTCGCTGGTCACGGCGGCTCCCTCGGCGCGGCGCCGGCGCCGGGCGTACCGGAGCGGGGGCGCGGCGCGGCGATTTCGCGCGGGCTAATAGTGGCTGCGCGGGGACCGCGCCAGGAGAAATTCCTCCCGCGCCGGGCGCGCGGGTCGGGCAGCGCCGATCGGGAAAGCGCCCCGCGGCCCGGCGCCGTCGCCACCGACCGCGCGGAGTGCCCTGGAGCTGCACCAACGGCCGGCTCACCCCGGGACACGCCGAGCCCCTCGTCGGGGACCCGTCGGCGCCGCAGGACCGACCTTCCGGCCGGCGCGCGCCAACCCGGGCTCCACCCCGGACGCCGGCGGGCCACCTTCCGCGCGGGAAGCCGGGTGGCGCGGCGACGCCGCCGGGCTCGCCGCGCGCGCCCGGTCACGCGGCGAGCCCGAGCCGGGCGCGGAGCTCCGTGAGCTCCGGCGCGGGGACGATGCGCGGCACGACCCGGGCCATGAGGTCCTCGAAGGCGTCGCGGTCGAGGCGACGCTGCACGAGCGCCAGGATCCGGGCTCGCTCGTCGAGGTTCCCTGCGCGCAGGAAGAGCGGGGTGACGCGCTGGAGCTGGTCCGCGGACACCTGCTCGTCCAAAAACTCCCGCTCGAGCGCGCGGAGCTCGTCGTCGTCGTAGGCGGCCTGGAGCTCGCACATGATTTCGCCCTGCTCGAGCGACATGTGCGCGAGATCGTCGGCCACGAACTCGCAGAAGAAGCGGTAGAGGTCCGCGAGCAGCTCCCGCCGTGCGGCGACGTCGGCCTCGGCGCAGACGGACCGCGCGCGGGCCGCGAGGTGCTCGAGCACGCGCTCGTGGTCGGCATGCTCGGCGAGCCAGCGGTCCGCCAACTCCGGGTTGACGTCGCGCAGGCGCGGGCCGAGCCACTCGCTCTCCTCGCGGTTGTGCTGCGCGTAGACCTCGGTGGCAAACTCGATCCGGGCCTCGAGGCGCGCGAGCGCCGCCTCGTCCGCCGGGTTGACCGCGCCGAGCGGTCCGAGAAGCTCCGCCCACATCAGGCGGAACGGCTTGTGCGGGAGCTCGAAGAGGTTGTAGCGTTCGGACACGCGGCGGGCTCCCGAGGGCAAGCCTCGAGCCCATGCTGCGCTCGCCGGCGGCGCGGCGCAACACCACGAACCGGGGGGCCAAGAACGGACCCGCGCTTCACCGCCTCGGGGTGACGCAGGTCGAGACGATCGCCCTCGTGTCGGGGGGCCGCCGGGCGCGGCTTCGCCCCGGCAGCCCGACCCGTGGCCGCGCGGGCAGGGCGAGGCGTCGGATCGCCCCTCTAGGCCCGGCTGACCCACTCGTGGATGGCGGCGGCGGCGCGCTTGCCGTCGCCCATGGCCAGGATCACGGTCGCGCCGCCGCGGACGATGTCGCCCCCGGCGAACACCCCCGGGATGCTGGTCATCCCCCGCTCGTCGACCCGGATCTGCCCCCACCGGTCGAGCGCCAGATCGGGGGTCGTCTGGGTGAGCAGCGGGTTGGCGCGCGTGCCCACGGCCTCCACGAAGACCTGACACTCGATCTCGAA
Organism: uncultured Polyangiaceae bacterium; assembly: GCA_964454025.1. Classification (GTDB taxonomy): domain Bacteria; phylum Myxococcota_A; class Polyangia; order Polyangiales; family Polyangiaceae; genus JAFGBI01. Next base: position 9,092 of record CAYVRP010000006.1, on the reverse strand, counting down.
CTCGCTCCCCGCCACGGGGACGGGGCTCCGGCGCCCCGAGGCGTCGGGCGCCCCGAGCTCCATGCGCTGGCAGCGGACGGCGCGCACCCACCCCTGCTCGTCGCCGAGCACGGCGACGGGGTTGGTCAGCATCCGAAAGACGATCCCCTCCTGGCGCGCGTGGTGCACTTCCTCGACGCGCGCCGGCATCTCCTCCTCGGAGCGGCGGTAGACGAGGGTGGCCGGGTCCGCCCCCAGGCGGCGCGCCGTGCGCACGGCGTCCATCGCGGTGTTGCCGCCCCCGACCACCACCACCCCGCGGCCGCGGAGCACGGGCGTCGCCGCGTCCTCGCCCTGGAACGCGCCCATGAGGTTGACCCGGGTGAGGTACTCGTTCGCCGAGTAGACCCCCTTGAGGTGCTCCCCGGGGATCCCCTGGAAGCGGGGCAGGCCCGCACCGTTGGCGATGAAGACCGCGTGGAAGCCCTCCTCGCCGAGCAGATCCCCGACGGTGAGGGTCTGGCCAACGACGACGTTGGTCTCGATGCGCACCCCGAGCTCGATGAGCTTGCCGACCTCCTGGTCGACGATCACCTTCGGCAGCCGAAACTCGGGGATCCCGTAGACGAGGACGCCGCCGGCGCGGTGGAGCGCTTCGAACACGGTGACCGCGTGGCCGCGCCGGGCGCGCTCGCCGGCGCAGGTGAGCCCGGCGGGTCCGCTGCCGCCGACGGCGACGCGGCGCCCGGTCGGCGCCGCCCGCTCGACCACCTCGGTGCGGTGCTCCCGCGCCCAGTCGGCGACGAAGCGTTCGAGGTAGCCGACCGCGAGCGGCTCGTGCTTCTTGCCGAGCACGCACCGGACCTCGCACTGCGTCTCCTGCGGGCAGACGCGGCCGGTGATCCCGGGCAGGACGTTGCTCGCGTAGAGGATGTCGGCGGCCCGGGGGAGATCGCCCGCGGCGACGGCGTCGACGAAGCCGGGGATGTCCACCTCGACCGGGCAACCCCCGACGCAGGCCGCCTCCCGGCACTGCAGGCACCGGGTGGCCTCGACGGAGGCCTGCTCGTCGCTCAGGCCGCGGTTCACCTCCAGGAAGCAGCGCGACCGGAGGGGGACGGGTTGCTCATCCATCCGCGCGCGGGGGATCTTCATCCGCTCGGACGCCTTGAGGGACGGCGACATCAGCGGCCCTCCTGCGCCGGCGCGTCGAGCTCGGCGCGCGCCCGCTCCAGCCGGCACTGGTGGTCTCGATCCGCGAGCAGCCGCTCGCGCGCCCGGAGCTCGTGGGCGCGGTACGCCCCCAGGCGGTCCTGGAGCTCGTCGAAGCTCACGGCGTGGGCGTCGAACTCCGGCCCGTCCACGCAGGCGAAGCGCTGCTCGCCGCCGACGGTGCCCCGACAGCCGCCGCACATCCCGGTCCCGTCCACCATCAGCGGGTTCAGCGACGCGATGGTGCGGACGCCCCGCGGGCGCGTCACCTCGGCCACCGCGCGCATCATCGGCACCGGCCCGGCGGTGATGACCGCGTCCACCGGAGGCGCCTCCTCGAGGAGCAGGGCGAGGCGCTGGGTCACGAACCCGTGGAAGCCATGGCTCCCGTCGTCCGTGCAGGGGAGGACGGCGTCGCAGACCGCGCCGAGCTCCTCTTCCAGGATGACGTAGGGGCGACTCCGGCCCCCGATCACCGCGGTGACCCGGTTGCCGAGCGCCTTCAGCGCCGCGGCCTGCGGGTAGATCACCGCGGTCCCGACGCCCCCCCCCACGAGCACGACGTGGCCGAACCGCTCGAGCTCGGTGGGTCGCCCGAGCGGGCCGACCACGTCGCACAGCGCGTCGCCGGCGACGAGCGCGCAGAGCCGCTCGGTCGTCGCCCCGGCCATCTGGATCACCAGCGTCACCGTCCCGGTCGCTGGATCGGAGTCGGCGATGGTGAGCGGGATCCGCTCCCCGTCGGGGGTGCCGCGGACGATGACGAAATGGCCGGGACGGTGGCGGGCCGCGACGCGCGGCGCGTCGACGACGAGCCGGCGCACCAGCGGGGCGAGCCAGGTGGCAGAGCGAACGGGGTACATGTCGCGAAACGAAAGGGCGTGAGAGCTAGCACGCCGACGCGACCGACGCGCCCGCTTTGCAGCGGCGGCCCGCCTCGGCAGGTAGCCCGGCCCCACCGGCGGTGGGGCCGGGCCCGGGGATCACACCACGCCGTAGGCGTACATCGCGCGCGCGACCTTGAGGAAGCCCGCGATGTTGGCCCCGGTCACGTAGTCACCAGGCCTTCCATAGGCCTCGGCCGCGGCGAGGCAAGCCTGATGGATGCTCTTCATGATGCCCTGGAGTCGCTGGTCGACCTCCTCCCGCGACCAGGACAGCCGCATGCTGTTCTGGCTCATCTCGAGGCCCGAGGTGGCGACCCCGCCGGCGTTGGCGGCCTTGCCCGGCCCGTAGAGCAGCTTGTTCTCCTGGTAGACGTGGATCGCCTCGGGGGTGGAGGGCATGTTCGCGCCCTCGGCGACGCAGATGCAGCCCGCCTTGACCAGCGCCTGGGCGTGCGCGCCGTCGATCTCGTTCTGCGTGGCGCTGGGCAGCGCGATGTCGACCTTCAGGCCGTGGTTCTTGATCACGTCCCAGATGCTCTCGCCCACGTAGCAGGACACGCCCGGGTACCGCGAGGCGTAGTCGCTGATCCGTCCGCGCTGCTCGTTCTTGAGCTGCATGACGTAGGCGAGCTTCTCCGCGTCGATCCCGGCCGGATCCACGATGGTGGAGCTCGAGTCGCAGAGGCTGATGCACTTGCCGCCGAGCGCGTTCACCTTCTCCACGGTGTACTGGGCCACGTTGCCCGCGCCGCTGACGGCCACGGTCTTGCCCTGGAAGGACTGCTTGCGGGTGGCCAGCATCTCGGCCGCGAAGTAGACGCAGCCATAGCCGGTCGCCTCGGGGCGGATGAGGCTGCCGCCCCAGTCCAGGCCCTTCCCGGTCAGCACGCCCGTGTGCTCGTTCCGGAGCTTCTTGTAGTACCCGTACATGTACCCGATCTCGCGACCGCCGACCCCGATGTCTCCGGCCGGGACGTCCACGTCGGCGCCGATGTGCCGCTCGAGCTCGCGCATGAAGGCCTGGCAGAACCGCATCACCTCGCCGTCGGACTTGCCCTTCGGATCGAAATCGCTGCCGCCCTTGGCGCCCCCCATGGGGAGCGTCGTGAGCGCGTTCTTGAAGATCTGCTCGAAGCCGAGAAACTTGAGGATCCCGAGGTTGACGGAGGGGTGGAAGCGGAGCCCACCCTTGTAGGGACCGATGGCGTTGTTGAACTGGACGCGAAAGCCGCGGTTCACCCGGACGTTGCCCTTGTCGTCCACCCAGGGCACCCGGAACTGGAACGCGCGGTCCGGCTCCACGATGCGCTCGTAGATGCCGGCCTTCACGAACTCGGGGTGCTTGGCCACCGTTGGTTCGAGGCTGCTGAGGACCTCCTCGGCGGCCTGGTGGAACTCGAACTGATCGGGATCGGTCGCCTTGATCTTGGCGAGGACTTCACGGATGACGGACATGGGTCACCTTCTCTCCGTACCGACGCACCACGCGTCCCCGGGGGCGCGCGTACGGAACCCGCCTCGGGGCCTGATCGGCTGATCGAGTCACGGCCAGACGCGGGAGGCCCCCCGAGGGGGGCCTCTGCCGGTCCGTCGGACCCGTGCAAGAGCACCCGAGAAGCCTTGTGCCAGCAATAGGTGAATGTGCTTTTTTGATATGATCCCTGAGATCATTCGTGAGTAGGGGAATCCCCTATTCCTACTGGCGCCGTTCTTGCTGCCGGTCCCGTACGCGAGGAAACGCAGCAATTCCAGGAGCCAATGGCCGCGTCCCGGAGCGCGGGGCCCAGGCACGATCGGATTCTGTCCGGCCGACCTGCAAGTACTCTCGAAGAGAACGACCTCGCCGTCGGGGAAACGTTACCGGTGGGGACCCGCGCGATCCCCCTACGTCCTCGCGATTCGGTCCGGGATCTCTGGTCACCGCGTCGGATAAACTCCGGGGGTGTCCTCCGGGGCTTCCAGCGATCTCCGGGTTCGACCACCATCGACCCCGCCCATGGCCTCCCCGCGCGCCCGCCGCCCCTCCGCCGCGCCCGGGAGCGGTGCCCACGGGGGCCGGTCGCGGGCCCGTAACGACGCCCACCTCGCGGCGGAGCTCGACCGAGCCCGCGGCGAGATCGCGGAGCTCCGGTCCCTCGAGCTCGAGCACGAGCGCGCGCGCCAGGAGCTCGAGCTCGCCGCGCGCGACCTGCGCGAGCGGATGAAGGAGCTCAACTGCCTGTACCGGATCTCCGCACTCGGTCAGCTCGTGGACCAGCCGCTCGAGGAGGTCCTCCAGCGCGCGGTGGAGGTGCTGCCCCCGGCCTGGCGGTTCCCGGAGGTGACGTGCGCGCGCATCGTCCTCGCGGAGCGAGAGTATCGCACCCCCGGCTTCACCGAGGGCGTGAGCCGACAGGAGCAGCCCATCCTGGTCGACGGGCGGCCGGTGGGGAGCGTGGAGGTCCGCTACACGGCGCCGCGCCCCCTGGCCCAAGAGGGCCCGTTCCTCGCCGAGGAGCGTCAGCTCCTCAACGCCGTGGCGGCGTCCATCGGGGAGCTCTTCCAGCGCGCGCGCGCGCGCGCCGCCATCGACGAGACGAACGCGAAGAACCGGGCCCTGCTCGCCGCCATCCCGGCCCTGCTCTTCCAGCTCGACCGCGCGGGGACGTTGCTCGGGTTCCACGCCGGCGACTACGGGGAATTCGCCCCCGCCCTCGAGGCGATGGTCGGCCGCAACGTCATCACCGAGGTCGCGGACGAGTGGGTCCCGCGCCGCATCCGAGAGCGGCTGCTGGTGTACGTCGAGCGCGCGCTGACCACCGGCGCGCCGCAGGTGTTCGAGCAGACCGTGAGCATCGGCCAGGGCGTTCGGGACTACGAGGTCCGGCTCGTCGTCAGCACCGAGACGGTCGTGCTGGGGATGCTCCGGGACGTGACCGAGCACAAGCGCCTGGAGAAGGAGATCCTGGAGATCAGCGGGCGCGAGCAGCGCCGCATCGGGCGCGATCTGCACGACAGCCTCTGCCAGCACCTGGCGGGGGTGGCCTTCCTCGCCAAGGCGCTGGCCCGACGCACGCCGCCCGAGCTCCAGCCCGCCGCCACCGAGATCGTCGAGCTGGTCGACGACGCGATCACGCTCACCAAGGGCTTCGCGCGCGGGCTGAACCCGATCCAACTCGACGCCGCCGGCCTCGTCGCCGGGCTGGCCGAGCTCGCCGAGCACTCCCAGCGGATCTTCGGCGTGCGGTGCACGAGCGCGCACGCGGGCGAGCCCCTGGTGCTGGAGGGGACGGCGGCGCTGCACCTGTACCGCCTCGCGCAGGAGGCGGTCGGCAACGCCATCAAGCACGGGACCCCGAGCTCGATCCGCATCGGCCTGGAGGTGATCCCCCCGACGGGCACCCTGACCGTCGAGGACGACGGCGTGGGGATGCCAGCCACCCCCCCCGGCGGGCGCGGCATGGGGCTCAGCATCATGCGCTCGCGGGCCTGGATCATCGGCGGCGAGCTGCAGATCGGCCCCGCCCGCCCTCACGGCACGCGCGTCGTGTGCCGCTTCCCGCTCGGCTGAGCCCGGGCCGCCTCGGACCCCCTCGGAAGCACCATGGAACCCTCCGCCTCACGCCGCCGCATCCTGCTCGTGGACGATCACCCGCTGCTCCGCAAGGGGCTGTCCGAGCTCATCAACCAGGAGCCTGACCTGATGGTGGCCGGAGAGGCCGAGGACGGCCCGCAGGCCCTGCAGGTCCTCGCCCAAACCCGGTTCGACCTCGCCATCGTCGACATCTCGCTGCCGGGGGTCGACGGGATCGAGGTGCTCAAGTCGCTCAAGGAGCGCTACCCCGATCTACCCGCGCTGGTGGTGTCGATGCACGACGAGTCCCTCTTCGCGGAGCGCGCGCTCAGGGCCGGCGCCCGAGGCTTCATCATGAAGCAGGAGGCAGTGGAGAGCATCCTCACCGCCGTTCGGCGGGTGCTCGCCGGGCAGATCTACGTGAGCGAGCGGATCGCCACCCGGATGCTGAAGAAGCTGGTGGATGGCGACGCGCGCCCCAGCGCGCGCACGCTCGACGTGCTCACCGACCGCGAGCTCACCATCTTCCGCCTCATCGGGCAGGGCTACGGCACCCGCCAGATCGCCGAGCAGCTCCACCTCAGCGCCAAGACGGTGGAGTCCCACCGCGCGCACATCAAGGAGAAGCTCGATCTCGCGAGCGGTACCGAGCTGGTCCGCTACGCCTGCCTGTGGGTCGGGGCGGCGACGTGAGCCCGACCCCGCAGCGCGCGCGCGCGGTGGACCGAGCAGGCCGGGGCGCGGGAGGCCGACCATGCGCGCGCTGAACGCCTACTTCTCCACCGGCCTGCCCGGGCTGGACGCCGTGCTCACCGGGCTGCGCGGGGGCGACAACGTCGTCTGGGAGGTGGACTCCATCGCCGACTTCACGGCGTTCGTGGCGCCCTACTGCCGCGAGGTGCGGCGGCGCTCCCTGCCCCTCATCTACTTCCGCTTCGCGGATCACCCCCCGCTCGTCGCGGAGGACGACGCGGCGCGGGTGCACGTCCTCCGCCCGGAAGCGGGCTTCGAGGGCTTCATCTCCGAGATCTTCGACGTGATCGAGCAGGAGGGGGTCGGCGCCTGCTACGTCTTCGACTGCCTGACGGATCTGGCGGTCGACTGGTACAGCGATCGGATGCTGGGCAACTTCTTCCGCCTCACCTGCCCGTACCTGTACTCCTACGACACCATCGCCTACTTCGCCCTGATGCGGGACGTGAACGCGGCGGTGGCGATCCAGGCGATCCACGACACCGCGCAGGTGGTGATCGACGTCTTCCGCCGCCCGGGGGGCGTCTTCATCCACCCCACCAAGGTGTTCCGCCGCCACTCGGACACCATGTACATGCTGCATGCGTGGGAGGGAGAGCGCTTCGTGCCGGTGACGCGGAGCGCGATCATCTCCGAGATCCGGGCGACTCTCGCGCAGCCCTGGATCGATCTGGACGACCGCCTGCGCGACGTGTGGCGCCGCGCCTTCCAGGAGGCGCTCGCCCTGGTCGCCGAGCACCCGTCCGCGCCCGGCCACGCCGACCGGGTCCGCGCCCTCAAGGAGCGGCTGCTGCGCATGATGGTGACCCGCGACGAGCGGGTGCTCGCCCTCGCGACGCGCTACTTCAAGCTCCCTGACCTGGTCGCCGTCGGCCGACGCATGATCGGGACCGGGCTCATCGGCGGCAAGTCGGTGGGCATGCTGCTCGCCCGCGCCATCCTGCGCGACGCGGATCCGGCCTGGGTCGAGCGGCTCGAGGTCCACGACTCCTTCTTCATCGGCTCCGACGTCTTCTACACCTACCTCGTCCTCAACCACTGCTGGTGGGTCCGGCGCCGGCTCCGGAACCCGGAGTTCGCGCTGGAGGGCGCGGTGGAGGCGCGCCAGCGGATGGTCGCCGGGTCGTTCCCGCGCGACATCGAGCGCCAGTTCGCCGAGATGCTCGAGTACTTCGGGCAGGCGCCGATCATCGTGCGCTCGTCGAGCCTGCTCGAGGACGCCTACGGCAACGCCTTCTCGGGCAAGTACGAGAGCGTCTTCTGCGCCAATCAGGGGACCCCCGACCAGCGGCTCGAGGACTTCACCGCCGCGGTCCGCGCCATCTACGCCAGCACCATGAGCCGCGAGGCGCTCGAGTACCGGATCCACTGGGGGCTGCTCGACTCGGACGAGCAGATGGCCCTGCTCGTCCAGCGCGTCTCGGGCGAGGTGCGCGGCGCGCTCTTCTACCCCGAGGTCGCCGGCGTCGGGTTCTCGTTCAACCCGTTCGTCTGGCACCCCGACATCGATCCGAGGGCGGGCTTCCTGCGCCTGGTGTTCGGCCTCGGGACGCGCGCGGTGGACCGGCTCGACGACGACCACACCCGCATCGTCTCCCTCAGCGCGCCCGCGCTGCGGCCAGAGGGATCGAACGTCTCCCTCGTCGCCGCGCAGGCGCAGCGGCGCGTGGACATCCTGCACCTGCCCCTGAACCAGATGCTCTCACTCCCCTTCGACGAGGTGCTCGCTGGCGCGCCGCCGGCGGAGCTCCCGCTGCTCGCCAGCCGCGATGCCGAGGCGGAGGCGCGCGCGCGCGAGGCACGCGGCGTCGAGACGACGCGCTGGGTGCTCACCTTCGACGGCCTGCTGGCGGAGACGACCTTCGTCGCCGAGATGCGGCGCCTGCTGGCGACCCTGGAGGCGGCCTACGAGCACCCGGTCGACGTCGAGTTCACGCTCAACTTCGTCGGCGCGGGCGACTATCGCATCAACCTGCTCCAGTGCCGGCCGTTCCAGGTACGCCGCAGCCGCGCGGGGGTCGAGCCGCTGGCCGCGGCGCCCGCCGGGAAGGTGGTGCTCCGCACCGCCGGCCCCGTCATCGGCAACAGCCGCCTCGACGTGATCGACGAGGTCGTCTACGTGGGGCCCGAGACGTACAGCCGCCTGAGGTGGCGCGACCGACACGCGGTGGCCAAGGTCGTCGGTCGGGTCGTCCACGCGCCGCGGCCCGGCCCCCGGCCGACGTTGATGCTGGTCGGACCCGGCCGCTGGGGCACCAGCACCCCGGAGCTCGGGGTCCCGGTCAGCTTCGCCGACATCGACGCGGCGTCCGTGCTGTGCGAGTGCGCGCTGATGCACGAGGGGCTGGTGCCGGACGTGTCGCTCGGCAGCCACTTCTTCAACGACATCGTGGAGCTCGACATGCTCTACCTCGCCGTGCACCCGGAGCGCGAGGGCGACGTGCTCGATCGGGCATTCTTCGCCACCGCGCCGAACCGACTGCTCGAGCGGGTCCCCGACGCCGGCCCCTGGGAGGGGGTGGTGCGCGTGGTTTCCGGCGACGACGCCGGGCGGCGCCTGGTGGTGCGAGCCGACGCGACCACCCAGGAGGCGATCCTCTTCCTCACCGACGCCAAGCGGTGAGCGCGCCCGGCGTCACTCCACCGGGACGTTCCCCTGCCGCAGCGGCCCGCCGCGCCCGGTGCCCCAGAGCACGCAGTTCGGCGCC
>CAYVRP010000005.1:115097-133312 GCA_964454025.1 uncultured Polyangiaceae bacterium | reverse complement strand
CCGGCGCTGCCGGGTTGGCTCTTGCCCCGCCGGACCATCGGCGCCTTCTACGTGGTCCGATCGCTCGGCGCCGGCGGCGTCAGCTCGGTCTTCGAGGCCCGCCGCTACGAGGAGCGCCACGACAAGCACGCCGAGTCCTTCGCCCTCAAGGTCCCCCAGTACGACCCGACCACCGCGCGACAACTCTCGGAGCAGCAGTTCATGCAGCTGTTCCGGGACGAGGCGGGGGCGCTGCTCTCCCTGCCCCAGCACAACAACCTCGCGCGCTTCGTCACCTTCGATCTGGCGGCGCGACCCAAGCCGATCCTGGTCATGGAGCTCATCCGCGGCACCTCGCTCGACCGCCTGGTCCGGTCGCGATCGCTGACCCTCGGGGCCGTGCTGGATCACCTGGATGGGGTCCTCGCGGGGCTGCAAGCCATGCATCGGGTGGGGGTCGGCCACCTCGACCTCAAGCCCTCGAACGTCATCCTCCGAGGCGGTGAGATCCCAGTGCTGGTGGATTTCGGCCTCAGCGGGCGCCAGCTCCGCCCGGGCTGCGGCACGCTCGAGTACGTCGCCCCGGAGGTGCTCGGCGTCGTCCCTCGGGGGCACACGCCGTCGCCGCTCGCGGCGGACATGTACTCGTTCGCCTGCACCGCCTTCGAGCTGTTGACGACCCACCTGCTCTTCGACGGCGAGGACGAGACGTCGATCATGGGCCAGCACGTCGCCCACGACGGCTGGCCCCCCAAGCTCGCCGCGCTCGCCGCGGACGCGCGGCTCGAGGACCTCTCCGTGGTGCTGGCCGCGTGCCTCCGGCGCGATCCCCGAAACCGCCCCGACGTGGCCGCCACCCGCGAGGCGCTGCGGGCCTGCCGGGGCCGCCTCGAGACGGCGAGCTGGCCGTTGACGGCGACCGCGACCGCGGCGGCAGGGTGATGGCGTGAGCGCGCGATGGTGGTGCGCCGTCCTCGCCCTCGCGGGGCTCGCCGCCTGCGGACGCGATCCGGCCCCCGCCGTCGAGCTCGCGCTCGGGGAGGAGGGCGGACGCGTCCGGAAGCTCGTGCCGGCGTCGGCCTGGGCGGAGCACCTGATCGTCCCGGGCGTCCGGAACGAGCTCCGGATCGTCCTCGCCAGCGGTGCCGCGAGCTGCGACGGCTACGTGCCACCGGGGGAGGACGACCTGCTGCTGACGGTGACGGTGACGAGCCCCCAGGACCAGCCCATCGGCCCCGGGGTGTACGCCTGGTTGGAGCCACCTGCCAGCACGGACAGCGACGAGCCCGCGCCGCGCATGGCGGTGCCCAAGGTGCTCGTCGGTCAGCGGAGCTTCCAGCCCCCGCCCGGCGGCGGTATAGAGCTCCAGCGCGTCGAGCCTCCGCCGCACGGGACCGTGTCCGGCGTGCTCGGGTTCGCGTTCCCGGGCACGGCGAGCGCGCCCGCCAGCAGCATCAAGGGAACGTTTCACGCTCGCAGCTGTGCCGGGGGGAGCCGGCCGTCGCCGGGGCGCTGAGCCCTGCCGTACCGTGATGGAGCGACAGCGTCAGGCTCGGTCCGCTCCTCGGCTCGATCCCGTCGGCGCGTCCGCGAGGTCCTGGCGATCGCCCCGTCCCGTGTTAGGGTCCGGCCGACTCGGTCCGGGGAGAGGTCATGGGCTGGCTGGCGAGGATCCTTGGCAACTTCAGCGTCCGCGGCAAGATCGTCGGCACCATCGTCGTGGTTTCTTCGGTGGTCCTGTTGCTCGGCGCCTGGGCGGCCTTCGACGCCGTCTCCGCGGCCAAGCAACGGGGGCGCTACCTCGAGCTGCCCTTCCAGCGCTACAAGGCCCGCATCGAGGCCGGGGACGACGGCGCCACGACCGCCGCGCAGCTCTTCGCCTCCGATCCGGGGCTGGTGGCGGCGTTCGAGGCGAACGACCCCGCGCGGGTGCACGCCGAGGCCCAACGCCTCGCCCGACCCCTCGAGGGAGCCCTGGCCCCCGAGCGGGTCATCCTGGCGGACGCCGCCGGCAACACCTTCGAGGTCGGCAACTTCAAGGGCCTGTCCGCCGAGCAGTGGCGCGATTACCGGATGTACAAGGATCTCGTACGGAGCGGCGCCCTGGCGAGCAACGTCGGCGTCATCGCCCGCAAGCCGTACCTGGTGAGCGGGGCCCCGGTGCGGGACACGGCCGGACGGATCGTCGGGACGGTCCTCATCGCCGAGCCGCTCGAGAACCTCTTCTGGGACATCGCCAAGGACTCCCACGAGCACGTCCCCCAGCAGCACCGGCTCTCCCTGTTCGGGGAGGGTCAGATCCACGCAAGCTCGCTCGACAAGGCGGAGACGCAGGATCTGCTCCGCGCGTGGGGGGCGCCGCTCACCGCCCGCGACGGGAGCTCCACGGTCCCGATCCTGCGGATCGGAGGGCGCGACTACGACTTCTGGGCCGAGCCGCTCGTCGGCTACGAGCGCCGCAACCTGGGCGAGATCGGCACCCTGCTGCTCGTGACCGAGCGCGCGGAGGCGAGCCAGGCCTGGAACGACTACCGCCAGCTCGCCGGCTTCTTCGCGGCGGCGCTCCTGCTGGCGCTCGTCATCGGCTGGCTGCTCGCGATCGGGATCACCCGGCCGCTCCGCCGCTACATCGTCGCCACCGAGGCGCTCGCTCGGGGCCAGGGCGACCTCACCCGTCGGCTCCCGGTCGAGACCCGGGACGAGCTCGGCTAGCTCGCGCAGAACCTGAACCGGGTCTTCGCCAAGATCCACACCCTCGCCGCGGGCGTGCAGCGGAGCGCCTTCCAGGTCAACGCCTCGAGCGGCGAGATCTCCGCGGTCAGCAAGCTGATGCTGAACGGCGCCAAGGAGCAGGCCCAGAAGATCTCCGGCTCGACCGCCGCCGTGACCGAGCTCTCGAGCTCCATCCAGCAAGTGGCGGAGAACGCCGCCGAGGCCACGCGCACCGCGCGCCAGAGCGGCGAGGCGGTGTCGCGAGCCATCCGGCGCCTGCAGGAGATCCGCCGCGCCGTGGAGGACGCCGCGGGTCGGATCGCCGCCCTCGGCGAGAGCGGCAAGCGGATCGGCAACATCGTCGAGGTCATCCGCCAGATCAGCGAGCAGACCAGCATGTTGGCCCTCAACGCCGCGATCGAGGCGGCCCACGCCGGCGAGCATGGCCGCGGGTTCGCCGTGGTGGCCGACGAGGTCAGCTCCCTGGCGAAGCGCACCGGCCAGAGCGCGAGGGACATCGAGGACCTGATCGCGACCATTCGCGACCAGACCGGGGAGGCCGTGCGCGTGATGCAGGAGGGGACCCGGGAGGTGGAGGAGGGCACCGGCCTGGTCGAGGCGACGCTGGCCGACCTGCAGTCCCTGGTGAACGTCATCAACGACACCGCCGCGGCGGTGCAGGAGCAGGCGGTCGCGTCCGACGAGATCGCCCGCAACATGGACGTCGTCCAGCGCATCGCCACCTCCGTGGTGGCATCGAGCGAGCAGGCCGTGGCGCAAGGCGAGCAGCTGCTGACGCTGGCCGAGGGGCTCGCCGACAGCGTCGGCGGGTTCAAGATCGACCCCGAGCGAGTCGCCCTGGACGCCGAGGAGCTCCGGGCGTTGCCCGAGCACCACCCATGAGACGCCCTCAGAGCCCCGCCCTCTTCACCGCCGCCGCCGTCGCGCTGCTGATCGGCGGCTGCCGCCGTAAGGACGACGAGCCCCTGCCGCCCCCGGCGCCTCCCGAGCTGTCGGTGGTCGAGCTCCGCCCCGCGGGCGGCGACGCGGCCGAGATCGATGCTCCCTGCGTCGAGATCGGCGCCGACGCCGACGGCACGCTGATCGTCGCGCTCGCGAACGCCGGCACCACCTCGGTCGGGGAATGGCTGCTGCGGCCCCCGGGCACGTGCGGGAGCGTCGCCGCCTGCGGCTTCCTCCGCACGGTCGTGGAGGCCGATCTGGGGGAGGCGCCCGTCGAGGTCCTCGCCGCGACCGCGGCCATCCCCGTTCCGCTGGCGCAGATCTTCGGCGGCGAGGGCGGCGCCGGAGGGGCAGGCGTCGACCGCGCGACCGTCACCATCACCGTGACCCTGTTGAACGACGACGGCTTTCCCGTGCGCACGGCGGCGGGAGATCGAGTCGAGACGTCCTTCACCGTGGCCCTGTCCCGCCCGGGCTCTTGCACGAGCTCCGGAGAAGGCGGCGCCGCCGGCGCACCACCGGATGGGACCGGCGGCGCCGCGGCCGGCGCGAGCGGGGCGCCGGCGCCCGCCGCCGGCGCGAGCGGGGCGTCGCGCGAGGCCGGCGGCGAGGCCGCCACCACCGCGGGCGCCGGCGGCGCCGCGGCGGGCACGGCCGGCTCGCGACGCTGACGCGACGGCTCCCTGCCCCCGAGCCCGGCGGCCCCCGGGCGCCGGCGCCAGGACGGATCACGTCCGCGAGAGGCCCGCGCGCCGAACCCGCTGCTCGAGATCGTGGTAGCGCTGGGTGATGGCACGGACGAGCGCGCCGGTCCACCCGTCCATGCCCAGCCCCTCGTTGAGGGTCTGCTGGTCGAGGACGAGCACGTGGACGCGATCGGTCGCGCACACGCTGGCCGCCCGGGGCTCGTCCAAGATGAGGGCCATCTCGCCGAACACGTCGCCCGGCCCCAGGGTGCAGAGCGTCTCCTCGCGGCCCGCCACCGTGCGGAAGACCCGGCAATGGCCCTGCACGATGATGAACGCTGCGTCGCCCACGTCGCCCTCGTTCAGGATCAGGGTGCCGGGCTCGAAGGTCGCCTGCGGCAGGTGGAGGCCGCCGTGGAGGAACTGCCGGATGTCGCGCTGCAGCTCGAGCACGGACTGGTACCGGTCCGCCGGGTTGGGCGCGGTCGCGCGATCGGCGATGGCGCCGATCCCCCGCGCCACCCCGAGCTCCACCCCCGTGGTGGCGATGGGGAAGACCCGCCCCTCCTCCGCGAGGGCGAGGTGTCGCCGGACGTCCGGGCCGTAGGGCAGCCGCCCGCTGACGATCTCGTAGAGTATCGCCCCGATCCCGAAGACGTCCGACCGCTCATCCATCTCCGCTGGGTTGCCGCGCGCCTGCTCGGGGGACAGGTACCCGGGCGTGCCCACGGCCCCCGGCGCCTCCATCTGCGAGCGCGCGCCGGACGCGGGGCGGGTCTTGGTGAGCCGTGCCAACCCCCAGTCCATCACGTACACCTGCCCGAACTCCGCGACCATGATGTTCTCGGGCTTCAGATCCCGATGGATCACGCCCCGGTGGTGGGCGTAGGCCACCGCGTCGCAGACCTTGAGCAGGATCTCGAGCCCCCCGGACAGGCGGTCCGGGGTCCCCACCGGGTGGGCCCGCAGCCAACGGTCGAAGTTCTTCCCCTGCACGAGCTTCATCGTGAAGTAGGGCACGCCCGTGTCGCTGAAACCCAGCTCGTGGACGGGAACGATGTTCGGGTGCTCGAGCTGCCCGGTCATCTGGGCCTCGGCGATGAACCCGCCGCGGTACATCGGCTCCCCCACCAGATCCTGGTCCAAGCGCTTGAGCGCCACGTGGCGGAGGAGGTTGCGGTCCGTGGCCGGATGCACGTGCCCCATCGCGCCGGCGCCGAGCTCCGGATAGACGACGAGGTGCGGAGGCGCCGGGATCCCTTGATCCCGCATCTTCTTGGGGTCGATGGGCTGCTCCCCGGCGACCGGCACGCTCTCGATGACGAGGACGGGCGGCGGCTCTTCACGCGGTTTCGGCATCTCCGGCTCCTCGAAACCGGATCCTTGAACGAAGGGGGGGCGCTCCTCAACAAGAGAACCCTCTTTCGCGCCCTGAGCGCGAGAAATGCCCCCGGCGGGGCCGGCCGCGCGGGCCGATCTCGACCCGGCAGCCCATCGTTCGTCCGTGGTGGGGCGCTCTCGCTCCGCGTGCGGCGCCGACCCGCCCGCGCGGCTAGGGCAGGCCCGAAGGCGTCGGCGCCGCCGGCATGCGCGGTGGGCTCGCCGTCGCGGTAGGCGCGGCGCCCGCCGTGTCCGCCGGCACCGCCGGGGCTGGCGGGTCCGACGCGGGCCGGAGCCCGATCCGGATCTCGGGCTCCGAGCCGTCGACCACGAGGCGCCGGGGCGTGTACCCGTCGTGCTGGATCTCGAAGATGCGCCGCTTACCGGGCATCACCTCGACCTCGACGCCGGAGTACCCGACTCGCTTGCCCTTCTCGATCACGCGCCCTGTCGGCGGGCTGATCAGGATCCGCACGCGCACGGGCTCTTGCCCCGCGGCCGCCGGGACGCCGCTGGAGGCGCTCGCGGCGGGTTCGGGTTCGACCGGCGCGCTCGCCGCGGGGGAGGCCGCCGTCGCGGACTGGGTTGCGGCCACTGCACGCTCTACCGCGCCGGGCTCGGCCACCGCGACAGCGTCGGGAGCGGCTGCCGGGGACGGCAGGGGGGCGCGACCCAGGGTGAGCCAGACCCCCGCCGCGACGGCGAGCGCGGCGCCTCCGGCGGCAGCCACGACGAGCCAGCGCGACCGCGCCGGTGCGGCGGCCGCTCCGGGCGGCCCCGAGCTCGGCGCCAGCGATCCGTCTTGCACCGCCGCGCTCCGATCTTCCGGATCGCGGCTGATCGTCGGCGGCACCGGCTCCACGGGCGGCGACGCGACGACGCTCGCCTCCCTCGCAGCCGCCACTACCGGCGCCACTTCGACCCTCGGCTGGCCGCTCTCGACCTCCACGCGCGCCGGCGGCGGTGCTGGTGCGGCCGCCGCGTCCTGCGTCGCGTCTTCGACCAGGGCCGGCGCTGCCTCGGCCTCCCGCTCGACAGGCACCTCGGGGACCGTCACCGCGGCGGTCGTTTCCGGCGTGGCCGCGCGCACCTCCTCGACGGCCCTCCCCTCCACCTCGGGCGCGGCTCGATCCTGTCCGCCCGCAACCATAGCCGCCCCTCCCGGTTCGGCACTGGGAGCCGAAGAGAGCGCCGCTTCCCTGCCCCCGGGGGTCGCGCCTTCCAGCTCCGTGCTTCCGACCGGCAAGGTGGGCGCGGGCGTGAGCTTGCCCTGGCTCGCGCCCGCGATGTCGCTCGCGGCCCGCTCTGGCACCGCCGTCCCCACGGACAAGGTCGGCGTGGGCTTCAGCCTGCCCGCTTCGGCGCTCCCGTCCAGGTCCCTTTCGGTCGTCCCCGCGGTCCGAGAGGCCACCGGCGCGCCGGTCGTGACCCCCGCCTCGAGGGCGCTGGCACCGGCCTCCAGGGGCCGAGCCGCAGCCGCGAGCGGGGGCCGCGAGGGACGATCGTTGGAACCGGGACGAGTGGAGATCCGATCCCCATTCGAGGGTCGCGGGGCCGCCGCCGGGGCCGGTCTGGACACAGGCTGCGTCCCTGCCACCGGGCCGGGCACGGGCGCCGTGCCCGGCGGCGCGGTCGGGGCCGTCGCTTCCGCGCGAGGCGCGCGGGCGGTGGTGGCAGCGATCGGCTTCTCCAATGCGGGCGTCGCGGCAGGGGTGCGACCGGGCGGGATCGACGCCGGACGATTCACCGCAGGCACCCAGGACGGCCGGGCCGGGGGCGCGGAGGGGGCGCGTCCCGCTGACGGGGTCGACGGCGAGCTTGCTGGGCGGGGCGCGCCCCCGCTGGAGGCGACCGCCGCGGGTCGCCCCGACGTCGAATCGCGCTCCGCGGCCCCATTCCCCGCCGGCGCGGACGGAGCAGGACTCGATGGGGCGCGCTGCCCCCCTGCAGTCTGCTCCGCCGCCGCCCGCGGCGGCAGCATGGGTTCCGCTGCCTCCTCCGCGTCGGACCGTGAGGAGCTCGGGTCCCACTCATGATCGAGGTCCGCGGGTGGCGGAGAGGACTTGAAGCGATCCCGCTGATCCTGGTCGTCGCTCATTGCCGCTAATAACCGTCCGCCCGGGGCGGAGCGCAAGCAGCGCCGTTCCTGTCGAAACTTTCCGCCCGGGGCAGCCAGTGACAAGGCTTCGCCCCGGCGACCTCGTTCAGGCGTGGATGAAGATCACCGTGCCCTTGAGCGGCAGCAGCACGCCGTGCCAGCCGAGCGGCAGCGCGGGCTCCGTGAAGTAGAACACGCGGCGAGCGTCCTCGGGGGTGAGGTTGATGCAGCCGTGGCTCTTGGGGATCCCGAAGCGGTCGTGCCAGTACGCCCCGTGCAGCGCGTACCCCTCCTGATCGAAGTACTGCACGTAAGGGACGTCTCGGAGCTCGAACTCCTCGCCGACCTCCGACGAGTCCATGGTGGTGGAGACGTGCTTGGTGTGGATGCGGAAGATGCCGCGCTTGGTGGCGGTGCTGTGCGCGGCGTCCTCGAGCCCGGCCTCTCCGCTCGAGATCAGGGTCGCGAAGACGGGGCGCGTGCCCTCGTAGAGCACCAGCCGCTGCTGCGTCAGGTTGACGTCGATCCACCGCTCGCCGTTCTTCCCCCAGGCGGGCATCCGCCGGGCGGGCTCCACCTGCGCGGCGTCCCGGTCGCTCACGTACCGGCCATCCGCGGTCTGGTAGTGCAGCTTGCCCCGGAACACCTGCTTCTTCCCGGTGAGCTTGACCGCCGTGAAGTACGGGGCCGGGCCGCCGTCGACGAGGCGGTCACGTCCCCGCTCGTACACCCAGTAGCGCGCGTCCTGGCGACGGATGAGGGCGAAGGGGAAATCGATGTCACCGTCGGGTCCGATCCGCACGCCGTGGTGATCGGAGCCCTGGATCGGGCGCAGTCGATCGGTGGGCATCAACCGCAGATCGGTCGTGACGCCGTAGCGGCGCCCCTCGAAGAGGAAGGTCTGGAGGAAGGAGTAGCCGGCGCGCGGCTTCATCCGGTCCACGACGAGGGCGTCCCCGCGCGCCGCGCGGTATGGATTGGGCAGGTTCTTCCCCGCCCGAACGAGCTCTGGTAGCGGGTCGCTGCTGCGCAGCTCCCAGGCCCGCCGCGGATCGGGCGGCACGCCCGGCGCGCCGAGCCAGACGTGCTGCGCGTAGCTCGCCCCCTCTTCGCCGGTGGTCGAGAGCCACCGCTCCATGCGCTCGGCGATGTCGGGCTCCGCCGCGGCGAGCTGCTCCGCGGTGGGGAGCCGTTGGTAGATGGGGCCGGGCCGGCGCACCGTGCCGTACAGGTAGGGCAGCTTCCGGGTGGGATCCGGCGGGTGCTCCGCCGCCGCTCGCACGGCTGGATCGTTCGCGTCGAGCGTCGCCCGCTGACCCACGCAGACGGAGCCCCGCGGCTCGATGGCGTACCAGCCTCCGGGACACCCGTCGGCCCCCTGCGGCGCCGCCGCGCGGAGCGGCGCGGACCCGCCGAGGCGAAGATAGCCGAGCCGGGGCGCGCCCTTCACCGGCCGCTCTCGGATGGGCGCGCGCATCGCGCGGGCCCAGATCCGGGGCGAGCCCGGGAGCGTCGCGGCGAGCGCGGTGGAGGTCCCGTCCAGGTGCACGGCGGGCGCCGGCGGGGGTGGCGGCAGCGAGGCCGACGCGCTGCCGGTGGGGCGGCTCTCGGCGCTGGCCGTCGCCGCGAGCCGGGTCGCGGCCACGTCCTGCGAGCGCGCGCAGCCCGCGCTCGCCAGTCCGAGGAGCAGGCAGGCCCGGAGAACCCCACCGGGGGCGCTCGAGGGTGCGACGCGACCCTTCACCCTCCCGGATCTCGCACGAGGGTCCCCCCGGGATCCAGAAAAGCGCCGCGCGCGAGCGGAGCCCCGCTCGCCAGGTGGTCCCCCCTCCGGGGCGGCGACCCGACTCACCCCCACGCCGCCGCCAGCGACAGCCACGCGACGCCGAGCAGGGTGGTCCCGATGGCGAGGGGGAGGCCCACGCGCAGGTGCTGCCAGAACCCGTACCCCCCGAGCCCGCGCGCGGCCTCCGCCACGATGATGTTCGCGACCGAGCCGAGCAGGGTGAGGTTGCCGGCGAAGGTCGAGGCCATCGCGAGCAGCTCCCAACCGAGGCGCGGGTCGGGCAGGGTCGCCATCTGCTCGCGCACGACCAGGATGAAAGGGACGTTGGACACCAGGTTCGACCCGACGAGGAAGATCAGCGCCAACCGGAGCATCTCGCCGGGTCCGCCCGCCGTCGCGCCGCTGGCCAGCGGGAACCGCGCGAAGAGCGCCGCCGGCGCCCCGCTGCGCGTGAAGCCCTCCACCACCACGAAGAGGCCGGCGAAGAAGAGCAGCACCGACCAGTCGATGCGGGGCCAGAGCTCGCGGGTATCGCGGCGGTGCACCAGCATCAGCACCACGAAACCCGCCGCCGCCGTCCATGCGAGATCCGCGCCCGAGAGGTAGGCGGCTACGCTCCCCGCGACGACGCCGAGCGTGGCCTTCGCGCGCCGGGACAGCGCCGTCATCGCGGCGGGGGGCTGCAGCGTCGCCGCCGCGAGCTCGCGGCGGAACCACCGCCCGAGCAGGAGCTGGTTGACCGCGAGCGCGGCGACGGCGACCGGGCCCATCAGCGCCAGGTGCTCCCGGTAGGAGAGCCCGCCCAGGGTGCCGCAGAGCATGTTCTGCGGGTTGCCCACCAGGGTGGCGACGCTCCCCGTGTTCGAGGCCGTGGCGAGCGCGAGCAGGAACGGCAGCGGCGGCAGGCGATGCCGCTCGATCAGGCGCACCACGAGCGGAGCGCCGAGGACGCACACGGCGTCGTTGGTGACCAGCGCGGCCAGGATCCCGGCGCCCCACACGATCCACCCGAGCAGCCGGGACGGGGTCCGCGCCAGCGCCACCAGGCGCTGCTCCATGCCGTCGAAGAAGCCGTCGACCGCGAGGAACGCGCCCATCCCCATCACCCCGAACAGGAGCAGCAGGGTCCCCGCGTCCACCGCCCCGAGGGCGTCGCGGGGCGACAGCACGCCCGCCACCACGCACGCCACGGCCCCGAGCAGCGCCGCCGCGGGGCGGTCGAGGTTCAGCACCTCGAGCCGGCGCGCGGAGATCAGCGCGTAGGTGAGCGCGAAGACGACGATCCCGGTGGCGTTCACGAGCGAGCTCCGGCCGGACGGAGCGGACCGATAGCACGGATCCGAGCGCCCTCGTCTGTGGCGGAGCAGGGGCCCAGACCGTGGCCGCACCTCGAGAGTCCGACAGCCCGACTTGCACCGGATTGCCCTCGCCGAACCGCTGGCCAGGCTGACTTCCCGGCCCCACTGCGCGCTGCGGTCGCGGTCCGCGCAACCGCGCGCAATTGCGGCGCCAAGCCTCGGTGGAACGTCTCGGAGCGAGCCATCACGAGGGGGTCGCCGCGCCTCCACGGCGCGGCAGTCGAGAATAGGCGACATGCGCAAGGTCACGACGGTTGGTTCGCGCCGCGGCATCGCGGCGGCGTCGGTGATGGGGCTCGGGGCCGTGGAGCGCGTGGTGGCAGGCACCTGCCTGCGGCTCTAGGACGAGTTGTTGACCTGCCTCGACGGCCCCCGCTCCGGCGACGCCGACGGTGACGGCGCCTGCATCGAAACCGACTGCGATGACGAGGATCCGACCGTCTAGCCCGGGGCACCCGAGGTCCGCAGCGACGGCATCGATCGGGACCGCAACGGGGTCGACGCCAACTGCGCCCCCAGGGAGTGGACCTGCAGATTCGGCTGCCACGGCTCGAACGACGGCTGCGACTGCGGGTGCGGCGTCCTCGACCCGGACTGCGCCGACGCGACCGTCCCGTCCTGCCAGTAGTGCGGGGACGGCGGCTCCTGCGCCGAGGGGCAACCCTGCCCCGCCAACATCGATCCGGCGAACAACGCGCTCTGCGCCGGGTGAGCGCCCGCGGACCGCGCTGACCCGGTCCCGGCCGGCCCAGCGCGGTCGACCGCGGACCCCGCCCCACCTGGCCCGGGCGGTGGCGGGGCTGCGGCGACCGAAGAGCCGCCCTGCGCCCAGCGCCTCGACGGAGTGATAGAGTCCCCCCGGACGTGCTCGAGCTCTGGGCGACGTTGGGGATTGTGGTTCCGCTGCTGGCGGACGCGACCGAGCTCCGCCCCGGGCAGGTCGAGATCTCCGGGGAGCGACTGCTGGAGCTGTCCCCTGCTGCGGAGCTGCCCCCCCGCCACGCCTGGGCACGATCCCGGGAGGTCCTCCTCACCGTCGAGCCCGACGGGGTACGGATCCAAGGACGGTGGACGCTGCGGGCCGAGCGCGCGGCCTACTTCGCCGGAGACCTGCTGCCGGCCCGCGCGCACCTGCTCCGCGCCACCTGGAACGGGACCCCCGCGTCGCTCTGGCAGGGGGAGCAGTGCCCGGTCGTGGTGGGCTGGGTCGATCGGCCCGTCACGCTCGAGATCGAAGCCTTCCTCCCCGGCTCGAGCCTCCCCGCGGAGCTCGAGCTGCTCGAGGCCGTCGCGGGGGTCGTTCGCGTGAAGGCACCGACGCCGCTCCGGGTCACGGCGTCCGACGGCAGCGTGGTGGTCCGCGACGGAGAACGGTACGTCACCGGCAGCCGCTCGCTTCGCCTCGAGGCCCCGACCGCCGGCGCGGACGAGGGCGGCACCCTCGCCTTCGCGACCGCCGGCATCGGCCTCACCGTCGACGACGACGCGGTCGAGACGCGGGCGCGCGTGACCTTCACCGTCCACCGCGGCGCGCTCACCCGCCTCACCCTCCAGGCGGCGGGCTTCGGCGCCGATCTCGACGTCACCGGACCCAACGTCGCCTCCTTCACGCGCCAGGGCGACGAGCTCGCGATCGAGCTCCGCGCCCCCGTCACCACCACCACCACCCTCGAGCTGACGGCGACCACGCCGATCCCGCGCGGCGCGGAGAGCCGCCTCCCGCTGCCGCGCCTCGCGTCGGGGGACGCCTTCCGGTTCGAGTCCGCGCTCACCCTCGCCCGCACCGGGGAGGTCGACGCCGTGCCGACCCTCGAGGGCGCCGCCACGCTCGCCCTCCAGGAGCTGCCGGAGTGGGCGCGCGGGCTGGTCGTCGGCGCCCCGGCCGCGGCGTTCCGGCTCGACGACGGGACGGCGGTGGGCACGCTCGCCTGCTACCGCTTCGTGCCGGTGCCGGGCCCGCCGGTCCGGGGCGAGATCGCCGACCTCCGCTACGTGACCGCCGCCGACGGCGCGACCCTGCTGCGGGCCCGCTACGAGGTGACCAACGAGCGCGCGGCCGCGCTCGAGGTACGGCCGCCCGCGGGCGCGCGGCCCGTCGGCGCCTGGGTCGCCGGGCGCGAGGTCCGGCTCGGCGTGGCGGGCGACCGGCTCCAGGTCCCCCTCAAGCGGTCCGTCGAAACCCCGGACGGGTGGCTCACCTTCCCGGTGGTGCTGGTGCTGGCAGCGCCCGGTGAGCGCTGGAGCCGGCGGGAGGAGCGGGACCTGCCGCTCCCGGTCGTCGCCGCGCCCGTCGCCGTCACCCAGGTCACCGTCGGCCTGCCGCGCCACTACCGCTCCCTGCTCGAGCCCGGCGAGCGCGCCGTGGTGCGCCGATTCACGCACGCTCAGGAGGTCGCCTTCGGGCTCACCAACGAGGCGGACGTCGCGCAGGCCGACGCCCTCTACGCCGACGCCCTCGACGCCTGGAACAGCAACGACTTCGGCCGCGCCGAGCAGCGCCTGGCCGAGCTCGACGCCTTCGGCGCCACCAGCGAGAACCAGCGCGGTCTCGCCAGCAACCTCGCCCTGCTGCGACCGCCGCCGTCGATGACGCCCGAGCCCGCCGCAGAACCGGCGGGCAAGGGGCTCGGGCCACCGAAGAAGGCCGGCGGTGCGAAGCCCGCGCCCGCGCCGCCCGCGGACGCATCGAGCCGCCGGATCCGGGCCCAAGCCCGCGCCCGCGCCGCCGACCACAAGGCGAAGCAGCGCGCCGCCCAGGAGCGGGCGCGGGCGCTCCGCGACCAGGGCGACTACGACGCCGCCGCCGCGGAGTACGCGCAGGCCATCCAGGAGTCCGAGTACCTCTACCAGTTCGACGAGGCGGAGTCGGCGAGCAACGCCTACTCCGCCGCCGAGCTCGAGGGAGAGCTCGAGGCCGTGCAGGCGGCCAAGGCGCAGCGCCAGGAGCTCGAGTCATCGGCGCAGATGAAGCTCTGGAGCGGCGGGCCCTTCGGCGGCGGTCACTTCGTCCCCCGGCCCCCTCCCAGCGCACCGCCCGTCGCCCCCACGGCCATCGTCCCGCTGCCCGCCGCCGGCGAGGCGGTGCGCTACGAGCTCTTGCTGCTCGAGCCCGGCGCCGAGCGCTCCGTCCACCTCCTGGCGCGACGCCACCGCGGCGCGCGCGCCCGCTAGCCCTGCCCGTCCCCGTTCCCGCTCGAGAGGAACCCGAACCATGCAGCCCCGCGCCGTCACCCCCGCCCTGATCCTCGCCCTGCTCCCGCTCGCCCTGCCCGCCCGCGCGCAGGAGCCGGAGCGCGTCGTGCTGGAGCTCGATCGCTTCCTCGAGATGTACGAGAAGAACCGGGCGGACAAGCCCGAGGAGCCACCGCGCGACCACGCGATCTCCTCGGCCCGCTACCGCGGCGAGGTGCTCTTCGACGACGGCAAGCCCTACGCGGCGCGCTTCACCGCGACCCTGCGCGTCCGCCCGCTCCGGCCCAAGGGCTTCTCGTCCATCCCGCTCCTGCCCGCCTCCGTCGCGCTCGAGACGGCGACCATCGACGGGAAGGAAGCCCCCGTCTACGTCGAGAGCGGCTTCTATCACCTCGTCACCGACCGGCGGACGGAGTTCGACCTCGTCCTCACCTTCGGCGCAGCCGTCACCTCCGCGGAGGGCTCGAGCGGCATCGCCTTCATGCTCGTCCCCTCCGGCGCCACCAGCCTCACCCTCTCGGTACCCTCGAAGGAGGCGCTCGACTTCACCGTCGCCAACGCCAAGCTGAAGTCGGACAAGGTGGTCGGCGACGCGCGCGTGGTGGAGGCGACCATCCCCGCCACCGGGGCGCTCGCCATCGAGTGGAAGCGCAAGGTGGAGGAGGCGACCCAGAAGCGCGAGGCGCGGGTCTACAGCGAGGTCTACACCCTGACCAGCCTCGGCGACGGCGCCATCCGGGCCCGCGTCACGGTCAACAGCTCGATCCTCTTCGCCGGCGTCGAGGGTTTCCGCTACGCGGTGCCGCCGGGGATGACCGTGCTCGAGGTCAACGGGCCAGGCCTCCGGGACTGGAAGGTGGAGAACGGCGAGCTGGTGGTGGCCCTCAACTACGCCGCCGAGGGGGCCTACGGGCTCACCGTCGTCATGGAGCAGCCGCTGGCCGGCGCCGGCGCCAGCCTGGCCGCCCCGGTCCTGGTGCCCCTCGGGGTCGAGCGCGTCCGCGGCTGGATCGGCGTCGAGGCGCGCGGCAACCTCGAGCTGTCCGCCGGCACCGTCGCCGACGCGACCCCCGTGGACGTGCGCACGCTGCCGCCCGCGATCCTCGGGGTCACCGATCAGCCGCTCGTCCTCGGCTACAAGTACCTCGGCGCCAAGCCCGCGGTCGCCCTGGTCGCGGCCGAGCACCCGGAGGTCGAGGTGCTGGTGACGCTGCTCGACCGCACGGCCGCGCGCACCACCTGGAATCGCGAGGGGCGCCGCCTCACCTCGGTCCGCTACCAGATCCGCAACAACCGCCGCCAGTTCCTCAAGCTCGCGCTCCCCAAGGGCGCCGAGCTCTGGAGCGCCTCCGTCGCGGGCCGCGCGGTGCAGCCGGCGCGCGCCCCGGACGGCCGTGTGATGGTGCCGCTCGTCCGCTCGCAACAGGCGGGCGACGCCCTGGCGAGCTACGAGCTCGAGGTGGTGTACGTCGAGAACGGCCCCGGCGCCGATGCCCGCGGGCGCGGCGAGTTCAGCGCCGCCCTCCCCGTGGTCGACGTGCCGAGCACCTACGTCTCCTGGATCGTCTATTCGCCGGACGGCGCCAAGATCCGGCGCCGCACCGTGGACGGGACGCTCGAGCGGGTCGACGAGCTCTCGGAGCCGGTCGAGCTCCAGCCCCCGGCCCCACGAGCCGCGCAGGCCGAGGAGGCCGGCGATCTCGGGGTCGAGCAAGCCTACGACAAGAAGGACGCGGAGGAAGTCGAGCTCGCCAACGAGCTGCCCGCCCAGCAGATGCCGCCGCCGCCCCTGGCCGCACCGAGCACCTCCGCGGTCGAACCGGGCGCGGCGCCCGTGCTGGTCACCCTCCCCATCCAGGGTACGCCCACCTACTTCGAGAAGACCCTCGCCCTCGACGGGCCGCTCACGGTCGCGTTCCGCTACCGCGGCCTCGAGCGGAGGCGGTAGGAACCAGCGCGAGGCCGGTGGCGCCTCGGCCCGCTCCCGCTGCGCTCGCGGTCGTGCGGGCGGCGGCGTTCGCCTCAGACCGCCGGGGCTACGCGCTGACGTCGCGCCCGTCCACCTGTGGCAGGCGCGGACGCCGCCGCCCAAGCCCGCCGCTCGCGAACACCGCCACGAGCGGGATCCGCGGCGAGCCACGGAACGGCAAGCAGAGGCACCCTGGCAGTCCGAGGATCTCGGGGATCAGTACAGGTATACGGCCCCGCTGTTGGCCGCGCGCTGGTCGTCCTGATCCCCGCCGATTCCGGTGGCGTTGCCGTCTTCCCGCGCCGGGCCCACCGCGAGCGTCCCGCCATCTGCGGAGAGCGCGACGCAGCGGCCGAAACTGGCGCCGGCCGCGGCGTTCGAGGCCTTGACGTAGGCCTGCTGGAACCAGACCCCGCTGCTGCGGGCGAAGACATACACGGCCCCGCTGGCCGGTGCCGAATCGTCACCCTCATCGCCACCGATACCGGTGGCGCCGCCATCCTCCATGGAAGCGCCCACCGCGAGGAGTCCGCCGTCTGCGGAGAGTGCGAGGGACAGGCCGAAGAAGTCGTACTCCCCGGTGTTGGAGGCCTTGAGGTACGCCTGCTGGGACCAGGCGCCGCGGCCGTCGCGCGTGAAGACATACACCGCACCGCTGTCCGGTGCCGAGTCGTCCGTCTGATCGCCGCCGATGCCGGTGGCGCCGCTGTCCTCGTTGCGGGCGCTCACCGCGAGGGTGCCTCCGTCGCCGGAGAGCGCGACGGAGTAGCCGAAGCTGTCGCCTGCCGCCGTGTTGGAGGCCTTGACGTAGGCCTGCGGGGACCAGACCCCGCTGCTGTTGCGCATGTAGACGTACACCGCGCCGCTGCCCGGTGCCGAATCGTTCGTTCGATCGCCGCCGACGCCAGTGGCGTCGCTGTCCTCCCCGTCGGCGCTCACCGCGAGGGTTGCCCCGTCCGCGGAGAGCGCGACCGAGCGACCGAAGAAGTCGTACTCCTCGGTGTTGAAGGCCTTGATGTAGGCCTGCTGCGACCAGACGCCGGCGCCGTCGCGCGCGAAGACGTACACCGCCCCGCCGCCGGGCGCCGAGTCGTTCGCCTGATTCCCGCCGACGCCAGTGGTGCTGCTGGCCTCCCCCTCTGCGCTCACCGCGAGGGTCGTGCCGTTCGCGGAGAGCGCGACGGAACGGCCGAAGCCGTCCCCGGCGTCCGTGTTGGAGGCCTTGAGGTAGGCCTGCTGCGACCAGGCCCCCGCGCCGTCGCGCGTGAAGACGTACACCGCGCCGCTGCTGGGCGCCGAGTTGTCGGCTTGATCGCCGTCGACGCCGGTGGCGCTGCTGGCCTCCTCGTCGGCGCCGACCGCGAGGGTGCCCCCGTCCGCGGAGAGCGCGACCGAGCGGCCGAAGCCGTCCCCAGCCTCCGTGTTGGAGGCCTTGAGGTAGCCCTGCTGCGACCAGCTCCCGGCGCTCTCGCGCGTGAAGACGTACACGGCGCCGCTGTCCGGTGCCGCTTCGTCGGCTTGATCGCCGCCGCTGCCGGTGCCGCTGCCGTCCTCCCCGACGGCGCCCACCGCGAGGGTCGCCCCGTCCGCGGAGAGCGCGACGGAGTAGCCGAAGCGGTCGTCTGCTCCCGTATTGGAGGCCTTGACGTAGCCCACCGCGCCGACCAGGGAGTCGCTGACCGTGACCTCGTCGGAATCGCGGCAACCGCTGGCGTTGCACGCCTGCAGGACATACCGGGCGTTGAACCGCCCCGGCAGGAAGACCTCGTGGTCGAACGCCGTCACGTCGGCGTCGAGGCTGGCCACCTCCACGAAGCTCGAGGCGCCGTCCACGCTCTCCAGTAGCCGGTACTCGGTTTCCCCGGACACGTCGGCCCAGGTGAAGCGGAAGAGCTTGATGGCTGTCGGTTCGAGCTCGAGGGTCGGCGCGTCCGGAGTGGGGGCCTCGCCTCCGGCACCACCGGCGCCCCCCGCAGCGCCCGCACCCCCCTCGCCACCGCGGCCCCCGGGCGCCTCCACGCCCCCCTCGCCACCGTGGCCGCCGGTCGCCTCCACGCCGCCGGTCGCCTCCACGCCCCCCTCGCCACCGCGG
>CAYVRP010000005.1:0-114997 GCA_964454025.1 uncultured Polyangiaceae bacterium | reverse complement strand
GCCGCCGGTCGCCTCCACGCCGCCGGTCGCCTCCACGCCCCCCTCGCCACCGCGGCCCCCGGTCGCCTCCGCGCCGCCGGTCGCCTCCACGCCGCCGGTCGCCTCCACGCCGCCGGTCGCCTCCACGCCCCCCTCGCCACCGCGGCCCCCGGTCGCCTCCGCGCCGCCGGTCACCCCCGCGCCACCCGCCGCCTCCGCACCGCCCTCGCCACCCGTGGCGGCCCCGGCTTGCTCCTCATGCTTGGAACCGGATCTCTGACAGCCGCCGAGGGCGGCCATCATCATCATCACGAAGAGCTGGAGCGACAGCTTGTTGACGGACATCACGGACTCCCCGGTCGACGAGCTGCCAAACGGTAGCACGCGGACGGAGGAACGGGCGTCCGACGTCGCGCCTGCGCGGCTCCCCGGGGTCGAAAGCGGTGGCGTCGCGGGTTCGCTCGCCGGGCACTACGGGCATTCCCTTTGGTGCGACGGGGTATCGACGTCATTCAGGCTTCTGCCCCAGACATCCGACTCCGCCCCCCCCGACGTGCGTCGCCCTCCCCGATTCGCGCCGGATGCGGCGCGCCTGACCGCTCGTCACGGGGTCTTTCGCCGGTTGCTCCGCCGGGACGCTGGCTCGATCGGCGGCGACGCCACTCGGCGGTTCACCGCGGCGGACAGGCGCTGGTCGGGTGCCGCAGATCCCCCCATGTCATCATGACGGACAAGGTCGGCTTCCTGCGCGAGCTCCCGAACTCCCTGCTCGCCTCCTTCCGCTCGGCGCTCGAGGTGGCGCTCGACGCGGAGCTCGCGCTCGTCCTTGTCGACAGCGCCGACCTCGAGGAAGCGTGCGACAAGAAGGGCACGGTGGGAATCGAGCTCGCCAACGAGCTGCCCGCCCAGCAGATGGCGCCGCCGGCACCCTCGACGACCCGGCAACCATCAACAGACGCCGACGACCGGCATCCCCCGAGCTTCGTCCCATTGCCAGTCGAACCGAGCGATCGCGACGTAGGCAGCTCCCTCGGGGGTGTCGCGCCACTCCAGGATCACGGAGGGGAGGTTCCGCTCCGCGTGGACCCGCGCAGCCAGCCTCGAGCGTCTCGAACGGCACGGAGCGTCGTCCATCCACGAAGTATCGGGGTTGCGGCATCCTATCCTCCAACGAGGGCGCGGATCGCACCGAGGACGTCCCCCCACTCGCCGCGGGAGAGCTTGCACCCAGTGCGTTGCTCCCCGAGGTCGGCCAGCGTTTCCAGCTCGATCCCGGCGGCGACCTCGAGCACACCTCGCCGCACGGCGACCCCGACGCCGGCGGCGGCGACCAGGCGGCGGAAGCGCACCACGTCGACCGTTCGTTCCCGGACGAGCGCGACCACGTGCAGCAGGTCCCGGTCCCGGTCCCGGTGAGCGATGAGCCTGGTGATCAGGAGCTCCTCGAGGGGAAAGACCGGCAGTTCTCGACCCCCGAGCTCGCGGAGCTCGGCGGTCGATGTGGCAGGCCGCGCTCTCGACTGCATCCGGTTCCCGTTCGACCGAGGCCACGGGTCCACGATACCACGCCGGAACCGAGCCGGAGATCCCGGTGCATCCCCCGCGCACCCGCTCCGCGCTTCCCGAACGCAGTATCCACGGATGCGCGACGGTGACCAGCACCGCCGTTCACCCCCCGATCCGCCGCACCCCGAGCTTGCGCGCGGGGTTGCCGCCGACGATGGCCCAGGGCTCCACGTCCTTCACGGCGGTCGCGGTGGCGGCCACCACGGCGCCCTCGCCGACGGTCACGCCCATCCCCACGAAGGCGTAGGCGCAGACCCAGGCGCTCGGCCCGCCCTCGATGGGGCGGTGCAGGAGCCGAAAGGACGGGTCCCGGATGTCGTGCGAGGCGGCGACGAGCCGCGCATGCTGGCTCACGATCGCCTGCCGCCGCAGCGTGATGCGGTCCACCGAGTAGCAGTCCACGCCCCAGGACAGGCAGCTATGGGCCTCCATCGTCAGGTTCCAGGGCGCCCAGATCCGCGCCGTGGGGTAGACGTGAGCCGTCGGATCCACGCGCGCGCCGAAGCGCCGCAGGAGGAACCGCCGCCAGCCGTGGAGCGGCGCCGGCGAGAACCGGAAGAGCGTCGCCTCGACCAGCTTCCACAGCAGCCGCCCGAGCCGGTTGGCGACGCCGAGGCCATGTCGGTAGCCCGCGATGGCAGGGAGCGGCTGCGGATCGGCCACGGCCGAGCCATTGCTACACGCCGCGCCCCCGTCCGCAACCTGGGGAACGGACCTCGGGGCCACGCGCGACGGGAGGCCGCGCCAACGCGCCGTGCCCGCGCCGCTCAGTGCCGGGCTGCTGCCGAGGAGGGCACGCTGCGCGGGCGAGAGGCCTCCTCGACCACGTCCCGAGGGCCGGGCCGACCGGCGCCGAGCCGCCCCGCCCCGGCCTCTTCGACCTGCTCCGGGGCGCGCTGGAGGGGCAGCAGCCCCGCGGCGACGAGCGGGCTCAACCCGTCGGCGACGAGGTCCAGCAGGATCTCATCCTGCGGGGCTACCTCGCCGGCCCCGCCCCAGCGGAACCGGACGACGGCCCCTTCCACGCCGTCGCCCGTCAGCGGACAGACGACGGCCGCGTCGGTCGCCTCGGCGCTGGCGCTCCGCTCGCCCCACTCGCGGGTCACGGTCCCGTTGGCGTGCAGGCTCACCCCGAGCAGGCCCCCGCGCGACACCAGCGCCTCCAGGGCCGCCGCGACGTCCGCCTCGCCACGCGCGGCGCGCAGGGCGGCGAGGGTGTCCGGGATCAAGGCCCGGAGCGCGGACGTCCGCGGCGTCCAGGCGGGCTCCCGCGCGCGCCGCTCGAGCTGCAGGTACTCGAAGTAGCCGACGAACCGCACCAGGCCGATCATCACCACGGTCGCCGCGGCCAGCGCCGCGCCGCCCTCCCCGCTCCGCCCGAACGCCACCGCGATGGCGCTCACCGTCAGCACGACGCACACCAGGTAGAGCACCAGCACCGCCCGCTGCTGGGTGAGCCCCATCGCCAGCAGCCGGTGGTGGACGTGGCTCCGATCGGCAGAGAAGAGGGGGCGCCCCTCCACCCAGCGCCGCACCACGGCGAAGGTGGTGTCGAAGATGGGCAGCCCCAGGGCGACGACGGGCGCCAGGAGCGCCACCGTGGTGGTGGCCTTGTTCATCGCGCCGGCCAGGGAGGTGACGGCGAGGACGTAGCCGAGAAAATAGCTCCCCGAGTCGCCCATGAAGATGCGGGCGGGGTTCCGGTTGAAGACCAAGAAGCCCAGGACGGCGCCGAGCACGCAGGCCATCACCAGCGCCAGGAGCACGTTGTTCTGGATGAGCGCGATGGCGAGGTTGGTGATCCCGGCGAAGAAGACGACCCCCCCGGCGAGGCCGTCGAGTCCGTCGATGAGGTTCACGGCGTTGGTGATGCCGACGATCCAGAGGAGCGTCACCGGGTAGGCAAAGATCCCCATGTCGAGGACCCCCACGAAGGGCAGCGAGACGCCCCCGATGACGTACCCCGACGCGAAGGCCACGGTGGCCGCCAGCACCTGGATCAGGAGCTTGTAGAGCGCCCTCACCCCGCGCACGTCGTCCACGCAGCCGAGGCCGACGTTGAGCGCTCCCCCGGCCAGGAGCCCCAGGGCCAGCGCCCACTCGCGCTGGACGGTGACCGCCACCCCGCGGTCGACCCACAAGAGCGCCACGATGGGGGCAGAAACCCCGAGGGCGATGGCGCAACCACCGAGCCGCGGGACCGGCGCCAGGTGCACGTCCCGCCGCCGGGGGCGGTGCACGGCCCCGAGCCGGAGAGCGACTCGCGCGACCAACGGCGTGCTCGTCAAGGTGACGAGCAGTGCCAGCAGGAACGCGACCAGGTAGCTTCGCATTGGGGCCTCGGCCGACCTTCCGGTGACCGCTCCCTCGATGACGCGCACTCCCCGACACGCTGCGGCGAGGTGCACGCGAGGACGCGGCGACCCGCGTGGGGCCGCTGGTCCTCGACCGTACGCGACGCCCGCGGTCGAACGCTAGCACGCGCGGCCACGCGCCACCAAGGTCCGGCACCTGCGCGAGGCCCTGGCGAGTCCCGCCGGTACCCGCGAGAATCGCCTCCGGGATCGCTCCCTGCGCCATGCGGATCCTCTTCGTCAACCAGTTCTACGCGCCCGACGAGTCGGCGACGGCCGAGCTCCTCGCCGAGCTCGCCGAGGATCTCGCAGCGGCAGGGCATGACGTCTCGGGCGTGGCGAGCCGCGGTCGCTGCGAGGGCGGCGCCTCCTTCGCGCCGCGGGAGCTCCGGGGCGGCGTCACCGTGATCCGGACCCTCGCGACCAGTCTCGGCAAGGGCAGTGCGGCGGCGCGGCTCACCGACTACCTGTCCTTCGCGTTCACCGGGCTTTCCGCGGTGGTGGCCGCCCGGCGCCCCGACGTGCTCGTCGTCCTCACCACCCCGCCCCTGCTCCCCGCCGCGGCGGCCGCGGTCGCGCGAGCACGGCGGATCCCGCTGGTCACCTGGAGCCAGGACGTCTACCCCGAGGTCGCCGGCGCGCTCGGCGCGCTCGCGCCGGGCTCCGCTGCCTACCGCGGCGCGCGGGCCCTGATGCGCCGCGCCCACGGCGCGGCGGCGCGCGTCGTCACGCTGTCGGAGGGGATGGCGGCGCGGGTGCGAGCCCAGGGCGCTCCGGCCGACCGCGTCCGCGTCATCCGGAACTGGGCGGACGGCGAGCGGATCTTCCCCGTCCCCGCGGCGGCGAACCCGTTTCGCCAGCGGCACGGGCTCGGCGAGCGCTTCGTACTCCTGTACAGCGGGAACGTCGGACTGGCCCACGATCTGTCGGGGTTGATCGAGGCGATGCGGCGCCTCGAGGCCCGCTGCCCACGCCTGCTGCTGCTCGTGGTGGGCGCCGGCGGCGGCCTGCCCGAGGTACGCCGGCGCGCCGCCGGCCTCGCGAACGTCCGGTTCCTCCCGCGCCAGCCCCGCGCGGAGCTCGCCGAGAGCCTCTCCGCGGCGGAGCTCCACTGTATCGCCCTCCGCCCCGGGCTCGAGGGCCTGGTCGTCCCCTCCAAGCTCTACGCCGCCCTGGCCGCGGGGCGCCCCATCCTCTACCTCGGGCCGCCCGACTGCGAGGTGGCCCGCACCGTCCGCGAGCTCGACGCCGGGTGGGTCGTGGATCCGCGCGATGCCAGCGCCATCGCGGACCGGCTCGCCGAGGCCAGCGCGCACCCGCCGCCGACGGCGACGACGGCCCGGCTCCGCGCCGCCTTCACGCGCGCCTTCGACCGCGGCAAAGCCGTGGCGAGGTGGGAGGCGCTGCTCGGAGAGGTGCCGGAGGAGCAAGCTCGCCGAACCAGGCGGTCGTGAGCCTCTCGTGAACGCCGATAGGCCACGCTCGAGGGCGCTCGCTACTGACCTGCCGCGATCACTCGCGCGGGCGCCGGGCACCACTGCAGCGCGTCGCCCGCGGGCAAGAGCAGACGATGGACGTCACTGCCGCCGACGTTAGGGAAGTCGAAGCGAAGGCTTGGGCACGACGCCCACGCGGTCACCTCCGGTCGCCTCCGCGCGAGCGTCGTGAGCTGCGCGTCGTTCACGAAGGCCCAGCGCAGGGGCAGGGCGGCGCACCGATCCAGTCGGGCCTCCGCGTCGAGGCGAGCGACCTCGCGCCCGTGGACCAGACCGTTGGGATCGCAGACCGTCCCGCGAGAGAAGTACCCGATGAAGCCGATATCCCACGCGATGCCGCCGATCCCGGCAAGCCGCTCGAGGTGCGATTGGCGCATGGCGGTGAGCGTCGCGGATCGTCCCGTGACGACGCGCTGAAACGTCCTCCATTCGGCGAGCGACAGCACGGCCGCCAGCAGCGGGAGGAGCACCGCGACGCGGAGCGTGGACGACCCTACCACGCCTCCCTGCCGCGTCGACGCTGGCCCACCGCCGAGGTCGGCCAAGTGTACCGCCGCGATATACGCCCACACGAAGTAGCGGATCCCCTGAACCGCCTGCGCGCGCAGGACCGCCCCCGCGATCAGCCCCCCGAGCGGCAGCAGTGACATCGCCACCGCTGCGGGGCCGCGGTGTCGCCAAGCCGCGTGCCACGCCAGCGCCAGCGCCGCAAGCAGACCGCAACCGAACGACATCGCTGCCACTTGGGCGACGCCGATGGTGACGATTTGCGAGAGCCACTCCACGGGACTGATGCCTAGACGACCGGACTTCGCCACCCCGGCGTCGGAAACGAAGGCGCCAAAGGCGACCCGGGTTACCAGCAGGCCCACCGCCGCACCCCCAGCAAGAGCCAATGGCCGAGCGCGCGGCCGCTCGCGGGCGGCCAGCAGCGCGCACACCGCGACGAGCAGGACGAGCTCGATCCGCGTGAGCACGGCCAGCGCAGAGAGGAACGCCGGGAGGAGGACCGTCTGCTCTCGGCGGCGTGCGACGCCCACCAGCACGACAGCGACGAGCGCAGCCGCCGCCGTCTCCATGCCGTCCGCGAGCCAGCGAATCGCCATCGGAACGGCGAGCGCACCGAGCAGCACCAGGTGCTGAGCGCCGCCGCCGATCCAGAAACGATGCGCCTGGGCGGCGAAGAGGGCGCCGTAGGTCAAGACCGCCAGCACACCCAGCCCGGCGGGCCCGGGGGCGACGTACTGCCATCCCGCCAGGGCGAGGAGCCAGACCGGGCTCGAGGAGCCGAACGAGCGCTCTCCGGGGTTGTATTCGAGTGACCCGCCCTGGGCCAGGTGCTCGGCCAGTCGGAGATGGATGAGGGCGTCGTCGAGCAGGTGACCCCGCGCAGCCCAGAGCCCTGCCCCGGCCAGTGCTGCCAACATCACCACCGCCGCGCCGCGGTGAACGAGGCCCCCCCACGCCGGACGTGAGGGTTCGGCGCCGGCAGGTCCCCCACCGGCTACCGTGGGGGACAGGTTCGCGGACGGCGTCGCGGCGCGAGGCATCGGCGGTGCCGGGACGCCCGACCGGAGACGGCAAGGGCTCTCCCAGGGGCGGGATGAAACCATGAGCCCCCCCGGTGGTCGAGAGCAGTGCCGGCGGTTGGCGCCCCCCGGGGCTGGTCGTTGAACCCCGGTCGGAGGGTCCCTAGAAGTCCATTCCGTGACTCGGGCCGACCTTGCGGACGCCCCCATCGAAGCGGGCTCTGGGAACGAGACGATGCCATCGCCGCGGCCCGTGCCAACGTCGAACTGCAGCGTCCTCGTCCTGACCAAGAACGAGGCGATCAACATCCGCTCGTGCCTCGCCAGCGCGAGCTTCAGCGATGACCTCGTCGTCTTCGACTCGTTCAGCGACGATGGGACAGTGGAGCTCGCGCGGGCGCTGGGAGCGCGCGTGTTCCAGCATGCCTTCGTGAACTATGGCGCGCAGCGCGAGGCCGCGCGCACCACGGTCGATTTCCGGCACGAGTGGGTGCTCGCGCTCGACGCCGACGAGCGGGTCGAGCCCGATCTCGCGGTCGAGCTGCCGGCCGCGCTGGCCGCGGCGCCACGCGGAACCGCGGCCTTTCGGCTGCGCCGCAAGGACTACTTCCGTGGCCGCTGGATCCGCCACGCCACCCTCTATCCAACCTGGCACCTGCGTGTGTTCCGCCCAGGCGCCATCCGCTACCCCGAGCGAGCTGTGCACGAGTACCCGGAGGTCGAGGGCTCGATCGGGGCGCTTCAGGGCCACCTTCGCCACGACAACTTCAGCAAGGGAATGGCGGAGTGGTGGCGCCGGCACCTCCGCTACGCGGAGCTCGAGGCCGAGGAGATTCGAATCGCCCGGGCCAGCGATGCGGTCGACTGGTCTGGGCTCCTCGCCCGGGATCCCGTGGCGCGACGCCGAGCCCTCAAGCGCCTCTCCTACTCGCTCCCCCTGCGGCCCGAGCTTCGCTACCTCTACATGATGTTCCTGCGTGGCGCCGTTCTCGATGGCCCCGCCGGTTGGGAGTACTGCCGGATGATCGCCGAGTATCAGCGGATCACGGATCAGCTCGCCCGGCCCTAGCGCGCCGCAGAGTCGCGGGGATCCGCACGCAAGACGGCACCTCGGCCACCTCGCCGAGGACCCATCGGTAGAGGTCATGGATGGCACGCGCGACCACCGCCGGCGAGAAGGCCTCGTCGACGAAGAGGCGCCCCTTGGCGCCCATCTCCTCGCGCTGTCGGTCCGTGATCCCCACGGCCTGCCCGAGCGCGGCCGCGATCCCGTCCACGGAGACGGGTACTGACCAGCCGCACCCCAGCGCCGGAAGCGCGGCCCACGGCGCGGCATCCGTGACGATCACGGGTGTCTCCGCCGCCAGCGCCTCGGCTACGACCAACCCGAAGTTCTCCGAGCGGGTGGGCAGGACGAAGAGGTCGCTCGCGCGATACTGCGCCCATTTCGCCGGTCCCTCGAGGTGCCCCGCGAATCGCACCGCCGCGCTGATCCCGAGCCGCCGCGCCTGTTCCTCGAGCTCGACGCGGTACCCGGGGTCACCCGTCCCCACGACGACGAGGTCCCACCCGACAGGCCTCACGCGCGCCCACGCGGCGAACAGCAGATCGAGCCCCTTCTTGGGGTGGAGCCGCGACAGGAAGAGGAGCTGGCGGCGCCGCTCCGCCCCCCGTGGCCGCGCCGGGAGCGCGCTCAGGGCCGGGAGCTCCACCGCGTTCGGGACGACGGCCACGGGGCTGGTGACGCCGAGGCGACGCAGGTTCTCGCGCTCGAGCGCCGCCGTAGCGTGAACGGCCGCCGAGGTGCAGACGTCTTGGCGCTGGTAGAGGTGCCAGGCGACGACCTTCTTCAGCCGCTTGTGCCGGAGAGCCCAGGGCTCGAGCATGCCGCGGGGGCTGAGCACCAGCGGGGTCCCGATCCGCCGCGCGGCCACGTGGACGCGGTGAGTCGCGGGGAGCCAGCACCCGTGGACGTGGACGAGGCGCGCGGTGGCGACCAGGCGCCGGACCCCGCTCGCGTCGACCGGCAGGGCAAGGCGAGGCACCCCCACCTCCGCGAGCGCCGCCGCTTCGGGCGAGACGGCTGCCTCCGCGTCGCCCTCGGGGGTGGCGACGGCAACGTCGACCCCCTCTCGAGCAAGTGCCCGAACCAGCAGGGGAACGCTGCGCGAAGGCCCGCCGAGCTGCGCGCCGAGCCCGGCGACGACGTGCAGGACGCGGCTCACGCCCCGTACCCCACGGAGGCAGCGCCGCCGCGCAGCGTCTGCAGGTACGAGCCGACCACGACCAGCACCCAGGGGGCGGCCCAGCCGAAGGGCTCCGGCGCGGCGAGGAAGCGCTGCCAGATGGCGTCCACCCCCGCCGAACGCACCAGGCCCGAGGTTCGCAATTGGTCGAGGGACGCCTCACACCGTGGCCGCAGGGGTCCGGCCATCCACCGGTGGATCGGCAGCCAGAAGCCGCGCTTCCTCAGGGAGAGAACCTCAGGGCCGATCAGGTCCGGGAAGGCCCGCCGCAGCAGGTGCTTCGGCGGCCGCCGCGCGGGTTGGCGTTGATCACCTGGGATCCGGTAGGCGAGATCCATCACCCGCCGATCGAGGAGGGGTGGGCGGATCTCGAGCGCGCTCGCCATGCCGTTGGCGTCCGTGTCCCGGAGCAGCGTATTACGCAGGTAGTAGACGCTCTCGCAGCGCGACACGGCGGCGACGAGGTCATCCCCAACTGGTGCGGCCTCCCCGACCGCCTCCAGGGGCAGGTACGACGGGTCGAGCCCGGCCAGCGGGGGCGCATGTCCGAGCTCCCGGAGCAGCCGGTCGCTTATCACCCGCCGCCGGTGCAGGTAGATGCGCAGGGTGTCGGGGGGGAGCGCCAGCATCTCCTCGAGCTTGTCTCGCACGCGTCGCGAGCTCCGCCGCAGCACGAGATTGACGGCGCGCCGCGTCCAGCTCGCCGGCACGGCGCTGGTCAGAGGTGCCACCCGGCGGAAGCGAGCGACGTCCCGGAACGTCGAGTACCCGCCGAAGAGCTCATCGCCGCCGAGGCCCGAGAGCGCGACGGTGATTCCCGCCTGCCGCACGGCGCGCGCGATCAGGTAGGTGTTCAGCCCGTCCACACACGGCTGGTCGACGAGATCGAGCCACGCGAGCGCGGCTGCCTCGGCGTCGAGGGGGCCGAGCTGCACGTCGTTGTGCGTCGAGCCCAGGCGCCGGGCGGTCCGGGCCGCGACGGGTGACTCGCTCAGCTCTGGGCTCTCGGTGGAGAAACCGACCGTGAAGGTCCTGAGGTGCGGCGTGTGGCGCGCGGCGAGGCTCGCGATCAAGGTGCTGTCGACCCCCGACGAGAGGAACACGCCGATGGGGACGTCGCTCACCAGGTGATCGCGCACGGCAGCGTCCAGCGCCGACCGCACGAGCGGGACGGCGTCCTCCGCGGACACCGTGGGATCGACCGCCGGGATGCTCCAGAACCGGGCGCGCTCCTCCTCCCGCGCCCTCCCGGAGGGCTCCAGGCGAAACCGCGCCCAGGTGCCGGCAGGAAAGGTTCGAACCGACTCGAGGATGGTGAGCGGCTCCTGCGGAGCGCCAAACGCGAGCAGCCCCCCGCGCGCCGCCGCGGAGATCTTCGGGGGGACCAGCCCCGACCGGACGACGGCGCGCACCTCGCTCGCGAACAGCAGCGTGGACCCCTCCGGGACCCAGTAGAGGGGCTTCATGCCCATCGGGTCGCGCGCCAGGAGGAGCGACGTCCGAGCCTGCTCGAAGAAGCCGAGCGCATACATCCCGTTGAGCCGGCCGAGGGCGGCGGGCCCCCACCGTACCAGCGCGTGGAGCAGCACCTCGGCGTCGGAGTGACCGCGGAAGGCGCTTCCGAGCCCGGCGAGCTCCCGCCGTAGCTCGTCGGCGCCGTAGATCTCGCCGTTGTAGACGAGCACGTCCCCGGTTTCCGGGTGGACCATCGGCTGGTGCCCGGCCTCGCTCAGGTCCCGGATGGCGAGCCGCCGGTGGCCGAGGCACAGGCCCGCCTCGCCGATGCGTGCGGAGTACGTCCCCTCGCCGTCCGGCCCCCGGTGGGCCATCGCCGTGACCATGCGGGCGACCGCGCTCGACGCCACCTCCGGCTCGGCCGAGAAGACACCCGCGATGCCGCACATCGGTCGCTCACCGGAGGCGCAGTGCCCCCAAGGAGGCGACTATTAACGAGCCGGCTCGGTTGCGCAACGGCGCGTCCTGGCCCGAGGCAGCCGGCAGGATGGACTCGTCAGAGCCCGCCGCCACCTCCCGCCTCCAGCACCGCCTCCCTCGCCTCGCCCGATGCCCACGGAGCGACGGGCTCCGGGGCCCCGACCGGGAGCGCGCAGACCGCGAGCAGGTGGCGAGCCGCCTGCTCCGGGGCGATCCAGGGGCGGAACGCGCTGGCCGCGCGCTTGGCCGCGGCGAGGAGGCGCCGATCCCGGGCGAGATCCGAGAGCGCCAGGCCGAGTTCACCCGCGTCGCCACTGCGAAAGACCCTACCGGCGCCGCTCCACGCTATCAACTCCGCCGCCCCCACACGGTCGCTCACCACCACGGCGAGCCCGGCCTGGATCCCCTCGTTCACGCGGATCCCCCAGGGCTCCCACCGCCCGGGGACCACGAGCACGTCGGCTCCCTCCATCAGCTCGGCGAGCCTCGCGTCGGACACGATGCCGTGCAGCCTCACGCGCGGCTCGAGCCGCAGGCGGCGCCGCATCGCCTGCAGCCTCCGGAGCTCCGGCCCTTCCCCGGTCACGTCGCACTCGAAGGGAACGCCCGCGGCCTGGAGCCGTGCCGCCGCCTCGAGCAGGAGATCGACGCCCTTGTGCGACTGGAGAAGGCCCGTGCAGATGAGCCGCAGCGGCGCCGAGGGATCCGCTTCCACGCGCGCGCGCACCCCGCGGTCCTCCGGGAAGTAGCCGAAGGCGCAGATCTTGGCGGGCGGCCACCCCAGGGCCTCCAGCGGCTCGAAGCGGCGCCCCGAGAGGCAGAAGATCCGCTCGGTCGCCGCGATGATCCGGGCGACCCGCCGCGGCACCACGGCGCGCAGGTACGCCTCCTTCAGGAGCCGCCTCGGCCCCTGGTCCATGTTGAGGGGGGCCTCGCTCAGGATCGCCATCCGGCGCCCGCGGGAGGCGGCATGGTGGGCGACGTGCCGCAGGAACTCGCCCCGCTGGTACGCGCCGACGAGGTGCAGGGCGTCTGGCTCGGCGTCGACGATCGCCTCCGCGCGACCGGCCCAGTCCGGGTCCGCCAGGAGCTCCACCGGCGCGAGCCCCGCCGAGTCCGGCGACCAGCCGAGGGTCCTTCGCGGTTTGCTCAACGCCTCCCGGAGCACCACCCGCACCGACCCGCCGAGCTGCCGGTGGAGCGCCCGGCAGAGCGGCATCATCGAGCGGCAGGCGCTGTCGAGCCAGACCACGATGGAGGAGCCGCCCTCGTTCCCGCTTCCGGCCATGCCCGCGCCTTCCCGCCCGCGCATCATCGCGCGAAATCGCAGTCCTTCCAGTGCCGGCCCCGCCAGCGCCAGGAATCGTACCCGGCGCGCGCCGAAGCGCCGGAGAGCGCGCGGAGCACGCGCGACGCCGCGTTCCCCAGCCGCTCCTCCCGCGGGCCGAGGCCGTGCCGCTCGGCCAGGCGCCGGAGCTCGCTGCGCCGCCGCTCCCAGGCCGGGTGATCCGGTCGAGCCATCGCGCTCTCGGCGAAGTTGTGCCCGCTCATCTTGGCCTCGGGGTGGAGCCGCAGCCCCCAGAGGTACCGGGGCACGCGGACGAAGCGTGCCCCCTGCCGCGCGAACCGCAGCCAGAGATCCGTGTCCATCACGTAGTGGAGCTCCCGGTCGAGGCCCTGGACCTCCTGGTAGAGCCGCGGGGAGAAGAACGACGACGGCGCCGACACGCCCGGCAGCCCGTATCGGGCGAGCAGCCCCGACCAGCCCATCCCGCGGGCGCAGCGCAGGACGCGACCCCCGGGATCGAGCCAGCAGCAGTTGCCGGCGAGCCAGTCCGGGCTGCCGCTCCGGCGCCAAGCCTCCGCCACCGCCGCGAGGGCACCCGGGAAGAGTACGTCGTCCGAGTTCACCCAGCAGAGCAGCTCGCCCCTTGCGCGGCGGAAGCCCTGGTCCAGCGCGTCGCTTTGCCCGCCGTCCGGGGCGCTGGTCCAGTACGCCAGGCGCGCCTGATAGCGCTCGATGACGGCCACCGAACCGTCGTCGCTCCCGCCATCCATGACGATGAGCTCCTTGGCCGGGTAGTCCTGGTCCAGCACCGAGACGATCGCCTCCTCGAGGAAAGCCGCCTGCCGGAAGGAGGGCATCACCACGGAGATGAACGGCCTCGGCATGTGGCGCTCTGGGTCCGCCACGCAGCTTGCACGGTCCCCGCGCGGCAAGCCAGCGGCAGATGACGCCGAAACCGGACCCCCAACGGGAGCGAACGCAACCGGCTTGCCTTGGGACCAAAACCGCGTGGGACCGCCCGGCGATCCCCGCCTGGCACCCGACGACCGGAGTCCATGACCTCGACGCATTGCCCCGTCCGTGCGAACGGGTCGCCTTCGCGGTCGGACCCAAGCCCCACGCGGCCACGCCGACTTCAGGCCGTGATGCGTCGTCGACGTCCATGCGACTCCGCGGTCGGGCTCTCCAGTGAAGACGGACTGGCGGCTTCGTCCCATCCTCACCACGCTTTCGGCGCGCTTCCTGGAGATCGAGCTCCACCTTCCCACCCGCTGGTCAAGCGGCAAATCGTCCCGAACACGCAACGAGTGGCGCTCCGCGGCCTCCAGTGATCCATGACACCACTGGTTCCGACGTGGTGCCGGCGCCCCTCTTGGCTCGGCGGAGTCGCCCGCCTTCAGGCCAGCTTCTTCACCAACGTGACCGCGAGAAGAGGGTTCGTGCCGCTCCGGGAAACCAGCCGACAGGAACAGCAGGAAACGGTGTTCACCAAGTGCCGTGTCGGCGGAGCGTATTGACGCGCCACCGCCCCCATCGCACATGGTCACCATGTCGATGCGCCCAGCGAGGGGCACCTGGAAGGAGCTGGTCATCGAGCGGCTGCTCCCCTACGCTTTCCTCGATGCACCGGCGAGCGACGAGGACATTCGCGCGGTGTTGCGGCGCCTCCAACCGTTGCCGTCGGAGCGCCCCCTCCGTCGTATCGGCGGCCCCGGCGACGGCGGCTACCTGGTTCCGAACGACCTCGACGGGATCGTTGGCTGCATCTCGCCCGGCGTCTCCAGCGAGGTGGGGTTCGATCTCGCCCTCGCCGAGATGGGGATCCCCGTCTTCCTCGCGGATGCGTCCGTTCCCGGCCCCCCCGTGTCGCACCCGCGCTTCCGCTTCTACCGGAAGCACATTCACCCGGCGGGGGCCGCCGACCGAATGTCGCTGAACGAGCTCTATTCGCTCGCCCTCGCCGAGCTCCCGAGCGACGGCGACCTGCTCCTGCAGATTGACATCGAGGGCGACGAGTACGCGGCGCTGCTCGATCTGGCCCCCGAGCACCTCGCGCGGACCCGGATCATCGTCGCGGAGTTCCACGGGCTCCGCCACCTCTTCTCCCGCTTCGGTTGCCGGATGATCGGCCCGGTCTTCGAGAAGATGCTGGTGCGCCACGCGGTAGTCCACGCTCACCCCAACAACGCGGCCCGT
This sequence comes from uncultured Polyangiaceae bacterium, assembly GCA_964454025.1. Classification (GTDB taxonomy): domain Bacteria; phylum Myxococcota_A; class Polyangia; order Polyangiales; family Polyangiaceae; genus JAFGBI01. The sequence goes on along the minus strand of CAYVRP010000005.1, from coordinate 100,408 downwards.
GCTCTCCAACGCGGTGACCTGGTGATCCCTCAAGTCATGGAGCTCACCTTCCTGCGACGAGATCGGGCGTTCCAGAGCTCCCGCGGGGCACTCCGGTTCCCGCATCCTCTAGACCGCGACAACGTCCCCGGCCAGCCCCACGTCGCGCTGCCGGAGTGCTGGTATCGGGATCACACGAGCCGTCGCTAACGAGCACACCGGAAGACCAGGCTGACTCGGTCGTCGATGACGTGCCCCTCGCATCGGGCGCGGAACTCCGACGACTCGAGCAGGGCTTCCCACCGCGGGGCGCGCCCGGTGTGGCCGGCCGGCGCAGCACCGGAGAAGTGACCCCCCGGGGTCAGCAGGCTGAGCACGTAGTCGGCGCGCTCCCCGCCGATGGAATGGTCGTAGTCCCACTTGTTGTGGCCGGGAGGACCCGGGTGAGCGCGGGTCGCTGCCAAGTGCCGATCCGACTTGCCGAGCAGGTCGATGGCACGAAACTCCGGGCAGAAATAGGCGGGAACACCGGCGTAGTAGGTGGCCAGGGAGGGTGCGACGAGCCCGGCCTGGCGAGCATCCTCGCGGATCCGCAGGCAAGCGGCGAGGTTTCCCACAGATGGATCGATCCCGGGACGAAGCGAGGCTTCCGTGAAGCCGCGGCGCAGCGGTCCCTCACCTGCCGGCCGGCAGTATCGCGCGACCGGTCCCCGCTGGCAGGCGCCGATCCCGGCCATCACGGCCTCCGCGGCGCCGCGGTACCCGAACAGCGTGCGCACGGCGCCGAACGACAGCGGTGAGAATACGTCGAGCGAGCACGCGCCCGCGATCCCCACCCAGGCGAGCCAAGGCCTTCGCGGCTGGCGCGCCAACACGCTCACCAGCGCGGCCACCCCCAGGGCTAGCAGCGGCCAGACCGGGGCGAACAACCGGGTACCCGCGAAGGCGTCGCCCCCCACCCAGAGCTCGTATCCTGCGTAGACTGCCGGCGCCGCGAGTAGAGTGAGGCCCGCGATCCGACTCGGACCCCGCTTCACCCGAACGCAGCCAGCCCAAAGGGCTCCCGCCAACGCGCAAGCGAGGAGCGGCGCTGCTCCGAGCACGTGCCACGATCCCGACACGAGCCGATCCGCCAGCGCCCACCCCTCCACCTTGAGGTGGTAGGTATTGGGCACCATGTCCCCGTAATAGGCCCGGCGAAACGCCGCGTGAGCGAGGGCGGCCGAGCCAGGCAGGCCCAGGTGGAGCAGTCTCGCGTGGCGCTGCACGCGCTCGACCGGCGCCCCGAGCCAGTGCGCGAGGACCAGCACCAAGACGTATGGGGCAAAATCATCCCTCGTGAGCACCCCTGCTGCCAGCAGGACTCCGGCTGCAATGTGGCGCTCCCGCAGGACAGCCAGCAAAGCCCCCACCGAGCAGACGGCGAGCAGCGACGTCTCGAACCCGCCGGCGCCCCAGATGGCAAGCTGGGTGGACGCCCCGAGCAGGCCCGCCGCCACCGCGGCATGAATGTCGAGCTCCGGCACCGCTGAAGCGACCTCAGCCGTCAGGTAGATGGCGACGAGGCCCAAGACGAGGGCGGCCAGGACGACGGCGGCCGACGTGACACGGTCCGGCAGCCGCACCCAGTGGGGGACGACCATCACCAGAGTCCAGAGCAGGTTCGTGTAGCCCTCCACTCGATCCGCGGGGTTCCACGCGAGCACGCCGTGCTCCACCAGGTTCCGGGCGTAGCGCATCGAGATCATAGCGTCGTCCCCGAGCACGACGTAGCGGCGCCCGAGCAGGGTGAAGCACCCCGTGGTGAGCACCAGCACGATGAACTGGATCCCGTGCAGCAGCTGACCCGGCAGCGCCTCGCGGCAGGCAGCCTTCGCCGGTGCCATGGACTTGCTCATCCTTGCGGTCTAGCACTCTCCGTGCGACCCTGGTGGGGGTGGAGCGATCGGCCTGGTCGGTTAGCCGTCGGTCCCTTCCCGAGTACCCATGCTCGATACAGCGGCGTTACTTCACTTCTTCAGCCACCGACCCGGCGCCGATTCCTGCCCCGCTCGTCCCAGCATCGATCCCCGCGGTCCTCGAGCAGACCATCCTTCCCTCTTCGGTAGTCGGCAACCGGTTCCCGGACCTGAAGTCGGGTCCTCCCCTCCCAGTCTCCTTGCCCATCCCGAGCAGCATCCACCACGCCGTGGTTCCCAGACGCCGCACCCCGATTCTCGACGAGTCGGTGCCCGGTTCGTTTCGTCGCCCCGTCGGTCTTGGCGATTCACCTCCGAACCTGGCCAGCGATCAACCCACGCGCCAGGTCACCCCCCTCCGCCTTCAAGAAACGATTCCTCACGCTGAACGACAAGCAGATTCGCCGAACCGGCGACGCGGAACAGGAGAGCTGCACCCTCGTCGTCACGTGTCAGCCGGTCGCCCGAACGCCTTCGGCCGATCCCTGGCGCATCGCTCGTTCGAAGGCTAGACTGCAGCGGTGGCATTGGCGGAGGAACGACTGCGACGGGCGCCGGCATTGGAGGGCGGCCGCGTGCTGCTCGTCGACGACGAGGAGCCCGTGCGCCGGGCCTTCGGTCGACGGCTCACGACCGCGGGCGCCACGGTCGTGACGGCTGGCGACGTCGCAGCGGCAGTCCAGATCCTCAGCGAGGCAGAGTTCGATGTCGTGGTCACGGACCTCGCCATGCCCGGGAGCACCGGATTCGACGTGGTCCGCGCCGTGCGCGAGACGCACCTCGACGTGGCGTGCGTGATCGTCACGGGCTTCCCCGACGTCAGGTCTGCGGTTGAGGCGCTGCGCCTCGGCGTGTTCGACTACCTCATCAAGTCGGAAGCCGTCGACAACATCTGCGAGGTGGTAGCGCGGGCCGGAACGGTGGCACGTCTGTCGCGCCTCAAGCGGGAGGCCCAGGCCGTGTTCGGGCGACCTTCGGCGGAGCCGGGGGATCTGATCGGGCTCGATCTCGCGTTGACTCGTACGATCGACCAGCTCTGGATGGAGTATCAACCCATCGTCAAGCGGGACGGCTCGCTCTATGGATATGAGGCGCTGATGCGTTCCGGGGACTCCGCCCTCCCACATCCGGGCGCGATCCTCTCGGCAGCGGAGCGACTCGGCCGGATGCCGGAGGTCGGTCGACACATCCGCTCTCTCGTCGCCGCATCGCTGCCCCGGCTTCCCGAGGGGCTCCTCTGCTTCGTGAACCTCCACCCGAGCGATCTTGGGGATCCCGAGCTCCTCGGAGGGCATCCGCTGCTGCACGAGTACGGTTCACGAGTCGTCCTTGAGGTGACCGAGCGCGAGACGTTGGACCGTGTGGCCGACCCCCGGTCGGCGGTCCTGGCGTTGCGGCAGAAGGCCTGTCGCGTGGCAATCGATGACCTCGGAGCAGGCTACGCCGGGCTCACGGCGTTCGCGCAGCTCGAGCCGGACATCGTCAAGATCGACATGTCACTGGTGCGCGGCGTCGACCAGGACGAACGCAAGTCGCGAATCATCGCGGGCATTACCCGTCTCTGCCACGAACTCGGGGTCCTCGTGGTGGCGGAGGGCGTCGAGACGATCGGGGAACGGGACGCCGTCGTGCACCTCGGCTGCGACCTGCTCCAGGGCTTCCTGATGGCCAAGCCCGCCGCTGGCTTCGGCGGCTACGCTTGGCCGCCGTTACCGGCGGCGAGCTCCGGAGCGCCGTGAGCTGATTCGCTGGGGTGCGGACCGGTTCGCGCCGAGCCACGGGAGTTCGGTGAGCGTGTGGGGATGCGTCCATCATGCGGACACGCTGGGACACCTCCGTCGCGGGAGCAGCTTCCGCCACCGCCGACGCGGGAATGCGGCTACGAAGCCTGCGATGAGCCGTTGTCGATGGCGGGGCATGCGTCCTCCGTGCGGCGTCCAAGCCGCCTGGTCGCACGCCTGCCCCGCTCGGACAGCTCCCCTCGCGGACGTCTCGGCCGCGCACGCAAGAGGTCGAAATGTCCCAGGAACAGGCTGGTGCGAAGCAACCACACGGCTGCACCTGCCTCCTGCCGATACCAGCAAGGGGGGCCGGTGACCCCCGGTCGGTCGTATCGACGGACCGTGACGAAGGGCGGTATCCGCTGCCGTGCTGCTCTCGTCGCCTCCGCCACGCCGCCCATCCTGCCCGACAGCGAGACGGCCCCGCCAGAGGTGGACTGAGCAGCGGATGCGGGTCCGCCTCAGGTGATGGCCGCGCCCTGCCGGGCGATTCTGGAGACGAGCACGAGGTGAAGGGCGAGGTAGACGGCTTCGGCCAACAGCCGGGCGAGCCCCACCCCGAGGGCTCCTCGATCCAGGAGCAACCAGCTCGCCGATAGGACGACGAGGACCCACCCGACATGAATGGCGAATCCCCACCACATGCGGCCTGCGGCGACAACCAGACGCGACATCGGTAACATCGCCGATCCGAGCGCGCCCGTGGCAGCGAACACCGCTATGGTGCAGCCAGCCCCCTCGAAGCCGGAGCCGTAGGCCCGCGCAATCCAGGAGCTCACGGCGCCGAGGCCCGCTCCGATGATCCCGCCGACGACCGCCAGTGCCCGACTCATCTTCCACATGATCCGGAGCCCGACGCCGATTCCGTCCGCCTGGATCCGCTCCGCCATCACGGGAACCAGCCCCGCGCCCGCCGTGCCAGCGAGCGCGAGCACCGCACCCTGCCACTGGCTTGCCGCGCTCAGTATCCCCAACTGGGCGTAGCCGTCGTCTTGGTTCGCGACCATGACGTTGATGACCCAGAGTACCGGGAAGATGCTCGCCTGGATCAGGAACGTGGGGGCGCTGAACTCCCCGAGGATTCTCCATTCGCGCCAGGCGCCCTCGAGATCGAAAGCGATGCCGTGCTCTGCCCATTCGGCGCGCACTGCCCGCTGCGCGACGAGAAAGGTGGCCCCGGTCGCGGCCGCGCGCCCCCAGAGCGCCCCGCCCACGCCGCCCAGGTAGCCCCCGGCGACCACGGTCACCGCCTGCAGAATGCCGCCGGCGACGCTGAGTGACGCCTTCGAACGGAAGGCCTCGCAGCCGTCGAGCGTGGCCGCTTGCACCGAGAGCAGCACCCCGAAGACTACCGGAACGGCGCTGAGCGCGAGCCACGGTGCGAGGTGCGGCGCGGCCAGCGCTCGCGCCGCAAGCCAAGGAGCGAGCAAGACCAGCAGTCCCGCATTGAGCACAGCTCCGCCGCCCGCCACCACGAAGGCGAGAGCCACGACCCGACCTGCGCGCGCGCGATCCCCGGCCCGGAGCTGCGCCATCTGCCGGGTGGCGGTAAGCCCCATGCCGGCTTCGGCGAGCGCGCTGGCCAGCCCGATGGTGCTCGCCAGCATTCCGTATTCCCCGAAAGCCACCGTCCCAAGGAGCCTGGCCAAGGCCATGGCCGCGAGGACGACGAGCCCCCGGGACGCCACCGTCCCCACCCCGGCCCAGCCCGCCCCCGCGAGGAGGCGACGCCGGAGATCCGTGCCGGTCGCAGCCTCTATCGTTCTTCTCCAGGCCATCATCAACACTCCGGGAGTGCACGAGCGTGACCGGCATCGTCCCCTAGCCAAGCAAGGCCGACCAAGCGCACCGCGGCACTCAAGCCTCCTCCGCCCCCTGCTCCCAGGTCCCGTCCCAGGCCCCGCCCCGGCGCCCCCCGGCGCGCTCGTTGGCTGCAATGCGGCGAAGATGAGCCAGGCTGAGGACGCAGATGCAGAACACCACCGCCCACCGGGGGCGAAAGGCGAACGGCGAGAAGAGGATGTCCCAACCTGCCATCAGCATGAGCAGCAACGCATACCCCCGGACGGGCCGGAGAACCCCGAGCGCCCGGCGCACGTAGATGACTACGATTCCTCCTACCACCATCCAGAAGAGCCCCCCGGCCAGTCCATGCCAGACCCAGCCCTGCAAGAGGTGGGAGTGGCAGGGGATCAGCGCCGTGCCAGCCGAAATGCTGGCGGCCCGAAGCAGGATGTCCCGACGCCCTCCGCCGGTCGCAGTCACCAGTCGAAAGCCGTAGCCCTTCCGATCACGAGCCCATGAACCGTGACCGAGCAGCGGCGAGTCGGCTACGGCCGCCAGGGAGCTCAGAAACTCGGCCCTTCCCGCCAGGAGCCCCAGTTCGGATCGACTCTGGCTCTCGTACTTGACCTGCTCCTCTGCCCCCATCCAGCCCCGCTCCACCACCGCCCCATAGAGGCTACTCGCCCCCCAGATCGCGATCGCGGCCGCGATCCCAGTCGCGATCTGGCTCTGCCGGGCGAAACGCGCCAAGCTTGGAAGCGACTGACCAACCGCCATCGCCGCTCCCGACAGACCCACGACGAGGAAGATGCTCCGCAGGCCGCCAAGCAGAAAGGCAAAGGCACTCGCCAACACGACGCCCGCGGTCACGCGCGGCCAGCGCTCGTCGCACAGCGCCACGAACCCGAGCAACACCCAGAACAGGACGTAGGCGTAGACCGTCTTGAAGTTGATCAGTGCCTCCGGCTCCACCCCACTGGCCTGCGCTCTGCCGAGCAGCGCCTGGCTCCGGAAGACGAAGACCGAGATCACCGCGGACACCGCGAACCCCAGCGCCATCCACCGCACGCGCCTGAGGTCCGGGGCCAGGATGGCGAAGGCCCCGATAAAAGTGGTGAGAAGAAGGACGATCGCGAAGGACCCCTTGATCATGTCGTTCGGGGCGACCTCCCGGTAGTAGTCCGTGAGTAGCGCCGACGCGAGCCAGAGAAGCCCCAGGGCGAGGATCGTGATGGCGTGGGTCTGCCGCAAGCGCCGCCATTGGCGCATAAGCAAGACCGGCGCCAACACCGCCAAGACGATCTCGGTCAAGGCGAGGGCACCGATCACGCGGGTCTGGGTCACAGCGCCCAGGCCGAAGAGGAAGGCGGCGAGGTCCATCGCGCGACTGCGCTGGCCAGCCGCGGGGAGGATGCTCGCGCCGCGCATCCGCCGCGAGCCGGCAGGTACTGCAACGCTCGCCGAGGAATCGGCCGGGTTGTGCGCCGTCAGGGCCACCTGCCGTGGGAGCGTATCGCACCCGACAGGTGGCTGGCGACTCAGGAGCTGCATGTTGGGAGCACGACGTGTCGATCACCGGGGGCCAGACTGGCAGAGCACTGAGCCTCGATTCCGCTCGGTCGCAGGGCGTGGACCCGATGGGCGGTCTGTCGGCCCGGAATGGAATCCCGAGGGCCCGCTCGGCCGAACGGTGAGCCTCATGTCTGGGATGAGCGTAGGCGACCCCGTCCCCCACCCGGCTTCGGCCGATCGGCGCTCACTCGAGCTGGGCCAGCGCAGACGACGTGCACGGTGTCCATTGACGCCCGGATCACCAGCGACGAACCGGGCCTGGAGCCTCACGCACCGCAGCGAGGGCGTTCACCAGTGTGCGACTGCCTGGGCCGCACGACCCATTCGCGGAACAGTGTCTCGGTTGGCGCTCGCAGCGGCCCGGAGCCTTGGGTGGAAGGGCAACCGGAGTCCAGCCGGAGTCCAGCGCACCGTGACCTGCCCCCGAGATGGCCGTTCGCGAACGAGCGCGGCCGACCGACACCGCGTCGCTCGCATCCGTCGCGAACGGATCGACACCACGACGGCGCGCGTCGACCACGAGAGCCGCACGCAGACCGAGATCGACACGGCTCGATGCTGCGCCCCCATTGCCGGGCACCGCGAGGTACTCGACGCCATCGCGGCGACGTGCCTGCCCGCAGATCGCTGCCTGGTCTTTGGCAGCGTCGGCGTCGGCACCGGCTGGCACGACGCCTCCCCAGGCCTCCTCTGCTCCCGCCACTCGCCCGCTGTCGTGCACGACTTCGTCTCCGGCGTCCTCACTGCCCACCCCCGCCAGCCCGTCGGTCGACTTCCCCCTCGCCCACTGCCACGCTATCCTCTGGAACACCGCCCGAGCCCGGCGTCCACCCGCCCAACAACGCTTGCCGATTCGAGCGGCAGTAATCGGTGGATCATACTCGGTGGATCAACCCTTCGCGAAGATCGATGCCAACCGAAGCCTCGAGCGAACAGACGTCGTCCACCGCGGGTCGACTGACGCGAGACGAGGCGGGAGGCCTCGAGCTCCTCCTCAACGTTGACTTGGAGGAGGTCTGGCCAGTGCTCGAGGAATGCCCCTTGCGCCAGCTCATGCCGGGCGAAGTCCTCTTCGAACCGGCATCGCAGAACCGAAACCTCTACCTGCTCCTGGATGGAAGCGTCGTCCTACGTCTCGAATCCACTGCCGAGGCGCCCTCCACCATCGTCAGGACCGGAGGTTCGGTGGGGGAGGTTTCCGCACTGGACGGGGAACCCTGCTCCTCGTCGGTCATTGCTGTCGAGCCCACGCGTGTCGTCGAGGTGTCCTCCGAACGTTTCTGGTCCCTCGTGGTCTTGTCCCACGCTTTCGCCGTCAACTCGCTCACGGTCATGGCGGAGCGGCTGCGAGGAAGCATGGCGAACCTCCGCGAGAGCATCCGGCTCCGGCGCATCTATCAAGAGAGCGCCACGAGCGATGCCCTCACGGGCCTCCACAATCGCCGCTGGCTCGACGAGATGGTGCCGCGCTTCATCCGGCGGCACGTCTTCGAGAAATCTGCGCTGTGCGTCGTCCTGGCGGACATCGACCACTTCAAACACGTGAATGACCATTTCGGCCACCCGGCGGGAGACTTCGTGCTGAGGGAGGTGGCAAAGCTGCTCCAGGACTGCCTGCGACCCGGCGATCGCATCGCCCGCTGGGGCGGTGAGGAGTTCGTCGTCTTGCTCCCGAATACCTCGACCGAGGGAGCCTGGTTCGCTGCCGAGCGCGTTCGCGCCAGGTTGGCCGCGACCACGTTCGAGCTACCGGACCAGCGGTCGCTGCCGACGATCACCATGTCGCTCGGTGTCGCTGCTCTGCACCTTGACGACACATACGCTCGGCTCCTGGAACGGGCCGACGCCGCCCTCCTCCGGGCGAAACGGCTGGGAAGAAATCGCACCGAGCTCGCGGACTCAGCTCCGGAGTGACCGAGGCACCGAATCGAGGACGCTGCGGCGAGGCTCGAGACATGGCACCCTCGACCCTCGGCAGAGGCGCAGGTTCCAGGTGGCCGGACGAATCCGGTGGGGTGCAGATCCATCTTGACGACGGGGCAATGCTGAGAAATCGGCGGCGGGACGGGACTCTGTCCCGGTGGCCTGACGTTCTTGCATGGCTGCCGGCGCAACCAGAGAGGCCACATCATGCCCGCTCAACGCGCCAGCACGAAGCCCGCCGCCTCCGTCTCCGCGGACGCCCAGGCACACACGGTGGCGGTCGTGGATATCCTTACAGCTACGACATGTTCCGCAAGCCGCACGCGGATTTCGAGGAGTCCTTGGACGAAGGGGGCCCCGAACTCGTCGGTGCTCGGGACAAGGTGGAGCTGCGCCCTCCGGTGCTCCGTCCCGGGCTGACACGCCGGTTCGCCGCGAGCCCCCAGATCGGAGCGGGGCGAGTCCATCACGCTGGAAGGCCAGGTCGCGCGTCGGGACTGCCGTCGGACCCGTGACCGTAGCCATAGCCGTAGCCATAGCCAAAGCCATAATAGCCAAATTCGCCGCTGCCGTACTTCTTCCGTCTCAAGTCCACGTCGTTGAGCACCGTGCCCGCCACCTTGACGCCCACGTCGCCCAGCACGGCGACGGCCCGGGTGGCCAGCACGCGCGGCGTCCGGCCGGCGCGCACCACCAGGAGCGTCGCGTCGACCAGGGACGCGAGGATAGCCGCGTCCGTCACCAGCGCGACCGGCGAGCTGTCGAGCACGATCCGGTCGAACCGGGTGCCGAGCTCGTCGAGCAGGGCGCGGAAGCTGTCGCTGTGCAGGAGCTCCGCGGGCGTGGCGACCGCGGGCCCGGCGGGCAAGACGCTCAGGTTCGGCACCAGGGTCGCGCGGGGGGCCGCCACCCCGCGGGCGTGATCCATGACGCCGGTGGTCACCCCGACGTCGTTGGACAGACCAAAGACCTGGTGCAGCCGGGAGCGCCTCAGGTCGCAGTCCACCAGGAGCACGCGCTGCCCCGTCTGCGCCAGCGCCGCGGCGAGCGTCGAGGCCACCATCGTCTTGCCCTCCCCCGGCCCCGCGCTGGTGACCAGGATCCGGCGGTGGGGGCGGTCCGGCGACGAGAAGAGCAGGTTGGTCCGGATCTGGCGGGCCGCCTCGGCCATCACGCTGCCCGGCGCGTGGTGGACCATGAGCTCGATGGGCGTCCCCTCGGCGCCTCGGGCCGCCACCCCGCGCCGCGCGGCCCGGTAGCGAGACGAGGCAGCGCCGCGGCGCGCCGACGGCAGGAGCCCGAAGCAGGCGACGCCGGTGGCGCGCTCCAGATCCTCGGGGGTGCGGACGCGGCGGTCCAGGAGCTCGCGCCCGAGCATCAACCCGAACCCGAGAACCAGCCCCGCCGCCAGCCCGATGGGAAGGTCGCGCGAGGTCCGCGGGAAGATCGGCGCCCGGCTCGCCCGCGCCGGCTCCGCGATCGAGATGTTGTTGAAGCGCAAGAGGCCCGTCAGATCGCTCTCCTTGGAGCGCTCCAGCACCAGCCCATAGAGCTTCTCGCTCTGCGCCTTGGTGCGCTCGAGGCGCCGGTATTCCATCTCGAGCTGGTTCAGATCCAGGGCCCGCTGCTTGGCCTGCTCGAGCAGCGCAGAGAGCCCCGCCGCTTCCCGCGTCGCGGCGTCGAGGTCGCTCCGCGCCGCGCCCTGGACGTTGCGTACCTCGGCCAGGAGCGCCTCGCGGGCGGGCTCGATCCGGGCCGCCGCCGCCGCCACGTCCGGGTGCCGCTCGCCCTTGCCGGCGCCGACGATCGCCGCGTGCTCCGCCTTGAGGCGGACGTACTCGGCTCGCAGCTCGCTCAGGAGCTGGTTGTTCAGCAGCTCGGTCGCCGGGATGTCGTTCGGGTCCTGCGGATCGATCTTGGCGAGCTCGTCGCAGCGCGCGCGCAGGGCCACCTTGCGCGTCTGCACCGCCGTCAGCGCCTGGCCGAGCTGCTGCATCTCCCCGCGCAGCATGTTCGACTGGTCGTCGAGGGAGACGGACAGGATCTGCTTGTTCTTCTTGTAGTCGTGGAGCTGGAGCTCGCTCGCCTCGAGCTCGCGCTTGAGCTTGGCGACCTGGTCATGGAGCCAGTCGCTGGCCGAGCCCGTGGAGGCGACGACCTGCTCGACGTTGTGCTCGAGGTAGGCGTCCACCAGCGCGGCCAGCACCCGCGCGGCCCGTTCGGGATCGGCGTCCTGGTAGGTGACGGTGACGAGCCAGCTCTCCTTGACCGGCGTCACCGTCACGCGCGACAGCAGCGTCCCGGCGGCGTCGTCCGGGGTCGCCTCGCCGGCCTCCGGCGGGGGATCCGCCTCGGCCGGTGGCGTGTTGGCGAGGAAGCGGCGATCCCGGTGCAAACCGAGCCGCTTCACCGCCGCGACCGCGACCTTCCGGCTCTGGATGAGGCGCTGCTGGGTGGCGAGGTACTCCTGGTTCGACCAGAAGTTGCCGACCCCCATGTCCACCACCGCCTGCACGTCCTTGCCGAGAGGCCGGGGGGGCGTCGGGTCGATCTGGACCGTGGCGCTGGCCTGGTAGATCTTGGTCGCGCCGAAGGTGCGGAAGGCCACGGCCAGGAACACCGCGAGCGCGGCCGAGAGCCCGAGCAGCCAGTGCTTGCGCAACGCCTTCAGCGCGAATTCGGGGGTGAGCGCCGCAAAGGGATCCGAGGGGGGCTGGGGGGCTACCATGCGTACACTGACCCGGGGGCCGGAAGGCGCCCCGGAAGTCTAGGGCCGCCGCTCCAAATACGGCAGTGAACGACTTCGGTGCAGGGAGCGGGTCGCGAATTCACGCGCGCGCGAGCCGTACCGCGCGGCGGAGGCCCCGGCAGCCCCGTTGACGGCCCCTATTCCCACCTACATCCTGCGCCCCTCCCCGAGCCCCTCATGCCAGCCTCCGCTACCCCCCTCATCGAGCGCATCAACTCCAAGCAAGCCCGCGTGGCGGTCATCGGTCTCGGCTACGTCGGGCTGCCGCTCCTGCTCGAGTTCGTCGAGCAGGGGTTCCCGGCCGAAGGCTTCGACATCGACGGCGCCAAGGTCGCGGCGCTCGGTCGCGGGGAGTCCTACATCCGACACATCGCCTCGGCGCGCGTGGCGGCGGGGGTGGCCCGCGGCCTCACGGCCACCACCGACTTCGCGCGACTGTCGGCCTGCGACGCGCTCCTGATGTGCGTCCCCACGCCGCTGACCGACCACCGTGATCCGGACCTCTCGTTCGTAGAGCAGACGACCGCGGCCGTCGCCGAGCACCTGCGGCAGGGCCAGCTCGTCGTGCTCGAGTCGCCCACCTATCCTGGCACCACCCGGGAGGTCATGGTGCCCATCCTCGAGCGGTCGGGGTTCCGCGCCGGGGTGGACTTCTTCGTCGCCTATTCGCCCGAGCGGGAGGATCCGGCCAACCCGGACTTCACCACCCGGACCATCCCCAAGGTGGTCGGCGGCCTGACGCCTGCCTGCCGGGCGGCGGCCGCGGCGCTCTACCGCGGGGTGGTCACCCAGGTGGTGGAGCTTTCTTCCTGCGACGCGGCCGAGGCCACCAAGATCCTCGAGAACACCTTCCGCGCCGTCAACATCGCGCTCGTCAACGAGCTGAAGATGGTCTTCCATCGCATGGGGATCGACCCCTGGGAGGTCATCGACGGGGCGGCGACCAAGCCGTTCGGCTTCATGCGCTTCACGCCCGGCCCCGGCCTGGGCGGCCACTGCATCCCCATCGACCCGTTCTACCTCACCTGGAAGGCACGGGAGTTCGACCTGCCGACGCGGTTCATCGAGATGGCCGGCGAGATCAACTCCTCGATGCCCTACTACGTCTGCCAGCGCCTGCTCGAGGCGCTGTCGCAGCGCGGCCGCGGGATCCGGGACGCGAAGGTGCTGGTGGTCGGCCTGGCCTACAAGAAGAACGTGGACGACGACCGCGAGAGCCCGAGCTACAAGCTCATCCAGATCCTGAGCCGCTGGGGCGCCCGGGTCGACTACCACGACCCCTACGTCCCCGTGATCAAGGCCACGCGGCACTACCCGGAGCTCGCCGGCCGCCCCAGCGTCGGGCTCGACCGCGCCGCTGAGTACGATGCGGTGCTGATCGCCACCGACCACGACAGCATCGACTGGGCCGCGCTGCTCCAAGCCGCCCGGCTCATCGTGGACACCCGCGGCGTCTATCGCGCCCCCCACGAGCGCGTCGTCCCGGCCTAGCGCACGCCGTGAGCGGCTCGCCTCAGCGGGGCCCGGGCGCCTGGCTCGCCGGCCCGAGCCGGGCGCGGAAATCGGCGATCGTCCGCAGCAGGCCGTCGCGGAGCGTCACCGCGGGCTCGAACCCCAGGAGCTCCCGGGCGCGACCGATGTCGGGCCGGCGGAGCTTGGGGTCGTCCCCGGGCAGCGGCTGGAAGGTGAGCGCCGCCGTCGAGCCGGTGAGCTCGAGGACCAGCCGGGCCAGCGCCTCCACCGTGAACTCCGTGGGGTTGCCCAGGTTGAGCGGCCCCTCGAGCGAAGGGAGGCGCGCCACCCGCACCACCCCCTCGATCAGATCGTCCACGTAGCAGAACGAGCGTGTCTGTTGCCCGTCGCCAAAGACGGTCAGCGAGCGGCCCTCGAGCGCCTGGACGATGAAGCTCGACACCACGCGGCCGTCCGCGAAGGCCATGCGCGGCCCGTAGGTGTTGAAGATGCGCACGATGCGGGCGTCGAGCCCCCAGCCCCGCCGGGCGTCGGTCAGCAGCGTCTCTGCCGCGCGCTTGCCCTCGTCGTAGCAGGCGCGCGGCCCCACCGGGTTGACGTTGCCCCAGTAGTCCTCCCGCTGCGGGTGCACCGCGGGATCGCCATACACCTCCGAGGTCGAGGCGTGCACGATGGTACAGGGCCGCCCACGCGCCAGCTCCACCAGCCGCAGGGCGCCGAGGACGCTGGTGGTGAAGGTCGCGTGCGGATCGGCCTGGTAGTGGAGCGGCGAGGCCGGACAGGCGAAATTGAAGAGGATCTCCGGGTAGGCGTGGATCGGCTCGCGGACGTCGGCCGTCTGGAAGTGAAAATGCGGATCCCGCCCGGCGGCGGCGAGGTTGGTGAGGTCGCCGGTCATCAGGTTGTCGAGGCCCACGACCTCGAACCCCTCGGCAAGCAGCCGGTCGACCAGGTGCGAGCCGATGAAGCCCGCCGCCCCCGTCACCACCGCCGTGCGCCGCTGCGCCCCGAGCCCCATGCGCGCCTCACGCCGGCGCTGGCCCGCGACGGGCGGGGCGCGCGCCGCCGCCGTCCGTCACGGACGCCCGCCGTCTCCGGGGCGGGCGGCTCAGCCGCCCCCCGCCATCTGCGCGACCTCGGACGCGAAGTCCGGCCCCTGAGGCCGCTCGATGCCCTCGCCGCGCTCGAAGCGGGCGAAGGCGGTGATCTCCACCGCGCCGCCGACAGCCTTGGCGACCGCGGCGCGGAGCTGGTCCACGGTCTTCTCGGTGTCCATCACGCTCTGCTGCTCGCGCAGGCAGATCTCCTTGAGCCACTTCTGGAGCTTGCCCTCCACGATCTTCGGCCGCACGTTCTCGGGCTTGCCCTCCTCGGCCAGCTGGGCGTCGAAGATCTCGGCCTGCTTCGCCTTCACGGCGTCGGGCACCTCGCTCCGGTCGACGTAGAGCGGCGCCATCGCGGCCGCCTGCATGGCGACGTTCTCCGCGAACTCCGCCACCTCGGGGCGCCCGGCCGCCGCCGCGTCGGCGGTGCTCACCGCGACCAGGACGCCGACCTTGCCGCCCATGTGCACGTAGGCCTGCACCCGCCCGGGTCCACCCACCGCCACCCTCGTCCAGCGCCGGACGGTGATGTTCTCGCCGAGCTTGCCCACCAGGGCCTGCCGGGCCTGCTCCAGCGCGCCGACCGCGATCTCGGCGCCGTCGGCGGCCCGCTCGGCGGCGTCGAGCACCTGCTCGACGAAGGCGAGAAACTCGGGGTTGCGGGCGGCGAAGTCGGTCTGGATGTTGACCTCCGCGAGCACGCCGCTCCGGCCGTCGGCGGCGACCCGCGCGGCGACCACGCCCTCGCTCGCCACCTTGCCCGCGCGCTTCGCGCTCTTGGCGAGCCCCTTCTTGAGGATGATCTCGACGGCCTTCTCCATGTCGCCGGCCGCCTCCTCGAGGGCGGCCTTGCAGTCGTTCAACCCCGCCTGTGTGCGTTCGCGCAGCTCCTTCACCTGCGCCATGCTGACCTGGGCCATGCGCTTACCTCTCCTTGGGAAATGAGCCTTGGTGATCGCGCCCGCCGCTCACGTCCGGCGCGAGTAGATGACGTCGGCCGGGGGCGCGCCGCTGCGGCCCGCGGGCTGCCCGTCACCCTCCTCACCGCCTCGCGCCGCCATCCGCTCGCGGTGCCGCGTCATGCCCCAGATGCAGGCGTCGGCGATGGCGCTGGTGATGAGTCGGATCGACCGGATGGCGTCGTCGTTGCCGGGCACCACGAAGTCGATGAGGTCCGGATCGCAGTTGGTGTCCGCGATGGCGACGATCGGCACGTGGAGCTTGCGCGCCTCCGCGACCGCGATCGCCTCCTGGGTCGGGTCGATGATGAAGACCGCGCTGGGGACACCGCTCATCCCCTTCATCCCGCCGATGTACTTCTCGAGGCGGGCGCGCTCCTTGTCGAGGCGCACGGTTTCCTTCTTCGGGAGCTGACCGTAGGTGCCGTCCTCCGCCATGCGCTCCAGGTTGCGCAGCCGCTCCAGGCCACCCTTCATCGTGCGGAAGTTGGTGAGCGTGCCCCCGAGCCAGCGGTTGGTGACGAAGTACTGCTCGGCGCGCCGCGCCTCCTCCTCCACGATCTCGGCCGCCTGCCGCTTGGTGCCGACGAACAGCACATGCCCACCGCGGGCCACGGTGTCGCTGAGGAAGTCGAAGGCGCGCTTGAAGAGCCGCGCGGTCTGGTCCAGATCCACGATGTGGATCCCGCTCCGGGAGCCGTAGATGTACGGCTTCATCTTCGGGTTCCAGCGCTTGGTCTGGTGCCCGAAGTGGACCCCCGACTCGAAGAGCTCCCGCACCGTGAGCGGGTTGTTCGGATCGCGCAGCGGCACCTGCTCGCCCGCGGCCTTGGCCGCGGCCCGCTCCCCCGCGATCAGCGCCGTCCGCGGCACCTCGGTGACGCGCTCGGGGAGCTCCTCGCCGCCCGCGTCGTCGTCGAAGGAAGGGTCGTATCCGCCCCGAGGACCGCGGTCCCCGAAGCCGGTGTTCTTGAGGTCGCCCTCGCCGGGCATCTGATGGTCGGCCATGTCGCGCTGGTCTCCGTCTCGGTTGAGCCTCCGCCCCGCCTCCGGGCCAACCCGACGCGACCTCCCCGGGGGGATCGTCGCGCGCAGGCACCGGACCCAGTCGGATGCGCTCGGGGCGTGTGTCTAGGGTGGTGGAATCGCGAAGGCTCCGGGCGCAGCCCGGGGCTCGCAGGGGCGGGGACTTTACGGCCCGATCCCGAGCTAGTAAAGGCGAAACCCGCGCCATTCGGGAGGTCCTCGCCCCGGTCCCCCACCCGGGCTCCTCGGCCGAGCCCCCCGACCCCCGAGGCAACGGCCGAAGATGCCCGCAATCGCAGCCACCTCCGCCACCCACGCGTCCCTGCTCGCCGCCGCCCGGGATGCGGTCCTGCTCGCCGCGGCGGCGTGCCGCCGGGCTCAGGCCGAGATCGCCAGCGTGCGCGCGGCCACCAAGGACGACCAGAGCCCCGTCACGGTCGCCGACTTCGCCGCCCAGGCGGTGGTGGTGGCCACGCTCACCGAGGCGCTCGGCCCGCGGTTCGTCGAAGTGGGACTGGTCGCGGAGGAGGACCCCGCCTTCCTGCGCGCGCCGGAGCGGGCCGCGTACCTCGACGCGACGGTGGAGATCGCCCGCGCGGTACGGCCGGAGCTCTCCGCGGAGCGCCTGCTGGTGGCGCTCGAGACGGCCGGCCACGGCCAGGGCGGCGCAGGCGCCTTCTTCACCCTCGATCCCATCGACGGGACCAAGGGCTTCCTGCGCGGCCAGCAGTACGCCATCGCGCTCGCCTACGTGGAGGGCGGAGCGCCCGTGGTCGGGGCGCTGGCCTGCCCCAACCTCGCGCGCGACGCGACGGCCGACGTCATCGTCCCCGATCCCGAGGGCTCGCTCTACGTCGCCCGTCGCGGGGCCGGGACCGAGGAGCTCGCCTGCGTGATGGGGGACGCCGCCCGCCCGCGCGCCCTGCCGCGGCTCGGGCCCCTCGCGCGCCCCCTCCGCGTGACCGCCTCGGTGGAGAAGGCGCACTCGAACGTGTCCGACACCGACCGCGTGATCGCGGCCGTCGACGCCGACCGGACCGTGGTGAGGCTCGACTCGAGCGCGAAGTACGCCGTCGTCGCCCGGGGCCAGGCCGACGCCTACCTCCGGCTGCCCACTCGCGCCGACTACGTCGAGCGGATCTGGGATCACGCCGCCGGGGTGGTCGTCGCCGAGGAGGCGGGTGTGCGCGTGACCGACATCGCCGGCCGCCCGCTCGAGTTCAGCCACGGGCGCGGTCTGGAGCGGAACCGCGGCGTCGTGGTCGCGCACCCCGACGCACACCAGCGGCTCATCGCCGCCATCGCCACGCTCGGCATCCGGTAGGCGGAGCGCGGGCAGCTCACCCGCGGCCGCGCAGGATCTCGCGCGCCTCGAGCAGCCGGAGCACCTGCGCGACGGAGTCGGGCACGGGCTGGGTGCCGTCGAGGCGGAGATCGGGCGACTCCGGCGCCTCGTAGGGGTGGGTCACGCCGGTGAAGAACGGGATCTCGCCGGCGCGGGCCCGCTGGTACAGCTGCTTGGGGTCGCGCGACTCGCAGACTTCCAGGGTCGCGTCCACGAAGATCTCGAAGAAGGGCAGCGAGCTCTCCTCGTGGATACGGCGACAGCGCGCCCGGTCGTCGCGGTAGGGGCTGATGAACGTCGCCAGAACGACCACGCCGGCGTCAGCGAACAGCTTGGCGACCTCGCCCACCCGCCGCACGTTCTCCTGCCGATCCTCGGTGGAGAACCCCAGGTTCGAGTTCAGCCCGTGCCGGACGTTGTCTCCGTCGAGGCGGTAGGCGAAGACCCCCCGCTCGATCAGCGCGACCTCGAGCGCGGCCGAGATGGTCGACTTGCCGGACCCGGAGAGCCCCGTAAACCACAGGGTCGCGCCGACCTGACCGAGCGCCTTCCAGCGGTCGGCGCGGCTGATCTGGCCGTGGTCCCAGGTGACGTTGGTGGCGCGCGGTGCGGGATCGTTCGACATGGCGGGGCCCGGGTCCCTATGCTTCGTCCGGATCCGGCGGGGACCCGCGGGAGCACTCCCATCGCTCATCCCGCGCCACGTCGCAAGGCGACTTCGGTGGACGATGCGTGAATTCAGGTTCCGGCCACCCCCGCTCGCGCCGACGCCGGAGCTGCGCTGGGTCCTGGGGCGCGCCTTCGGCCCTCCCGGAGACGACGGCGCGCCCGGGGAGCCGACCGCCGCCGTCGAGCTCGCGCTGAGGCTCGATCTCGCGGCGCGGATCGCGACCCGCACCCCGCCGGAGCGGCTCGGTCGCGACGTCGGCCGCGCCGGCGCCCGACGGCTCGGCCTGGCGCAGCTCGGCGTCCGCGCGCGCTCGCGCCGCGCTGCTCTGGCCCGGGCCGAGATCCTGCGCGCGGCGAGCGCGCCCGCGATCCCGCTCGTCTGGCTCAAGCAATCGGCGCTCGCGGTGGCGGGCCTGATCGTCGAGGGCGCCCGGGACACGAGCGACGTCGACGTCCTGGTCCCCCCGGAGCTCGCTGCGTCGCTGCAGGAGCGGCTCGTGGCGCAGGGCTTCAGGCCGCTCGACCTCCCGGGCTCCGAGCACCAGCTCCCGCTGCTCTCGGCCCCCAGCGGCCTCGGCATCGAGTTGCACCGGCACCTCCCGGGCCTGCGCGCCCCGGGGGAGCGGCGCTTCGCCGGATGGCCGGCGCTCGCGGCGCAAGGCGTCCTCCACCCCGCGCCCGGCGGCGGCTTCACCCCCGACCGGGATCTGCTCCGCGCCCACGCCGTGGCGCACGGTTTCCTACAGCATGGGGCCACCCCACGAGCCTACCCGCTCGCCCGGATGCTCGCGGACCTCCACGATCTCGGGAGCGACGGCGTCGACCCGCTGCCCGCGCGCGCCCGGACCTGGCTCGAGGGAGAGCTCTCCCGGGTGGAGATCGACGCGATCTCGAGCCTGGTCACCCTCCTGCGACGAGGCGCGCTCCCCGGCGCCGACGAACCAGCAGGCCGACTGCTGAGCCACCTCCTCGCGGGGGCGCTCGACGATGACTACGTCGCGAGCCTCAAGCTCGTCGGCGCCTGGGCTCCCCTGACCGACGGCCCCCGCTGGCGGGCGCGCCTCGGCGGCGTCCGGGCTGCCCTCTTTCCCACGAACGGGCAGCTCCAGGCGATCTACGGGCCCGGGCTCGACGCGGCCGCGCTCCGGCGGCGGTGGTGGGCACGTCCGCTCGATCTCTGGATGCGCGCGACCCGCGCGGCCTGGGCGGGGCTCCAGCGGCGCGGCGCGGCGGCGACGCGAGGCACGGCGAGGTGGCCCCGGTGATCCGCGTACACCCGCGCGAGCGCACCGCGCCGCCGGCCCGCCCGGCCGCGCCGAACCCGAGCGCCCTCGCCAGGCTCGCGCGGCGGGGTGACACCGTGCTCGGGGCCGGGCTGGGGCTCACCGTGGTGGGCTCGATGCTGGCCGTGGGGAGCGTGCACCCGCCCTGGGTGATCGCGTTCGCCGCCATCGCCATCGCCACCGGTACGCTCGCCATCGTCCTCGGCGCCATCCGCGCGCGCGACCTGCCGCCACCGGCCGCGATCCTGGCCGCGCTCGCGGGCTACACCGCGCTCCAGTGCACACCCCTGCCGGTGACCTGGACGGCCGCGCTGTCGCCCCGCGCCGCCGAGGTGTGGCTGCGGGCGGCGGCGCCCCTCGGTGACGCGCCGCCCGCCTGGGCACCCCTGTCCATCGAGCCCGGCGCTACCGCCCTCGAGGCGCTCAAGTGGTTGAGCTACGCGGCCGTCTTCACCGCCGCGGCCCGCCTCGCCAGCCGGCGCGGGCCCAGCCTCGGCCTCGGGCTGGTGTTCGCCTCGGCAGTCGGCGCCGCCCTGGTAGCGCTCCTGCACGCCGCCACGGCGGCCGAACGGCTCTACGGGCTCTACACCCCCCTCGCCGCCCGCCCGCCGTGGAGTCTGGCTCCGCTCTTGAACCCCAACAACCTCGCCGGATACCTGAACCTCGGCTTCTTCTGCGGGGCGGGGTGGCTCTTGACCGAACGCCGCCCCGGGCCGCGAACCCTCGCCGCCCTGCTCGCGGCGATCACGTTGGCGGTCAGCGTGCTCAGCGCGTCGCGTGGCGGCCTGGCCGCGCTCTTGCTGGGACTGCTCCTGCTCGTCCCCGTGCTCTGGCGGAGCCTCCGGGGCGTCGAGCGACACCCGCGCCGCCGCCTCGTCGCCGCGATCCCGCTCGTCTCCGCCGCGCTGACCGGAGCTCTGCTGTTCCTGCTGGGTACCACGCCGCGCGTGTTGCGGGAGCTGCTCGAAGAGACGACGGGAAAGCTCCTGCTCGCCGCCTGGACGCGGCCGATGATCGCGGACCACCTGTGGTTCGGGGTCGGCCGCGGCGCCTACGAAACCGCCTTCCCGCCCTACCGGGCTGGCCCAGGGCATGTCGTCTTCCAGTACGCGGAGAACTTCGTCGTCCAGTGGGTCGCCGAATGGGGCGCCGCCGTCGCCCCGCTGGCGCTCCTGGGGCTCGCCTGGACCCTGCGCCCCGGACGGCTCCGGGCAGGCCGGCATCCGGTCACGGCGAGCGCCGCCGTCGGGATGATCGCGCTCCTCGCGCAGAACCTCGTGGACCTGGGGCTTGAGGTCGCGTCGCTCGGGTTCGCGGTCGCTGCGGTGCTCGGCTCGCTCTGGGGCGCTGGGCGGGCGACCGACACCCGCCCCCCCGACGGAGAGGTAGAGCCCCGGGTGACCGCCCCCGCCGTCGGCCTCGCCGCGCTCGGCGGCGTGGCGCTCATCGCGGCGGCCGCGTTCGGGACGCACCCCGTCGAAACCGAACGTCACCGGCTCCAGGCGGCCTTCCTCGCGACCGACCGGGCAGATCCGGCGGGGCTCGCCCGCTTCTCCACCGAGCTTGCCGCGGCCGTCCGCGCGCACCCCGGGGATCCGTTCCTGCCCCTGCTGGGTGCGCTCCAGGCACGACGACGCGGCGAGAACCCGCTGCCCTGGCTCAACCGAGCCCTGGCGCGAGACCCGAGCGCGGGGCGCCCCTACCTGCTCCTCGCGCAGACGCTGGCGCGACGAGGGGCCACCGGCCAGGCGTTGCTGGCGGCGAGCGAGGCCGCCGCGCGAGACGCAACGCTCACCCGCGCCGCGGCGACCGCGGCGACCGCGGCCACGCGCGACGCCGAGGCGCTCCTCCGCGCCGCGCCCGCGGGCCGCGCGGGGATCCCATTCCTGATCGCCTGCGCGCATGCGCTGCCCCCGGACCGCGCCGGCGCGGCGCGGCTGGCGCTCCTCGAGGACGCCGTCGAGCGCGCGCCCGAAGACCCGCGACCCCGCGTCGAGCTCGCGCGCGACGTCACCGCGCTACTGGACCAACCAGCGCCCGGCACCCCCTGCGCGGCAGCAGGCGCCGCGCGCTGCGCGGCCCTGGTCGAGGCGCAGGTGGCGGCGCTCGAGCGCCTGCTCCCCGACGCCCCCGAGGCGACCCTCGCCCGCGCCAGCCTTCTGCTCGCCACCGACCGCCCGCGCGACGCCCTGGAGTTGCTCGCCGCGCGCTGCGAGCGCTGGCCAACGTCCACGGCCTGCCTGCACCTTCTCGTGGAGGCGGCGGATCGCGCTGACGATCCCGACCAGATGGCGGCCGGTGCGGAGCGCCTGCTCGCGGCCGCCTGCGGCACGCCCGCTGCCTGCGCGGCCGCCGCGCGCAGCTGCGCCCAGCGTCACGTCCGGCGCGGCGGGTGGCACGAGGCAGCCCGTTACTTCGAGCGCGCCGCGGCCGAGTCCGACGCGGCGGCGGACTGGGAGGGCGCCGCCGACGCCGCCATCCGAGCCGGTGAGCTCGCCCGCGCGATCCCGGCCATCGCCCAGGCCCGGCGCGCCGGCAGCGCGCGCGCGGCCGAGCTTCAAGAGCGCCTGGACGCCGCCCGCCGCGGCCGACTCCTGGAGGGCGCCGAGAGGCGCTAGCGGCCCGCGCCCCCGTCCGCGTCGCGCTGCCGCGTCACTCTGCCGCCGGGGGGCGCGCCAGCGAGCTCGGCGGCGCGCCGGTTCGCGCTCCGTCGCCCCCCCGCGCGTCGAGCCCCCAGCCGAGCACGAGCGCGGCGACCCCGAAGCAGGTGACCAGGACCGCCAGCGCCACCGCGAGCAGGACGGACCGCTGGGAGAACCTCGGCGCCAGCGTCCCTGCCGCGCTCGAGCCCGCGGGTTCGAGCGCGCGAGCCGTGCGGGTCGGATCCGCCACGGGCGTCGCCTCGTCGCCGAGACGGAGGGTCCGCTCGTCCGCGGCGCCCCCCTGCGCGAGCCGCAGCCATACCCCCGACGTCGACGACGCCGGCTCCGGCCCCGGGACGAAGGTCGCCTCCGCTGGCTCCGAGAGGCGCCGGGCGGCCGACGCCATGGCGCCGACGCCGCAGCCCCCGGTCGGGATCCGCTCGGTGACGAGCCACCGGCCGCCGCGCGGGCGCGCGCCGGGCAGCGGGATCACCTCGGTGCTGCACGTCCCGCCGCGCACGCTGCCGCCAGCGGGCACCGCGATCGCCGGCGCGACGAGCGCCGCTTCCGCCTCCAACCATCGCAGCGCGCTCGCCGCCGTCCGCGCGGCGGCCGGCCGCGCGCTCGGGTCCTTGGCGAGCAGGCGCGCGACCAGCTCCACGAGCCGCGGGTCCGCCTCGGGCAGGAAGGCGTCGAGCCCGGGCGCCTCGCGCGTGAGGTGCGCAAGCAAGAGCGCGTTCGGATCCCGATCCTCGTCGAAGGGACCCCGTCCCGTCAGCATCTCGAAGAGCAAGAGGCCCACGGCGTACAGATCGGCCCGACCGTCAACGGGGTCGCCGCGCACCTGTTCCGGCGAGAGATAGCGCGGGGTGCCGAGCGTCACCCCGCGCGCCGTGACGGTCTGGCTGCCGCCCGCGACCTTCGCGATCCCGAAGTCGAGCAGCTTGATGCGCCGCGGCCCGATCAAGAACACGTTGGCCGGCTTGACGTCGCGGTGCACGACGCCAAGGTCGTGGGCTGCGGCGAGCGCCTCCAGCACCTCGACGGCGATAGCGATCGCCTCGCCGCTGTCCAGGCGACCCTCGCGCCGCAATCTCGCGCGCAGCGTCTCTCCCGTCAGCAGCTCCATGACGAAGTACGGCGCCCCGTCGTCGGTCACGCCCGCGTCCGTGACCTCGACGATGCCGGGGTGCCGGAGCCGCGCGAGTGTGCGCCACTCCTGGCGCATCCGCGCTTCCAGATCCTCCCGCGCCGCGTGCTCGGGGAGCAGCGCCTTGAGGACGAAGCGCCGCCCGAGCTCGATCTGCTCCACCTCGTAGACGCAGCCCATGCCGCCGCGCCCTACCTGCCGTACGACGCGATACCGAGTCCCGGGCACCAGGGCGCCGGCGGCGAGCGCTCGCGTTCCCCCCAGGTGATCCATCTTCCATCCCTTCGCGCTCGCGCACCCTGCGCCGGAGCGGCCGCAGGATAGCCGAGCCGCGCCCCCGGGGTCGACGACGCGGCGCGACGGCCCCGGTCGTGGCTCTCTCGACCACCGCGCGGCGCCGGTTGCGCGCGGCGAAGCGGCAGCCGCCCGGTCACGCCAGCCCGGCGAGGCTATACATCCGACCAGCCACGGCGGCGCCGAAGGCGGGGCCTCAGGACCCGGCGACCGCGACGAGCAGCCAGAGCACGAGAGCCACGCTCGACAGCACGAGGTTCAGCCCTCCGAGCGCCAGCCCTGCCACCGACATCCCCACCCCCCCGACCCGCTGCGGGTCACGCCGCGCGGCCCGCAGACCCCAGAGGCCCGCGACGAGCGCGACGAGCCCGGTGAGCGGTCCGAGGCAGAGCAAGCAACCAGAAACCAGCGCCAGGACCGCGGCGGTGCTCGCGGGGGGCTTCGTGCCGATGGGCAGTCCGGTGGCAGGGTCGATGCTCATCGCGTGGAGGGCCATCGTCTCCTTGCCGCCGGTGATGGGCTTGCCGGCGACCGGCGCCGCGGGCGCGGGACGGTAGCCCTGGGGGGGGTAGCCACCTCCGGGAGGCCCCCCCCCGCCCGGCGGTTGCCCCGGGGGACCGTACCCGCCTGGCGGATACCCCGGGGGACCGTACCCGCCCGGGGGACCATACCCGCCCGGCGGATAGCCGCCGCCCGCTGCCCGGGCGCCCCCCTGGGCGCCGCGCTCCGAGCTCGCATGCATCGCCCCCCTTCTAGCAGGCCGGGCCGGAGGCGACGACGAGAATCGCTCGCCCGGCGCGGAGTCGATGCTACCTTGCCGCGCGCAACCACCCACACCGATGGCCATCACGCGCAAGGACGTGCTGCACGTCGCCCGTCTCGCCCGGTTGAGCCTCAACGAGGCGGAGATCGACGACCTCATCCGCGAGCTCGGGCGCATCCTCGAGTATGTCGAGCTGCTGCGCGAGGTCGACACCACCGGGGTCCCGGCGACGTGCCAGGTGACCGTCGCCGAATCGCCCCTCCGCGACGACGTGGTGAGCACCCCGCTCGACCGCGAGCGCGTCCTCGCCGAGGCGCCGCGGCGCACGGAGGAGGGGTTCGCGGTGCCCGCCTTCGTCGAGGAAGGGTGATGGCTCACGATCTGCTGGATCTCGGGATCGCCGAGCTGTCGCGCCGCGTCGCGGCAGGCGACGCCAGCGCCGAGGAGGTCACGCGGCAGTGCCTCGACGCGATCGAGCACGGCGCCGCGCTCGGGGCCTTCCTGAACGTGATGACCGAGCCGGCGCTCGCCCAGGCGCGCGCCATCGACGCCCGACGCCGGCGCGGCGAGGCGCTGGGGCCCCTCGCGGGGGTCCCGGTCGCCATCAAGGACGTCCTCTGCACCCAGGGGTTCCCCACCACCGCCGGTTCACGCATCCTGACCCGCGCCGACTCCGGGCGCGTGACCACGGATCCCACCCGGGGCTGGCGACCTCCCTACGACGCCACCGTGGTCGAGCGCCTCGTCCGCGCCGACGCGATCCTCGTCGGCAAGACCAACCTCGACGAGTTCGCGATGGGCTCCTCGAACGAGAACAGCGCCTTCGGACCGGCGCGTAACCCCTGGGACCCCCGGCGCACCCCGGGCGGCTCGAGCGGCGGCAGCGCCGTGGCCGTCGCCGCCGGGTTGACGCCGGGCGCCCTCGGCACGGACACCGGTGGTTCAGTCCGGCAGCCCGCGGGTCTGTGCGGGGTGGTCGGCGTGAAGCCCACCTACGGCCGCGTGTCGCGCCACGGCCTCGTCGCCTTCGCGTCCTCGCTCGATCAGGTCGGCCCCATCGCGCGCGACGTCCGCGGCGCCGCGTGCCTGCTCGCCGCCATCGCCGGGCACGATCCGCGCGACGCGACCTCGGCCGAGGTCGCCGTCCCCGATCTCGCTGCGGCCTGCGCGCGCGCCGTCCGCGGGCTCCGCCTGGGCGTGCCCGAGGAGTATTTCGGGCCCGGGCTCGACCCCGACGTCGCCGCCAGCGTGCGCGAGGCGATCGCGGCGCTGGAGCGGGAGGGGTGCGAGGTGCGCCCCGTGGAGCTCCCGCACACGCGCTACGGCGTCGCGACCTACTACATCATCGCGACCGCCGAGGCGTCGAGCAACCTCGCGCGCTTCGACGGCGTGCGCTTCGGCCTCCGCCTCGAGCCGCCCGGCTGCAGTATCGACGCCCTCTACGGCGCGACCCGGGACGCCGGCTTCGGCGCCGAGGTGAAGCGTCGGATCCTGCTCGGCACCTACGTGCTCAGCGCGGGTTACTACGACGCCTACTACCGCAAGGCGCAGCAGGTGCGGACACTGATCCGGCAGGATTTCGCCGCCGCCTTCGCCGAGGTCGACGTGATCGCGACCCCGGTCGCGCCCACCCCGGCCTTCCTGCTCGGCGAGCGCGTCGACGATCCCCTGGCGATGTACCTCGGGGACATCTTCACGTTGCCGGCGAGTCTGGCCGGGATCGCGGGGCTCAGCGTCCCGGCGCGGCCCACACCAGCGCGCGACGATCGCCCGGAGCTCCCCGTGGGGCTGCAACTGCTCGCGCCACCCTTCGCCGAGGAGCGGCTCCTCACCGTCGCGGCGGCCTGGGAGCGCCTCTCCCCCGCCCGGGATCGCCGCCCACCGGCCCCGGAGCGACCGGCGGGCGGCGCGCGCTCCGCGCCCGCCGCGCCCTGATCCCGGCTCCGTCCCGCCCGAGGGGTGTCGCCGGCGCGCGGGGGCGTTAGCATGCAGGGACTTGTCCCCGACGCCGTTCGATCTGCTGCACGCGCTCGCCAGGCTCACCCGGCGCCTGACCGAGGAGCACACCGCCACGCTGCTCCCCGACGCGCTCGACCTCGTGCTCTCCGCGAGCGGCTGCGTCTTCGGCGCGGTCTACCTGGTGGAGCAGCAGCTCACCCCGATGGCCCTGCGGCTGCCGTCGGGCGGCGCCGGCCCGGGCTCGGTGCGCGAGACGGTGGACGCCCTCGCCGCCGAGGTCGTGGCGCTCCAGAAGCGCCGGGTAGTGCCGGACCTGCTCGCGGCCACGCCCCCGATCCCCGGCGCGGCGGTCACGGCGCTGGCGGCGCAGGGCGCCCTCGCCCTGCCCATCGAGCACGCGCGGGTCACCGTGGGGGCGATGGTCCTGCTCGCCGCCGAGGAGGCGGCGCTCGGCGCCGAGCGGATCGCCTTCGTGGAGGCGGCGACCCACACCATCGGGCTCGCCGTGCACCGCGACCGCGGCGCCGAGCTCGAGCGCATCCGCCGCGAGGAGATCGAGGAGTCCAACCGCATGGCGAGCATCGGGCTGCTGACGGCGAGCGTCGCGCACGAGCTCCGCGGCCCGGTCGCGGCGCTCGTGCTCCAGCTCGGCGAGCAGCGGCGGCTCCTGCAGGAGGCAGCCCCGACCGGAACGGCTTCGCCGACGCTCCTGTCGGAGCTCGCGGAGCTCACGGCGGACCTCGACACCGCGGTCGGCCGCGTGCGCGGCATCCTCGACCAGCTCGCGCGCCTCAGCCGCCGCGACTCCCAGCCGGCCGAGCTCGACCTCGCCAGCGTGGTCCGCGACGCGATGGAAACCGTGCGACCGTACCTCCGCCGGCGCGGCATCCAGGTCAGCGAGCACCTCCAGGCGTCCGCCCAGACCACGGGGCGACGGGACAACCTGGCGCAGGTGCTGCTCAACCTGGTCCTGAACGCGGCCGACGCCTGCGAGCAGGTGCCGGAGGGGAACCGCACGATTCGGATCAGCGTCAGCCCGGACGCCGATCGTGCCGTGCTGCAGGTGGACGACTCGGGGCCCGGGATCCCGCCGGACGCGATCCGGACCATCTTCACCCC
Organism: uncultured Polyangiaceae bacterium; assembly: GCA_964454025.1. GTDB lineage: Bacteria > Myxococcota_A > Polyangia > Polyangiales > Polyangiaceae > JAFGBI01. Next base: position 72,876 of record CAYVRP010000005.1, on the reverse strand, counting down.
GTTTTATACGACCAAGCAGCGAGGCAAGGGGACCGGGCTCGGCCTGAAGATCTGCGCCGACGTGGTGACCGCCCACGGGGGACACATCGAGGTCGCCAACCGCCCCCAGGGCGGCGCGTCCTTCCGGGTGATCCTCCCCCGCCGCGGCGCCACCGCTGCGGTCCCACCGTCCGGGGGGGCGAAACCCTCCGCCCCTCCGCCCCCCCCGGCCCGCATCCTGGTCATCGACGACGACCCGCTCTTCCTGCGCGCCGTGAGCCGGGGGCTCAAGGAAATCGCGGTGGACACGGCGCTCACCGCCTCCGAAGCGGAGGTCCGCTTCGCGGCGCCGGACTATCAGCCCGATCTCATCCTGTGCGACCTGCACCTGCCCGGGATGAACGGCGACGCGCTGCACGCGCGCATCGCCGCACGCGACCCCACGCTGGCGGCGCGCTTCGTCTTCTGCACCGGCGGCGCGCTCGCCCCCGAGGAGGCGGCGTACCTGCGGGAGTCGGGGTGCCCCACCCTGTTCAAGCCGCTGAACCTGGACGACGTGCGCGCGATGCTCGAAGAGCCCTCGGAGTCGTGGCACCACGCCCGGACGCTGACCCGCGCGAGCAGCCCGCCCGCACGCCCCGGGACGGATTGAGAGGCCGAATCAGGGCGGCAGCGTCGGCCACCCGGGCATCACCAGCAAGCCGGCGGCGAGCCCCAGGAACACACCTCGGTAGGTGTCCTCGGGCCGCACCGCCGCGTCGCGGGCCAGCTCCGCCGCGAGCCGCCGCAGCGAGGGCGCCCCCGGCGCCAGGTCCAGCGCCCGCCGCTGCGCCGCGCCGAGGCCGAGCTCGGCCGGATCCACGTCGGTGAGCAGAGGGGCGATCGGCTCGTTCTGCAGAGGCCCGAGGAGGGCGGCGATCTCGGCGTCCTCGTAGCCCCGATGGATCGCACTGGCCGCGAGCCCGATGGGCGTCCCCCGCACGTTGACGCGGTCCTCCACCGAGATCTCGCCCCGAAAAAACGCCAGCTCACCATCCCTCCAGCTCATCAGCTCGAAGAAGCGGCTCTCGATCTGCTCGATCAGCGCCCGCAGGAGCGCCGTCGGGCGCAGCTGCCCGAGGGCCACCAGCATCTCCCCGAGCCGCTGCCCGCGATCGGCGGCGTACAGCAGCGCGTGCTCGACCTGCTCGGCGTCGAGCAGCCCCGCACGCGCCAGCCAGGCCCCGAAGACCTCGCCGCGGTCGGTCGAGGCGACGAAGCGGGGGACCCCCTCCTCGAGGTAGACGCGCTTCTGCCGGTCACCAGCGCGGGCCACCAGGAGCCCCGTCGCGGCGGCGCGGGCCAGCCCGAGCAGCACCGTCGGGAGCGAGCACCGCTCGATCGGCCGGCGCCAGGTCACGGCCGCCTCGCGCCGCTCGTCGAAGCGAAACGCCGGGCGCTCGGCCAGCGCCGCCAGAGCCGGCACCCGGCCGAGGGGCACGAAGGAGGCCCCGGACTCCGCGACGAGGGTGCTGGAACCGACGGCGCCGGTGGCGATCTCGAGCAAGACCGCTGGCAGCGAGAGCGGCCCCATCACCGCTCCGCTGGCGCTCTGCAGGTAGAGCGTCGGGCGCGGCGCCGGCGCGACCAGGCGCGGCGGCGTGGGGTTGCGCCGGGGGAGCTCGGGGCGAGCGGGAGGCGGCGTCGCCGAGGGCGCGGGCGGCGCGGGCGAGCGGGCCGCGCCGCGGCGCAGCGCCTCGGCGAGCGGCGAGAGGCCGCCCACCGGTTCCTCGCCCCGCTCCTCCCCCGGACGCGGGCTCGGCAGAATGCCGAGCCCCTCCAGCCAGGGGGCGATCTGCGCCTCGTTCAGCGTCATGCCGAGATCGCCGGCCACCCCGCGCACGGCGTCGCCGAAGTCGCGCGCCGTCTGGAACCGGCGCTCCCGGTCCCGCGCCAGCGCCGTGTGCAGGATCGCCGTGAGCGGCGCCGGGAGATCCCCGCCATAGCGGTCGAGGACGCGGAGGTCGGCCTCGTACATGCGGGTGAGCATGTCGAGCTCGTTCCGACCCGGGAAGAGCGGGCGCGCGAGGAGCATCTCGGCCAGCACGATCCCGACCGTGAACAGGTCACTCCGAGCGTCGAGCTCCTCCCCGATCACCTGCTCGGGGGACATGTACCCCATCTTGCCCTTGAGCTCGCCGGGGTAGGTCCGCCGGTCCACGAAGGCGCTGAGGACGATGCCGAAGTCCGTGAGCTTGACCTCCCCCGCCCGCCCGATGAGGATGTTGCCGGGGGACACGTCCCGGTGCACGATGTTGAGGGGGCGTCCGCGTTCGTCCCGGGCCTCGTGGGCGAAGCGCAGCCCCCGCAGCACCTCGGACGCGATGGTGAGGGCCGCGCCGAGGGGGAAGCGCTGCCCCCGCGCCGCCACGGCCCGCAGGAGCCGCGCGAGGGACACGCCCTCGACGTACTCCATGGCCATGAAGAGCTCACCGTCATGCTCGCCGAAATCGACCACCTGCACGATGTTGGGGTGCGACAGCGCGGCGCAGATGCGGGCCTCGTCGCAGAACATCTCGAGGAACCGGGAGTCGAGCGCGAGCTGCGGCAGGATGCGCTTGATGGCGAAGCGCTTCTGGAAGCCGTGCGGGCCGGCGCGGCGCCCGACGTACACCTCGGCCATCCCCCCGTTGCCGAGCCGCTCGCCGAGCTCGTAGGGGCCGAGCCGATTGCCAGGCGGCGAACCAGACAGGGCCACGATCGCGATCGTAGCCCATCGGACGCCGAACGGAACCCCAGCCGACCGGCCGTCGCCCCGCGACAGAATCCGCTAGAAGTCGGGGTGGGTTCGGCTAACTTGTCGCATCGAGATGCCACCCCGAGCGGGCCGAGCCACAAGACCCGGATCACCCCCCCGAGGCGCCGAGGCAGAGGCCGCCGCCCCGCGCGAGAACGGGGTGGGAGGCGCCTCGCGGTCGGATTCGGACGCGCCGGCGAACGACCTCACCACGGTAGCGATCACGGGCAGCGCCACCTTCGTGGGGCGTGGCCTCGTCGCGCTGCTGGAACGCTCGCCCGCGATCGGCCGGATCCTGAGCATCGACGTCGCCACCCCCGACACGCGCGGCCCGAAGACGAGCCACTTCGCCGTCGACCTGTCGCACGGTTCGGCGGAGTCTCGCCTGGCCGAGCTCTTCGGCGACGAGCGCCCCGCGAGCGTCGTGCACGCGGCGTTCGCGGTGTCCCCGGGGCAAGACGCGATCGGTTCGCACGAGCTCGAGGCCATCGGCACCGGCCGCCTCCTCAACGCCTGCCTGCGTACCAAGGTGCGCAAGGTCGTCCTCTGGAGCCACACGTTGCTGTACGGGGCCCACCCCACCAACCCGAACTTCCTCGCCGAGCACCACCCTCTGCGTGCCCGTCGCGATGAGCCGTTCCTCGCCAACAAGATCGACGCCGAGGCCGCGGTACTGCGCTTCGGCCGGCCGGGGACCGGCCGGGTGGCGACCGTGCTGCGCACCGCGGCCATCCTCGGCCCCACGGCGGAGAACTACCTCTCGCGCTACCTGGGGCATCGCCTGGTCACGACGGTGCTCGGCTTCGATCCGCTCTGGCAGTTCGTGCACGAGACGGACGCGGTGCGCGCGTTCCAGATCGCGCTCGATCGGGACTGCCCGGGGGTCTTCAACATCGTCGGCGAGGGCGTCCTACCGCTCAGCGCGGTCATTCGCCTCGCCGGGAGCTCCGCCCTGCCCTTGCCGCGCTCGGTCGCCGAGGGCCTCTTCAACGCGCTCTGGCTGAGCCGACTGATCGACATGCCCCCCTCCTTCCTCGACTACCTGCAGTACCTCTGCGTCGCCGACGGCGCGCGCGCGGCCCAGGTCCTGGGCTTCCGCCCCGTGTACACCACCCGCGATGCGCTGCTGGAGTACGCCCGCGTCAAGCGACGGCGCGAGGCCCGCCTGCACTCGGAGAACCCCGCGTGAAGCAACGCCGCCGAATCCACGGGCAACCCGCCCACCGACTGTCCGCCGAGGAGCTTCACCGCCGGAGCATCGCCGCGTCCTTCCGCCACGCGCCGCGACTCCAACGCCTGGCGATGCGGACGTCGGGGCCGTTCCGCTGGAGCGATTCGCCCTACGGCGACGAGGCGGCCATCGGCCTCGGTAGCGCCGTGGTCCCCCCTCAGGCCCGCGCTCAGCGCCTCCCGGTCCTCGAGGAGCTCGACGTCCCGCCCCTGTCGGAGCGGGCGCCGGGTGACATCGCCGGGCGGATCCGCGCCCTCGAGGCTCGTCTCGACTCGATGCTCGACGGCGCCGAAGCCCCGCCCGCCGGCCCCCCCCGGCGCGGGTCACCTGCGCCCGCGACGCCGGTGGAGCCCGACCCGGGCGCGCCCGCGACGGAGTACACGGACCTCCCCCACGCCGGCGGCCTCGACGACGTTCCGCTCGCCATCGACGAGGGGCTCGCCGCCGAGGTCACTTCCCTCGAGGCCGCCGCCGGGCTCCCCGCAGGCGCGAGCGCGACGCCCGAGGCCGAACCGGGTCCGGCTGCGCCCCGCGGCGGGCTCTTCCACCGGCAGCGGGGCCGCCAGCCGAGTCGACGCCGCGCGCCCGACGTCGACGAGTTCGGCCTCGATCCGGAGTTCGACCGCCGCTACGCGCAACCAGCGATGGATTTCCTGTTCCGTCGCTACTTCCGCGCCCGGGTCGCGGGCATCGACCACGTCCCGGCCACAGGTCGGTGCCTGATCGTGGCCAACCACTCGGGGACGGTACCGCTCGACGGGGCGATGCTCCGCGCGGCCATTCGCCTCGAGCACCCGAGCGGCCGTGACGTCCGCTGGCTGTCCGAGGACTTCCTCTACTACCTGCCGTTCGCCGGCACGTTCATCACGCGCACCGGGGCGGTGCGAGCCTGCGCCGAGAACGCGGCGCGGCTGCTGGCGACCGATCGCTGCGTCGTCGCGTTCCCGGAGGGGGTGGCCGGGATCCGCAAGCTCTATCGGGACCGCTACCGCCTGCAGCGCTTCGGACGAGGCGGGTTCGTACGGCTCGCGCTGCGGGCGGGCGCGCCCATCATTCCCTGCGCCATCGTCGGCGCCGAGGAGACGGGTCCGATGCTGTTCCGCGACGAGCTGGTCGCGCGTTGGTTCGGGCTCGCCTACATCCCCATCACCCCGACCTTCCCCTGGCGGGGACCGCTCGGACTCATCCCCGCGCCCACGCGCTGGACCTTCCGCTTCGGCGAGCCGCTGGCGCTCGACGAGTACGGCCCCGGCGCCGCTGAGGACGATCTGCTGGTCGCGCGCGTCGGGGACCACGTGCGCACGACCATCCAGCGGATGCTGGATGAGGAGGTCCGTTCGCGAAAGAGCGTCTGGCTAGGCTGACGGCGCACCGGGGGCACTTGGCGGACCGCGCACGCTGCACGCCTCCCGCCCAGCCGGCGCCGGCCGGGGACGGACTGCTGGTCCTCGACAAGCCAGTGGGCCCCACGAGCCACGACCTGGTCCAGGCCGGCCGGAGATGGGCAGGGCGGCGCGACGTGGGCCACGCGGGCACGCTCGACCCGGGCGCCAGCGGGGTCCTGCTGGTCCTGCTCGGCGAAGCGACCAAGCTCAGCGCGCACCTGACGCTCGACGACAAGCGCTACCTGGTGCAGGTCGAGCTCGGGACGGGGACCGACACTGGCGACGCCGACGGCGCCGTCACCACCACCGGCCCCCTGGCGCCAGGCTGGCTCTCGCGACCTGCGCTCGAGCGAGCGCTGGACGAGGAGCGCGCCCGCGTCGCCCAGGTGCCGCCAGCGTTCTCGGCGATCAAGGTCGCTGGTCGCGCCGCCCACCGCCTGACCCGCGCCGGGCGCCCCCCCGAGCTCGCCCCGCGCCCCGTGTCGGTGCGGTCGCTGGTGCTCCGGGCAGCCGACGACCGCTCCCTCGCCCTCGAGCTCGTCGTCTCCAAGGGCTACTTCGTCCGCTCGCTCGCCCGCGATCTCGGCCAGCGTCTGGGGGTCCCGGCGCACGTCCGCGCGCTGCGCCGGCTGGCGAGCGGTCCGTTCACCCTGGACGAGGCCCTGTCGTGGCCCCCGGTAGCGCCGGTGACGCCGCTGTCGCTGGCCGACACCGCGCGCCGAGCGCTCCCGACCGCGACCCTGACCGCGGCCGGAGAGGCGCTCGCGCGCCAGGGGCGGCGCCTGGGGCGCGAGCACTTCGCCGTCGCGCCAGCGGCGGACGCGTCCGCTTCGCACCCCGGGATCGTCGCCTGGCTGTGCCCGCGGGGCGAGCTCGTGGCCCTCGGGCGGGCTTCGGGCTCTGGCGAGTATCGCGTGGTGCGAGGCTTCAGGTCGCCCGGCTCGTTCCCGGCGGCGAGCCGCGCGCCGCTGCCTCACGACCGATGAGGCAGGGCGCCAGCGCCCCCCTTGTGCGCGCGAACCTGACGTGACGGGGGGACGCGGACCCCACCGGCGCGCCAGCGCGCCCAACCAGCCCGCGACCCCACCGCTCAGGTCACGACGAACTTCCGCAGCGACAGTCCCCGCTCGCCCAGACGCGCGCGCAACCGCTCGACCAGATCCGGCTCGACCGCCTCGGGCGGCGAGCGGATCGACACCTCCACCTCCCGTCCGAGCACCTCCACCACGATCTCCGCTCCCGCGAGGCTCCCGGCGGAGATCTCGAGCCTCGCCACTCCGCGACGACCGTCACCGCCCCAGGCCAGCCGCTTCACCCCACGAAGGACGCCATCCGGAACCCCGACTGGGCGCGGCGGTGGCGACGCCGCGCCAGGGCTCGAGGCCAGGGCGGCCCACTCCCCCCGCGCCTCGACCGCAACCGGTTCGAGGCAGATGTCCCCCGGGTCTGGTGTCGCACCGGGAGTACCCCCCCTCCGCGCGAGCGCGCTTCCGGCCTTTGGTTCAGCCTCCTCCAGGATCCGCCACGTTGACGGGGATCGGTAGGCTTCGTCCCCGCTCGCCTTCCTGGTTCCGTGGCCGTCCTGGCTCGGGGAGCACGCGGCCGACCTACGGCCGACCCCCACCGCAGCTCGCATCAGCGCTGAAAAAACCCCCATTGTGCCCGCCCGCGGCGCCGCCAGCCGGGGGGCCGCTCGGCTCTGTCCGAGGATCGGGTGGCAGCGCTCAAGCGCGGAGTACATGGCTACTGGTCGGCCCGACCGGCTCGCGAGTTGCGCATTTCGGGGCCGCTGACTAGCCTCGTAGCTCCGAAATCGCGCGGGCGGGGGCCCGCAGATGCCGCCCCCCGGCTTCGCCGCCAACCCCAAGGAGAGCAAGGGCATTCGGACCCTCGGCTGAGCCACGTTGGATTCGCCAGTTCCAGAACTCGTCGCCCGCCTGCTGCTCGCCGCGCTCCCCGCCATCGCAGCCTCTGTCTTCGCCGCAGCGAGCGCGGCGCTCGCTGCGCTGCCAGGCGCGCGGAAGGCGGCGCTCGCGGACGCGCTAGGTGGGAGCGCGCGAGCCGCGCTGGAGCGATACGTCGCGGAGGGATACGCGATCGAGACGCGCTGGACGCTGCTGCGGGTCTTCTGCATCGCCTCCTCCGCACTGCTGCTCCGCGACGCCCTGTCCGGGTCCGTGGAGGGGACCCTGGCGTTGCTGGTCGCCGCGACCCTCGCGCTCGTGACCTACGGGGCCGCCTCGCAGATCGGCACTGCGCTCGCGGAGCGCAACCCCGAGTCCTCCGCCACGCTGCTGCTGCGGTGGCTGCGCCCGCTGGAGTGGCTCGTCTTCCCCCTCGCCATGCCCTTCGTCGCCCTGGGGACCATGCTCGGGCGCTCGCAGCGGCTCGCGCCCGTGAGCACCGAGGTCGCCGAGGCGGAGGTGGAGCTGATGGTGAACGAGGGCGAGCAGACGGGGGCACTCGATCACGAGCAATCGGAGATGATCCGCAACGTGCTCGACTTCCGGGACCTCACCGCCGGCGAGGTGATGGTGCCGCGGACGCAGGTCGCCGCGTTCGAGATCAACGTCGACGTCCACGTCCTGATCGCCCGCGTCATCGAGGAGGAGCACTCGCGGTACCCCGTCTACCGCGAGCAGATCGACAACGTGGTCGGCATCCTGCACGTCAAGGACCTCATCCGACACGTCGCCGCCCGGGGCTACGACGGGTTCTGCCTCGAGGCGCTCATGCGCAAGCCCCCGGTGTTCGTACCGGCAACCCAGAGCGCCTCGAGCGTGCTCCGGGACATGCGGGTCGGCCGCCAGCACCTCGCCGTGGTCATCGACGAATTCGGGGGCATGAGCGGCATCGTCACGCTCGAAGACCTCATCGAGGAGATCGTCGGCGACATCCGCGACGAGCATGACGACGAGGAGGCCCCCATCACTGAGCTGGGCGAGGGGAGGTTCCTCGCCGATGCCTCGGTGGCGGTGAGCGATCTGAGCCGCTTCCTCGGCGCGGACCTGCCGGAGGACGGCGACTACAACTCCCTCGGCGGCTTCCTCACCGATCGGTTCGGTCGCGTCCCCGCCAAGGACGCCACGCTGGACGCGCACGGGCTCCGCTTCGTCGTGCGCGAGGCCACCGAGCGCCGCGTCCTCAAGGTGGAGATCGCCCGCACCGCGCCCGCCGCGGACCCGGCGCGAGCCTCCATTCGCCCCGCGGCCGCCCGTCGCTCCGAGTCCACCTCGCCGCCGACCGCCGCCGCGACGGGCGAGCCCCGCCCGCGCAGCGCACCCGCGAGGTGAGCACCCCCGATCGCCGTGGCGGCGCGGTCAGCCCGAATTGGCGATCTTGCGCAGCTCCTCCATCAGCTTCTCGCCGAGCTGCATCAGCCCTTCCTTCTCGTCGGCCCCACCCTGGCCCGGCTCCCCACGGAGCGCGACCTCCACCCGCGACACCTCCCGGCTGAGGGCGCCCACGGTCGAATTCGCGCAGACGCTCGCGTGCGTCGTGGGATCCACGGGGATGATCTTCGGCGTGCTCCCGGTGGGGTCACCGCTCGTGTAGCGCTTGAGCGCGACCTCCTTGCCGCCGTCCTTGATCTTGATCTCTTCCGGCCACTTGTAGGACGTGTCGCCCTTCTTCGACACCAGGAATTGCTGTTCCCGTTCGAGCGGCTGCATCACGGCCATCGGCCCGCCGGGCCCCCCCATCACGTAGACCGACCACTGGACCTTGCGGGTTTCCTCGTTCTGCTGCTCGAGGACGGAGGCGAGCTCCTTCTTGCTGGCGCTGAGCAGGATCTGCAGCTTGTCCTTGGCGTCGTTCGCCTCCTGCGCCCGGCTCGCGAACTGGATGAGCATGGCCTGGGTGGTCGAGTTGAACCGCCCCATGCCCTTGCCCGCCATCGTCCCCCCGTCGAACGGGATGGTGATGTCGCCGAGAGCCTTGATCTGGGCCTCCGGATACTTGTTGTCGCGCAGGCTTTCCATGGTCGCCTTCAGGGTGTCGGCGAGCTGGACCACCTGGGTGGTCGCCTTGTCGACGTCGGCGATCAGCGCCTTGGCGCCCTCCACCGCGGCCTTGGCGCTCTTGAGGCTCGCCGAGCGGTCGCCGAAGGCGAACCCGAGCAGCCCGCCGACGGCGGCGGCCACCGCGACCCCGACCATCATCAGCGCTCGCCCGCGCTTCTGCGCGGCGAGCACCTCGGGGCTCATCTCCACCTTGATCGCCTGGGGCTCCGCCCTCGCGGCCGGGACATCGCTGGCCGAGATGGAGGAATACGGGTCCGAGGCGTCGACGCGTGGCCCCGGCGGGTAGCTACGAGTCACGCCGGGCAGCGCCGGCTTGGGGATCCCCACCGGGGGCGGCACGGCCGGCCCGCCCTGGGCGACGACCGCCCGTGTTCCCAGGCGGGCTTTCAGATCGATCTTGGGCTTCTTGTCCTCTGCCATCGAGCTTCCTGGCTACCGGGGGGCTAGGCGCAGCGGGAGCGACGGGGCCGGTGCGGGTGGCGGCACAGTAGCGGCCTCCCCTCGAACGGGCAAGGCTCTACTACCAGGCAGCCACCCGGCGCGTCCGGTGCGCCCGCGCCCGGGCCGCGCCGTACCCCAGGGCGCGGCGGCGCCGCGCACCCCGAACGCCGGTCGCGACCGGCCAGCACCGCGGCCGCGCGCGAAGGGGCGCACGCGGCCGGGGTCACCGCGCGGCGATCCAGGCGTCGAGCCGCTCCTGGTCCCGATCGTGGAGCGCCACGAAGTGGAGCGCGCGCTCCTCGCCGCGCCGCCAGACCTGCTCGGCCCAGACCCACAAGGTCTTCTCGTCGCCAGGCAGGCGCAGCTCGAGGGTGCTGGAGACGGCTGACGACTCCGGCTCCCGAACGGCGGTCACCCGCAGGCCGGTGCGCGAGATGTCGCGCGCGCGGCAGAGGTACGGGTGGCCGTCCACGTACTTGTTGAGGAACAGGTCGATCTCCCGGCGGGCGTCGTGGCGACGGTCGAACATGGATGGGATCGTACCGACCCGCGGCGCGGAGTTGAAAATTCGCCGCCGCGGCGCCCGGATCGTGGTAGCCATCGCGGGGAAGCCGTCATGCGACCGGGCACGAAGCGCGTCGTGGTCATCGACAACTACGACTCGTTCACGTACAACTTGGTGCAGCATCTGGAGACGCTCGGCGCCGCGACGGACGTGCGGCTCAACGATCGCACCACGCCGGCGGAGATCGCCGCCGCGGCGCCGGACGGGATCCTGCTCTCACCGGGGCCGGGGACCCCGGACGACGCCGGCGTCACCCTCGACGTCATCCGGCGCTTCCGCGGCCAGATCCCGATCCTCGGGGTGTGCCTCGGTCACCAGGCGATCGGCCAGGCCTACGGGGCGCTCGTGGTGCGCGCCGGGCGCCTCATGCACGGCAAGACCTCGCTCGTCGTCCACGACGAGCAGAGCATCTACGTCGGGATCCCCTCCCCGTTCGAGGCTACCCGCTATCACTCGTTGATCGTCGAGCCGTCCACCTTGCCTGCTGAGCTCGTGGTGACCGCCCGCACGCCGGAGGGAGAGCTGATGGGACTCCGGCACGTCACGGACCGGGTGGAGGGCGTCCAGTTCCACCCCGAATCCATCCTGACTCGCCACGGGGCGACCTTGCTCCGCAACTGGCTCGAGCAGCTCAGGTGAAGATTCACCTATGGTGGCTCAAGTAATCGAATTTCAAGAGGTTTTCTCTTATCTTGCGGCCGAGGATGGGATCGCGCCCGAGATGCTCGAGCGGGTCTTCGACGCCATCCTGGCGGGGGCGTGGACCCCGGCCCAGATCGCGGGTCTGCTCGTGGCGCTCAGGCTGCGCGGGGAGAAGCCGAGCCAGATCGCGGCGGCTGCGCGCGCCCTGCGGCGCTCGATGATTCCGCTCCGCCACGGCGGCGGTCCGGTGCTGGACACCTGCGGGACCGGCGGCGACGGGGCCGGCACCGTGAACCTGTCTACGGGGGCGGCGATCATCGCGGCCGCGGCGGGGGTGCGGGTCGCCAAGCACGGCAACCGGGCTGTCTCGAGCCGCGCGGGGAGCGCCGACGTGGTCGAGGCGCTGGGCATCCCCCTGGACCTCACGCCGGAAAGGGCCGCGGCCGTATTCGAGGAGGCGGGCATCACCTTCCTGATGGCTCCGGTGCACCATCCGGCGATGCGGCACGCCGCCCCCGTGCGGCGCGAGCTCCGGGTCCGGACCCTCTTCAACCTGCTCGGCCCCCTCGCCAACCCCGCGGGTGCGACGCACCAGCTGCTCGGCATCTTCGACGATGCGCTCCGCCGTCCCCTGGCCCTGACGCTGGCCGAGCTGGGCACCGAGCGGGCCTGGGTGGTGCGGGGCGCGGACGGGCTCGACGAGGTGAGCCCGCTCGGCCCCACCCGCGTGACGGAGCTCTCTCGAGGGGAGCTGCGCGAGCTCGAGGTGCGCCCCGAGGACTTCGGCCTGCGCCCGGTCGAACGAAGCGCCATCGCCGGCGGCAGCGGGGCCGAGAACGCGGCCATCCTGACCGCGGTGCTGCGGGGCGAGCCCCACCCCTCGCGCCCCGCGTTCGTGCTGAACGCCGCGGCCGCCCTGGTCGTCGCCACCGGTGCCACGCCCCGTGACGCCGCCGCGCAGGCCGAGCGCCTGCTCGCCTCGGGCGCCGCCGCGGACCAGCTCGAGCGCTGGCGCGTCGCGGCGGCCGGCGCCGGCCGTGAGGAGTGACGACCGTGGGCTGGCTCGACCGCATCCTCTGCACCAAACGGGAGGAGCTCGCGAGGCTGGCGGGGCTCACCCTCCCGTCGCCACCCGCGCGCCGCGAGGTGGCGCTCGACCGCCCGCCGGGTTCGCCGCTCCGCCTCATCGCCGAGATCAAGCGGCGCTCTCCCTCCGCGGGCGCGCTCTCCACCGTACTCGGCGTCGCCGAACGGGCGGCCGCCTACGAGCGCGGCGGGGCGGCCATGATCAGCGTCCTCTGTGATCGCACCTACTTCGGCGGAGACCCCGTGCACCTCCGCGAGGCACGGTCCGCGACCACCCGGCCGCTGCTCTGTAAGGACTTCATCATCCACGAACGCCAGCTCGCCATGGCCCGCGCCTTCGGCGCCGACGCGGTGCTGCTCATCGCCCGCTGCCTGACGTCGCGGGAACTCGACGAGCTGGTGCAGGCGGCCCGCGCCCACGAGCTGGTCCCCCTGGTGGAGGTCGCGACCGAGGCCGAGCTGGAAACCGCGCTGGCCGTGCACGCGCCCATCCTGGGGGTGAACGCGCGTGATCTGGACACCCTCGAGATCGACCTCGACCGCGCGCAGCGGGTCCTCCGCGCCATCCCGCCCGGCGTGACCCGCGTCCACCTCTCCGGGGTCGCCACCGCCGCGGACGTGCGCCGGATCGCGGCGTCGCCGGCAGATGCCGCCCTGCTCGGGGAGGCCCTCATGCGGGCGGACGACCCGGAGCCCCTGCTGCGCGAGCTGGTGGCGGCCGCGGGCGGCGGCTTGGCCGGACTCTCCGCGGACGACTAGAGTCGTCCTCGGTGCGGATCGAGGCGGCGGTCGACCTGTTCCTGAGCCACCTCCGCGTGGAGCGTGCCCTCTCGGCGCACACCCTCGCCGCGTACGGGAGCGACCTCGCCAAGCTCGCGCGCCACGCCGAGGAACGAGGGTGCTCCGCGGTCCAGGACGCCGATGCGTCCCTCGTCACGGGCTGGCTCGAAAGGCTCTCGCAGCAGGGGCTGTCCGCGAGGAGCGCGGCGCGCCACCTCTCGGCCGCGCGCGGGCTGTTCCGGTTCCTCGCCCGCGAAGGCCTCATCGCCCGCGATCCCACGGCCCTCGCCGCGCGACCACGGCTGGGACGGCGCCTGCCGCGGACGCTGGGCGCAGAGGAGCTGATCCGCATCATCGAAACCCCGCCGGCGACCACGGCGAGAGGCCTGCGTGACCGGGCGCTGCTCAGCCTCGCCTACGCCTCGGGGCTCCGCGTGAGCGAGCTCGCCCACCTCACGCTCAACGACCTCGATCTCGATCGGGGCGTGGTCGCCGCCTTCGGCAAGGGGCAGAAGCGGCGCCTGGTCCCGATCGGCGAGATCGCGCTCGGACACCTGGAGGCCTATCTGCAGCGGCGACAGGAGCTCGGTCGCGGCCGCGCGCCCGGCGGCGCCGAGGGGGCGGTCGTCTTCCGCTCGCCGTCTGGCCGAGCCCTGTCGCGGCAGGCGATCTGGAAGATCGTGAAGCGCACCGCCCGCGCCGCCGGGGTGCGCGGGGCAGCCCATCCCCATCAGCTCCGACACTCCTTCGCGACCCATCTGCTGGCCGGCGGCGCCGACCTGCGCGCGGTCCAGGCGATGCTCGGACACGTCGACGTCTCGACCACGGAGATCTACACCCACGTCACCCACGCGCACGTGGTCGATGCCTATCGCCGAGCCCATCCCCGAGCCTGACCTCGGTCCTGTCCGACGGCGAACCTCATGCTCCCTCTGCCGCGCTCCGCCCGCTCCGACTCCTCCTCGCGCCGCCCGTACTGGCGCGCGGACCGGCCTCGGCGCGCGGACGGTCCGGGCGTCATTGCCTCTTCCACGCCGGTGCGACAGGCGGGAGAGCCCGCCGCGTGACCGGCGAGGATCCCCGGATGCGCACGGCGTCGGGCAGCGACCCCGGCTTCTCGGTCCTGGGTCCCGTGGGCACCGAGACGCCGGTCCTGGGGGAGATCCCTCACGCCGGGCTGATGGTGGATGCGCCGGCGCGAGCGACCCTGCTGGCGCCGGCGGAGGCCCTCGCGCAAGACGCCGACCTGTGGGTGGACGAGCTCTACGCGGACGCACCCGCGGTCGGGGCGACGGTTCTGGTGGCCCACCTCAGCCGCTACGTCTGCGATCTGAACCGGGCCGAGTCGGACCTCGACCCCCGCGCAGCCACGGTAGGGCGCAGTCGCGCCGCCCCCCACGGGCTCGTTTGGTGCTCGACGACGCCGGGCGCGCCCGCGCTGACGCGCCCCATCGACGAGGCGGAGCTCACGCGGCGCCTCGAACTCTACCACCGCCCCTACCACCGAGTCCTCGGCGAGATCCTGGCGCACAAGCGGGCCCGGTTCGGGTTCGCGATCCTGCTCTGCGCCCACTCCATGCCGAGCCGCGGCCACGAACCGAACGACGGCGGCGCGGGCCTCGGCCGCGCGACGGCGCCGGGGCAGCGAGCCGACATCGTCCCGGGCAGCCGGGGGCGCACGACCGCCGCGGATGCCGTGGTGGACTGCCCGGAGCTGCTCGCGCGGGAGCGGGGTTGGGCCGTGGCCCATGACCGCCCGTTTCGCGGCGGCTACAGCACCCAGCGCTACGGGCACCCCGGGGCCGGGATCCACGCGGTGCAGGTCGAGATCTCCCGGCGTCTCTACATGAACGAGGCCAACCTCGAGCGATGGCCGGCGGGGTTCGCGGCGGTCCGCGCCTACTGCCGGGCGCTGGTGAGCGCCCTCTCGACCCTCGCCCTTCTCTGACGCACGGTCCCCCGCAGGCTCGCCGCCGATACCCGCCCGGCGCCGCCCCTGAAGCCCGCGCTCCCGGCTCCGACGCGGCGCTGGCCGACGGCGTCAGGCGCGCCTCGGGGGCGGGCGCCCCCGGCGCTTCGGAGCAGGCCCGTGGCACGCTCGCTCGCGGTCGCCGGCCCCGGCTCGCCTCCCGGGGCCGGTCACCGGAGGCTGCACCCTTGCATGCCAGCCGGTTTCTCCGCGGCCCCGGTGACTGCGCCGGAGCTCGCTCCGGGCCCACCCCTCGGTCCCCGGGCCGCGGGCACCGCCGGCGAACAACGGTCGGGCGGGAAGCCCGGCGCTTGAAGGCACGCCCGAGCTGAGCTAGCTTGCGCGCCCTCATGGCGCGGAGCGAGATCACGGGCAAGCGGCGGATGCGGGCATGCAATGTCTCGCACTCGAACATCCACACCCATCGCTGGCAGAAGGTGAACGTCCAGCGCCGACGGCTCTGGGTGCCGGAGCTCAAGCGCTACGTCTCGGTTCAGGTCACCACGAGTGATCTGAAGACGATCGACAAGGTCGGCTTCGTCGCCTTCGCGCGGCGACACGGCTACCCCATCTGCCCCTGCCCGGAGCCGCCTTCGGGCGCGGCGGCGAGCTCCAGCCGGCGCGCGCGGCGCTCTAGCCGGGGAAGGGCTCGACCTCGCCCGCGCCAGCGTGTCGCAAGAGGCGCAAGGGAGCCGTGGCTGGTACGACGACGGCCCGACCCGGATCGGCGATGGCCTCGACGAACCGCCCCTCGCGATCGCGACCGAGCGCGATCGGCGCCGGCGCGGGGAGCCTCGTCCCGGGTCGCACGCGAGCGACCCCGCGCATGACGGGCACAGCGAGCGGCGGGGCGATGAGGTCGAGCTCCGGGATCGCGACGCCGTCTCCCGTCTCATGGTAGGCGAGCGCGGCGAGCACGCCGCGGGCGTCCACCGCAAGGACCGCCTGCCCGGCACCCCGCGCCGGTGTGGCCGCACCCTCACCCCCCCAGGGTGCTTCGAACCAGATCCCGGCGCCGACGGGGATTTCCCGAGCTGGGTGGTCGACGCTGGAGACGTCATCGAAATCCTGCGGGGTGAGCAGCCCCCCCTCGCTGGGACCTGCACGACGAAGCAGCGGGCGCGTGAACTCGGGCGCGCGCAACGCCGCCGCGCCCTGGTCCCGGATCCGCCGGAGCAGCGCCGCACGGGCGGGGGCATGAGCGCGCTCGGCCTCGGCGATACCGGCACGCAGCAGCAACCCCGCCGAAACGGACTGGTCGAGCGAGCGGGCGATGAGCGCCGCGAGAATCCCCTTCGGCACCGCGACGCGGGCCGCTGGGGGCACCGCCGCCCCTGCGACGAAGCCGCGCGGCCTCCGGGCGCCCCGACCCGGCTGGCAGGAACGTCCGTCGAATGCACGCGCCCCCACCCCGACGCCGGCGACCAGGACGCTCACCGGCCCGAGCAGGACCCCCGCTCGAGCCCCGGCGACTGCCAACAGCCCCCCCACGCCGGCTGCCACCGCCGAGGCGCCGCCGAGCAGCAGGTCCGTGGCGGCCTGCTGGGCCAGCTCATCGCTGGCGATGGCGCGAGCGCGAAGCCTCATGGGGGTTCCTTACGGGGTCCCGACCCCGCGCCTGGCGGTGACGTCCCCGGTTTCCGTCCTTTCCCGCGGCGCCCCGAACGGGCGCGCCGACCCGCGAGGCAGGGCCTCGGGCGGTAGCGTGCGGCGCGAGGTGCGCTGATGGTCGCCCGCCGGTCCTTCCTGGACTCTCGCCACGCCCCGGAGCCCCGGCTGCGCGCCTGGATCACTGGCCGGCCTTCCCCTAGCGCCGTTTGGGGTCGTCGTCGAGAACATCGTCGTCCACGTCCTCGTCGTCCACGTCCTCGTCGTCCACGTCCTCGTCGTCCACGTCCTCGTCGTCCAGCTCGGGCTCTCCGATTGTCCCCACGCCGAGGCCGCCCCAGGTCCCAGTAATCCGGCCGCTGCGGGCCTCGGCCAGAAACTCCGGGTCGACCAGGCGCTCCCGGATGACGGCCGCGCCGCGCACGGCGCCCGACCCTTCCACGACGACGTAACCCTGCTCCTTCCCCGCAAGCCGCGCGGCGACGATTTCCGCGGCGTCCACGCTCAACCGCGCGCCCGTCCCGAGCCCGAGGAGCCGAGCGTAGACCGCCGGTCCCGGCGGCGCCGCCTGTCGCCGGAGATCTCGCACCAGCAGGAGCCCCAGTCGCTCCGCGAGCCCGAGCTGCTGCTCCGGATCCCAGAGGCCGCGCGGCTCCCAGGCGATCTGCCGACCTTCGCGGGGCAGCCGCGCCACGAGCTCCGCGATCCGCCGCTCGGTGCGCCGGCTGGGAGTGGCGACAGGGCGTGTCTGCAGCACGATGAAGCGCGCCTCGAGGATCTCCGCTGCCTCGAGCGCCCGCTTGAGCGCTGCTTCGAACGCCGCCCCGGGCTCGAGCTCACCCACGACACGAGGGAGCAGCACGCTGAACACGAACCCTGCGGGGACCGCGCGGCGGTACGCACGGAGCGTGGACGACCGCGGCAGCACCGTTGGCTCCGCGCGCAACTCCAGCAGGTCGAGCTTGGCGGCGTACCGCTCGATCGGCCCCCTGAACCCCGTCGATCCGATTCTGAGCTCCATGTCTTGCTCCGCTCCTCGTACCCTACGCCTCGCTCGCCGTCCCTCACCGCGCGGTCGAATCGGCCCCCGGTTCCAAACCCGGCGCCTTCGCCGTCGAGTCGGCACCGCGGCGAGGGTGTGCGCCGCCCGGCCGCACGCGCGGAGCGAACCGCCCCGCCGGGTGTCCCAGCGCCATCCCCGTCACCGGGCCGCTCCCTCACCCAGGAGCCGATCGAACACGATGGCGGCCGCCGCGCGCACGGAGAGGTGGTTATAGCCGTCGGGTCGGGGGGATCGGATGGGCTCCAGGCGGAAGCTCGCTTGCTCGTGGATCCCGTCGGACAGCCCCCACCCGGTCCCGAAAGCGATCAGGACGGGCGCACCCTCCGACCGGAGACGAGCGCGCCCCTCCGCGAAGGAGAGCGTCCGAACCCCGCCGGGGGCGCCGCTGGTGGTCCAGAGCTCCACCTCGCCCCCGCCGCCGAGGTCCCGCTGCGCCGCCTCCAGCGAGTCCACGACCGTGAGGGCCGACAGGGGCGCCACGCGATCCGGGATGCGCAGGCCGCCGCTGCCCTCCGTCCAGTGCTGCCGCACGCGCTCGGCCAGCGCCCGCTGCGCCTGCACCGGGTGCGCGACGTAGTAGCGCGTGAGCCCGAAAGCATGCGCGCTGCGCGCGATGTCGTGAAGATCGAGGTTGGTGATCGCGGTGGTGACCACCCGGCGCTCGCGGTCGAGCACGGGGTGATGCAACAACGCCGCGCCTACCTCCCTCACGACCGCTCCGCCCCCGGAGGCCGCACGCCCAGGTCCGGGCGGCGGGCGGCCGTGCGCTCCGCAGCGCGCTCGCGCCGCCACTCCGTGATGCGCGCGTGGTTGCCGCTGGTCAGGACCTCGGGCCCGGCCCGCCCCCGGAACACGACCGGACGGGTGTACTGTGGATACTCGAGCCCACCACCCCACGCTGCGCTGAACGACTCCTCGAGCGGTGACGAGGCGTTCCCGAGCACGTCGGGAAGGAGCCGGGTGCAGGCCTCGATCACCGCCATCGCCGCCACCTCGCCCCCGGTGATGACGAAGTCGCCCAGGGAAACCTCGCGGTCGACGAAGTCCCGGACCCGCTCGTCGAACCCCTCGTAGCGCCCGCAGACCAGGAGCAGTCGCTCGCTGCCGGCAAGCTCCTGGGCCCGCGCCTGCCGAAACGGTTCGCCCTGCGGCGTGAGCAGCACGCGGACGGATCGCCCGCCGAGCACCGCCTCGGCGCTCTCCATGGCCGCGACCACGCAGTCCGGACGCATCACCATCCCGGAGCCGCCGCCGTAGGGGGTGTCGTCCACGCTCCGATGCCGGCCAACCCCGTGCTCGCGCAGCGGCTCGAGGTGCACGGCCAGGCGCCCGAGGTCGCGAGCTCGCCGCACGAAGCTCGTCTCGAGGAACGGCGTGAACAGCTCGGGAAAGAGGGTGACGATGGCGATGTGCACGCGCCCGACCCCACGCTCAATCCAAGAACCCGTCCAGGCTCGAGAGCTCGATCACGCCGGCGGCCGCGTCCACGCCGCGGAGCCAGGGCTCGACCAGGGGCTGCTCGCGGCGCTTTCCCGTCTCGTCCTCGACGACGACGCAGTCCACCGTCGGATAGGGCCGCACCTCGACCACCACCCCGACCTCGCCCGCAGGACCCACGACCCGCGCCCCGACCAGATCCGCGAGGTAGTACGCGCCCGGCTCGAGCGGCGGGAGCTCCGCACGGCTCACCCTCACCTCCGCGCCGCGCAGCCCCTCGGCCGCGGTGAGGTCGTCGATACCCGCCACCTTGAGCAGCTGCGCCCGCGGCGTGGGTCGAACCGCCTCCACGGCGCAGGTGCGCGGCGCCCCCGTGGCCGGCACCAGCACCACCTGCTTGACCATGAGCAGCGACGTGCTCTGGGGCCAGTAGAGCTGCACCTTCAGCTCGCCCCGCACGCCGTGGGGCCGGGCGACGCGACCGACGGCGAGGGAGGATCGCGTCAACCTGGCGAGTCCTCAGTCGACGATGTCCAGATGCGCGCGCCGGCCCGCCTTGGTCGAGGCCGCCGTCAGGAGCGTCCGCATCGACTGGGCTGTGCGGCCATCCTTCCCAATCACCTTGCCGATGTCGCTCTTGGCGACGCGGAGCTCGATCAGGGTGCTGTGCCCCCCGTCTATCTCGGCTACCTCGACGGCGTCGGGATCGTCGACGAGCGCTTGCGCGATGACAGCGATGAGTTGCTTGAGAGCCATGGGGAGAGGAGCTTGAACGTGCTCAGGCAGGTGCCTCACCGGGGCGCGCCTCCGGGCACGCCGACGTCAGGCGCCGGCCGGCGAGGTGACAGGAAGCCGCTTCAGCAGCCGTGACAGCGTGTGGGAGGGGCGCGCACCCTGCTTGGTCCAGTGCGCGAGGCGGGCGCCATCCACCTTCAACGCGCCCGGGTCGCCCGCCGGGTCGTAGGTCCCGATGCTCTCGATGAAGCTACCGTCGCGTGGGCTGCGATGGTCCGTGACGACGACGCGGTAGTGTGGATGCTTCTTGGATCCGTGACGAGCGAGGCGAATGTGAACGGCCATCTTCTTCGTTGGTTTCGGTTGGGGAACGCCAGCGGCCGAGGAAGCTAGCACTCGCGGGCGGGAGCGCCAGCAGGGCCGCCGGGACAGACGATCCCGCCCGAACGCGGCCCGGGCACGGCGGCTCGGGGGCGGTGAAGCTAGAGGATGTCTCGCAGTCCGGTCAAGGGGCGTGGTAGCGTCTCGGGCGATGGCGACCCCGCGCGAAGCGATCCTCGACGTGGTGGCCAGGGTGCTTGCGCCGCTCATCCAGGCCGACGGGGGCGAGCTCTACTTGGTGTCGGCGGGCGACGAAGCGGTGGAGCTCCACCTCGCGGGCCGGTTCGCGGGCTGTCCTGGGAACGCCCTGGTAACCCGCCACATTCTCGAGCCGGCGGTCCGCGCGGTCGCCCCCGAGGCGCGGGTCGTGGTGACCTGGGGGTCCCTCATCCCGCCAGGAGCCAGACTCGTCCACGACTGACGATCCGACCCCCGCGGCAGCCGGGCCGCGGGGCCGCAGGGGGTCATTTCTTCTTCGGAGTGCTCGGCGGCGGTGGCGGCGGGCGCGTCGCGTCACGGACCGAGGCGTCGACCGCCGTGGGATCGCCCTTCCTGTTCTTGCGCAGGGTCGGCAGCTTCTTCTCGACGCTCTCGTCGATGAACACGACGGCCACGATGGGATCCCGATTGAGCAGCCGCAGCAGGATGGTGCCGTCGCTCCATTCGGCCGTCTCGTAGTTCCGGCCGGCGCCGAAGTCCGCCGGGAGGCGCTTCGCCTTCACGCCGAGCTTCTCCTCGACGTAGCTGACCGCGGAGTCGAAGCTCGTGCCCAGGGGCTTGCCGGCGCCGAGGCTGTGCTCGTCATAGATCTTCCAGAGCCGGTCGCCGAAGAAGAAGAAGTGCCGAACGATCCCGTTCTCGAGATCGATCCGGCTCATGCTCTCGTCGTTGTTGTAGGTGTACTCGCCCTTCAACGCCGAGTTATCCATCCCGGTGGGAAGGCTACCGAACTCGAGATACGACCGTCGAAGCTGCGCCTTCTTCTCGGTGAGCTCGTTCTCGAGCGCCTCCGTCTGCGGTCCGATTGGCGTCGTCTTGAAGAGCTCGAGATACGCCTTGTCGAACAGGCGGTCGTAAAGCTTCGCGATCTGCTCGCTGCTCATGCCGAAGGCCATCCCCGCGGGG
The DNA here is from genome assembly GCA_964454025.1 of uncultured Polyangiaceae bacterium. Classification (GTDB taxonomy): domain Bacteria; phylum Myxococcota_A; class Polyangia; order Polyangiales; family Polyangiaceae; genus JAFGBI01. The sequence continues at coordinate 51,651 of CAYVRP010000005.1, read as the reverse complement.
TGCAGCAGCAGCTTCGCGGGCTCGGGCTTCGCGGGCTTGGCCGGCACGGCCGGCTTGGCGGCCTTGGGGTCCTTCGAGTCCTTGGCCGCGGGGGGCGGCGTCGGCCGGGAGACGGCTATCACCCGGTCGAACTCCCGCGCCTTGGGGGACGCGGGCGAGGCCGCGCCGAAAAGCGACGTCCCCCCGCTCGTCCCGGCACCGTCCCCGCCCGCCTCGGTCGTGCTCGTCCCCTCCCCCCCGGTGTCGGCGTCGTCACTCGACCCCCCGCCCTTCGTCTCGTCGCAGAAGGGATCCTCGTCCGGACAGCCCTTCTTCTCGACGGCATCCTCGCTGGTCTTTGCGGTCGAGCCCTTGCCACCGCAAGCACCGCCCAACGCCGCCGTCATCACCACCGCCGTGAGTCGCCACGCCATCATGATCAGTTCCTCCAACGCTGGGCCGTCACCCCATGACACCGCCCGGGTCCGCCGCCCGGACTCGACTCGACGCGAACGTGCCCATGAGGTATCAACCGCGAGCTTGGACTGCGGACACCCGGAGCCTCCGGCTCGGCGCCCCGCCCCTGGTCCTTCTGGCCCGTTCGCGGTGGCGCACCGCTCTGTTCGCCTGTCTCGGCCGTTTCGTCAATACTTCTCGGTCGGCACCTGATGGGATCGGCGAGCAGGAGCGGGTCGCGGCCAGCGCCGTGGAGTCCATGGAGGCGGCCGTGGCACCGCGCTGCCCCGCCATTGCTGGCGGCGTGGCTGATCGCCTGTGCCCGGGCGACCGTGCAGCCCGCCTCCGCGCTCGACCCCGCCGCCTACGGGCCCGAAGACGCGGCCCTGCTCGACGACACCTTCGGACCCGAGGTCTTTCCCACCTCAGCGCTGGTGCTGCCTGCCTCCCAAGAGAAGCTGGCCGCGCGGGTCCGGCGCGCCGAGTGTGTCCTGCCGGTGAAGGTGACGACCGTGAGCCGTCTGGGCGCCCCGCCGCGCCAGACCTATGCGCTCGCCGTCCACCCGACGGGCGAGCCGCTGGCGGGGGTGCCCTGGTCCGACCCGGTATCTCTCACGATCACGCCCAACAGCCCCTCCTATGCGCAGATCGTCAGCGCGGAGACGACACTGGTGGGCACGCCCCTTATACTGCTCTTCCGCCGCTACGTCACCGACGCAGCCGAGACGATCCATTGGCGAGCCGAGCCAGATACTCCCGCGGTCCGGGCCGCCATCCTCCGGGTCACCGGGGCGCAAGCCGGTCTACCACCTCACGATCGACGATGATGCACCTTCGCGCTCAATCCGTGGAGATCAAGTCTCCGCGTGAAATCGCCATCATGCGCGAGGTGGGTCGCCTCGCGGCGGACACGCTGGCCAAGGTGGGCGCCCTGATCCGCCCCGGCATCAGCACCCAGGACATCGACGACTTCGTGCACGCCGACACGCTCGCCAAGGGCGCGCGCCCGGCGCCGCTCAACTACCGAGGCTTTCCGCGCAGCGTCTGCACCTCGCGCAACGAGGTAGTCTGCCACGGCATCCCGAGCCGAGAAGAGATCCTGCGGGACGGGGACATCGTCAACGTCGACGTCACCCACGTCTACAAGGGCTATCACGGGGACACTTCCGCCACTTTCTACGTCGGCAAGCCGGGGCCCGACGCCATTCACGTGACCGAGGTGTCCCGTCGCTGCCTCGAGCTCGGCATCCGGGCGGTCAGGCCCGGAGGCCGACTCGGTGACATCGGCGCGGCGATCCAGCGCTTCGCCGAAGGCCAGGGTTGCTCGGTGGTCACCGCGTTCGTCGGTCACGGCATCGGCCGCGACTTCCACGAGGAGCCCAAAGTGAGCCACGTCGGGACGCCGGGGAAGGGGCTCCGCCTCCGTCCGGGGATGACCTTCACCATCGAGCCGATGATCAACTTGGGCGGCGCGGAGGTGGAGATCCTGGACGACGACTGGACGGCGGTCACGGCCGACGGGTCGCTCTCGGCGCAGTTCGAGCACACCCTCTTGGTCACGTCGGATGGGGTCGAGATCCTCACGCCGCGCGTCGGAGTCCTGCAAAACAGCGAGATTTTCCCCGATCACTTCCCGGCCGACCCGGCCTGACCACGGCGGGCCATCGCGAATTCCTCCAGGACCACCGGCACATGCACGGCTCGGGAGGGCACGCGTGCCGGCTCCCGGCCCGCGGTCGGGACGAGGCTGGCGGACCCGCTGCACCCTTGACGCGCCACGGCCGGCTTGACTAGCCTGGCGGGCCGAACCTTCCGGGAGAGCCGGATCCGCCATCGGGCAGCCATCGGACCTGCACCCCATCGGGGGTGCCCCCGGTAGGGCTAGCGGGGGTGGGCGGGGAGGATCTCCAATCATCGACAATGCCGGCTCGCACCAAGAACCAGCGCCGAATTCCTGGCAAGCCGCGACAGGGCGCCAAGCCGGCCAGCAAGGCAGTATCCCGCGCTCGTCCCCCATCGTCGGCGACGGCCAGGGCGAAGAAGGCGGCGAACCAGCCTCGTGCGGCCTCTCGCCCGGCCAGTACCCAGAGCCGCAGCCCGAAGAAGAGTGCCCGCAAAACGACTGGCCGGCCCGCATCCCCATCGAAGCCGGCGCTCCAGAAGCCATCGAAGAAGTCCGCGACCAGGCCGTCGGCACCCAAGGCCAAAGAGCAGGCGCGAAAACCTGGCTCCGTCAGCAGCAATGCCGGCCGCGCCCGGGTAGCGCCCTCCAAGCCGAGCCCGCGCAAGGTCGTTTCCTTCGCAGCGACGGCCAGGTCGGCGCCGCCGCGCCGGAGAAAGGCGCCGGTCGCCACCGCCAGCGCCCGCCTCCGCGGAGCCCGGCCGAGGCGGGCTCTCCCCTCGGCGAAACGCCCGGCTCGGCCGGCGCGCGCGGTTGCGAGGCCCACCACCCCGGCGCGCAACCCTCGAACCCGTGCTGCTGATCGGGCCCAGAAGCCGACCGTCGGGGGCAAGGCCCGCACCCCCCTCGTCACCGCGCGAGAACGGGAGCGGCTCGCCCGTCTCAAGGCCAAGGCACGGCAGGAGCGCGAGCGCCTCGCCCAGGAGAAGGCGCGCGTCGCGCGCGAGCGCGCCCGCCTCAACCGCGAGCGCGCCCGCGCGAAGGCCGCCGCCGCCAAGGAACGCGAGCGCCTCGCCCGTGAAAAGCAGCGCCAGAAGGCCGCCGCCGCGCGCGCGAGGGCGCTCTTGCTCAAGCAGCGGGAGCGAGAGCGCGCTCAGGCCGCCAAGGAGAAGGCCCGCCTGCTCAAGCAGCGGGAGCGAGAGCGCGCTCAGGCCGCCAAGGAGAAGGTGCGCCTCGCCCAGGAACGGGCGCGTCAGCGGGCCGAGCGTGAAGCCGCCCAGCGCGCCCGTCAGGCCCAGGTGGCCGCGGAGCGGGAGGCCGCCAAGAAGGCGCGCGAGGAGGAGCGCCTGCGCCAGGCTGCGGCGCGGGCCGCGGAGCGGGAGGCCGCCAAGAAGGCGCGCGAGGAGGAGCGCCTGCGCCTGCAGGCCGAGCGGGACCGCCAGCGCGAGGAGGAGCGCCGCGCCAAGGAGGAGGAGCGTGCCCGTCGCGAGAAGGAGCGCGAAGAGTTTCGCCGCGCCAAGCTCGCCGAGCGGGAGCGCCTGCGGGCCGAGCGAGAGTCGGCGCGCCGCGCCCTCGAGGGCAAGATCGCGCGCGCCAATCGGCAGGCGCAGCGGGCGGGCGGGCTCGGGGGTCGCGGGATCACGGCTCGCCTGTACCGCGCGAGCGCGATCCCGGATCAGTCGGGGACGACCCGTCGCGTCGAGGCGGTCCTGGCGGAGCGTGCGGCCGCGCTGCGCCCGGCTGGGACGCCTCCGGAGGCGCTGCTCGGAGCGCCGGAGCCGGCCTCGACTCTCGCCGCGGCTCCCCCCAGCAGCAGCGTCGAGCCGCCGCGGCAACCGTCGCCACTACCGCCCCCAGCCGAGCCGCCCAGCGCAACGCCGGCCTCGGAGAGCCCCGCCGCGGCGACCGGTACGCTGCCATCGCCCGCCAACGTCGCGGCTCGCTACGCGGCCATCCTGGACCGACTCCAGCGCGCGGCCGACGAATTCCAGCGGGCCTACCGCGAGAGCTTCGAGATGTCGTGGATCTACCACGACAGCGCCATGGAAGGCGTCGTCTACACCTTCCAGGAGCTGAAGACGGCCATCGATCCGAACATCGCCGTGGTCCCCGACTCGAGCCTGCAGCCGGTCTGCGAGGAGATCCGGCGACACAAGGCCGCGATCGAATTCGTCCGGGACCTGGCCGAGAAGCGGCGGACGCCGATCACGGTGGACACCATCAAGAAGATCTACCTCATCCTGCACCCGGAAGAGGGGGATCTGAAGACGGTGAAGTACCGCAAGGACATCCCCCAGCACCGGCTCTATTTTCACGAGTACGCCACCCCGGACAAGATCAACTACCGGGTGCGACAGGTCGTCGACTGGCTGAACGGCCCCGAGCCCAAGAAGATCCGCCACCCGGTGAGGATCGCGGCTCGGGTGCACTTCGACCTCGTGCGTGTTTTCCCCTTCGCGGTCGACAGCGGCAAGGTGGCGCGCCTGCTGATGAACCTCCTCTTGCTCCGCTCCGACTTCCCGCCGGCGATCATCCACTCCACCGAGCGGCAGCGCTACTACGAGGCGCTCAAGGGCTCCTTGCCCGTGATCGTGCAGATGGTGAACGAGGCCATCGAGAACGGGCTCCAGAGCATCGAGAAGAAGCTCGACGAACAGGAGACGCGCAAGCGCTCCTTCGGCGCCTGAACCCCTCCCGCCCCCGTGCCGACGCTCGTCTCCATCACGCCAGCCGTCACCGCTCGGGACCGGCGACGGCCACTAGGTCCCACCCCGTGACCAGCGCCAACCGCGCCATGGCGACGTTGTAGTCGTACGTCGCCGCCATGACGCTCAGGCGCTGCTGGGCGTACTCCTTCGCGGGATCGACCAGATCCTCGTCGTCGTAGGTGCCGACGTCGATCCCCTGCTGCACCTTGACCAGCCACTGCTTCGCGTACCGCGTCGCCTCCAGGTACGCATCCAGGCGACGGGCCGCGTCGGCGGCCTCCGCGTAGGCCCCCTCGACCTCCGCCCCGACCCCCCCGAGCGCAAAGCGTTCGCTCGCCCGCGCCACCTCCAGGTCCGCGCGCGCCGCGGCGAGCCGGGCCGAGGTCGAGAGGAAATCGAGGTTCCACTTGAGCCCGAGACCCACCCCGCACCCGAGAACGTTGGCGCCGTCGGAGCCGAAGGGGTTGCGCTGGTCGGCGCGCTCCGGCGCGCGCGCCCACTTCCAGCTCGCGGCGAGCGCCACGTCGGGGTACGCGCGCGCCTCCTCCAGGCGGACCTGGGCGCGCCGTGCCAGGACCCCGGCCCGCGCCATGTTCACCTCCGGGCGGTTCAGGCGGGCCGCCTCGAGGTAGCGCGCCAGCGGCCCGAGCCGGTGCGGCAGCCGCGTCAGCGGCTCGTCCGGGATGTCGAACCCCTCGCTGATCCCCGTCAGGAAGCGCAGCCCGGCGAGCGCGGTCGCCTCGTGCTTCCGCGCCTCGCTCTGGCGCGCCGTCAACTCGGCGCGCTGCACCTTCAGCTTCAACAGCGCGATCTCGTCGCCCTCGCCCTCCTGCACGCGTCGCTCGAGCGCCCGGACGTACTTGTCGATGCGCCGCTCCGCGTCCCGAGCGAGCAGCAGCGCGTCCCGAGCGAACTGGAGGCCGTAGTAGGCGCGTCGGACATCGAGCATCACCTCCTGCTTGGCCTTGGTGAGCTCCTGCTGTCCCACGGTGAGGTTGGCGTCCGCGGCTTCCCACGCGTTCGCGATCTTGCCGAAGGTCAAGAGGGGGATCGAACCGCTCACCCCCACCTGCCACGCGAGCGCCATGTCGGAGTCGATGGCGACGTCGGTATTGCGGCTGTAGATGCTCGTGCCACCGACAGAGGGGGCGAGCGCGATCCCAGCCGTGGCGTCGAAGTCGTCATACGGCTGGGACCGGGACCGCAGCCGCTCGGCCCGCTTCTTGCCTAGCTTCGCCCGCGCCTCCTGGATCTTCGGGAAATTGCGCTCGGCGAGCGCGAGGCAGCGCTCCAAATCGTACCCCCGGCGGGGGGCCGGCGGCGTTGCCCCGTCAGCCGGACGAGGCTCGGACCCCGGGCGCCCTGCTGCCAGGCCAGCCCCGAGGATCAGGGCCAGGCCGACCAAGGCCGGACCGACGCGACGCATCGGCCCCGAAGGGTAGGAGATCGGCGGCGCGAGGCAAGTGGCGGCACCGGCGGCGCCCGCCCCCGGCCCCCGCGCCGCGCCGTCACGCCCCGCCGCGCCCAGGCGGTTCCGAGCCGCCGCGGGGGGGGCGCTCCGCGCCCCGGCGTCCGCCCCGCGACGGTGCGTACACGTACCCCTGCTGCTGGAACACGCAGATCCGGTTGCCGCCGTCCCGCTTCGCCTCGAGGAGCGCCGCGTCCGCCGCCCCGAGCAATGCTTCCTTCGTCTTGACGTCCCGCGAAGGGTAGAGCGCGACCCCGATCGACACCGAGACGGCGACAGGAGGCCCGCCGTCGCCGCGGAATTCGCGCTCGGCGACGCCGCGCCAGATCCGCTCGGCGACCGTCACGGAGCCGGCGAAGTGGGTGCTGGGCAGCACCGCGAGCAGCTCGTCACCGCCAAAGCGCGCCAGCACGTCCACCTCGCGCAGGCTCCTCCGGGCGACGTCGGCCACCCCGCGCAGGACGCCGTCGCCGAACACGCGCCCTCCGCGCTCGTTCAAGGCCGCGAGGTGATCGATGTCCACGACCAGGCAAGCCATCGGGTCGTGGTAGCGCTCGGCCCGCTTGAATTCCTCGCCGAGCCGCGAGCTCAGGAACCGGTAGTTGTGCAGCCCCGTGAGCTCGTCGAAGACGCTCAGGCGCTCGAGCCGCGCCCGCGCCTCGACGACGTGGTCGTGCAGGCGCTTGATCCGCAACATCGACGCCAGCCGCGCCACCAGCTCCGCCTCCTCGAAAGGCTTGCAGACATAGTCGTCCGCGCCAAGCTTGAGCCCCTCCACGCGACTCGCCGTGTCCGTCTTCACCGTGACCAGCACCACGGGCAGGAAGACGTCGCCGGTCATCGCCTTGAGCAGCCGGCAGGCCTCGAGCCCGGTCATCCGAGGCATCAGCACGTCCAGGAGCACCAGATCGATCCCCCCCTGCCCCACCCGCTCGACCGCGGCCTGGCCGTCTTCGCAGCTCTCGACGGTACAGCCCCGGCGCTCGAGCGCCTCCGTGACGAGCCGCCGGGTCACGCGGTCGTCGTCGGCGACCAGGATCGTCGCGCCCCTGAGCGGAGTCTCGGCCCAGTCGTCCTCCGGAGCCGCGCGAGCCGCCATGGTGCGCAATGTATCACGGACGATCCGGGCTCGCGATCAAGCATGGGCCCCGCGCTGACGTGGCCCGCCCGCGCTCGCCGCCCCGCCCTCCCCGGCCCGGGCGCTTCAGCGCCGCTTCTTGCGCTTCTTGCGCTCCCCCTTGCCCACCTTGACGCTGGCGCGTGCGCTGGCGCTCGCCCGCGCCGACACCCGTCCCTCTCCGGAAGCCGCGACGGAGCCCTGCGCCTCCGCGCTCGCCTCGTCCTCGGCGACCACCGCGGGCGGCTCCGGCGCGGCCGTCCCGACCGTGGCAACCGGCGCGGCCGCCGAAGGGGGCGCCTCGACACGGAGGATCATGGCCCCCCGAGGTCCGGAGCTCACCGTGTGCGTCAGCTCGACCGGCTCCCGGAGCTCGACCACGAGCTGCATGCCGGTCGCCGTGGGTACGAGCTGGACCCGGGAGACGGGTGACGGGAAGTGCGTCGTCACCAGCGCGTTGGTGTTGTTCCGGACCTCCACCCGCGCCCCCTCCAGCGAGTAGACCACCCGCCCCGCGCTGCGCTCCGCCCTCACGGGCACCGCGCGGCTGACGGACAGCCAGACCAGGCTCTGGCCCCCGGGAAGCATCCGGAAGCCGGGGTAGGGCGCGATCGGGGTCCCCGGCGGATAGTGGCGGATGGTCGACGGCCCCCGGGGCCGCGCCTTGGCCCGCGCTCGGGGCTTGTCCGACCAAGAGTACCCGCCAACTGCCCCGGGCGGCTCCGCGTCGGCCGGAGCGGCGCCCGGCACCGCGCTGGAAGCGACGGGCGCGCCCGTCGCGGTTTCGCTCGGCGCCGGCGCCCCCTCCCCGCGAGCCCTGGCGCTCGGCCCCGCCAGCCCCTCCGGAACCTTCCCCGCGGCGGTCCCGGCGCCCTCCTCCTGAGCGGCCGCCGGGCGCGCCAGCGCGACCGCCGCCAACACGATCGCCAGTCGCCCTTTCCGCATGCGAATATTGGAGCACGCCGGACGGCTCCGGGAAAGAACGCGACCGACCGCTCCCCCGGCGACCGGCCGCGCCGTTCGAGGCGAGCCGAAGCCGGACCGGCCCACGGGGAGACTCGACGCACGTGGTTCTACCAGGTCCACGGCTCCGCGAGCATCCCCTTCTCGTGGCCGCCGCCCACGTTAGGATGACCGGCCATGGACGCCCTGCTCCCCGTGACCGAGATCACCGCGCTGCTCGGCCGCGGCACCCGCTTCGAGGGCAAGCTCCACTTCACCGGGCGCGTCCGCATCGACGGCTGCTTCCACGGCGAGATCCGCTCACCCGACGTGCTCGTCATCGGTGAGGGCGCCGAGGTCGACGCCGAGATCGAGGTCGGGACCGTGATCGTGAAGGGCGGGACGGTGACCGGAAGCATCAGGGCGGCGGAGGCCATCGAGCTGTACGTCCCGGCGCGGGTGTCCGGCCGCCTCCACTCCCCCGAGATCTTCATGGACAAGGGCGTGCAGTTCTCCGGAGAATGCACCATGGCGCCCCTGTAGGGCGCCGACTCGACCGCGCGGGGACTACTCGCTGCTGGCCGCGGTTTCTCGCCCGTTGGGAGCGGATCGGGCCGCGCCCCTGGTGTCGCCCGCCAACCTCGGGGCGCGTGGCAGCACCCGGCCTCCGCGCGGCCGGACGCGTGGGCACCGTCACTCCGAAGACACCCAGGGGAGCGCCAGCAGGCGCTGGTAGCGCGGGTCCGCCCGGAGCGGTCCGAACTCGCTCTGCGTCCGCGACCGGGACACCCAGTCGGCCACGGAACGGTGTGTCCGGAGGAACATCGGGCGCCGGCGGTCCCGGGCGAGCTCGAGCGTGGTCGTGAAGGCCGCCACGCACGCGTCCACCTGACCCCGAGCACATTCTGCCCGGGCGATCGTGTACGGGACCTCGGCGCTGTCCGGCCACCGGGCGCGCGCCTCCTCCAGCTCGCGCAGCGCCGGGTTCGGGGCGCCAAGCCGGAGGTGCGCGTAGGCCGCCCCCATGCGAAGGTAGTAGTGATCGGAGGCGAGCAGGGCGCACCCGGCCTCGTGCAGCGCTGCCGCCGCCCGGTAGTGGGTGAGCGCCCGCGCGGCGGCCTCGCGGTATGCGTCCACGCCGTCCTCCAGCTTGCCCTCGTAGAGGGTCGCCTCCGCGCGCCACACGCGAACGGTCGCGCTCCTGGGGTATCGCTCGGCGAGCGCGTCGAGCTGGGACTGCGCGTCCCGGTACCGCTTCTCCCCGAACGCGACCAGGGCCCGGTCGAGGTCCCGCATCGGCGGGTCCTCGCTCTGGCCCCCGGGGCAGGCCGGCCCCGTCGACGCGACCGGCGCCGGTATCGACGCCTTCGGCGCGACGCCACCCCGCCGCGCCTCACCGGGGCAACCCGCCGACAGCGCCGCCCCGCAGAGGACCGCGAGGATCCGGTGGCGTGCGCCGGGATTTCGTTCCATGAGATTGCCCTACCAGCCCCCGATCGGCGCCACAACTCGACCCCGGCGCAAGGGCGGGCCTTCCGCCCGCGCCTGCCCTGCCCTCGAGCGGCGCGCGGCTCACGGTTGACATCCCGTCCCCGTTGACCACGAATACGCGCGCGGCGGTTGCCACTGCTTCGGAAACACTCAGGAAACATTAGATGCCCCGATCAGAGCGTCCCGGCAAGACAGGGCTCTACGACCCGACGTTCGAGCACGATGCGTGCGGCGTCGGCTTCGTGGCGCACATGAAGGGCGAGAAGAGTCATCAGATCGTCGTCGACGCGACCCGCGTGCTCTGCAACATGGATCACCGCGGCGCGCGGGGTTGCGAGCCCAACACGGGCGACGGCGCGGGGATCCTCACCGCCCTGCCCGACGCGCTGCTGCGCCGGGTCGCGCGCGAGGCGCTGGACGTGACGTTGCCGGAGGCGGGCCGCTATGCGGCCGGGCTCGTGTTCCTGCCGCGCGCGGCCGAGGAGCGCGCGCAATGCCAGGCCGTGATCGAGCGTCTCATCCTCGAGCACGGTCAGGTCCTCCTCGGCTGGCGCCCCGTGCCGACGGACGCCGCGGGCGCCGATCTCGGGCCCTCGGCGCGGGCGGCGGAGCCCCACATCGAGATGGTCCTGGTGGGCGCGAGCGCGGAGGTCGCTGGTGACGCCTTCGAGCGGCGGCTGTACCTGGTGCGCAAGCGCGCCACCCACGAGATCGCCGCCACCCCGGCGCTGCGCGAGCGCCACCTCTTCCACATCCCCAGCCTGTCGAGCCGCGTGCTCGTGTACAAGGGGATGCTCACGCCCGACCAGCTCACGGTCTACTTCCCCGATCTGGCCGCGCCGGACTACGCCTCGCACCTGGCGATGGTGCACTCCCGCTTCGCCACCAACACCTTCCCCTCCTGGGACCGCGCCCAGCCCAACCGCTACACCAGCCACAACGGCGAGATCAACACGCTGCGCGGCAACGTGAACCGGATGGCCGCACGCCAGGGCGTGCTGCAGAGCGACCTGTTCGGGGAGGACCTGCGCAAGCTCTACCCGATCGTCGAGCCCGACTGCTCCGACTCCGGCACCCTCGACAACGTCCTCGAGCTCTTGATGCTCGCGGGTCGAAGCCTCCCGGAGGCGGTGATCATGATGATCCCGGAGGCCTGGCAGAACGATCCGACGATGCCGCCCGAGAAGCGCGCCTTCTACGAGTACAAGTCCTGCATCATGGAGCCCTGGGACGGCCCGGCCTCCGTCGCGTTCACGGATGGCAAGGTCATCGGCGCCGTCCTCGACCGCAACGGCCTCCGTCCCAGCCGCTACTACCTGACCACGGACGACCGGGTCGTCATGGCCTCCGAGGTGGGCGTGCTCCCGATCGAGCCGGAGCTAATCAAGGAGAAGGGACGCCTGCAGCCGGGGCGCATGTTCCTGATCGATTTCGAGGCGGGGCGCCTGATCCCCGACGACGAGATCAAGTCCCGCCTCGCCAAGCGGCGGCCCTACGCCCAGTGGCTGGCGTCGCAGCGCCTGCAGCTCGGCGATCTCAAGACCGCGATCCAGCCGCACGGTTTCGACCCCCAGACCCTGCTCCAGCGCGCCCTCGCCTTCGGCTACACCACCGAGACGCTGCAGTTCATGCTGCTGCCGCTGGTGACTCAGAAGCGTGATCCCGTCGGCTCGATGGGCAACGACGCGGCCCTCGCGGTGCTGAGCGACCAGCCACGCCTGATCTACGACTACTTCAAGCAACTCTTCGCGCAGGTGACCAACCCGCCGATCGACTCGATCCGCGAGGAGATCATCATGAGCCTCGAGTGCTACGTCGGGCCGGAGCTCAACCTCCTCGCCACGGGGAAGGAGCACGCCCGTCGCCTCCTCGTCCCCCACCCCATCCTGAGCAACGAGCAGCTCGCCGCCCTCAAGCACCTCGCGGCCCCGGGGTGGACGACGAGGATCATCGACACCACCTACCCCGTGGAGGCCGGCGTCGCGGGGCTCGAGCCGGCGCTCGGTCGCATCGCCGACGAGGCGGAGGCCGCCGTCGACGCGGGCGCCTCCCTGCTCGTGCTGAGCGATCGCGAGGTCGGCCCCGAGCGGGTCCCGGTGAGCGCGCTCCTGGCGTGCGGCGCCGTGCACCACCACCTCATCCGCGCGGCCAAGCGCACCCGCATCGGCATCCTGATCGAAACCGGTGAGGCCCGCGAGGTCCACCACCACTGCTTGCTCGTCGGCTACGGCGCCGACGGGATCAACCCCTACCTCGCCTTCGAGACGCTCTGGCAGGCCCGCGCCGAGCGGACGCTCACGGGGTTCGACTCCGACGCGGAGATCGTCGATGCCTACCGGAAGGGCGTGGCCAAGGGGATGCTGAAGGTGATGGCCAAGATGGGGATCAGCACCCTCGCCAGCTACAAGGCCGCCCAGATCTTCGAGGCGGTCGGGCTCGGACCCGCGGTGATCGACCGGTGCTTCGCCGGCACCCCGAGCCGCATCGGCGGCGTCGGGTTCGACGTGCTGGCTCGCGAGGCGCTCCTGCGCCACGGCGTCGCCTACCCGGATCGCAGCTCCGCCCGCCTGACGGCGCTCCCGAACGACGGCCAGTTCCATTGGCGCGCCAACGGTGAGCACCACATGATGAGCCCGCGGACGATCGCCGCCGTGCAGACCGCGGCGCGAACCAACAGCCGCGAGGCGTACGCCGAGTTCGCCCGGCTCGTCAACCAGGACCCGCACTCCCGGTGCACGCTGCGGAGCCTGCTCCGATTCCGCCCGGCCTCGTCGGGGCCGGTCCCGCTCGCGGAGGTGGAGCCCGCCCGCGAGATCGTGAAGCGCTTCCGCACCGGGGCGATGAGCTACGGTTCCATCTCGCGCGAAGCGCACGAGACGCTCGCCATCGCGCTCAACCGCGTGGGCGGGAAGAGCAACACCGGCGAGGGCGGGGAGGACCCCGCGCGCTTCAAGCACCTCCCCAACGGTGACAGCGCGCGCAGCGCCATCAAGCAGATCGCGTCCGGGCGCTTCGGCGTGACTAGCTACTACCTCGCCAACGCGGACGAGCTGCAGATCAAGATGGCGCAGGGCGCCAAGCCGGGCGAGGGCGGCGAGCTGCCGGGGCACAAGGTCGACCGCGTAATCGCCAAGACCCGCTACTCCACCCCCGGCGTCGGGCTGATCAGCCCGCCCCCGCACCACGACATCTACTCCATCGAGGATCTGGCCCAGCTCATCCACGATCTCAAGAACGCCAACCCCGCGGCCCGGGTCAGCGTCAAGCTGGTGAGCGAGGTCGGAGTCGGCACCATCGCCGCCGGCGTGGCCAAGGCCCACGCCGACCACATCCTGATCAGCGGACACGACGGCGGGACCGGCGCCTCTCCGCTCACCTCCATCAAGCATGCCGGACTGCCCTGGGAGCTCGGCCTCGCCGAGGCCCACCAGACGCTGGTGCTGAACGACCTCCGCTCACGGGTGCGGCTGGAAACCGACGGCCAGCTCAAGACCGGCCGCGACGTCGTGATCGCCGCCTGCCTCGGCGCCGAGGAGTTCGGCTTCGCGACCATCCCGCTCGTCACGCTCGGTTGCGTGATGATGCGCAAGTGCCACCTGAACACCTGCCCGGTCGGCGTGGCGACCCAGGACCGCATGCTCCGGAAGAAGTTCGCCGGCCAGCCCGAGTACGTCGTCAACTACCTGTTCCTGGTGGCCGAGGAGGTGCGCGAGCTGATGGCGGCGCTCGGGGTCCGCACCTTCGACGAGCTGGTCGGCCGCGTGGATCTGCTCGAGCAGGATCGGGACGCGGGCGGGTGGAAGTCCGCGACCGTCGATCTCGGCGCGCTGCTCACCCCGGCGGTGCCGCCCCGGGCGGACGTCAGCGTGATCTGCACCCAGGAACAGGACCACGGGCTCGCCGGCGCGCTCGATCGCGAGCTCATCGTTCGCGCGAAGGCCGCGATCGAGGCCGCCGATCGGGTTCGGATCGAAGCCGAGGTGCGCAACGTCAACCGCGTCGTCGGCACCACCCTGAGCCACGAGATCTCCAAGCGCTGGGGCGAGCTCGGGCTCCCGGACGACACGGTCCACCTCGTGCTCCGGGGGAGCGCCGGGCAGTCCCTCGGCGCCTGGTCCGTCCGCGGCGTCACCATCGAACTCGAGGGCGACGCCAACGACTACGTCGGTAAGGGCCTCTCGGGGGGCAAGCTCATCATCTACCCGCCGCGGCGAGCGGGCTTCGTCGCCGAAGACAGCGTGATCGTCGGCAACGTGGCGCTGTACGGCGCCACCGGCGGGCTCGCGTTCATCCGGGGGCGGGCCGCCGAGCGGTTCTGCGTCCGCAATTCCGGCGCCCGCGCCGTGGTCGAGGGCGTCGGCGACCACGGGTGTGAGTACATGACCGGCGGGCGCGTCGTGGGCCTCGGCCCCTTCGGGCGCAACTTCGCCGCCGGCATGTCCGGCGGGATCGCCTACGTCTGGGACCGGGACCGGCAGCTGCCGCACACCTGCAACCTCGGCACGGTGCTCCTGGAGGAGGTGGAAACCCGCGACGACATCCTCGAGCTCCGGGACCTCATCAGCACGCATCGCGGCTACACGGGCTCGACCGTCGCCCGCTACGTCCTCGAGCACTGGGACGACTGCCTTGGCCAGTTCGTCAAGGTCTTCCCGATCGACTACAAGCGCGTCCTCGAGGAGCGCATGCGGCACGACGAGGAGCTGGAGGCGACCGTCAGCACCGGCTTCGCCGCGCAGTGATTCAACCCGGGCTTCCCCCGCGGACGCCCCAGCAGACCGAAGCGCGCCCGGCGCCGAGAGCGAGAGATGGGAAAGATCACCGGCTTCAAGGAGTTCCCGCGGGAAACCGCCCCCTACGACGCGCCCCTCGAGCGCATCCGGCACCACCACGAATTCCAGCGCGCAGCGCCCGAGGAGCTGCTCCAGCGTCAGGGCGCGCGGTGCATGGACTGCGGGGTCCCGTTCTGCCAGTCGAACCACGGCTGTCCGATCGACAACCTGATCCCGGAGTGGAACGATCTAGTGTACCGGGGACGGTGGCGGGAGGCCCTGGACCGCCTGCAGCTGACCAACAACTTCCCGGAGTGGACGGGGCGCGTCTGTCCCGCCCCCTGCGAGGGCGCCTGCACCCTCGGGATCAACGAACCGCCGGTCGCGATCAAGACCATCGAGTGCGCGATCGCGGACCGCGGGTTCGCGGAGGGGTGGGTCCTGCCCCGGCCCCCGGAGCGCCGACCCGGCAAGCACGTCGCCATCATCGGCTCGGGCCCCGCGGGCCTGGCCGCCGCCGACCAGCTCAACAAGGTCGGCCACCGCGTCACCGTGTTCGAGCGCGACGACCGCCTCGGCGGGCTTCTGACCTACGGCATCCCCAACATGAAGCTCGACAAGGACGTCGTCGAGCGGCGCTTGAACCTCCTGCGCGCCCAGGGCATCCATTTTGCCACCCGGGCCCACGTCGGGGTCAACGTCGACGCGAGCCGGCTCCGTGAGGAGTTCGACGCCCTGCTGCTCGCCTGCGGCGCGACGCGCCCCCGCGACCTCCCGATCCCCGGTCGGGGACTCTCGGGGGTGCATTTCGCGATGGAGTTTCTCACCGCGAACACCCGGAGCCTGCTCGACTCCCGGCACCAGGATGGCCGCTTCATCAGCGCCGCCGACAGGCGGGTCGTCGTCATCGGCGGCGGCGACACGGGGACGGACTGCATCGGGACGGCCATCCGCCACGGCTGCCGAAGCGTGGTGAACCTGGAGCTTCTGCCAGAGCCGCCGCCGCGACGCGCGCCGGACAACCCCTGGCCGACCTGGCCGCGCGTCCTGCGCGCCGACTACGGCCACGCGGAGGCCGCCGCTCGGTGGGGAGCCGACCCGCGCGAGTTCTGCACCCTCGCCAAGGAGTTCATCGACGATGGGCAGGGCCACGTGGGAGGGGTGCGGACCGTCAGGGTCACCTGGCAGGCGGGCGAAGGGGGGCCCGCACGGATGGCCGAGGTCCCGGGGAGCGAGCGAGTGATCGAGGCGGACCTCGTGCTGCTGGCGATGGGCTTCCTCGGCCCCGAGCCCGAGCTGGCGACCGCGCTCGGGGTCGAGCTGGACGGGCGCTCGAACTTCCGGGCGGAGTACGGGCCGTTCTCGACCAGCGTCCCCGGGATCTTCGCGGCCGGTGACTGCCGCCGCGGCCAGAGCCTGGTGGTCTGGGCCATCGCCGAGGGGCGCGGCGCGGCC
Organism: uncultured Polyangiaceae bacterium; assembly: GCA_964454025.1. Classification (GTDB taxonomy): domain Bacteria; phylum Myxococcota_A; class Polyangia; order Polyangiales; family Polyangiaceae; genus JAFGBI01. The sequence goes on along the minus strand of CAYVRP010000005.1, from coordinate 35,642 downwards.
CACGCCATCGACGCGTACCTGATGGGCTCGAGCACCCTGCCGTTCCCCGAAGCCTATTGAGGTCCTGGCGGCTCGAGGGCCCCGAGCTGGCGGAGGGAGCGCCCGTCGTGGGATGCTTCGGGTTGGTGCCGAGTTGACCCGCGATCCGAAAGCCCCCGGTCCACCCCGCCGGCGCGCCCTCGCCGAGACGCACGCGCCTCTCACCCCCCGCCCGCGCTCTCCCGAACCGCCGCCGGCGACCCCCGGGCCGCGGGCCTCCTCCCCCGAGGTGGTGACTACCTACACCCCCGCGGGGCGGCAGACGCTCGCCGCCATCACGGCGGAGCTCGCTCGGGGCACCCGCGACGACACGCCGGAGATCGAGATCGGCCACGCGATGGCCGGACGTGAGACGCTGGCAGCGATCGCGGAGGAACTGCTGCCGCCCGCGCGACGACGCCACCGTACCCTCGGGTTCGAAGAGGCGCGCCCCGCCGGCGACGCCCCGCGACCCCCCGGCGCGCGCGTCGATGAGGTCACGACGCGCCGCTCGACCCCGAAGCCTGCGCCGGCCCGCCCCGCCCCGGATGTTGGCGAGTCCTTCGAGATCCACGAGATGGTCACCTTCGTCGTGCGAGGCGATCTGTCCCGCCTGGCCTCGGAGCGCGTACGTCGCGAATTCGTACGCGACCACCTCGCGCACCGGCTGCCCGTCGCCTCCCTCGACGCCGTCGATCGCATCGACGTGACGCCGTGGACCGTCAAGGGCACCGTGGTCGTGCGCGTCTGGTGCCGCGTCTCTCCACCGTGACGGTCCGCGCCCCCTCCGCGCTGCCCCGGTCACCCCGCCGCGACGGCAGCGCGCGACGAGCGCCCACCCCGGGCGACTTGGCCCCGCGCGAGCGGCACGCGCAGCCCGAAACCGCCCGGGGTGACGCCGCCTTCCCCGCCCCGGCCGGAGAGCCCGCCGCCACCCTCGCGCAGCGCGCGAACGCTGCGGCGACGCCGCCGCCCAGCCGCGTCACCACCACGGTGACGACGCCGCAGCAGCGAGAATCCCGCGCGAGCATGAGCCGGGACGGCTATAGTGACCCCGCCGGCCACCGATTCACCCCCTCGGGTCCGGAGCGGTCGCCGCTCTCCCACCCGCCGCGATGAACGTCACGTGTCCCAGCTGCCCGGCCAGGTACGTGGTCCCGGACGCGAAGATCCGAGGGCGCCGGCTACGCATGGTGTGCAAGCACTGCGGCAGGCCCTTCGTCGTGGACGGCACGACCCTCGCCGCGGAGCGCCCGGACCCGACGACCGCCCCCGTCTGGGTGGTGATGGTCAACGACCGCGACGCGACCCAGATGTCGGCGCGCCAGCTGGTCGAGCTCTACGCGATCGGGGCGATCCACTCCCGCACCATGGTGTGGCCCGTGGGCACCTCGGAGTACCGGACCCCCTTCGAGTTCCCCGAGCTCGCCGCCGCGCTGGCCGCCCGGGGCTTCGCGCCCACCACCGTCGTCGAACGCCACCGATCCCTCGGCGGGTTCGATCAAGGCGATGACGCGACCGTCGTCGGGTACCCCATCGCCCAGGGTGGCTTCGCGCGCGGCGCGTACTCGCCGGACCAGGACGACGAGTTCGACGACGAGGCGACCGTCGCGGTGCCACGCGGCACGGCGCTCGCGCACTTCCTCGACGACGGCTGGAGCGCGGAGGGCGCGGACGCGGCCGAGGACGAGCGGACGGTGACGGTCGATCCCCGCGCCTTCGCCGCCCGCGCCGCCGACTATGACGACGACGATCCAGAGCTCGGCGTCGCGCGTCTCCCCGCCGAGCTCGAGGGGCGCGAGCAGCAGATCTCGATCCTCATAGCGCCTGACTCCGGCGAGGACGCGGCGGCCACCGGCCGCGCGGGCCAGCCCTGGTCGGCCCACCCGCAGCGCCCGGACCGGACTGCGGGCGGCGCCGCGGCGCCGCGGCGCTGGACGGATTCCGGCGGCGCGCTGGCTTCCGCGCCGCCCCGCGCACCGCTGCCGGCCGCGGGCTCGCCGCCAGTGGCGCCGCGCCCTCCGCTACCTGCGGCGGGCTCGCCCGCGACCCACCCCTACTCCGCCCCCGACTGGTCCCGCAGCAGCACCCGGCCGCCGCTCCCCGCCGAGGCGCCTTCGGGTCCGCCGCAGCGACCGCCGACCACGGCGCCCGGCCTCATCGAGGGACGCCCCGCAGCGCCGGCCCATGCCCGGTTCGCGCCAAGCGAGCCGCGGATCCCGCCGCCGCCACCGGTCATTCCGCCGCCGCCAGTCACCGGTGCGCCGACGACGCCGCGGTCCTCTCGTCCGAGCGTTCCTTCCGGCGCCGGCTACGCCGCAGGGTACGCCGGCGCCGTGGAGCCGGTCCCGCGGCCTTCTTCGCCTACGGACGCCGCAACCGCCAGCACGTCCCACCCGGGTCGCGCCTTGCCGGCTCCCCCCTCGTCGCGGGCGCGTCCCGGTCCGGCCGTCGACCCCGTCGACGACCTCGACGACGACCTGTTCGCGCCCCGTCGGCGTCGGGCTCGCAATCGGGCCCGCCTGCTGCGTTCCCTGCTCCTGGTCGCGCTCATCGTCCCCCTGGTCCTCGCCGGCGTCTACGCCTACGACCGGAGCCTCCTCGTCGCCGCGTACCCCGGGCTCCCGCGGCTCCTCCCCGCGCTCTTCCCTGCCCCGACCCCGCCCCCCAGCCCAGCAGCGGCGCCGAGCGCGGTCCGCGTGGTGCCCACCGCGCACCCTACCGCCACTCCGGCGCCGTCGACCTCGGCGAGCGCCAGGCTGCCGCTGCCCCTGTTCGATCGCCGGGAGGCGGTGGCGGCGCTGACCATCGCCGCGGAGTCCGCGCGGGTGTGTTTCGACCCTGCCGCGCACGTCTACGGCGGGATGGTGATCGCCACCTTCGCCCCGTCGGGCCGGATCGCGAAGGTCGATCTGCGCGGGCCGCTCGCCTCCACGGCCGTCGGCGCCTGCGTCGCGCAGATCTTCGAGCGGGTGGCGATCCCGCCCTTCTCCGGAGACCCCGTCCCCGTCGCGCAGCAGGTTTCGCTCAAGTGACGCCCGCCGTGAGCCCCGATCACTTGTGGATCGACACGATGGTCCCCTCGCCCAACGCGTCCGACCGGTAAGCGGCGTGCCAGTGCTCCGGGACCTCCGGCGAAGACCACAGGAAGACGAAGCGGGCGTCGATGGGCGCCAGGTTGACGCAGCCGTGCGATCGGACGTGCCCGAAGTCGTCGTGCCAGTAGGCGCCGTGCAGCGCGTAGCCGCCCTTGAAGTACATGACCCAGGGGACGTCTCGGAGCTCGAACTCGTGGTCGGCCACGTCCGAGTCCATGGTGGTCGTGACGTGCTTCTCGAAGATCCGGAAGGTGCCCTGCGGGGTGCTCAACGTCGTCTTCGGATCCCCCAGGCCATCCTTGCCGGTGGAGACGAGCGTCACATAGACGGGCTCGTCTCCCTCCCACAGCACGAGCGTCTGGCTCACGATCGAGATGTCGATCCAGCGAACGCCCTTCCGGGCCCAGGACGGCAGCGTGCTCGGCTTCGCCGCGGTCTTCAGATCGCTCGATCGTAGCCAGCGGCCGTCGCGCGTCTCGACCATCCGGGTGCCCTGGATCTCGCGCACGTTCCCGTTGAGCGGGACGAGCTCGCGCCAGCGAAGGCGCTCGCCCGCGCGGAGGCGACCGTCCACGAGCTCCCAGTACGTCGCGCCCGCCTTCCGCGCGAAGGCCACCGGCAGTCCGACGCCACGCAGCGAGGCGCCGTGGAACGGCGATCCCGAGTCCGCCTTGAGCTTGTCGGCGGGCAGCAGCCGGGCGTCGGTGGAGATGGCGAACCGCCGTCCCAGGGCGGCCTCCCCGGCCACGAAGGTCCCGATCAACGCGACCCCCGCGTGTCGCTTGAAGCGGTCGGCGATCACGGCGTAGGGCGGAGCCCGGTAGCTCGACAGGTTCGGGATGCGCCGCTCCCCGTCCGCGAGCCACCACGGGACCGCGTCGTCGCCGTCGCCGCCGTAGCGCTCGCTCATGTCCATGGGGCGGGCGTGGTCCGGGATGGCCCCCTTGGCGTACCCCTGCTCGTCGAGGGGCACGTCGTTCGCGCCCACGGTCAGCTGGTCCCACTTGGCCTGCAACTTCCGGTAGCTCCGGAGGTGCCGCTCGAGCCTCATCTCGTACTGGAGCTGCTCGGCCTTGGTCGGGATCCGGAGGTAGTTGGGGCCGATCGCCCGCGCGAAGGCGTACTTGTAGGGCATGGGCTGCGTGCGATCGGGCTCGACCTGAATCGCGCGCGCCACGGGGTGGTCGAGCTTGATGCTCGCGTCGCTACCCGTGCAGACGAACCCCACCGGGCGGATGGCGTACCAGCCGTCCGGGCAGCCCTCGTGGCTGACGGGCCGCTCCGAACGAGCCACCCGGGCGCCGACGCGAAGGTAGCCGATTGGCTCGGCGTGACGATCGGGCTTGGGGCGGATGGGCACGTTCATCGCCAGCGGTGCGAGCTGCGGTCCATCCGCGGGCGGCACAGGCACGAGCTCCCAGGGGTCCAGCTCCACCTTGACCCCGCCGTTCTCTGGCTTGACCTTCGCGGCTGCCGGCGCCTCCTTGCCGAGGGTCGCCGCGTCGCGATCGCAGCCCGGGAGCGCCGCCACGCCGAGCGCGAGCAGGCCGACGCTGGCCCGACGCGCCCAGCCCACCACGCGGGTCACCGTAACGAGGAGATCCACCATCTGCCCGGTTCCATGCCAAGAAGCGGCCAGAACGGCCCAGAAACCGGCGGAGAAGCGGCGCCCACCGATCGGGTCAGAGAGCTGCCGGCGGCCCCCGCGGGGCCGGCGACCGGCCTCCTTCGACGCGCAGCGCCCATTGCGCGCACGAGGGGCCGCGGTCGCGCCCCGCGACCGGGCGGCGTACCATGACCGCTCCACGGAGGACCGCCCATGAGGCCTCTGCTTCCGCGCCCCTTGGCCGCCGCAGCGGCGCTGCTCGTGGGCTGCGCGCTCGTGCACGAGAAGCCCGCCGACCGGACGCCCGGGGCCGCGATCCCGACCCCACCAGTCCCCCCCGGCGCCGTCGCGAACACCGCGCCGGCCCCCTCCAGCGACCCGGGCGGGGCCACCCCCACGGCCCCCCCCGCGGCGACGTCCCGAGCCGCGGGGGACGCCGCGTCCGTGGGCACGACGCCCACCCCGGCGGCGACGGGGCTGCGGGGGCTGGACGCGATCCGCTCCACGGGCAAGAGCGCGCATCCCGCGCCGGCCGGCAGCGCCGCCGTGGGCTCGACGCCCTGAAGCGGAGCGGCGCACCACCGGATCACCGCGCGTCACGCCGCGCCCCTCGCGCGCGAACAGGCGCCCGGCCGCGCCTTGATCGGCGCTCCCGGCACGAGATATGAAGCCGCTCGTCCGGGCGGGGCGGCAGCGCCCAGGCCCGTCGCCGGAAGGAGTGAGCTCGGATGGCTACGGTGGAGGAGCTGATCGACGACGCGCGCGCCAAGCTGGAACAGAACGCGAAGCTTGTGGCCGAGATCGGCGCCGTCTACAAATTCGTCCTCACGGGGGAGGGCGGCGGGACCTACCTCTTCCGCCTCGATGCGACACCGACGGTCACCGCCGGTGACGGCGACGCGGCCTGCACCATCGTGATGAGCGGGGCAGACTACGTGGCGATGCGGGAGCGCCGGGTGACCGCGCAGGAGCTCTTCTTCGCCCAGCGCCTCAAGGTCGAGGGCGATCTCGGCCTGGCGATGAAGCTCCAGGCGCTGAACGATCTCGTGGGCTAGCCGCGCTCATGGGCCTCGAGGACCTTCGCCGCCGCATCGACGAGCTCGACGACCGCATCCTCGACCTGCTCGAGGAGCGCGCGCGGGTGGTCGCCGACGCCTTCGCCGAGAAGCGCCGCAGCGGGCTGCCGCTCCAGGATCCGCGCCGGGAGCAGGAGGTGCTCGCGCGGCTCGAGCGCGCGCAGGCGTCGCGGCCCGGGGCCGTCTTCCCCGCCCGCGCCGTACGCCCGCTCTTCCGCGAGGTGCTGAGCGCGTGCCTCTCAGTGCACGCGGAGCTCGAGGTCGCCTACCTCGGCCCCCCCGGCACGCACTCGCACGCCGCCGCCCAGGCCGCCTTCGGGCTCGCGGCCCGCTACGTGAGCGCCGCGACGATCCCGGCCGTCTTCGAAGCGGTCACCCGGCGGAGCGCCGAGCTCGGCGTCGTCCCCATCGAGAATTCGACGGAGGGCGGGGTCGGCTACACGCTCGACAGCCTCCTCGAGTCGCCGCTCTCGATCCGGGGCGAGCTGGTGCTCGACGTCACCCAGTCCCTGGTGGGTCAGAACGAGGACCTCGCGCTGATCGAGCGCGTCTACTCGCACCCCCAGGCGCTCCCCCAGTGCCGACAGTGGCTGGCGCGCAACCTCCCCAACGCGCAGCTCGTGGCGTCCACCTCGACGGCCAATGCGGCCCGCGAAGCCGCCAACGATCCAGCGGGGGCCGCGATCGCGACCCGCCTGGCGGCCGAGATCTACGGGCTCCGGGTCCTGCGCGAGGGGATCCAGGACCGCAGCGACAACTCGACCCGCTTCGTCATCATCGGCGCCACCGACGCGCCGCCGACCGGGGACGACAAGACCACGATCGTCTTCGGCACCCCGCACGAGCAGGGGGCGCTCAAGAACGTCCTCGAGATCCTCCACGCCGAGGGGCTCAACATGACCCGGATCGAGTCCCGCCCACGGCCGGGTGGTCATCGCTGGCAGTATGTCTTCTTCACCGACGTCATCGGACATCGCACCGACCCCCCGGTGGCGCGCGCGCTGACGCGGCTCGCGCAGGCCTGCGCCTTCCTGAAGGTGCTCGGCAGCTACCCGCGGGCACCCTGAGGCCGCGGCGGCGCCATTTCCATGTGATCCCGGCTGCTTCCCGGCGCCTCACTCCGAGGCCCGCTGACAGCCCCCGGTCGGGTGCGCTACCTTGATCGGGTCAGGCCCCCTTGTCCTGCCCTCGGTGCCCCCGAGCGCCCAGGGCGATCCGACCCCCGCCGACGGCGAACGCGCGCCCCGTGACCAAGAACCCATCCCCGGCCGAGCGCCAAGCGACCGAGCCCCCCGAGTCAGGGTCCGAGCGGGTCGCGCTGTCACCCTACGTGTTGGTCGTCACCTCGCCGGGCGTGCGGGAGGAGGTCGACCTGTTCGAGGGGCTGACCATCATCGGCCGCAGCGCGGAGGCCCACCTCATCCTCGATCACCCGCTGGTGTCCCGACGTCACGCGGCGCTCGAGGTGACCGGCGCGCGGGTGCAGATCCGTGATCTTGGCAGCCGCAACGGGGTGCTCGTCAACGGGAAGCCCCTCCTCGAGCCGGGTGAGCTCGGCCCGGGTGATCGCTTCCGGATCGGAGAGTCCGATTTCGAGCTCGTCGGCGTGCCGCGCGAGCGCGCGCTCAAGCTGCGGAGCGAGCTCCGGCGCGCTCAGACCCTGGCGATGGAGACGGTCTACGTCGACCTCGACGCGCAACAGCCGGGCCGCGCCGGCGGCGGTCAGACGACTCACCGCGCCGCGGGGCCCGCGTCCCAGTCCGACGGGGAGTCGGCGACCCGCCAAGCGCACGTGCTCGAGGTGATCGGTCCGGTGGCGGACAAGGCGCTGGCCCTGGGGCGCGCCGAGGAGGCGGCCCGGCTCCTGTCCACTCCGCTGCAGCAACTGGCCGAGGGTGCCCAGCGCGGTCAGCGCGTCCCGCACGAGGTGGCCCTCCTCGCCGCGGATCTGGCGACGCGACTCGCCGAGGCGACCCTCGACCCCCGCTGGATCGCGGTGCCCTTGCAGATCTTCATCGCGGACCGCCGCCCGCTGCCGCTCCCGGCGATCGACCGCCTCTTCGGGGTCATGCGCCGCCTGCCCGGGGTGCACCGCGCGCTCCTGGACGAGTACGTCCGCATGCTCCAGGCCCGCAAGGACACGCTCTCGCCCGCCGAACGGTTCGCGCTGCAGCGGCTGGAAGGCCTCGCCCGCGTCGCGGCGCTCTAGCGCACCGGACGACCCGCGGGAGCTGAAGCGCGGCGTCGTGCTTCAGCTCGCGCGCGCCGTGTGTTAACGAGGCCGCGTGCGACGGCGACGCGGCGCCCGGGGAGGCTGCTCGGTGCTGCGCGGCGCCGCCATCGCCGCGGTGCTGGCGGGCGCGGGCGCAACTCACGCCGCCGACGGCCCCACCCTGCTGGTCGCCGCCTACGAGGCCCCCGCACCCTGCCCAGCGCGCGCCGGCTTCCTGGCCCGCGTGCTCGTGCGCACGGCCCGCGCCGAGGTGACGACGATCGGAGACGCCACCCTGCGTGTCGAGGTGACGATCGCGGCGCAGGTATCGGGCTACCAGGGGCGCCTCTGGATCGCGCCGGACGGTGAAGACGGGACGGAGCGGGTGGTCACCGCGGTGTCCTGCGCGGAGGTCGTCGACGCGCTCGCGCTGGTCGTCGCGCTCACGCTCGATCCTTACGCCGACAGCGCCCCGCTCTCCAGCGAGGCCGTCGCCGCCGTCGAGGAGGCGGTCGCCGCCACGCTGAGCTCCAGCCCCGGCGAGCCGAAACCGCTCCCGACCGTGCCGGCGGGGCCCGACGCGACGAACCGCGAGCCCCGCCCGGCAGCGCCGAGCCCCGCCCCCGCGAGACGCCACCGCGCCCCGCGCCCGCCCCACGCCGACGTCCCCCCGCGCGCCGACGCGGCGACCCCGCCGTCGCGGCTCGCCACGGGCGTCGCGTTCGAGCTCGACGGCGCGCCGGCGCCCGCGCCGACCGAGCCGATGCCGGCCCTCCGCGTCTTCGGCGATCTCGCCCTCGCCCGCGGCCGCGCGACGCCGTCCGTGGGGCTGTCGGTCGCCGTCGGGCGCGAGGAGGCGGCGACCGCGTTGGCCAGCACCGAGCTCACCTGGGTCACCGCCCGCGCCGATCTCTGCCCGGTGGGGCTCGTCGAGGAGCGCTGGCTCACCCTGCGACCCTGCCTCGGGCTCGGCGCGGGCGCGCTCCACGCCAACCCCCGCCCGCGGGCTCCGGGGTCGATCGACGGCGCCCACGCGGCCACCATCCCCTGGCTCGAAGCGAGCGGGCTCCTCCGCGCCGATCTGACGCCGACCCGCCGGCTGCTGCTCCGGCTCGAGGCGGGAGCCGTGGTGCCGATGCTGTCCGGGACCGGCTTCGAGTTCTCGGGAGAGCCCGAGCCGTACCCCGTGCTCGACGTCCCCGCCCTGAGCTACGTCGCCGGGGCGGGGATCGGCGTCCGCTGGTGACGGCGCGGGCGCGAAGCCGGCGTGCATTCCAGGTTCGGTAACGAACTTGGCCATAGCAGCCCCAGCCGTCGTTTTCCCGATCGCCGCGCTACCGGCCGGTCATGGTCCAGACGAATGACGGACGGACTCGCCGCCGAGCTGCCTGACCGCGCGACGCGCGCGTCGGGCTCCGTGCCGGCGGGGACGACCGCCGAGGCGCAGGCCCTGCGCCTGCACGGCCTGGTCACCGCGGAGTTCGACTTCGTCTGGCGGAGCCTCCGCCGCCTGGGGCTGCAGCCCGCGGACGCCGACGACGCCGCGCAGGAGGTGTTCTTCGTCGCGGCGCGACGCCTCGCCGACCTCGAGCCCGGCCGTGAGCGCTCGTTCCTCTTCGGCACGGCGCTCCGGGTGGTGGCGCTCCATCGCCGCACGGCGCGCCGCTACGCCGCGCACCTGGAGGCCTTCGAGACGGCCCCGGACTCGTCGCGCACGCCGCCCAGCCCCGAGGAGCTCGCCGCGCTCTGGCAGGCTCGGACGACGCTCGACCAGGTGCTGGAGGCGCTGCCGCTCGACGAGCGGGCCGTGTTCGTGCTCTTCGAGCTCGAGGAGCTCTCCGTGCCGGAGATCGCCGAGCTCTGCGCGCTCAAGGTCGGCACCGCGGCGTCGCGGCTCCGGCGGGCGCGCGAGACCTTCCGAGCCGCGGCGCAGCGCCTGCGCGCGCGGCAGGACTTCGCCCTCCGGGGCAGCAGAGGAGAACGGTGATGGACCCGCTGCGGCTGCGCCACGACGGCGACGACCTCGAGCGCGAGCTGCTCGGCTCGGCGGGCGACGACCGCCCCGCGCCCGGGGCGCGAGAGCAGCTCCTCGAGCTGCTGGGCGTCGCGGGGCTCGCGGGCACGGCCGCCGCGATCGGTCTGACGGCGAGCACCGCGCAGGCGGCCAGCGGCGGCACCGCGAGCGCGACGGGCACCGGCGCCATCGGGACGCTCGGCGGCAGCGCCACGGCCGGCGCGGTGGCGGCGCCCGGGGCCGCGCTAGCGGGTGCGGCCGGCGCGGGCACGAGCGGTGCGACGGCCCTGGGGCTCGCGACGGTGAGCAAGTGGCTCGGCGCGGGGCTGCTCGTCGGGCTCGGCTCGACCGCCCTGGTGAGCGAGGCCAGCGCCCCGTTCGTCGCCCCCGGGGCGCGCCCCGGCGCGCAGGCAGCGATCGTCGAACCCGCCGCGCCCCTGACCGCGAGCCCGGTGCCGCGCACGTTCGACCAACAGGCGCGCGCGACGGCGGAACCGACCCCCGAGGCCACGCCCGTCGCGGCCCCCTCGGCGCCGCGCGGCACCATCGCGGAGGAGATCGCCGCCGTCGATCGGATCCGCGCGGCGCTGCGCGCCGGCGACGCGCCGGGGGCAGAGCGAGAGCTGCTTGCCTACCGGGCGCGGTTCGCGGCCGGCACGCTCGTCCCCGAGGCGGAGCTCCTGGCGCTCGAGGCGGTGGCCATGCGCGGTGACGGCGCCGCCACGGCCGCGGCCGCCCGGGCCTACCTCGCGCGCCACCCGCGGAGCCCCCACGCCGCGCGCGCCCGCGCTCTCCTCGCCCGGGCGGCGCCCCCCGCGGCGGCGCCCGCTCCCCCCGAACCCCCTGCGGCCACGCCGGACCTCCCGTCGGGCGTGGCGAGCTTCAGCGATCCACCCTAGGCCCATCCGGCCCCAGCACCCGAAGGGAGAGGGAGACATGCCACGCCTCCACGCCACCGGTCCATCCACCGTCCGCCACCACCCGCGCGCGCGCCTTCGCGCGGGGTCGGGCGCCCTCCGCACCGTGCTGGGCGCGCTCACCCTCGCCGCCTGCGGTGAGCCGACCTCGCTCGGAGACGTCACGAGCGATCCCGCGACGGGCGGCGCCGACCCGTCCCCGACCGAGGAGGGTGGCGCGCCCTCCGGCGAGGGCGGCGGGACGTCGAGCAGCGACGCGCTCCCGGACGTCTTCGAGCCGGCGGCCCAGGCCCGGAGCGAGCGGCTCGATCTGCTCTTCGTGATCGACAACTCCATCGGCATGGCCGACAAGCAACAGCTCCTGCTCGAGGCCGTCCCGAACCTGGTGTCGCGGCTGCTCGATCCGTACTGCAGGGACGAGCGCGGCAACCTGACGCCGAACGACGGAACAGGCTGCCCCGCGGGCACTGAGCTGGAATTCAGCCCCGTGCGAGACATGCACGTTGGCGTCATCAGCTCGAGCCTCGGCGGGCACGGCGGGATCGCCTGCACCCCCGCGGAGGGGACGACATACACGCCCGAGAAGGACGACCGGGGCGAGCTCATCGCGGAGCTTCGCGGAGCCCCCTCGTTCCTGGACCTCGGCTTCCTCGCCTGGGACACGCGCCCCGAAAACCACAGAGAGCCCGGCACCACCACCGATCTGAAGACGCTCGTCACTGACCTCGAGGCCATCGTGGCGGCGACCGGCGAAACCGGCTGCGGCTACGAGGCGCCGCTCGAAGCGATGTACCGCTTCCTCGTCGACCCGGAGCCGCCGACCCAGGTGATCAACAACGGCAGCGAGAGCGTGCGCGATGGCATCAACACCAACCTTCTACAGCAACGGGAGGCGTTCCTGCGGCCCGACTCCGCCGTCGCCATCGTGATGCTGACGGACGAAAACGACTGCTCCGTGCTCGACGAGGGGTTCGGCTTCTACGTCGCCGGGGCGACGGCGGGCGGCAAGCTGCCGCGCGGGACCTCGGCTTGCGCCTCGGATCCGAACGACCCCTGCTGCCGGAGCTGCGCGCTCGCAGAGGCCGAGCCCCCCGAGGGCTGCGAGGAGCTGAGTCGGGATCCGAGCTGCATGGCCGGTCCGTTCAGCAACTACGAGGAGAACGCGAACCTCCGCTGCTTCGAACAGAAGCGCCGCTTCGGTCTCGATCTGCTGTACCCGACGGAGCGCTACGTCCGCGGGCTCACCCGCGCCACCATCGTCCGCGACCGCGACGGCGCCGAGGTCGATAACCCCCTCTTCGCCGGGGGCCGCGATCCGTCGCTCGTCACCCTGGTCGGGATCGTCGGCGTGCCCTGGCAGCTCCTCGCTCGCTCCCAGTCCGAGGAGCTGCCGCTCCGGTTCAAGCCGGCGGCGCAACTCCACCAGGAGGGGCTCTGGCCCGCGATCGTCGGCCGCCCCGCCGATTACGAGCCGCCGCTCGACCCGTTCATGGTCGAGTCGGTCGAACCTCGCACCGCGCTCGGGCCGAGCCCGGTGACCGGCCTCGCCCCGGAGGATCCCGACGCCGTCGGCGGCGCGAGCCCCGTCAACGGCCACGAGTTCGTCGTCACCGATGGCGGCAATCTGCAGTACGCGTGCACCATCCCGCTCAACCAAGCGCGCGAGTGCACGGATGAAGTGACCGGAGCCTGCGACTGCAAGGTGGGCGACATGAATCTTGCGACCAAGCCGCTCTGCCAGGCCCCCGGCTCGGAACTGGTGGGGACCACCCAGTACTTCGCCAAGGCGTACCCGGGGCTGCGCCAGCTCGAGGTGATGCGCCGGCTTGGCCCGCTCGCGGTGCCCGCCTCGATCTGCCCCCGCGTGACAGACGACCCCAGCGATCCGAGCTACGGCTACGACCCCGTGACCGAGTCGCTGCTGGACCGGCTGCGAGGCGTGCTGGCGAGCCCCTAACGCTGACGGAGCGTGGGGGGGCGGGGCGACGGGCCCGGCGCGGACAGCGCCGGGCCTTCCCGCTTCCGGGTCGAACCGGGAAGCCGGCCGCCCGCGGGAGAACAGGGCGGCGGGGTCGCGTATGATGCGCTGGAAACCCGAGGAGGATCCCCGACCATGCTTCATCGCCCCTGCCCTGCCCGCCCGCCGCTTGCGTCCTCGCCGGCGCTCCGCTCGATCGCCCTCGCCGCCCTCGCCGCGGGGCTCTTCGCCTGCGGGGGCAAGGACGAGAGCGGCCCCGAGGGCTCACCGGGGGCCGGCGGCGAGCAGACGGGCGGCGACGACGAGCCGGGCACCGGCGCGACCGCCCCGAGTGGCGGTGACGGCGGTGAAGGCGCCGTCGGGACGGGCGGCACGAGCGGCTTCGCAACGGGTGGCGAAGCCGGGGACGGCGCGGGTGGCTCCATGGGCGGTGGTGCCGAGAGTGGCGGCGGGGCCACCCCCTCGGGCGGCTCGGCCGGGACGCCCCCGGGCGGCAACGGCACGGGCGGCGACGACACCGGCGGCGCCGCCACGGGCGGCTCCGGACTGGGCGGCATCGCCACCGGCGGGACGGCCACCGGCGGCAACGCCGCGGGCGGCGAGGGCACGGGCGGGGTCTTCGACCCGGGCGACGACCCGTCCGTGAGCACCCAGCTCGATCTGCTCCTGGTCATCGACAACTCGCTCAGCATGGCCGAAAAGCAGGCCCTCTTCGCCGAGGCCATCCCGGCCGTGGTGCTGCGCCTCGTCAACCCGCCCTGCGTCGACGCCGAGGGGCTGACGGTCGCGGAGCCCTCCACGCCGGACGAGGCCTGCCCCGACGGCTCCGCCCGCGAGATCCTGCCCGTGGACGATCTGCACGTCGGCGTGGTCAGCAGCAGCCTCGGCGGCCACGGCGGCTACATCTGCAGCCCGGCGGAGGGATCGCTCTACGTCCCCGAGAAGGACGACCGCGGCGAGCTCATCGGACCGCTGCGCGGGGTCACCACCTACCAGGACCAGGGGTTCCTCAAGTGGGATCCCCGCGGCCTCGGGACCCCGCCGGGCCAGAGCGATCCGGCGGCGTTCGCCGCCGAGGTGGCCGCGCTGGTCGCCGCCGCCGGCGACACCGGCTGCGGCTACGAGGCGCCGCTCGAGTCCTGGTACCGCTTCCTCGTCGACCCCGAGCCACCGCTCGAGGTCCGGTTCGAGAGCAACCAGAGCGTCCGCACCGGCATCAACACGACCCTGCTCGAGCAGCGCGCCGCCTTCCTGCGCCCCTCGTCCGCGCTCGCCATCGTGATGCTCGGCGACGAGAACGACTGCAGCGTGATCGACTTCGGGCCGGGCTTCGTCGTCGGGGGCATCGACGCGAGCACCCAGCTCCCCCGCGGCTCGGAGCCCTGCACCGTGGATCCGAACGACCCCTGCTGCCGCTCCTGCGCGCTCGCGGAGGCCGCACCGCCCGAGGGCTGCACCCCGCTGGCGGACGATCCCGTCTGCCAGCTCGGCCCCCTCGGCTACGCCGAGGATCCAAGGAACCTCCGCTGCTTCGACCAGAAGCGGCGCTACGGAATCGATCTGCTCTACCCAACGGAGCGCTACGTCCGCGCCCTCACCAGCCCCACCATCGTGCGCGACAGCGACGGCGCCGAGATCGAAAACCCGCTCTTTGCCGGGGGGCGCGACCCGTCGCTGGTGACCGTGGTCGGCATCGTCGGCGTGCCCTGGCAGCTCCTTGCCGCGCCGGGCGCCGAGGGCGAGCCGCTGAAATATCGGACCGCGACCGAGCTGCACGACGAGGGGCTCTGGCCGGCCATCGTCGGGGACGTCGCGACCCACGTGCCGCCGCTCGATCCGTTCATGGTCGAGTCGATCGCACCCCGCACGGCGCTCGGGGCGAGCCCGGTGACCGGCCTCGCCCCCGAGCCGCCCGAGGCCGCGGGCGCCGCCAGCCCCGTCAACGGCCACGAGCGGACCGTCGCGGCCGGGAGCGATCTGCAGTTCGCCTGCACCTACCCGCTCGCCGAGCCCCGCGTCTGCGAGGCTGACAGCACGGCGGCCTGCGACTGCAAGGAGGCCGATCCGAACTTCACGAACAACCCCCTCTGCCAGGACGCGGGGTCGACCACGTCCGTCACCACCCAGTACTGGGGCAAGGCTTACCCCAGCCTCCGCCAGCTCGAAGTGCTGCGCGCGCTCGGCCCCCTGGCGGTGCCGGCGTCGATCTGCGCGCGCGTCACCGGCGCGGATCGCACCGATCCGGACTGGGGCTATGCTCCGGCGGCGCGGGCCATGATCGAGCGGCTGGAGGACCTGCTCGAGTAGCCCGCCCGGCGGCCCCTCGAGGGCGCGCACGGGGACGACCCGCGTCTCGCGCCCCTTCCCCTGGCGCTCCCCCCGCTTTGCCCTCAGGATCCGGCGGCCATGACCCTCAAGGCCGCGTTCCAGGGCATCGCGGGGGCCCACTCCGCCGTCGCGCTCGCGACGTTCTTCGCCGAGCAAGGGATCGAGCACGAGCCCGTCGGCGCGCCGACCTTCCGCGAGGTGGCCACCGCCGTGGTGAGCGGCCGCGCCGACGTGGGGCTCTTGCCGGTGGACAACGCCATCGCGGGCACGGTCCGTGACGGCTACGATCTGGTCGCTCAGTACGATCTCGTGCCCCTGGTCGAGCTCGACTGGCGCATGGATCACCGCCTGCTCGGGCTGCCGGGCGCGACCCTGGCGGAGCTGCGCGAGGTGTACGCCCACCCCCTGGTGCTCGGCGAGTGCGGTCGCTTCCTCGCGACGCTGGCCGGCGCCCGCGTCATACCGGCCGCGGACACGGGGCTCGCCGCGCGCGACGTCGCAGCGGCCCAGGACCGCTCACACGCGGCCATCGCCCCCAAGGAGGCCGCGGCGCTCTATGGCCTGGTCGAGCTCGCCGCCTCCGTCGCCGACCACCCCGACAACTTCACGCGGTTCCTGCTGTTCACCGCCGCCTGCGACCGCCCTGAGATCGCGCGCTTGCGCGGGCTCGGAGCGCGACGCAAGACCTCGCTCCTGCTGTCGACGCGTCACGAGGAGGGAGCCCTGGCTCGCTGCCTCGGGATCCTGGCGGACGCGCACATCAACCTCGCCAAGCTCGAGTCGCGCCCCCGGCTCGGGCGGGCCTGGGAGGCGGTGTTCTACGTCGATCTCGAGGGGGACCTGGCCGAGCCGCGCGTGGCCCGGGCGCTCGACGCGCTCCGGGCCGAGGCGGTGAGCCTGAAGATCCTCGGCTCCTACGGCGCGGGGGAGCTCGGCGGCCCGCCACCCGCGTCGCCGCCCACCGCGCCCGCGACCTGCGCCGAGCCGCCCCCGGCGGACGCGACCGCCGCGGCCTATCCCAAGGTCGCGCGCGCGGCCCGGCCGCGAGGCACGCGCGTCCCGCTCGGCCACGGCGTCGAGATCGGCGGCGACGAGTTCCTGGTGATCGCCGGGCACTGCTCGGTGGAGTCGCGCGAGCAGATCCTCGCCACCGCCCGCGCCGTCGTCGCGGGGGGTGCCCGCGCCCTGCGCGGGGGCGCGTTCAAGCCGCGCACCAACCCCTACGCCTTCCAGGGGCTCGGTTGGGAGGGCGTGATCCTGCTGGCCGAGGCTGGCCGCGCGACGGGCGTGCCCATCGTGACCGAGGCGATGAGCATCGAGCAGGTCGAGCGCCTCGCGCGTGAGAGCGACGTCCTCCAGATCGGCGCCCGCAACATGCAAAACTTCGATCTGTTGCGCGCCGTCGGCCGGCAGCCCAAGCCGGTCGTACTCAAGCGCGGCCTCTCGGCGAGCCTGGACGAGCTGCTCGGGGCGGCCGAGTACGTCCTGGCCGAGGGCAACCCCAACGTCATCCTCTGCGAGCGCGGGATCCGCACCTTCGAGACGGCCACACGCAACACCCTCGATCTGTCCGCGGTGCCCGTGCTCCGCGAGCGGAGCCACCTGCCCGTGCTGGTCGACCCGAGCCACGGGGTCGGCGTGCGGCGCTGGATCCGACCGCTCTGCCGCGCCGCGAAGGCGGTGGGCGCGCACGGGATCATGATCGAGGTGCACCCCGACCCGAAGCAGGCCAAGAGCGACGCCCAGCAGGCGCTCACGTTCGAGGATTTCTCCGCCATCATGGCGGATCTGGCGGCAATCCCCTACACGGGCGGCCCGGCGTAGC
Organism: uncultured Polyangiaceae bacterium; assembly: GCA_964454025.1. Classification (GTDB taxonomy): domain Bacteria; phylum Myxococcota_A; class Polyangia; order Polyangiales; family Polyangiaceae; genus JAFGBI01. The sequence goes on along the minus strand of CAYVRP010000005.1, from coordinate 18,570 downwards.
ACACTCGGCGGTTGGCCCCCGACCCCGGCGCCCCCCGTGCGCGAGCGTGCGAGCGCCGTCCACGGCGGGTATCCCCTATCAGCCGATGGGCGGAGCGGCGGGGCGCGCCGGCGACCGATCACCGTCCAGGCCGGGGCGCCGCGCTACTCGACGATCTCGAGCAGCTCGATTTCGAACTCGAGCGGTGAGTTCGGTGGGATCTTCGGCGGGCTGCCGGTGGCGCCGTACGCCTTGTCGGCGGGGATGGTGAGCTTGCGCTTGCCGCCCGGCTTCATCCCGACGACGCCCTCGTCCCACCCCTTGATCACCTCGCCCTTGCCGATCGTAAACTCGAACGGGTCGCCTCGATCGCGGGAGCTGTCGAACTTCTGCCCGGTGAGCAGGCGCCCCGTGTAGTGGACCTTCACCCGGTCGCCGACCTTCGCGGCCGCCCCGCTGCCCGGCGCCTGGTCCTCCTTGACGAGCTCGGTCACCACGGGCGGCTTCACGCTGGGCTCCGTGGGCGTGCTCTTCCAGGGATCGGCCCCAGGCTCCGGGACCCGCCGCCCGCAGGCGACCGCCAGGATCCCGGCGGCCACCAGCACCACCGCCCGCCGCTCACTCCACATCGTCCAGCACCTTCGAGCCGAGCTCCAGCGCCCCGTCCTTGGCTCCCTCGATGATGGCGGCAGCAGCGGGGCCGAGATCGAGCATCTTGACCAGCTTGTCGAGGATGGCCTTCTCGCTCGCCGTCTGCACCCCATCGGCGTGGGTCAGCAGGGCCGCGTTCGCGAGCAGCAGCTCCCGGTCCTCCCGATCGAGCGCTTCCAGCGGGATATCGGCGAGCAACGTGCGCCGCTGGCTGGCGAAATCGAGCACCTCCCGCTCCTCGGCCTCGTTGGCGTCGAAGGCGCCGAGGAGTCCCTCGATCACGCTCTTTTCGGGGGCAGCGACGTGCCCGTCCGCCCAGGCCACGACGACCAGGGACTTCAGGACGTTCATCTCGTTCGGGGTCATCCCCACGGCATATATCACGGCCTGCGCGCCCCCCGAGCCCCCGTCCAGCGCGCCGGAGCTCCCGCGCAGCCCGGCCGGCCCACCCTCGGCCCCGCAATCACCCGGGGCAGCCAGGATAGGCTGCAATTTCGGACACTTGAGGCGTCCGGGGGCACCGAGCGCGTGCGGGAGCGTTCCGTTCCTGCCAGGGGATCTTGCTAGACTGCCGCCATGGACCGCTTCGGGCGCTTCGACGCCGCCTACTACCGGCGCTTCTACGAGGACCCGGAAACCCGCGTGTACGACGAGGTGGGCCACGCGGCGCTCGCGCGCTTCGTGTTTGGGTTCGCCACCTGGAACGGGCTCTCCATCGAGAGCGTCCTCGACATCGGCGCCGGCGTGGGCCACTGGCAGCGCTGGCTCGCCGCCAACGCCCCGTCGGTGCGTTACACCGGTACCGAGGTGTCCAAGGTGATGTGCAAGCGCTTCGGCTGGCAGGAGCGGGACATCGCCCGCTGGCGCGACCGCAAGCGGTACGACCTCATCCTCTGCCAGGGCGTCCTGCAATACCTGCCCGACCCCGACGTCGCCCCCGCCGTGGCCAACATCGCCGCCATGGCCAAGGGCCTAGTCTACTTCGAGATCACCACCCGCGCCGATCTCCGGGAGCACTGCGACCTCGAGCGCACGGACACCGACATCCACGTCCGCAACGGCTCCTACTACCGCGGGATCCTCCTCAAGCACCTGCTCAACGTCGGCGCGGGCCTCTGGTGGCCGAAGGACCGCCCGGCGCCGTTTTACGAGCTCGAGCTCGGGCAAGGGACCGCCTAGCCAGCGCCGAACGGAGGCCCCACCATGGCAACGGGAGCGAAGCGCTACGTGCGACCGGTCGTCTCGGCGCTGATCATCGGCGCCTCGCTCGCAGGCCTGTACAACGTGATGGGGGACGACGCCGATCTCCGGCGTCGGGCGAGCTCGATCGCCTGCGGGGACGACGAGCAGCGGACCCCTACCCAGGGCGCGCGCTACCCGTTTCTGCAACGCTACGTCTTCCAGTGCCGATCCGCCGCCGTCCAGGTCACCTGCACCCGCGCTGCCTACCTGATCGGCCCCTACACCTGCGTGCAGGACCGATGACGGGCGGGCGGTGCCCCGCCGGAGCAGGGGCTCAGTCGCGGAGGTAGTGACAGGTGTACCCGCCGGGGTTCCGCTCGAGATAGTCTTGGTGGTAGGCCTCGGCGGGGGTGAAGGGCCCGGCGTCCACGATCTCGGTGACGATCGGCCGCGGGAAGCGCCCGCTCGCGCCGACGCGCGCGCGGACCGCCTCGGCGACGCGCCGCTGCTCCGGGTCCAGGACGAAGATCGCCGATCGGTACTGCGTCCCGCGATCGTTGCCCTGTCGATCCAGGGTGGTCGGATCGTGCATGCGGAAGAACCATTCTTCGAGCAACGTCGCGTAGGCGAGCCGGGTCGGGTCGAAGATGACCCTCACCGCCTCGGCGTGCCCGGTGCGCCCGGTCTTCACTGCCTCGTAGGTGGGCGCCGGCGTGCTGCCACCGGTGTAGCCCACCTCCGTGTCCACGACCCCCGGGACCTGGCGCAGGATGTGCTCCATCCCCCAGAAGCACCCCCCGGCGAGGATCGCCGTGGCGAGCCCCGAGGCGCAGGCGGGGGCGCTCCGCGCCTCCGCCCCCCCGGGCGCGGAGGCGTCACAGGAGGAGCTGCGAGCCGCGCTCGGGGCCGTCCCGAGGCCGCCGAGGGCGTTGACGTAGTCCCCGTAGCCCTCGGCCGCGAGGCGCGCAGCCGGGACGAAGCGCAGCGCCGCGGAGTTGATGCAGTACCGCCTCCCGAGCGGCCCCGGACCATCGTCGAAGACGTGCCCCAGGTGCGATCCCCCGGCGGCCGAGCGGACCTCCGTGCGAACCGTTCCGTGGGTGCGGTCGAGGTGCTCGGTGACCCGCCCCGGCTCGACGGGGCGGGTGAAGCTGGGCCAGCCGGTCCCCGAGTCGTACTTGTCGCGGGAGCTGAAGAGCGGCTCGCCGGTGACGACGTCCACGTACAGACCGGCCTCATGGTGGTCGAAGTACTCGTTCTGGAACGGCGGCTCGGTGGCGCCGCGCTGCGTGACCTCGTAGGCCAGCGGCGAGAGACGGCGGCGGAGCTCGGCCGCGGGGGGCTTCGAGTAGCGTTGCGACATGTTGCCTCCAGAGGCAACCATCGCCGCCGAGGCCCGCATCGGGTGGATCCCCCCCGTTCGGGAGGGCGCGGCGGGGCTCTCCGGGCTCCGGCGGCAGGCAGCGGCTACGAGCGCGAGCCCGAAAGCCAGGCCGAGCCTCGCGCCGCGGATCGGACGCCTGTGGACTCCGAGTAGGGTCACCTCGTGGGTCACCTGGGGCCTGGCCCCGGCCACCGGAAGTGGGGGGTACCGCCCCTCCCACCCGACGCGATCCGGCGCCCCGCTCGAGGCGAAGCTCATGGCGATGACGACTGGCCCACGGGTCCCGCTCGCTCGCCCGCCGCGAGCCCCAGCACCCCGAGCACGGCCGCGGCGGCGACCGGCACCGCTGCCTGCACGGGCGCGCTGAGCTCGGTGCCGAAGCGGTCGAGCACCGCCGCCTCGATCCCCACCACGGTCACCGGAGGGCGGCGACCGTCCGGCGCGAGGCGCACCGCGAGCCGCAACAGTTCCGGCAGCCCGAGCGCGTGGCAGCAGTACGGCGCGGCGGCCAGCCCCGCGACCTCCTCGAGAGAGAGCCGCCGCACCGTCCCCGGGGGAACGCCGGTGCTCGTCGCGTCAACGAAGACCAGCGCGTCCGCGTCGAGGACGAGATCGATGAGGTCGAGCCCGACCGCCGGTGAGAGCGCGATCTCGACGTCCGTCGGCAAGCCCAGCCGCGTGAGCTCCCGCCCGACGCGGACGGCGACGCCGTCGTCTCCGACGAGCTCGTTCCCTAGGCAGATGACGCGGCGCAAGTGCGGCTCCCCGACGGCCCCGTGGCGCCGCGCGTTCAGCTCGGGCTCCCTGGTTCCTCCGCGGGCAGCGCCAGGGCACGGCGCACGGTGGCGACAACCCGATCGAGCTGGCTCGGCGGCGGCTCACCGGTCCCGAGCGTCGCGAGCGCCATGTGGTCGCCGTGGCAGTCAAAGAGGCGACAGCTCACGACCAGGGCGTTACGATCGCGGAAGGTCACGTCCGTCACCTCCCCGAGGGGCAGGATCTGCACCGCCTGCGCCGCCAGGGGCCCCGCCAGACCGGTGACCGCGGCCAGTCCCTCCTGGGCCTCCGGCTCCCCCGAGGCCACCACCTGCAGCCCGTGCCCGTCGGCCAGCGTCGCGCACCTTACGGTCGGCGATGCCGTGAGCTCGGCCAGCTCCGCCGCCGTGCTGACCGGTCCCCCGTCGGGGGAGGCCTCGGGCCGGGGCGCCTCGCGCAGGGCCGGCGGGCGCTCACCCAGCGCGAACAGGCGCGCCTCGAGGGCGGCGAGGCGCCGCCGGAGCTCCGGCGTCTCCGCGACCTCCCGCGCGAGCTCCTCGATCCGATCTCGCAGGCGGGCGCTCTCATCCTCGAGCCGGTCAGCGCTGGCCGCGCGCGGCTCCAGCTGGCTGATGCGAAGGCGCAGCTCGCGGGTTTCCTCTCGGCCGGCGGTCGCGGCCGCGCTCCGCAGCAGAGCCACCTCCCGCTCGAGCTCCGCCACGCGGGCGGGGGACGGGCCCAGCGGCGGGATGCTGCGCAGCTCCACGAGCTCGGCCTCGAGCTTGGCCGCGCGCTCGGAATGCCGCTTCGCCTCGTCCTGAGCGCGGCGCACGTACGCCGCGGCCCCGGCCTGGCGCACCGCGAGATCCTCCCGATCGCCTTCGACCTCGCTGAGCCGTTGCTGGAGCGCGACGATATCGTCGGCGAGCCGCCGCGCCTCCGCGCGTCGTGCCTCGAGCTCGGCCGCGAGCTCGCCCCGCGCCCTGCGCTCGCGCTCGAGCTCCGCCACGGCCTGCTGCTCGGCGGCGCGCGCCCGCTCGACCTCGACCGCCTCACCGCCCGCGCCCCGCGCGGCGCTCGTCACCGCGCGGGCTTCGAGCTCCTGGCAACGGGCCTGCAGCCGCGCCACCTCCGCGAGCAGCTCCGCGCTCGGAGCGGAAACGGGACCGGCCTCGCGCGCGCCGAGCTCGCGCTCGAGCGTCCGGATCCGCTCGTCCCGGCGCGCCTGCTCCGCCTCCAGCGCCTCGATGCGGCCGCTGCGGCGCGCGAGCTCCGCGTCCCGCAGGGCGCTCTGCTCGAGCTGCGCCTTCGCCTCCGCCTCGCGCTGGCTGCGCGCCGCCCGCTCTTGAGCCAGCTCCTGCCGCGCCTTCGCCAGCTCCTGCTGGACCCGCGTCAGCTCGAGCTGGGCTCGCGACGGCTCCCCCCGCAGCCTCTGCAGCTCCTGCTGGGCCTGCTGCGCCTCCTGCCGCGCCCGCTGCTGCTCCCGCTGCGCCAGCTGCAGCTGCTGCTGGAGGCGCTCTTGCTGCTCGCGAGCGACCGGCTCGACACGGACCGGGCCGCGCGCCGCGCGCTCCCGGTGCGCCCGCGCGGCGGACTCGAGCTCGGCGAGCTGCTCACGGAGCCCCTGCAACTCACCGTCGCGCGCGCGGGCTTCCGCCTCGAGCGCCTGCGCCCGCGCCGAGACGGCGGCCCTCTCCGCCCGCTCGCGGTCGAGCGCCCCCTCCGCGACGCTACAGCGCTCGGTGAGGGTCGCGATCTCCCCCTCCAGGGCGGTCACCCGCGCCTCGAGGGCTGACCGCACCCGGGTGGCCTCGTGGTCGCGCGCCACGCCGCGGCTGATCACCCGGAGCCAACCGGCGCAGTAGCCAGCGCCGAAGAACGCCGCCGAGCCCGTGCCGGTGAGGACATAGAGCGTGACGAGGGAATGGTCGAACATGGCCTCACCTACTCGAGGAAGACGTCCACGGTGCGCCCGTCGTCGCTGTCGGTCCCACCGGCCCTGGGCGCGCCCACCGGCGCCGCCTCCGCCGTCAGGCGGTCCGCCGAGATCCCGAGCGTGACCAGAAACTCCCGCGTGCCCTGGGCGCGGCGCGTCGCGAGGGACTCCGCCGCCGCGCCGTCGCTCCGAGGATCGCCGTGCCCGACCAGGCGTGCCCGCCGCTCGGGCTCCCCCCGCAGGCGTCGCACGAGCTCGAAGATGGCCTTCCGCGTGCCCGGCTCGAAGTTCGGCGAGCGCGCCGCGAAGGCCAGCCGCAGGGCGGGCGCCACCGCCGCGACCGGCGCCGCGGGGCTCGCCGCGGCGGCGGTTTCCGCGACCGCCGCGCTCGCCGCCTCCACCCCGGCGCCGCCCCGCGCACCCAAGCTCGAAACCGGCGCCACCTCCGCTACACGCGGCGGCGAGGCAACGCCCGCCAGCGCTCCGGTGCGCGGCGCCCCACCCGCGCGAGCATCCCCGCCCCGCGCTCCCTCGCGGTCCGGCCACGCTCGTCCGAGCAGTGCCGGGGCGACGACGAAGTTCGCGCCGACCCAACAGGCGACGCCGACGAGGAGCAGGATCGCCAGCGCGACCCGGTGGCCCGTCATAGCGTCTTGAGGAGCTCGGCGCAGCGGCGCTTGAGCTCGATGAACACGAGGCCGAGCTTGGCTTCCTTGGTCGTCAAGACGACGAGCACCGACTCGCCGCCCACGGCGTTCAGCACCACGTAGCCCTTCTCGCTCCGGACGTAGGTCTGTTCCATCGTGGAGCCCATGAGCTCCGTGGAGATCCGCTCGCCGACGCCGAGCATGGCCGCCGCCATGCCGGAGACGAGCTCCTCGTCGATCTCGGCGGGCAAGACCGACGCGATGACGAAACCGTCGATGCTCACCAGGGAGGCACCGATGATGTCGGGCGACGCCGATCGAAGCCCGCGCAGCACGTCCTGTATCTTCTCTGCCCTTGACGCCATCCTGTCCTCGACCTCTCCGTCCGGATCACTCCCGGACCACCAACCTCAGCGCGCAGGCGCGCCCCGGATCCCCGGCTTCGACCCCGTAGCTCTTGCCGCCGAACTCGCTCAGCAGCCCTGCCCAGTACTCGTGGAACAGCACGCAGAGCACGGCCTCCCCCGGTCGCTGCCCCCGCCCCCGGACCAGCGGCTCGAGCGCGCACGCTTCGAAGTCGACCGCGACCGACTCGCCTCCTGGCGCCACGGTGGCGCGGAAGGAGAAGCACCCGGCGAAGCGACGCTGCAGCCGGCAGAGGACGTCGTCGAGATCGCGCCCCTCGTACATCTCGGGCAGGTGCTCGGCCGCGAGCTTACCGCTCCGTCGGCCGACGGCGCGCAGCCCGCGCCCCATCGTCTCCACCACCGAGTCGCCGAGCGCACCCAGGCGAAACCCGACGTCGCGCAGCGCCTCCCCCAGGTCGTCGGGTGAGAGCGCCGTCGTGACCGGCTCCCGCTGGAGGAATCGCGCGACGAGCCCCGCGTCCTCCTCGATGCGGTGGAAGGGGCGCTGTCGGATCACGTCATTCACGGAGAGGCAGCGGGACGGACAGACGTACTCACAGGAGGTGCAGCCGATGCAGTCCAGGGCGCGCGCCACCCGGGCGACGCCGGCGTCCACGTCGAGATCGAACACGTCGGTCGGGCAGACCTCCTTGCAGAGTGAGCAGAACCGGCACCCCTTCGCGTCGATGGCTAGGCTGGGCATCAAGCCCTCCGGGCGCGCCGCAAGACGCGGCCGCGCTGCACGAACTCGAGCTCGAGGGGCATCCTCCCGACCTGGTGGGTCGAGCAAGACAGACAGGGGTCGTAGCAGCGGATGGCGAACTCGACCCCGTTCAGGAGCTCCGGCTCCGGCCGCTCGATGAAGCGCTCCGCCGCTGCCCGTAGCGAGGCGTTGATCGACGACAGGTTGTGCTGCGTCGCCACCAGGAAATTCGCGTGGCGGACGATCCCCTCACCGTCCACGTCGTAGTCGTGAATGAGGACCCCCCGAGGCGCCTCCACGTGAGCCACGGCGGGCCGCGGCGCCCCGGTGATCTTCGCCCGCACGTGCGGCGAAAGGATCTCGTCGTCGGCGAGGATGGCCACCGCCTTCTCGGCGTGGTGCACGAGCTCGACCAGGCGCGCGTGGTGCGCGAGCACCGTCTCGTGGCACGGGTCGCCGAAGCTCGCACGGAGCGCCTCGAGCTCCGCCTGGGCGAGCGGGGTGTCGATCGAGTCCACGACGTTGAGGCGAGCGAGCGGACCCACGCGGTAGGGGATCGCCGACCCGCCCGGATCCTTGAACCAGGTCTGCTTGGCGTAGGTGTACGGGAGCGCCTCCTCGTAGAGGTGGTCCCGGTAGCGCTCGGCCACGAACTCGACCGCGCGCGTGCCGTCCGCGCGTCGCAGCCGGAGCACGCCGTCGTACAGGTCGAGCCGCCCCTGGTTGGCCGTCCCCAGATCGGCGACCGCGAGGGGCAGCGCGCGGAGCAGGTCCGGGTCACGGGCGAGCGCGCCCTTGCCGACCTCCAGCGCCACCCGGGCGAGCTCCAGCGCCCGCGCCGCCATCCGCTGCAGCTTCTCGCGCGCCGCGCGATCGATCCCGGCGGACATCCCGCCCGCCACGCAGGTGATCGGGTGCGTCCCGCGCCCCCCCACGATCTCGACCATGCGCTGGCCGAGACTCCGGAGCTCCAGCGCTTGCCGCGCCACGTTCGGCGCCAGGTCCAGCAGCGCGACCACGCTCCGTTGCTCCGGGGGCGCTCCGATCCCGAGCAGGAGATCCGGCCCAGCGAGCGCGAAGAAGTGAATGGCGTGGGAGTGGATCATGCTCCCGCAGCTGATGAGCTCTCGCAGCAGCACGGCCGCCCGCGGCGGGGTGACCCCGAACACCCGATCGACCGTCTTGGCGGCCGCCAGGTGGTGCGCATGCGGGCAGGTCCCGCAGATGCGCGTGGTCAGGGTCGGCATCAGCTCGACCTGCATCCCCTCCACGAAGCGCTCGAAGCTGCGGAACTCGAGGACGTGCAGGGTCGCCGCCGCCACCTTCCCGGCGTCGTCGAGCTCGAGCGACACCTTGGCGTGCCCCTCGATGCGGGTAACCGGGTTGATCTCGATGGTTCGTCCCATGACTAGGCTCCAGGCTCCCGGATCCAGCGGCGAAGAAGGAACGTCGGCTTCTGTCGGAACACCGGCGAGGCCATGGCGTAGGCGTAGTAGGTCTTGGCGCGCCGCTCGATCTCGCGCACGACGTCGGCGCGCGGGATACGGGTCATCCGAGCCATGCGGTCGGCGATCTCGGTGCGGACGTCACGGTTCGGCTCCAGGATGACGTGCTCGGAGGGCCCCGCGCACCCGGTACAAGCCACGCCCCGCTGCGGGCAGGGCGCGAGGCACCGGTCGAGCGTCGCGCTCCCCATGCAGAGCACACCCTGCGACAGCAGGCAGACGTCGTCCGCGAGGTCCACCTCGTGTCGCCGCCGCAGCGCGCTCACCTCCGACTTCTGCATCCGGCGGTCACAGCGGAAGCAGACGTTGTGAGCGCCGAACTCCGGGGGGCGCCCGCTGGCGATGGCCGTCAGCGACTCCGCGACGTAGTACGGGTTCGGGGGGCAGCCCGGCAGGTAGAAGTCGACCCGGATCTCGGCGTCGAGGGGCAGGAGCTCCGGCAGCAGCCGCGGCACCCCCCGATCGGGGACCAGAGTCGTGTGCGTAGTGGGGTTGTGGCGGAACACCGCGTCCTCGAGCTCGCCGAGCGAGTGCACATACCCCGATCCCTGCGGCCCCCCGTAGACCGCGCAGACCCCGAACGCCAGGATCGCGTCGCAGGTTTCGCGCATCCGGTGCGCGCACTCTACGTCGTGCTCCGTCCTCAGCGCGCCGGTGACGATCCCGAGCCGCGCGGTGGGGTAGTCCTTCCGGTCCATCAGGATGGGGAGGCGGAGAATCGAGACTGTCTCGAGGACCAGGAGCAGCCGCTCGTGCAGATCCACCGTGGCGAGCTCGCACCCCGAGCACCCGGAGAGCCACTCGAAGGAAACCGTGACCTTGTCGCTTTCCACCTTGGCTCCCTCCTACTCGTGGACGATGAGCTCCTTGAGACAGGCGTTCTCGCCCGCGTGCAGGATCTCGAGGTCGACCCGCTTGCCCAGGATCTTCTGCAGGTAGCCGCAGAACAGGCCGTGGTTCATCAGGCAGAGCGACTGCCGCTGCTCGTGGCCGTAGCGGAAGAGCGAGCTTCGCACCATGCAGTTCCGGAACACGAGCCTGGCCGTCTGCTTGCCGTCCTTGTCGTAGAAGAAGCTCGACGCGGCCGCGGGCTTCCACAGCTCGAAGGGCCAGACGATCCCGACCGCGCGCAGCTCCTCGCCGACGAGCACGAGCGCCCGCTCCACGTCCGCGGTCCGCTCGCGGACGTCCGCCTTGAGCCCCACGGTGCGACCCGCGCGGAACGTGACCGTGGCGGCCCCCCGGCCGAGCACCGTCTCGAGCCCGTGCGAGAGGGATCCCATGAGCACCAGGAGTCCTTGCAGCTGGCCTCTTTGCCGTGTGACGTCCATGCGTTCCTTCTCCCTGACCCTGGCCCTCAGTCCTCCGGGTCCGAGGCCCCTCCCCCTCGCCGGCGGAGCCGCCCGAGGTTGTGCTGATAGGTGCGGTTCTGCGGGTCGAGCGTCACCGCGCGCTCGAGCTCCACGCACGCCACCCCGAGGTCACGCTTCCGCACCTGCGCGAGCGCCGCCTCGAAGGCGGCCACCGCCGACGTCGCGCCGCGGCCCGCGCCGCGCGGCCCCCCGTCCCCCGCCGTCGCGCCGCTCGGCGCGCGCGCAGCCGCCGGGAAGAGCGCGGCGAGGAACGTCGCCACGTGACGCCGCGTCGGGTACTGACCCACCGCCAGGAGGTGCGCCTCCAGCGCTCCCGACAGCTCCGCCGCGTCCTGGAAGCGTGCCGTCCGATCACGCCGCAGAGCGCGCTCGACGACGTCTTCCATCGACGCGGGCACCCACGGCGCGAGCTCGCCCAGTCGCGGCGGCGCGCCGCCGTCCATGATGGTGCGCAGCAGCGCGACGTCGTTCTCGGCGACAAACGGCGGCCGCCCCGCGAGCAGCTCGAAGAGGACCACCCCCAGCGAGTAGACGTCCGCGCGGTGATCCTCCTCGTCTCCCTCCAGCGAGCCGTTGATCTGCTCCGGAGCGAGGTAGGCGTACTTGCCCGCGAGCACCCCCTGACGCAGGCTCGACACCGACCGCGCGGCCCGAGCCAGCCCAAGATCCAGCACCTTGGTCGCGCCTGCCAAGGTCACCATCACGTTCTCGGGCGTGACGTCCCGGTGCACCAGGCGCAGGGGCCGCCCGGCGCCGTCGACGGCACGGTGCGCGCAGGCGAGGGCGGCGCCGGTTTCGATCGCGACGTGGCAGGCGAACCACGGGGGGATCACCTTGCCCCGACGCCGGCTCTCGTCCATGACCTCGCGGAGCGTGCGGCCATGGACGCGCTCCATCGCCAGGAAGCGCCGACCGGACCACTCGCCGTTCTCGAGGACCCGCACGACGTTCGGGTGGACGACCGCCGCGGCGATCCTGGCCTCGTCGTCGAACATGGCGACGAACTCGGGGTCGGCGGCGATCGCGGGCAGCATGACCTTCAGCACGATCTCCGGCCCCGCCTCGACCGCCTCGGCGACGCTCGCCGTCCATACCTCCGCCATGCCACCGGTCGCGAGGCGCGCCTGCAGCCGGTAGCGTCCGATCCGTACCCCTGGTCTCAGTTCCGTCACCGCGACCTCGCCGGAGCCGAGCGACCCGACCGTGCGGCGGCCGCGCGGCAGCCGCCCGCGCTCGCAGCGAGATCCCGCCACGCCATCGCGACAGCGTGGCGCCCAACGGCGACCGGGCAGCATTTGTCTGCGTGGTGCGAGCTCAACTTCGGCCCCCCGAGCGCGGCGCGCGCGGCGCCACGCGAACGATCCGCGCGGATCACCCTCGGGGGTGATCGCCACGGATCGTATCACCCGCGAGGCCACCGCGGCGAGCCTGGGCGTGCCCGCGGTCGCGACGCGGCGCGCGGATCGCGGACGGCAGGGAATTCCCCGCGCGGGGCGAGCATCACGCAACATCATCTTCCTCGACCCCCCATCGTGGCTGAGCGCCTCCCCACGCTCGCGGCAAGCCATTCTCGTGTCGAGCGCACGCCATGGCCGTGACGCCGCCGTGATCCGCGGTAAGCTGGCCGCCGGAGCAGAGCCGCATGTAGCCTGGGGGTTGCTCCTGGGGGGAAGTGCCGGGGACGGCTCGCTCCCGAGCCCGGCGCTCACTGACGCCCTCGCGCGACCTGCTCGCGAGATAGAGAACATGATCGCCGAATCGCTGGCAGCTGGGGGTCGCCTCGGGCGCTATTCGCTCGTGGCCCCGGTGCCCACCGGTGACGGGCACGACCTGTGGCTCGCGAAGCCCGTCGCGCCGACCTCGCCCGACGCAGCCGTCCTGCTGCGGGTCGTCCCCGAAGAAATCGCGCGCGACGGCGCCCGCCTGGAGGCTGCCCTGGCGGAGGCCACCGTCGCCGCCGCGTGCGAGCACCCCCACCTCGCTCGGCTGATCGAGATCGGGGAGGACGGCGGTCGTTACTACCTCGTCTCGGAGTACGTTTCCGGGCGGACGGTCCGCCAGATCCAGCACCGGGCGGGCTCTCTCAACCGCATCCCGCCGATCTGGTTCACCTTGCACGTGGCCCGCGTCGTCAGCGATGGTCTCAGCTGTCTCCACCGGCGCTGCGCAGAGCATGGCGTCCCCCTGCGGGCGCTGCGGCAGACCGTCTCTCCGGACAACGTCGTGGTGTCCTTCGCGGGTGACACGAAGCTCTGCGCGTTCGGCCTGGGCCTCCCGAACGCCGTGCCGACGGCGAGCGCCTCGGGGCCGCTCAACCGCACGTTCGCCTACGTCGCGCCGGAGCGCATCGCGGCCACGCCTGCGACCCTGAGCGACGTCGCGCGCGCCGACGTCTACTCGGTCGGTGTGCTGCTCTACGAGGCGCTCACGGGCCGACGCCCCTTCGAGACGACGGACGAGGAGAACCTCCTCCGCGAGGTGCTGGACGAGCGCCGGGACCCGATCCCGCCGAGCATCGTCGCCCCCTGGGTGACGCAGCCGCTGGAGGAGATCGTCATCACGGCCATCGCGCGCGACCCGGGCCTGCGCTTCGGCTCGGCCGAGCAGCTCCGTGACGCCCTCTCCGACTACATGGCCTGGGCCGGGCTGCGCCCTGAGCGCCGGCACGTCGCCCAGCAGGTCTGCGGGGTGGTCGCCCACGCCGACTCCGAGCCTCCCCCGAGCGCCCGATCGGAGCCGACCGGTCGCCCCTACGCCAGCCGAGTACCCCCGCCGAGGCGGTCGGACAAGACTGCCTCGAACGAGGACCCGGCAGCGCGCGCCCCCGCGAACGCACAGCTCGTGGCGGAGCGCCCCTCCGATCCCGGCCTGGCCTGGGACCTCGCGGCGGCCGCGGCGCGCCGCGCGACCGCGCGACCGCCCGCTGCCGGCGCGACCAGGCCCGTCGCTCATGCGGGCCCGCCCCGCGCTGACGATGCCGCGGAGCTCACCCGCGCGCCGTCCGCGGTCCCCCCCGGCGAGCGGCATTTCTGGGACGAGGTCGTGCGGCAGCGGCGCTCGACGGCGACGGACGGCGACGACCCGACTGCCGCTGCAATCGAGGCCTTCGAGAGCGGCCTCGAGCTCGCCCGGAAGGGGGATTTCGCCGCGGCCCTGGTCGAGCTCGAGCAGGCCCTCCGCCTCGATCCGACCAACCGTGTCTGTGGCGCGAACCTCCGCCGGGTCCAGCGCGAGCTCGAGCGGCGAGGCGACCCGACCTGGAGCGCGACAGAACGGGAGCCCCCCCCCGGTGGGGCGCCGTCACCTCCGCCGACGGTCACCGTGGCCCGCCGGTGCTAGCCTGGGCGAGGTACCATGAGCTCGCGCGCGGTCGTGCCTGGCAGGGTTCTGATGTCGGTGTTGCTCGTGGCCGCCGGGTGCGGTCAGGGCGCCCCCACCCGTGGCGAGGGCACCGGCGGTCGGACCAGCGGCTGCGCCGCGGGTCACACGGACTGCTCGGGCACCTGCGTCTCGCTGACCGGGGACCCCGCCCACTGCGGGGCCTGCGATCACGCTTGCGCGACCGGCATGGCCTGCGTGACCGGCGTCTGTACCTGCCAGGGAGAGCTCGTGCTCTGCGGCGCGGAGTGCGTGAACCTGCAGGGAGATGGCGATCACTGCGGGGCTTGCGGTCACGCTTGCTCGCCCGGACAGGTCTGCTCCGCCGGATCCTGCGGCGACACCTGCCCCACGAGCCTGGTCGCCTGCGGGACGAGCTGCGTCGACCTGCTCACGAACGCGGCCCACTGCGGGGGGTGCGGGGTTTCCTGCGCGCCCGGGCAGACCTGCCAGAGCGGCGCCTGCGCCTGCCCCCTGGGTGAGAGCCCCTGCGGCACGAGCTGCGTCGACACCAATACTAGCCCGCTCCACTGCGGTGCCTGCGGCGTCGCGTGCGCGGCCGGGCAGTCCTGCGTCAACGGCGCGTGCGGCGGCGGCGGAGCCGGCGGCACGGGCGGCGCCAGCGGTGGCGCGTCGACCGGTGGCACACCGAGCGGCGGTGGCACCCTCCCCAGCGGCGGCGTCGTGGGCGCTGGCGGCACGGGGGGCGGCGTGGCGACCGGCGGCACACCGAGCGGCGGTGGCACCCTCCCCAGCGGCGGCGCCGCAGGCGCGGGGGGCACCGGGGGCGCTCCGGACGAGGAGGAATACCCCCTGCCGGACTCGCTCCCTGACGAGGACGGTTCGCAGCTATGGCTGCGCTATCCGCTCGTCCCCGTCGCGGGGCGCCTCGCGGAGTACCGCGCGGCCATCACGCACGTGGTCGATGCCGGCGACTCCCCGACGCTGACGATCGCCGAGGACGAGCTCGTGCGCGGCCTCGGCGGCCTCACCGGCCGCGCCCTGCCCCGCAGCGCCACGTTGCAGGGCGCGGGCGGGGTCGTGCTGGGGACGCCCAGCTCCTCTCCCCTCGTGGCCGCGCTGCCCCTGGCCGCGCGCCTGGCCCCCCTGGGCGCGGCGGGGTATCTGGTGGAGGCGACCGAGGTCCAGGGACAGCGCGCGATCGTCGTCGCCGCGAACACCGAGCTCGGGGTGCTCTACGGCAGCTTCGCCCTCCTGCGCCACCTGCAGTGCCACCGCTCCGTCGCGGGCCTGACCCTGAGCTCGGCGCCGCGGATCGAGCGACGCATCCTGAACCACTGGGACAACCTCGATCGCACGGTGGAGCGCGGGTACGCGGGCCGATCGCTGTGGGACTGGAGCGCGCTGCCGGGGACGCTCTCGCCACGCTACGTCGACTACGCGCGCGCGAACGCGTCCCTCGGGATCAACGGCGCCGTGCTCACCAACGTCAACGCGAACGCGCAGGTGCTCACCGCGGCGTACCTGGACAAGGTGGCGGCGCTGGCGGACGTCTTCCGTCCGTACGGCATCGCCGTCTACCTCACGGCGCGCTTCAGCGCCCCCATCGAGATCGGGGGGCTGTCCACCGCCGACCCCGCGAACAGCAGCGTCCAGCAGTGGTGGCGGGCCAAGGCGTCGGAGATCTACGACCGGATCCCGGACTTCGGCGGCTTCCTCGTGAAGGCCAATTCCGAAGGCCAGCCCGGCCCTCAGGACTACGGGCGCTCCCACGCCGATGGGGCCAACCTGCTCGCCGGCGCGGTCGGACCCCACGGCGGCATCGTGCTGTGGCGCGCGTTCGTCTACTCCGACGCGAGTCCCGTCGATCGCATCCGCCAAGCGTACGACGAGTTCAAGCCCCTCGACGGGCACTTCGCAGATCGCGTCCTGGTGCAGGTGAAGAACGGGCCCCTCGACTTCCAGCCGCGCGAGCCGTTCTCGCCGCTCTTCGGCGCCATGCCCCGGACCCCGCTGGCCCTGGAGCTCCAGATCACCAAGGAGTACCTGGGCCAGGACACCCACTTGGCCTACCTCGGCCCGCTCTACGAGGAGGTGCTGCAAGCGGACACGGAGGTGAACGGCGCGGGCTCGACGGTGGCGCGGGTCATCGATGGCTCGCTCCACGGGCACACGACGAGCGCGATCTCGGGCGTGGCCAACGTCGGCACCGACACGAACTGGACCGGATCCCACTTCAACCAGGCCAACTGGTACGTCTACGGCCGGATGGCCTGGGATCCGGACGTCTCGGCGGAGGCCATCGCCGAGGACTGGGTTCGCCAGACCCTCACCAACGATCCGGCGGTCGTGGCCCCGGTGACCGAGATGCTGATGAGCTCGCGGGAGGCGGTGGTCAACTACATGACGCCGCTCGGTCTCGCGCACATCATGGCCTCCAACCACCACTACGGGCCCGGGCCCTGGGTGGACGATCTGAGCCGGCCCGAGTGGAACCCGGTCTATTACCACCGCGCCGACAGCCAGGGGCTCGGGTTCGACCGCACCGCCGCGGGCAGCAACGCCGTCGCGCAGTACGCCCCGGCGGTGCGCGACCGTCTCGCCAGCCGGGGCTCGATCCCCGACGAGCTCCTCCTGTTCTTCCACCACGTCGGCTGGCAGGAGACGATGAGCTCCGGGAGAACACTCTGGGAGGAGCTCGTCTACCGTTACAGCCTCGGCGTCGACCAGGTTGCCGACCTGCGGGAATCCTGGCGCACGGTGGCGGGTCGGGTCGACGCACGGCGCTTCGAGGAGATCGACCAGTACCTGGAGATCCAGCACTACGAGGCCCGCTGGTGGCGAGATGCCTGCCTGCAGTACTTCAGGACCTTCGCCGGCCTGGAGGTGCCGAGCGGGTACGCCTCCCCCGCCCATGCGTTGAGCTTCTACCAGGGGCTCACCTGCCCGAGCGACGTCACCCGGCCTCGCTGCGACCCCGTGTACACGGGGAGCCCCTCCCCGGCGATCCTCCCGTGAGGCGGAGAGCCGTTGGACGCGGTGCCCGAGCCGTCTACGTGCCCTGCCAGTTCACCGTCGCCCAGCCGCGAGCCGGGATGCTGAACTGCACCGTCGCCGCGCCCAGCGCGAGCGTGGTCTGGCGCGGCGACCCGCCGGAGTTGTGCAGGATCGCGACGATGCTGCCGTCCGGGTTCCGAAACGCCAGCGCGTCGGTGAAGCTCCCGGTCGTCCCGACCCGGTTGGCGCCGGGATCGACGTACTGCGACACGTGACGGAAGACGTAATAGGCCGGGGTCGGCACCGCCCGCCGAGGATTCGCGCGGTCCACCGTCAGCAGGGCGTTCTGCGGCCACGGTCGCTGGACGTCCAGGTTCTGCCCCAGCGTGTCGAGCACCATGTTCCACGCGCTGTAGGAGCTCACACCCGCCCGGATCCACTCGGTGATGAGCCCCCAGCTCTCCTCGGCGTAGGCGTGATCGTTCGGCGGCCGGGTCGGGTTGAACGTCGCCGTTTCCCAGGGGTAGTTGCCGCACTTGTGCTCGGTCTGCATGATGGGCAGCCGGTACTGCGAGGCCCAGGAGCCCACCGAACCGACGAGGTTCCATTGCAGGCCGAGCCCCTTGACGACGCCGCCGCTCAACGTCGCGTCGGCCATGACGGTCTGGACATGCTGTGCGTCCTCCGGGGCCGACATGGTGCCGAGCCAGATCTCGGCGGGCACGCTCCGCTCCGCGAAGGTGGGGGCCAGGTGGTCGCGCAGGTAGTCGCGCAGCAGCGTCGGCGTCCACAGGCAGCTCGGGTACCGCGTCTCGTAGCCCGGCTCGTTCTGCGGCATCACCATCTCGATGTCGAGCCCGATGGCCTCGTATTCCTCCACGAACCGGGCGAGGTACAGGGCGTGGGCGTCCAGGATCTCGGGCTCGCTCCGCATGTTCCCGCCGTCGATGGAGTTGTTGTCCTTCATCCACGCGGGCGGCGACCAGGGGCTGGCCCAGAGGTGGAGATCCGGCGCGACGGCGAGCGCTGCCTGGACGTAGGGGATCAGGTACTCGCGATCCCGCGCGATGGAGAAGGACTGCATCGCGAAGTCGTTCTCCTGCTCGCAGAGCGTGTAGCGGTCGAGCGCGTAGTCGCTCGCCCCGATGGGGATCCGACCGAAGGCGAACCGAGCTCCATCGACGGCGTCGAAGAGAAGCCGGATCGCCCGCTCCCGCTCCGCCGGGTCGAGCAGCAGCAGGACCTCCCACCCCGCCTCGTTGAAGGTCCCGCCGAAGCCGTACCACGGGGTCCCGCCCGCCGCGTCGACGCTCAGGGCGGGGCTCCCGCTCGACACCTCGGTGAGCTGCCCCACCTGCCAGTAGGCGTCCGGTCCCGAGGTGATGAGCTCGGGCTCCTCGGCGGGGAGCGCCCCGCCGGTCCCGGGTTCGCCACCCGTGGCGACCCCGCCGACGCCGGACGTTCCTCCCGCAGGGGACCCGCCCGTGCCCGACGTTCCTCCCGTCCCAGTCCCCCCACCGGCCGGCGAGCCCGCCGTGCCCGAGGTCCCGCCCGCCAGCAACCCGCCGTCGCCTGACGTTCCTCCCGAAGAGGCTCCTCCGCCCGTGTCCGGCGTTCCTCCCATCCCGGCCCCCCCCCCCGAACGCGCGCCCCCCCCGCCCCCCGGCCCCGCCCCCCCCGCGCCCCCCACCCCCCCCCGTGCGCCCCGCCC